>CAZLPU010000066.1:0-27372 GCA_964561475.1 uncultured Alphaproteobacteria bacterium
CAACTACTTCAACGAGGCAGGATATGGTGCAGATTAATCGCCCGGCGCTCTAAAACGCCTCATGCTCTAATTTGTGTCGCTTACGCGCCGGGGCCGGGATCAGGGTTCAAGCTCGCTGTCCCAGTACAGATAGTCGTTCCAGCTTTCGTGGAGATAGTTGGGAGGGAACGCGCGGCCGTTGGCGTGAAGCTGGGAGACGGTGGGCTGAAGGGGCGGGGTCGCGGGGATCATTTCCGCATCCTTCGGCAGTCTGCCGCCCTTCCGCAGATTACAGGGGGAGCAGGCCGTCACCACATTGTCCCAGGTTGTCTTGCCGCCCCGGCAGCGGGGAATGACGTGGTCGAAGGTCAGATCCGCCGGAGAGCCGCAGTACTGGCAGGAGAACCGGTCCCGCAAAAAGACGTTAAAACGAGTAAAAGCCGGCTGTCGGGCCGGCTTTACGTAAGATTTCAGGGATATGACCGACGGCAGTTTCATCTCGAAACTGGGCGACCTCACCGCATTGTCGTAGTAGGAGAGGATATTCACCCGGTCGAGGAACACTGCCTTTATGGTATCTTGCCAGGACCACAACGATAAAGGGAAATAACTGAGGGGCCGGTGATCAGCATTCAACACCAGCGCCGGACAGCTTTCAGGCGATCGTATCGTGGCTTGCACGTCCTTTGTTCTCCGTCTGTGTGCTGGCCGGTGTTCCATACTGGGCCGGATCATCCGGTGGAACCCGCGCGGTGCACGACATTGAACTGGGTCAGGAACACTCAAAAAGCAACCGGTCCGGATCATTGATCCGAATGGCGATCGCTTTTAATTTTTCACTGCGCCTCAGGCAGAACATACTATATTTCGTATGACAATTCCATGAAACCGGCAATCTGCGGTATCTTTGTCCCAGGTGCGGCTTAACGAATTTCCAATTTTCCCTCGAAGGCATCGTCCAGAAAACGCCCGCCCAGATTGAGCCCATCCGGTGCGATCCCATGGGCAATGCCCCTGGAGACATGCCAGATCACGGGCACTTCGTGTTTGGCCAGTGCCTGGGCCGCCATGTGCATGGCTGCAATGGGAACGGTCTGGTCCGCATCGCCGTGCACCAGGAAAACCGGCGGCTTGCCCTTCATTTCGCCGCCCAGTGATTCGGGGCCCGTGAGAGCGCCGGAAAAGCCGAGAATGGCCACGGGCGATGGCGTGCGGCGCAGACCTACATGGAGCGCCATCATGGTGCCCTGGCTGAACCCGACCAGGGCCAGCCGGTCCGGGGCCACGCCGGTGCGCTCCAGTTCCGCGTCCAGGAAGGCATCGAGCGTGCCTTCGGCCGTGCGCGCGCCCCTTTCCATCTCACCGGGATCCATGCGGGTGATGGGGAACCATTGGTACCCGCCCATGGGCGACATGGCGCAGGGCTCCGGCGCATTGGGTGAGACGAACGCGGCCGAAGGCATAAGATCCTGCCAAAGGGGCGCAAGGCTGATCAGATCCTTCCCATCCGCCCCATATCCATGGAGAAGGACAATGAGCCGGTCCGGTTTACCGCCATTGGCGGGGCCAATGCGGGGTCCATCCAGGGTGGGCGTTGCCATGGCGGTTTCCTGATCGCTGTAGGTCGCAAAAGCATTGGGCGCCAAGATGAACGGAGACCGTCACCGGAGCGCGTTCCGGCGAAGATGATAGCTGCTTCGCGGCGGGAATGAACCGGGGTCGCGCGGCAGGGAAGGCAAATCCCCCATGACACATGCAGATAAGGCACAGAGAGCGGAAGCACTCTCAAAGAGGGAACCTCTGGGTTCTCGCCTCAGGCCTGATACCGGTTTCGTCACCCGCTTTGCGCCGTCTCCCACGGGGTACCTGCATCTGGGCCATGCCTATTCCGCCTGGATTGCCGCCCGGCTTGCCGGACCCGAGGGGCGGTTCCTGGTGCGCATCGAGAACCTGGATCAGGGCCGGTCCAGGCCGGAATTCGAGGACGGTATTGTTGAGGATCTGACCTGGCTCGGCCTGGGGTTCGAGACGCCCCTTCTGCGCCAGTCCGCGCGGTCCGCGGCCTATGGCGAGGCCCTGGACAGGCTTCGGGCCATGGACCTGCTTTATCCCTGTTTTTGCAGCCGGAAAGACATTGCCGGGGCCGCCGCCGCGCCCCACGGCCTGGATGGGCCAGTCTATCCGGGTACCTGTCTGGGGCTATCTGCGGAGGACGTGCGCGGCCGGATGGAGCAGAGCCGGCCCCATGTGCTCCGGCTGCGTATGGACAAGGCCATGGACCGGATCGGCGGCGCAATTTCCTTCGTGGAGCAGGGGGAGGGGCCGGATGGGGAGCATGGGGCCGTCGCGGCGGACCCGGCGCCGTTCGGGGATATTGTTCTAACCCGCAAGGACGGCGCGGCGGCCTATCATCTGGCCGTGGTCATCGACGATGCGTTCCAGGGCGTCACCCTGGTGCCCCGGGGGCGGGACCTGTTTCCGGCCACAGCGGTCCATCGGCTGTTGCAATGTCTGCTGGGTCTTCCGGAACCGGCCTATCATCACCACAAGCTGGTGGTGGATGAGACCGGCAAGCGTCTGGCGAAACGGGACATGGCCAGGACCCTGCGCTCTCTCCGGGAAGACGGCCTGAGCGCCGGGGAGGTGCTGGCCCGGGCGGTGCGTTTCGCCACCGGCTGAGCTGATCGGCCCGGTGGCGGGGCACTCATCCGCCGGCCCGGGCCGTTACCAGGTATCCAGACCCACAAAGGTGAGAAAGCCTGCGGTCCCGGCCCAATCGTTCCAGGCAGCGACAAGGCGGGCGGTCAAGGCGGGGCTGCCGTGACCCCGTCCCATGCCCAGCATCTCAAGCCGGGCGCACTGGTCGAATATCGGGGATCGGGGAGCGGGCAATGCCTGATCGGTTTTCAGATCCGCATATTCCGACTGCTCGACCCCATCGGTAGCAAGAACGATCACGGTACGGCGGGCAGCACAATCCACCCCCCGGGACTGGCTTTCCAGAAACCCGACAATGTTGCTCTCGTCCTGGGCCTTGAGCCGGCCATTGCGGACCAGGGTCGGGACACCAGCGACGATTTTCTCAATGAATTCCGCGGTGCGCTGGGCGGACTGGCCGGTGGTGATGGTCCGGTTGATTTCCAGGGTCTGATCCGTGGTCGAATGGCTGGCGAAACTGCGCAGGGTCACGGTGGAGCGGGGAGGGAGGACGCTGATCCGGCGGGCTATGCGGCGGCCGGTTTTAGCAGCAAACTGATCATCCGTGAGGAACGGGCTGTCCACGGAGATGTCTATGCCGATGATCACATGGTTGGGCCCGCCCGCAGGCCGGGTCTGGGCGGCAGCCTGATCGGATGTCAGCAGAATGAAGAGGGCCGCGAACACAGTCGTGAAGGAGAGCAGAAAGGCGGTCCTCACCCGCAGGGTCCGGTTATCCGGCTTGGGTCTATGCATTTCAGGTCCTCTCCCGTCCCTTACAGATTTGCGTAGGCGCGGAACCTCAACACCCCGGCCCGGTCCGCCCATTCCCGCCAAAGGGCCTTGATCCGGTCCACGAAGCGGGCGCTGGTCTGGTCGTGTCCGACACCGATCATGTGAAGTTCCGCACACCCCTCAAGAACCGGCGAGTCCGGCATGGGAAGATCCGCGTCCGGCGCGGAGAGATCCGCGTAGTCGGAGTCTTCAAGACCGTCGGTCAGCAGAAAAATGCGGCTCTTCCCGCCCTGGCAGATGCCTTCCATGCCCATCCCCACCGTATCCTGGAGGAAGGCGAGGATGTTCGACTGCTCATGGGCCTCAACCGTTTCCCGCCGTACCGCTTCGGGCAACCGGCTGATCAAAATGCGCACCCTTCGGGCCACACTGTCGGCATTCTGGCGCAGGGAGATCACCCAGTCGAACCGGATTTCATCCGTGTCCGTGCCATAGTCGCCGAAGCCGCGCACCTTGATGGTGCTGCGGGGTCCCAGATCCTCAATCACCGTACTGACCCGTTCAGCCGCGCGGCGGGCGAAGATATCATCGGAGATGACCGGGCTTTCCGTACTCAAATCGATGCCGATGATCACCGTAGGGGCCGGTCCGGAATCGAACCGGGTGACATTGAACGCAAACTGCACGGCCAGGACGAGGCCCGTGATGGCGGCACCGATGGCGGCGATCAGTCCCAGACCGGCAAGTCCGATCAAAAGCCAGCGCACTGAGGGTGTCATGGTCGGGTCCCTCTCTCCGGAACAGGGTACAGGCCCAATGATGTGAGGCATGAGCCCGGGTTCGGGCTTTGCTCCCCAATGGTGAATGGGCCTTCACCAGCGATCAAGACCAAGGATCCCGACCGCCCGGTTCCGGAGAGGAAGCAGCACCGGCGCGAGCCCGGTGCCGTCTCCGAAAGGGGGATCCTCACCAATTGTTCAACCCGCGAAACGCGACGAACCCGGCCCGGCTCGCCCAGGTCCGCCACTCGGACTGGAGGCGGCGGGTGATGGTGGGGCTGCCCTGGCCCTGACCCACGCCGAGGATCAACAGTTCCGCGCAGCCTTCAAACAGGCCGCCGCTTGGCCGGGGAAGGCTGGTTCCCGGGTTGCGCAGACGCACGATTTCGGAGTCCTCCAGGCCGTCGGTCGCCAGGATCACCGTGGTCTCGAAGGTCTGGCAGTCAACCACCTGGGACATGTTGCGCATGAAGGACACGATATTGGTGAAGTCCTGGGCCTCGATGGTGCCGTTCTGGATGAGACGGGGCACGCCGCCAATCAATATACGGAAGAACCGGGCGGCGTCGCTGGCATCATTGGCATTGGTGATCCGGCGGTCCCGGCGCAGACGGTTTGCCGAGGCGGAATCCGCGCCGAAGGTGCGCAGGGTGATCCTGGACCGGGGCGGCAGGCTCTCGATCTCGGCACCAACATATTCACCCACCTTGAGGGCGAAGTCGTTGTCCACCACAAGCGGATTGCTCTTGGACAGATCAAGGCCGATGACAATGTGGCGGGGCGGTTGCTGGCCATCCCGCTGGCTGGGGTCGATCCAACGGCGCAGCCAGTCCGGCACCACCGACTCTTCGCTGTCCTGGGCAGCGGCCATGCCGGATCCGGAGGCGTTTGCGGGCAACGGTGTCAGGGTGAGGGTCAGGGCTGCCGCAAGAACCAGAGCGAAGGCGGGGAGGAGCCGTGCGGTCAGAGCTGCCCGTGCGAAGGAGAAGACCGCGCCGGACCGCTCAGTGGTCAGACAGGCTGTATTCGGATTGTGTGTCCTGAACATCCTTCATACTCCTTTCGCTGATTTATTGCTTATTCCCGTGCCGGTTTCTTTTCAGGCCTCCCCCGCGTGTGCGCGGGGGAAACCGGACTTATGCCTTGCCGTCCTTGCCGCCATCGCTGTCACCGCCTTCCGGGGGCTTGGGCTGGGGCGGATTGTCCTCCCCGGCGCCACCCTCGGAACCGTCTCCCGCCTGGGCTTTGTTATCAGCGGGGCCGGAGGACGGCTCAGGCACGGCGTCTTCCTTGACCTTCCAGGACCGGCGGCGCTGTTGCTGGCGCTGCAATTCGTCCTCGATATCCTCCTCGACGAAATTGTCTCCTTCCCGGGTTTCGATCACCAGCTTGAATTCACCGTTGTCGATCATGACCTTGACTTGCGCCATGGACTGGGCGAGGGCGTCCAACAGTTGCTGGTCCCGGGGGGCGAGGCTGAAATCCCCATCCCCGTTGTCCTCACCGGCGGGATCCGCCTCGATCTTGCGGCCGAACAGACCCCGGCGTTCAGCCCGGGCACCGGGGGCAGGGGTCACGGACCCGTAAAGGCCGAAAATGTAGCCCGCCTCGAAGGCGGCCAGACACCGCTTCATCAATTGCGCCCGGGCATCTTCCGTGAGCAGCCATTCCCGGGCCCGGCGGGCGCGCAGCAGGCGCAGTTCCATGTCCCGCTTGTTCAGGATCGAGCGGTTGGAAAAGTAATGCTCGTTGTCGATCCGTCCCATCAGCCCGGAAATCGCGCGCAAGGCTACATGGAGCATCATGGCCGCCACGGATGTGACCACGACGAACAGCAGCGCCAGCGTCATGAACCAGGCGAACCAATAGAGGAAGGAGAACAGCGCCTGGCGGTCGCGCTGGGTCTGTTCCTGCTGCACTTCCTCCGGGGTCGGTTCCTGTTGCGTCGTTTCATCGGCAAGGCCCAGGCTTTCCAGCACGGCCCGGTCTTCATCAGCCGCGGACTGGGTGGTCTGGGTGGGCGAGATGGGCGAACCGCCGGGCAGGCTCAGGGCCGCGTTCAGAAAGCCCAGCCCGAACAGAAAGACCAGGGTCGTGTAGAAAACGAACCGGACGAACTGCCTGCGGCCTTCCCGCTTCAGGTTCTGATAGAAGAAGTGGAAGGCCAATGCGGCGCCAAGCACCTGGAGGGATTTCACCACCACGGAGCTGACAAAGGCCTGGGGCACTTCACCGAATTCGTTCGAGTAGACCTGCTTCCAGAATTCCGACAGCACCGCGTAATCCACGGCGAGCAGCAGCAGAAAGACCACGAAAGAGAACACCGCCGTGCCGATCAGCATCATCCAGTGCCAGATAGGGCCCCGGCGGACATTCAGATCACGGATTTCACCCTCGATGATCCGGAGCTTGGCGTTGTAGTAGTCGTTCCAGCGCTCGACGCGGGTTTCCAGATGGGCCGGCGTGACGGTGATGCCCGCCCGGCCCATGAGTTCCCCGTCCTCGTCCGGGTATTGAAGCTGCTTGAGTTCCTGAGACGCGCCGCGCGTTTCGCCGTCCTCTTCCGTGTGGTTGAAGCCATACGGAACATTCCGAGCCGTGAATTCGTCGAACACGTCGCCCCAAGGCGTCATCGCAACCATAATAATACCCTTCCACGATACGCTTGCAGGTCACGATCTTTTTGCCGGACGGCTGGCCTGTTCCCGAACTGCAGGAAGCGGCGTGTGCGGTCAGCCCCTGCGCCATGTCCGCCGGGCGCTATCGCCTAAGCGGCAAAATCGCCAATCCGGCAAAATCGTAAGACTACAAACTTATCCAAAATCCCAGAGACTGCCAACCTCCACCTGTATCTGCACGGACCAATATTCGCAGTCGCGTCCGACGTTACACATCGGTCACACTGCAATTCTGGACAGCGAAAAAGGGCGGCGATTAGGCCTTACCGTGGCTCCCCTGCGCTTACGCCGGGACCGGCGCGCACACATTGCCGAAAATGCCGGTGGGGGCAAGACGAACCGGGCAGGTTTCTTTTGAAGTGCAGAAAATAACCTTGGTGACAGTCGAAGATGTTTGGAACCGGAACCGTACCGAATGACAGTTTCGGGTCAACGGATACTCATGGAAAGTCTTGAAATCGGGCCGGTTTTGCGCACCCCGCCGTGGCCTGTCTGGCCGGCACCGGGGGCGGGCGGCCTTTCCTGGCAATGTTTCCGGCAAGCGACCGTGGCGCGATGGCCACGGTCTAAGTGTTTTCCATTATATCCCCCATTGGGGATGGAACCTGCGGCCTCCCTCTCGAGTACCGGGCAGCGCTGGCACCGGCGAGGCGAAGCAACTTTTCCGCTTACGGCGCGACGATGGAAACGATATCGCGCATGATCGCCGTAAGCTGATAATCCTTCGGCGTATAGACCCGGGTGACACCGCTTTCCAGGAGGGCGGTTTCATCCTCAGGCGGAATAATTCCGCCGACGATCACCGGGATGTGCTCCATGCCCGCCTCGCGCATCCGGTGCATTACATCGGCCACCAGGGGCACATGGGAACCGGAGAGGATGGACAGTCCGACAATGTGGACGCTTTCCTCCACCGCGGCGTTGACGATCTGGGCCGGGGTCAGGCGGATGCCTTCATAAACCACTTCCATGCCCACATCCCGGGCGCGCACGGCAATCTGTTCCGCGCCGCTGGAGTGACCGTCCAGTCCGGGCTTGCCGACCAGGAATTTCATGCGCCGGCCCAGGCGTTGGGACGCGTGCTCCACCATGGCCCGAACCTCGGCGATCTCGCCGCTCTGGTCCACGGGGCCGGACCGGGCAACCCCCGTGGGCGCCCGGTACTCCCCGAATACTTCCCGGAGGGTGCCAGCCCACTCACCGGTGGTCACGCCCGCCCGGGCGGCGGCGATGGAGGGTTCCATGATGTTGGTGCCTTCGGCCGCGGCCCGGCGCAGATCGTCGATGGCCTTGGCGGCGGCGGCCTGATCCCGGGCTTCCCGCCAGGCATTGAGCCGGGCGATCTGGCCTGCTTCCACGGAACTGTCAACGGTCAGGACATGGCCTTCGCCGGTGGACAGGGGCGAGGGGGCGCTTTCCAGATAGGCGTTCACGCCCACGACCACCTGTTCGCCTTCCTCGATGCGCTTGACCCGGTGGGTGTTCGATTCCACCAAGGCCTGCTTCATGTAGGCATTGTCGATGGCAGCGACCGCGCCGCCCATTTCGTCAATGCGCAGAAATTCAGCCCGCGCCTTATCCTTGATCTCTTCCGTGAGGCCCTCGATCACCTTCGAGCCGTTGAAGAGGTCGCCGTATTCCAGCAGATCGGTCTCATAGGCCAGGATCTGCTGCATGCGGAGGGACCATTGCTGGTCCCAGGGGCGGGGCAGGCCCAGGGCTTCGTTCCAGGCGGGAAGCTGAATGGCCCGGGCCCGGGCATCCTTCGACATGGTGACCGCCAGCATCTCCAGCAGGATCCGGTAGACGTTGTTTTCCGGCTGGGGCTCGGTCAGGCCCAGGGAATTGACCTGAACGCCGTAACGCATGCGGCGGAATTTCGGATCCTCGACCCCGTAGCGGGTGCGGGTGATTTCATCCCAGAGCTGGGTGAACGCCCGCATCTTGCACATTTCCTCGACAAAGCGGATGCCCGCATTGACGAAGAAACTCACCCGCCCGACCACCCGGGGGAAGTCGGCCTCGGGCACCCGCCCGGAGCTTTTCACCTCGTCAAGAACCGCAACGGCCGTCGCCAACGCGAAGGCCACCTCCTGAACCGGTGTCGCGCCCGCTTCCTGGAGGTGGTAGGAGCAGACATTCATCGGGTTCCATTTCGGGATCTCCGTGTACGTATAAGTGATCATGTCGGAGATCAGACGCATGGACGGACCCGGCGGGAAAATGTAGGTCCCCCGGGACAGGTATTCCTTGATGATGTCGTTCTGGGTGGTGCCCTGGAGGCTGGATCGGGGGGCGCCCTGTTCGTCGGCCAGGGCGACATAGAGGGACAGCAGCCATGCGGCGGTGGCGTTGATGGTCATGCTGGTGTTCATCTGGTCCAGCGGGATGCCGGAGAACAAAGACCGCATGTCGCCTAGGTGGCTGACGGGCACGCCCACCTTGCCCACCTCGCCCTTGGACAGGGGATGGTCGGAGTCGTAACCGGTCTGGGTCGGCAGATCGAAGGCCACGGACAGACCGGTCTGACCCTTGGCCAGATTGTTCCGGTAGAGTTCGTTGGAGGCCTCCGCCGTGGAGTGGCCGGCATAGGTCCTGAAAATCCAGGGCTTTTCTCGTTGTCCCCGGGTCGTTTCCTGCCCTTGTCGTGAATCCTGAACGGACATGCCCTTTGTCTCCCTCTGACCCTGGCCCTCTGGCCCCTGGTGCGCGCCGGGTCCCCCGGCAGTGGTGCAGCCCTCAGGCCTTCCCGACAAAGGGGACGGGGCCCGCCTTCCGTGCCGCGTGCTATCCTGAGAATTGACCATACAGGGGCGATTGTTTCCGGAAAAGAAAGGCGTTCCTGCAAATGTGCCGTTCATGATGATCTGGTGAGCGGCGGGAGCGCGGTGCGAGCCGATGAATTGTTGCGCTGCAAAACCCGCTTGCACCAGTTCCATGGTCAAGGCCATGCTGATGGGCCATGCTACCGGTTCGTGAATTGTCCTGTGTGGCGGGTGTGCCAGTGCGGGGCGCCCGGAAAACGTGCCAAAACGCCCCATGCCGACCTGTCAGGCGCTCCGAATCCGGTGCCAGACATGAGGCCCGAGGCGCCCGGCGAGGATTGGGAAACGAGGGGAGGCAGCCACAATGACTGCTGTCAGTGCCGAAAAAGACCTCTACGAAATGGGCGAACTGCCGCCCGCGTTCCATGTGCCTAAAAAGATGTATGCCTGGGCCATCCGGAAGGAGCGCCACGGCGCGCCGGAAGACGCCATGCAGCTTGAGGTGGTGGATACGCCGGAAATCGATGCCCACGAAGTGCTCGTCCTCGTGATGGCTGCCGGGGTCAACTACAACGGGGTTTGGGCCGCACTGGGTGAGCCGATCTCCCCCCTCGACGGCCATGGTGAGCCTTACCACATCGCCGGATCAGACGCGTCAGGCATTGTCTGGGCCGTGGGCCGCAAGGTGCGCCGGTGGAAGCCTGGCGACGAAGTGGTGATCCACTGCAACCAGGACGACGGGGACGACGAGGAATGTAACGGCGGCGACCCCATGTATTCGCCGACCCAGCGCATCTGGGGCTATGAGACACCGGATGGCTCTTTTGCCCAGTTCACCCGGGTTCAGGCCCGCCAGCTCATGGACCGTCCCCGGCACCTGACCTGGGAAGAGGCGGCCTGCTACACCCTGACCCTCGCCACGGCCTATCGGATGCTCTATGGCCACCGTCCCCATATCCTGGAACCCGGCCAGAATGTTCTGGTGTGGGGGGCGTCCGGCGGCCTCGGCGTGTTCGGCTGTCAGCTCTGCGCGGTGACCGGGGCCAATGCCATCGGGGTTGTTTCCGACGATTCCAAGCGGGATTTCGTCATGTCCATGGGTGCCAAAGGCATCCTCAACCGCCGGGATTTCAATTGCTGGGGCCAGCTTCCCACGGTGAATTCCCCCGATTTCCCCGATTACATGCGCGAAGTGCGCAAATTCGGGAAGGCGATCTGGGATATCACCGGCAAGGGCAATGACGTGGATATCGTCTTTGAACACCCGGGTGAGTCCACCTTCCCCGTCTCCGTGTTCCTGGTGAAGCGCGGCGGCATGGTGGTGATCTGCGCCGGGACCACGGGCTTCAACCTGACCATGGACGCCCGGTTCCTGTGGATGCGCCAGAAGCGGGTGCAGGGCAGCCACTTCGCCAACCTTATGCAGGCCTCCCAGGCCAACCGGCTCGTCATCGACCGGCGCATCGATCCGTGCATGTCCGAAGTCTTTGCCTTCAACGACATTCCCAAGGCCCACACCAAGATGTGGAACAACGAGCACCTGCCCGGAAACATGGCCGTTCTGGTCAACGCGCCCTATGCGGGCCTGCGCTCCGTCGAGGATGTCCAGGAGGCCATCTCAAGCTGGGGTGACGGCGGCGGCCGCGCGGGTACCACCGCCGATGCCTGATATGACGCCTGATATCTGGCGCCTGATATCCGGCACCTGATATCCAGCGGCTCGTCGGAAGGCGGGCCGGGTGTGACACTGACCACACAATCAAACCCGGCCGGGACCTCCTGGCCGGGTATTCCCGCTGGTCAGACCGAGATCCCTTTTGCTAGCATTTCCCAATTGGGCCGCTATGACTCCGGTTGGCGTCTCTCGATCCATGGCACCCATGTTCAGGGCACCCACGTCCGGGGCAGGTGTGTTGATGGCATCCAGGGATCAGCGCAGGACCGGTTGACCGATACAGTCTGGCGAATGAGCGGTCCTGAGGGGGGGCATTGGATCCTCACGCACCGGTGTAAAGGGGTTCCGGAATGGCTGGAAAGAAGGAAGCGAAAACCGCCACCGCCTCCAAAGGCGGGAAAAAAGGGAGGCGGCGCGGCGGTTGCCTGACCTTTCTCCTTGCTTTCGCGGGTCTTGGTCTTCTGGCCCTCGCCGCCGGACCCTGGGTGCCGGTCGCCATGGAGCAGACCTCCGAGGCACCCTTCAAGTCCTATATCGAAACCCACCACAAGGTGCTCGACCTGGACACGCCCGACGGGGATTTCGCGTTTCCCCGGTCCTTCTACAACAACAAGTTTTTCATGCTGGGTGAGATCCACGGGGTGGCCGACCTCCAGCGGATCGATCTGGCGCTGCTGGTCCACCTGAACCAGCGGGCTTTTGTGCGTCATTACGTGGCGGAACTGGATCCGGCCCAGGCCTATGCGGTTAACACCTATCTGGAGAGCGGCGACGAGGCCCTTCTGGATGCGGTCTTCGACGGCTTCGACGCCCGGAACGCCCAATGGGCCAACCACGAGTTTTATACAAAGATCGAGGCGATCCGCGCCTTCAATGGCACCATTTCCGAGCACCGGAACATTGAGTTTTTCGGTGTGGACAAGCTCCACGACGACCGGTTCGCAACGGAAATGCTGATCAGGGCCATCGACGACCTGCCTCTGGGCCAGCGCCAGCCCCTTCTGGAGCTTTCAGCCCAAGCCCGGCTGGTCCTGCGGGAACGGGACCGGACGGACGGGGCACAGGATTGCCGGACCGTCGTCGCTAAGCCCGAGAGCGCACAATCTCCCCTGGCGGGTGTCTGCCGGGACTACTTCACGGCGCTCGGCCAGTCGCGTACTCAGCTTGAGTCCGTGCGCCGGGTTCTGCCGGGCCTGCGCCAGGTGCGCTACATGATCCAAAGTATCCACACGGACCAGGTGGATGGCACGGGCCGTTACCCGGCCATCCTGGCCAATCTGGAGCGGATGGTTTTCGATTTCGGCATTGGTGACGAGGAGCCGCTTTACGGCATGTGGGGCCTGTTCCACGTCTTCCAGGCACCGGTCGGGGACCAGGAACCTCTGGCGATGCGTATTCAGGGCGCGGATCTTCCCTTTGCGAACCGGGTCGTGACCATCACGCCGGTCTACCGCAACAGCGCGATGATGGCGCCTACGGAGGAATTGCCGGATCCTCTCCAGGGGCCGGGCCGGTACACGGAAGTGCCCTTCGCCCAGGATAATCCGTATATCTATTATATCTGGGGTATCGGCGATCTGGCCCGGGTCATCGGCGATGCCAGGGCGGCGATCCTGCCATTGCGGGAGGAAGGCACGCCCTACCGGATGGATCAGCGCCTTGTGAGCCGCTGGGGCCTCCTGACCATGCTGAACCCGATGCCCCTGAGCGGCACGGCGGCTGCCTACAGCGATCATGTTCTGTATGTGAACGGTTCAGCGGCCACGACGCCATACGGTGAACCGGCGCCGCAAACCACGAGGGACCTGTTCCCGCAATTCGGCCCGCGGCCTGATACGCCCGGCCTCAGGATTGATCCGGACGACCGGGAATCCGATGGTTCCGTGCCGCTCACCTCGATCCCGCTTTCGGCCTGGATCGAGGGCGACCTGCCTTTTGAAATCGAGCTTTGACCGGCATTTCCGGTCAGGCTCCGCCGCTGAGTGGCTCACGGAGCGCAGCATTCCGTCGAAGGCGCGCGGGGCCGCGGGCGCGGCGGTGCTGTCAGGTGCCGCCGCCCTTGATCCGCTTTTCCAGATCCGCCGCAATCTCAGCAGTCCGGTTCCGGCCCGCGAGCAGGAAGGCACTTGCCACCGGCAGTCCGTCAATCTCCCAGACAAAGCTCATACCCCGGCTGGTGAAAACAAACCGTCCGCCCACCCAGCGGGAAATGGTGATGCCGGTCACCAGGGAAAACGGGATCACGATGAGGGTCGAGGACCCGATGCGGTCAAAGGTGAGGGCCTCCTCACCGATCTCATAGGTCCCGGCCCCTTTCAGGAACAGGCCGTGATCCCTTACCGGATACCGCCAATCTCCGTTGGCGAAAGTGACTCCGTAGTAGCCTCGTTGCTGGCTGGTCATGGTGTCTCTCCTGATCGCTCCGGTTTTGTTGCGCCATCTGCTTGCGCCCATATCTGGTGGCTGCCTCTGCACCGTGTCGAGCCCAGGGTCGGTGTTGAACGGGGTCCATCTTCCGCGGCAGATTTTTCATGACTGACGGGGGTGCCTGCGGCGCCTGGGTCAGGTGTGGATCGACCGCCCCCATGATACCGTTCCTATGGCGGGCCAGATGCACCGGAACCGGATCCATGACTGGCGGCAGGCGTAAAGAGGGGGCTTCCTTAATCTTGTGCCAGACTTTGCGCGGCATTGTGCCTCCGGTGCCGGGCTGCGGGGAACCGGTCAGGCCCGCGTGGCGGGCTATATTGAGGGGCTCGATTGGTTCTGGCAGGGCTGGGACGCAAGCGGGGCGCCCCGCGTTCCACCGGGAAATGGACCCGGAATGGGACCGGGAAAAGGTAGTGCCGGGCACCACTTCGACAAAAGCGGGTGCAGGGCACTTTTGAGATGAATTCGTGTGACATGAATTCGGGTGCGGGGCATCCGGGTGGAGAGTTGGGTGCATGCCGGGCCAAATGGGCGCCCGCACCGGACAAGAGGGATTTCGACACATGACAAGTGCAGTGATGAGCGATCTGCTGAAGCATACGGGCGATGCGGCCCAGGCGGGTCAGACCTTGATGGAAAAGGCGCTTAGTGCGGTCCGGACCATGGTAGCCCCCTCCGGCGGCCGCCCGGAACCCACCATGCTGGAACATCATCAGCATGAGACCCATGGCCTTGCCTGGCTCAAGGTGTATGTGGAAGCCCTCAACGAGATGCACAACTGGGCCACGCGTCTGGACGAAGAGGGCAAGTTCGGCGAGACCGAACAGCTTCTGCTTCAGGCGGCTTTCGGCGAATACCTCTCCCAGATCCTGGGCGGCTTCCCCATGAGCCAGGGTGAGATTGTCCGGCTCCATCACCTGGGCCTAAGCCAGGAAGATGTGGACGCGTTCTCGATCCCCTCCGTGATCGATCTCGCGGTGAACGGCTTTACCCGGGACGTGAAAACCCGCCTTGCCCAGCTCATGGTGGAGCGTCAGGGGGATTCGACCTTCGGTGATGCGGGTCTTGACGAGACCGATGAAATGATCCGGGAGCAGTTCCGGCGGTATACGGAGGAACGCATCCTCCCCGATGCCCATGAATGGCACCTGAAGGACCAGCTCATTCCCATGGAAATCATCCAGGAAATGGCTGAGCTTGGGGTGTTCGGTCTGACCATTCCCGAGGCCTATGGCGGTCTGGGCATGCACAAGATCGCCATGTGTGTTGTCTCCGAGGAACTGAGCCGGGGATACATCGGCACCGGGTCCCTGGGCACACGCTCCGAGATCGCCGCGGAACTGATCCTCATCGGTGGCACCGAAGCCCAGAAGAACCACTGGCTGCCGAAAATTGCGTCCGCTGAAATTCTGCCTACGGCGGTTTTCACCGAGCCCAATACCGGGTCTGATCTCGGGTCCCTGCGCACCCGGGCCGTGAAGGAAGGCAATTCCGCTTATATGGTCACCGGCAACAAGACCTGGATCACCCACGGGGCCCGGGCCGACGTGATGACGATGCTGGCGCGGACGGATCCGGGCGAGAACGGCTACCGGGGTTTGTCCATGTTCCTGGCCGAAAAGCCCCGGGGCGATGATGACCACATGTTCCCCGTGGACGGCATGACCGGCGGCGAGATCGAAGTGCTCGGCTACCGGGGCATGAAGGAGTACGAAATTGCTTTCGACAATTTCCAGGTGAAAGCGGAAAACCTTCTGGGCGGCCAGGAAGGGCAGGGCTTCAAGCATTTGATGGCAACCTTCGAAAGCGCCCGGATCCAGACCGCCGCCCGGGCCGTCGGTGTGGCCCAGAACGCCATGGAAATCGCTCTGCAATACGCCCTGGACCGCCAGCAGTTCGGCAAGCCTCTGATCAGCTTCCCCCGGGTGGCCAACAAGCTCGTGGTCATGGCCGTGGAGATCATGGTGGCCCGCCAGCTCACCTACTACTCCGCCCGGGAGAAGGACGAGGGCCGGCGGTGCGATCTGGAGGCGGGTCTGGCGAAACTGCTCGGGGCCCGGGTGGCCTGGGCGGCTGCCGACAACGCGGTCCAGGTCCATGGCGGAAACGGTTTTGCGCTGGAGTACCCGATCAGCCGGGTGCTGTGCGATGCCCGAATCCTCAACATTTTCGAGGGTGCCGCCGAGATCCAGGCCCAGGTGATTGCCCGGCGCCTGCTGGAAGACGCCTGAACGCGGGCATCAGTGCCCCGTTGACCGTTTGCCTTCCGCCGGGCGTTCATCGTCCGGCGGATTGCACTGGTTGCTGTCCATTGATTGGTCCTTCGATTGGTCCTGGGGGGCACCGGCGCTACAATAATGAGCCTAGGCGGTGGGCCGAGTCTCGTCCGGCGGTGCAAAACGGCCGGCCATTCAATCGTCTGGTGGGCAGATTGCTGGCGCGGGCCGGGGAGAGTCAGGCTAGAACACCGGCTCCAAAACGAAGCAGCGAAAGGGAACGGGCATGGCGGATTTTGTCGATATCCTGATCTTCGTGGCGATGGGCCTTTTGCTGATCGTGCTGATCGGCGGCCTTGTGACCCTGTGGCGTGGTGAAGAAGCCAGCCGCTCGCGCTCCAACCAGTTGATGCGGATGCGCGTCGTCATTCAATTCATTGTCATCTGCCTTTTGGCGGCGAGTGTCTTCCTGTTCGACCGCGATCCAGGGCCTCAGCCGGCGGACCAGGGCGGCAGCTCCACGGACGAACCGGCGCCTTCCCAGGACTGATGCCCGGCGAAAGTCAGCCGTTAATCCATCGTCCATTACCGTAAACACCCGCCCTGTCCGGCAGGGCACAGCTTGGGCGTGCTCCCTTTCGGGCGGCCCTTGAACGGTCCTCAAGCCTTTCCCGTCGGGCGGCGCTCCTCTATGCCGTCCGGTGACACAGTTGCGAACAGAATTTTTAGATGCCGGGAAGCAGAACGCTTTCGCGGGCGAGGGGTATGATCCATGGTCGTTTTGAACAAGATCTACACGAAGACCGGAGACGGCGGCGATACCGCACTGGGTACCGGTGAACGCCGTCCCAAGGACGATGCGCGGATCGCGGCTTACGGCACGGTTGATGAGACCAATGCCATCATCGGCATTGCGCGCCTTCATGTTTCCGGCGAACTCGATGCCATGCTTGGGCGCATCCAGAACGACCTGTTCGACCTGGGCGCGGATCTGGCGACCCCGGAGACCGATCAGCCCCTCGAATTCACGCCTCTGCGCGTGACCGAGCAGCAGGTCCGCCGTCTTGAGGCAGAGATCGACTGGCTCAATGCCTATCTTTCCCCCCTCGATTCCTTCGTCCTGCCCGGCGGGACCACCTCGGCGGCCCATCTTCACCACGCCCGGACTGTGGCCCGGCGGGCGGAGCGCCAGCTTGTCACCATGGTCCGGTCCGGCGACGGGGTGGGCACCCCGGCGATGAAATACATCAATCGTCTGTCGGATTTCCTGTTCGTTGCCGCCCGCTTTGTGAACGACAAAGGCGCGAAGGATGTGAAATGGGTGCCCGGCGCCCATACGGGTACCGAAAAGACCGCCTGACGGTTGGGTTCCCTGGTCCATCCGGGATTGGGCACCGCGATCGGCAAGAACGGTGGGCGGATGGCGGTGGGCGTCGCACCGCTTTCCCATGGGAACCGAGCCCGTTACACTCTCACAATGTGTGGTGTGACAGGCCGTCAGGGGCGAGGCTGCCGTTTAATCCCGGGACCCGGGCAAGAGGTGTGAGTGATGGGCACAGAGCCGATGAATAGGGTCGTCTCCCGTTGGACGTTGATGGCGCGCCGCTGGATGGCCGGTGTTGCTTTCTGCCTCTGCGCCGCGAGCCTTGCGGCTGATCCGGCTGCTGCCTCCGGGCGGATTTATAGTGCTGTGTCCGGGCCGGAGCTGGCCGCGTTGATGGAAGACAACGGCGTCGATGCGACGGTGACGGCAGATGAGTACGGCGATCCGGTGATCCACGGCGCGATCGGGGCTTTGAACTTCCGGGTCTGGCCCCATGATTGTGAGGGGGCGCCGCGCCGTTGCCGCCGCCTGGATTTCAGCGCCGGGTTCAAGACCGATCAGCCCGTGGACATGGCCCATCTGGACGCCTTCAACGAAACCTGGGTGTTCGGCAAGGCGTATCTCGGGGATGACGGCACGGCCTATGTGGATTTCCCCATGAACCTCACCGCCGGGGTCACCGAGGCCAATCTCGCTGACAATATCGCTCTGTGGTCGGATATCGTGCGCATGTTCGCCGAACACATCGGCTGGTATGAGGGCAGCTGAACCACTCGTTCATGTTGGGCAGATATGACGGCTTGCCCCATCGACGCGGCAGGCCAGGGTCCCTATGTCCTTACGGATAGGTTTCGCCGGGCGTCCGGGGCGGTTCACGCCCTTGGCGGGGGCAATCAGGGGATCTTTTGGGACCCGAAGCGCTCCTCCCGGCAGCCTTTTCTTGTCCTGCCTGCCTCGCGTAAGGTGCTGCGGGACCGGTCGGACTTGAAACGGAAACCGAGTGCTCAATTGTGTCAGGCCTTTTCGGCTTTGGTCTGACCCCTGGGATCGTCCCGTGTCTTGGATCTTCTCGTGTGAGGGATCCTCACAGGTCGGGGATCCTTTCATGGCAGGGCGTTGCCGGGAGCTTTGAACCGGCGGACAGGCGTTCTTAAAAGGCAGAGTCGGAGACATCATCCATGAAAATCATCGTGCCCGTTAAGCGCGTGGTCGATTACAACGTGAAGATCCGCGTGAAGCCGGATCAGAGCGGGGTCGAACTCGCCAATGTGAAAATGTCCATGAACCCGTTCGACGAAATCGCCGTCGAAGAAGCGGTGCGCCTGAAAGAAGCCGGCACCGCGACGGAAGTGGTTGTGGTCAGCATCGGCCCGCAAGCCGCCACCGAGACCATCCGCACGGGCCTCGCCATGGGTGCGGACCGGGGGGTTCTGGTCAAGACCGACGAGACCGTGGAGCCCCTGGCCGTGGCCAAGATCCTCAAAGGTGTCGTCGAGGCGGAAGGCCCTGAACTGGTGATCCTGGGCAAGCAGGCCATCGATGACGACGCCAACCAGACCGGTCAGATGCTGGCGGCGCTCCTGGGCTGGCCCCAGGGCACTTTCGCCTCAGCCATCGAGAAGGCAGACGCCAATCTCAACGTGACCCGGGAAGTGGACGGCGGCCTCCAGACGATCCGCCTGACCTTGCCCGCTATCGTGACCACGGACCTGCGCCTCAACGAGCCGCGCTATGCGTCCCTGCCCAACATCATGAAGGCCAAGAAGAAGCCCATCGACACGAAGGAGCCCGGCGATTTCGGCGTGGATATCACGCCCCGGCTCGACGTGGTGAAGGTGACAGAGCCTCCCGTGCGCCAGGCCGGCATCAAGGTCGAAAGCGTGGCCGAACTCGTGAACAAGCTGAAGAACGAAGCAGGAGTGATCTGATGACCGTTCTCGTCGTTGCCGAACATGACAATGCGTCCCTGAACGACGCCACCGCCAAGACCGTGACCGCCGCCGCTGCCATCGACAGTGATGTGCATGTGCTGGTCGCTGGTGAAGGTGCCAACGGGGTCGCGGAAGCCGCTGCCAAGATCTCCGGTGTGACCAAGGTCCTGCTGGCGGACAACCCGGCCTACGCCAAGGCCCTGGCCGAGCCCATGGCCGATCTGATCGTGCCGCTGATGGACAGCTATGACGCGGTGCTCGCGCCGGCCACCACCTCGGGCAAGAACTACATGCCCCGGGTCGCGGCCATGCTCGATGTGATGCAGGTCTCCGAAATCGTGGCGGTGGAAGCGCCGGACACCTTCGTGCGTCCAATCTATGCGGGCAATGCCATGATGACCGTGCGCTCCAAGGACGCCAAAAAGGTCATCACCGTGCGTCCGACCACCTTCCAGCCCGCGGGCTCCGACGGCGCCGCGCCGATCCAGCCGGTGGTGGATGCGCCCATCCCGACGGTCTCTGAATTTGTCGGTGAGGAACTGTCCAAGTCTGATCGTCCTGAACTGGCGTCCGCCAAGATCGTGGTCTCCGGTGGCCGGGGCATGCAGAGCGGCGACAACTTCGTCATGCTCGACCGGATCGCCGACAAGCTCGGTGCCGCCGTGGGCGCTTCCCGGGCCGCGGTGGATGCGGGCTTCGTTCCCAACGACTACCAGGTCGGTCAGACCGGTAAAGTGGTGGCGCCGGAGCTTTACATCGCCGTCGGTATTTCGGGGGCGATCCAGCACCTTGCGGGCATGAAGGACTCCAAGATCATCGTCGCGATCAACAAGGACGAAGAGGCGCCGATCTTCCAGGTGGCCGACTACGGTCTGGTGGCGGACCTTTTCACTGCCCTGCCTGAGCTTGAAGAAGAACTTACCAAAGCGGGCATCTAAGCTTTCCAAAGCTGAGACAACAATGTGTAATTTGTGCTGATTTACCCGCTCCGGGATCGCCGGGGCGGGTATTTTTGTGGCCAATGCTTTGCGGATTTGTGTTTACCGGTCGGAAAGCACCGGCATGTTGCCTTGACACTGTAAGATGTTGCATTGCGGGAGGGCACTTTTGCTCTATTATGGAGGGCCCGGAAGCGCCGTAGCGCGAAGAACGCTGCGGCATGCCATCAAGTGCAGGCTGAATCCATGGGCATAGAAACAATCGGTATCGTTGGTGCGGGGCAGATGGGCAATGGCATTGCCCATGTATGCGCCGTAGCCGGATACAACGTCTTCCTGAATGATGTGAATGCGGACCAGTTGAACCGGGCGGTCGACACCATCGACCGCAATCTGGTCCGTCAGGTGCGCCGTGGGCTGATCACTGAGCTTGAACGGGCCGAGGCCATGTCCCGCATCGGCAAGGCGCCGGAGCTCGAGCATTTCGTCCATGCGGATCTGGTCATCGAGGCGGCCACGGAGAACGAAGCGGTCAAGCGCCAGATCTTCGCCGCGGTCTGCCCGTTCCTGCGTCCCGAGGCGCTGGTGGCCACCAACACCTCCTCCATCTCGGTCACACGGCTCGCCGCCGCGACCGACCGCCCGGAACAGTTCATCGGCCTGCATTTCATGAATCCGGTGCCGATGATGAAGCTCGTGGAGGTGATCCGGGGGATCGCCACCAGCGAAGACACGTTCCGCGCCGCCCGTGATGTGATTTCCCGGCTGAACAAGGTCCCCGCCAACGCCGAGGATTTCCCAGCGTTCATCGTGAACCGGATTCTCCTGCCCATGATCAATGAGGCGGTCTACACCCTTTATGAAGGGGTGGGGACGGTCGAGGCGATCGACACGGCCATGCGCCTTGGGGCCAACCATCCCATGGGGCCGCTCCAGCTCGCGGATTTCATCGGCCTGGATACCTGCCTGTCCATCATGCAGGTGCTTTACGAGGGGCTGGCGGACAGCAAATACCGTCCATGCCCGCTGCTGGTAAAGTATGTGGAAGCCGGATGGCTTGGCCAAAAGGCCGGGCGAGGCTTTTACGATTACCGGGGCGAGGCACCCGTCCCGACCCGTTGATGACCGTCGCCAACCCTCCGGCGATCCCATGCATGGCACAAGGTGCGGCGGGCGTTGGCACAATGGGCCGTGCTGGGCAGCGTCACTCGATGGCCTCAGCCGGACTGGTCTCAGCCGGGAGGGTTTCAGCCAGGACGGTTTCAGACAGAACGTGCCGGACCAGGTTTGCTGCATCTTCCGAAGACCAGTCCGCAGGGCCAAGCAGGCGCCCCACTTCCCGATTGGTCTGGTCATAAAGCACTGTGATGGGCAGACCGGGGGCACCCAGAGTCAGACCCAGCCGGGTGCTCGGATCCCTGTACATGGCCAGATTCTCCACCCCATGCTCCGTCATGAACGCCGCCACCCGCTCAGGGGCGATCCGGTCGAGGGAAATGGCCACCACTTCGAACTGGTCCGATCCCAGTTGGCTCTGGAGCGCGTCCAGATGGGGCAGTTCCTCCACGCATGGGGCGCACCAGGTGGCCCACAGATTGACCAGAACCGTCTTGCCCGCAAAATCCCGCAAGCTCATATCCGATCCGTCAGGGGCCAGAAACGGGGCGTCGGGGGCAGGCTCCCGGACATCGGCGAAGGTGAATTTCTCCATGGCACCGGTCGCGAGGCCGCCAGCGGGATCGCTGATGCGCAGGGTCAGCAGAACGCCCTGGACCACCAGAAAGCCGATCACTGCGGCAAGCACGAGCTTGAATGCGAAGCTCTTGGTCACGGGTCCTTTCCTCCTCAGACGATCCTGTTTCCGGCTTTTATCCCGGGGGCGGGGTTCTGGGGCCAAACATGCGGCCGGTCCAACGGCCAGCTATGCTCCCGTAACAGGGTTCGATTTATCCGGGCATGGCGCCTGCCGCTATGCAACAGTGCTGGATTGAGAACGCGCCCGCTCCGGCCATTGGCTCACGATGCATAGATCCATGCTGCCGGATTGGAGAGATAGGGGAGAGCGAGACGATGACCAAGGGCAAATTGCCCATGGCTGAGACTGAGCCCGGTGGACGCAATCCAGCCGAAGGGCCAGCCGAAGGGCCAGCCGAATGGGCAGGCGCTGAGACCGGGGACCAGGGCGGGGCCAACGCCATGTGGGGAGGCCGCTTTGCTCAAGCGCCATCGGCTCTGATGGACCGCATCAACGTCTCCATTGATGTGGACCAGCGGCTTTGGCGCCAGGATATTGCCGGGTCGAAGGCCCATGTGGCCATGCTGGGGGCCTGCGGGATCGTCAGCGCCGATGACGCGGCCACGATCAGCAGCGGGCTCGACGGGATTGCCGGAGAACTGGAGGCGGGCACCTTTACCTTTTCCCGGTCCCTGGAAGACATTCACATGAATATCGAGGCGCGGCTGGCGGAGCGGATCGGTCCGATCGCCGGGCGTCTTCATACGGCCCGGTCCCGGAATGACCAGGTGGCCACGGATCTGCGCTTGTGGGTGCGGGATTGGCTCGACGGCATTGACGGGGCCCTTGCCCGGTTCCAGAGCGCCCTGGTGGACCTGGCGGCGGACCATACGGACACGGTGATGCCCGGCTTCACCCATCTCCAGCCCGCCCAGCCGGTGACCTTTGCCCATCATTGCCTGGCCTATGTGGAAATGGCGGCCCGGGACCGCAGCCGGTTCGCCGATGCCCGCACCCGGACCAATGTTTCGCCCCTGGGGGCGGCGGCGCTGGCGGGGACCTCCTTCCCCATCGACCGGCACCAGACCGCCGAGACCCTGGGCTTCAGCGGACCGATGGCCAATTCCCTCGATGCGGTATCGGACCGGGACTTCGCTCTTGAGGTGATGGCGGGGGCGGGGATCGCGGCCATGCATCTGTCACGGCTGGCAGAGGAAGTGGTGATCTGGTCCGGGCCCCAATACGGGTTTGTGAGCCTGCCGGACAGTTTTTCCACCGGGTCCTCCATCATGCCCCAGAAGCGCAATCCGGATGCGGCGGAATTGATCCGTGCCAAGACCGGCCGGATTGCGGGCGATTTCCAGTCCCTCCTGATGGTGATGAAAGGTCTGCCGCTGGCCTATTCCAAGGACATGCAGGAAGACAAGGAGGCGGTGTTCGACGCGCTCGATGCCTATGGCCTGTGCGTGCAGGTGATGACGGGCATGATGGCGGGGATCACCGTGAACCGGCCGGCCATGGCCCGGGCGGCCGCAGCCGGATTTTCCACCGCGACGGATTTGGCGGACTGGCTGGTGCGGGTCCTGGGCCTGCCGTTCCGGGATGCCCATCATGTCACGGGACGGATCGTGGCGGCGGCGGAGGCTCGGGGTGTGGATATGGCGGCCCTGCCCCTGGAGGACATGCAGGCGGTGGAGCCGCGCATCACGCAGGACATATTCTCCGTGCTGACCGTGGAGCAGTCCGTAGCGAGCCGGACCAGTTTCGGCGGGACGGCGCCGGAGGCCGTCCGCAAGCAGATTGAGGAATGGCGGGTTCGTCTTGGTGGGGCGGATCAAGGGCTTTCGGGTCAGACACAATTGGTGGGGGCATCGCAATGACATCCGTAACAGGACTATTCGGGGCCGGGCTGGCGTTGGCCCTGCTCCTGGGAGGCTGCGGCATCAAGGGACCGCTGGAGCCGCCGGTGAGCCAGACCGGGGGCGAGGCCCAGGATCTCAAGGACGGGGATCTCAATGACGGGGATTTGAAGAATGCGGGCGGGCAGACGGCCACGGCGGAGAACGCCCGCAGGGCCCCGGCGGAGGGCAATCCTGACAGTCCCCGGGACGAACTGACGGTCTACTGACGCACATTTGACCGGCGCAGACATGGCATCTCGGGGGACAGACCACAAAATGGCAATCCTCAAACAGAAGGCGGACACGATATGGATCTTGGATTGAAAGGCAAAAAGGCTCTGGTGCTTGGCGGTACCCGGGGGATCGGTCGGGCGATTGCGGAAACCCTGGCAGGGGAGGGCAGCGATGTGGCGATCTGCGCCCGCAATCAGGACCAGGTTGACGAAGCGGTGCAGGCCTTGCGCGGCATGGGCGTGAACGCCACCGGCGGGGCCGTGGATATTACCGATGCGGAAGGTCTGAAGGCCTGGGTGGCCCAGGCGGCGGGCGAGCTTGGCGGACTGGATGCACTTTTCTCCAATGCGGGCGCCATGGCCCAGGGGCATGACGCGGCCTCCTGGCAGATGAATTTCAATCTGGATCTTCTTGGTGCGGTCAATGCCTTCGAGGCAGCCAAACCCTATCTGGAAGAGGCGGCGGCACGGTCCGGCGACGCGGCCTTTGTGCTGATTGCCTCCGTGGCTGCCGTCCAGTCCGATAGCGCGGGGTCCTACGGCCCGATCAAGGCGGCGATGGTGCACATGGCCAAGGGGCTTGCCCGTCAATACGCCAAAGCCGGCATCCGGGTGAATGTGGTCTCACCGGGCATGGTCTATTTCGAAGGCGGTGTCTGGCACATGGTGGAAACCAACATGCCGGACTTCTTCAAGCAGGCCCTGTCCCGCAATCCAACGGAACGGATGGCCACGCCCCAGGAAGTCGCCAACGCGGCGGTGTTCCTGGCCAGTCCCGCCTCGTCCTACACCACCGGGGCGCACCTTCTGGTGGATGGCGCCATGTCCAACCGTGTTCATCTGTAAGCCCCTCATTCCCCGCACTCGCCCCATATCCGGGTGGGTACGCCCCTTATTGCCGATTTGATCAGAGAGGAGAGACATCCATGGATCAGCCCAATCAGCCGGAAGGATACGAACCGCCCAAGGTCTGGACCTGGGACAGGGAAAGCGGCGGGCGCTTTGCCGCCATCAACCGCCCCATCGCCGGTCCGACCCACGAGAAAGATCTGCCCGTGGGCGAGCACCCGTTCCAGCTCTATTCCCTGGCCACGCCCAACGGGGTGAAGGTCACGGTGATGCTGGAAGAGCTTCTGGCTGCCGGGCATTCCGGTGCGGAATATGATGCCTGGCTGATCAATATCGGTGACGGCTCCCAGTTCAGCAGCGGTTTCGTTTCGGTCAACCCGAACTCGAAAATTCCGGCCATGATGGACCGGAGCGGCCCGGAACCGATCCGGCTGTTCGAATCCGGGGCGATGATGATGTATCTGGCCCAGAAATTCGACGCGTTCCTGCCCAAGGATCAGTCCAAATATGCGGAATGTCTTTCCTGGCTGTTCTGGCAGATGGGCAGCGCCCCGTTCCTGGGCGGCGGCTTCGGGCACTTCTATGCCTATGCTCCGTTCAAGATCGAATACGCCATCGACCGCTACACCATGGAGGTCAAGCGCCAGCTTGATGTTCTGAACCGTCACCTGGCGGACAATCAATACATGTGCGGAGACGAGTACACCATCGCCGACATGGCGATCTGGCCCTGGTACGGCGCCATGTCCAAGGGACTGCTCTATCAGGCGGGCGAATTCATCGAAGCCCACACCTATACCAATGTGATCCGTTGGACCGATGAGATCGGGGAGCGCAAGCCGGTGAAGCGGGGGCTGATGGTGAACCGGGTCTGGGGCGATCCCGCAGGTCAGCTCATGGAGCGTCACGACGCGAGCGATTTCGATCTGCGTACCCAGGACAAGCTGAACCCGCAGAATTCCGAAGGCTGACCTTCCGGTTCCGAACACAGGGAGAAGAGGCAGGGAGAAGAAAATGGGACCTCTCATCATGGGCGTTTTTGCCCTCGGTCTGGCCGTTGGAGGCATGGCCTCTGGGTTCGTGCCAGCGGCCAAGGCCGAGACCCATCCAGGATTGCGGGCGGCGATTGCCGAAGACTATCCGTATCTGGAAGATCTGTTCAAGCACTTCCACCGCAATCCGGAACTCTCCCTGCGAGAGGAAGAAACAGCCAAACGGTTCGCCCGGGAACTGCGCCAGCTTGGCATCACCGTGACCGAAGGGGTCGGCGGGACCGGTGTGGTCGGCGTGCTCGAGAACGGGGACGGGCCGACGGTCCTGCTCCGGGCGGACATGGACGGCCTTCCGGTCAAGGAACTGGTGGACCTGCCCTACAAGTCCACCAGGACCCAGGTGGACACAGACGGGATCGAGAAACCCGTCATGCATGCCTGCGGCCATGATGCCCACATGGTCAGCCTGATCGGGTCCGCCCGGCGGCTTGTTGCCATGAAGGATCAGTGGTCAGGCACCATCGTCTTCGTGGGCCAGCCCGCCGAGGAGCGCATCGTTGGTGCCCGGATGATGATCGAGGACGGTCTCTACGAGCGCTTCCCCCGACCCGATTATGTGGTGGGCCACCACGTCTTCAGTCCCCTGGCGGCGGGCAAGGTCTATCTCAAGCCGGGGCTGATGCTTTCCAGCAGCGACGGGGTGGACATCACCGTGCGGGGCATCGGCAGTCACGGCGCCTCGCCCCAGAACGGCAAGGACCCGGTGGTGATCGCGGCCCAGATCGTTCTCGCGCTTCAGACCCTGGTATCCCGGGAACTGGGTCCGCTGGAGCCCGGGGTGGTCACCGTCGGCAAGATCGAAGGCGGCACCAAGCGCAACATCATCGGTGAAGAGGTGAAGCTCTATCTGACCGTCCGGTCCAATTCCGAAGAGACCCGCAAGAAGCTTCTCTCCGGGATCGAACGGATCGCTGTCAATACGGGGCGGACTGCCGGACTGCCCGAGGACCGCTTGCCGGTGGTGACGCTCATTCCTGAATCGACCGGCATCACCATGAATGATCCGGCCCTGACGGAAGTGGCCGTGGATGCCTTCAAGGCCCAGCTTGGCGAGGAGAACGTGCAGAACTTTGTCCAGAAAAGCATGGGTGCGGAGGATTTCCACTTCTTCCATGCGGTGGAGCCACCCATCCCGGGTTTGTTTTTCCGGGTCGGCGGCACCTCCCAGGAGCGTCTTGACGAGGCCGCCGCAGGGGGCAAGCCGGTGCCGGCGCACCATTCACCGATCTTCATGATCGAGCCTGAGCCCTCCATCAAGACCGGTGTGGAAGCCAACACGGCCATTCTGCTCCATCTCTTGAAGCCCTGACCCGGAACGATCGCTGCATGGGACCTCAGATCCCATGCACCGGTTCAACGGGCTTTGCGGACTTTTTCGGCCTCACGGGCTGGCGCTCTTAAAGCGGCGGGCGCAAAATCACGATCACCTTCAAACAGGGTGGCCGCCGCTCTAGT
>CAZLPU010000067.1:0-26881 GCA_964561475.1 uncultured Alphaproteobacteria bacterium
CCCGATGCTTCCCGCTTGCCCCGATGCTTCCCGCTTGCCCCGATGCTTCCCGCTTCAGAGTGGACCGGGACAGGCGGCCCCAAGCTTCTCGTCTCGGAACAAGCGGCCCAACAATGGGCGTAAGCAATGGGCCTAATCGAGAGGCTCAAGCAAGGGGTAAGACCCGCACCAGGGGTGGATAGCGGATCCGGAACCATTTGCCGAGAGCGGCATTGCTGTCATTCTTGCAGCCAAGGGTGTGTGGGCTTGCAGGCAAGGGTGTGCGGGGACACTCTGACAGTACACAGTTGCGTAAAAGGGGTTGAGATGACGTGGACCGTAACACTCCATGAGAGCGTGGCGCTCAGTGGCGCCGATCCGGTCCTGATCGGCCAGGTGAGCGACACCATTCTCGCGGCGGGCGCCACCTGGAGCCGGTATCTCGATGCCCATGAAGACGCCAGCATCGACGTGCTTCTGGTGGTTGCCGACACTCTGGAGGGGCGCGCCACCGGGCGTGGCCTGTCCACGCGCCTGACCGATGAGGTGGATGGCGTCACTCTGGTTGAGCCGGGCGTTGCCGTAGAACTCCTGGAGGGAACCGACGTCAACGGCCCGGATCTGCCCGATGCGGAGATCACCGTTCCCCTGGACCGGCTCACCGGCCCCCTCTGGTTCGACCCGGATCCCTTTCGAATCCTGGAGGGCGGGGGTGGTTCCATTCCGCCCGGGCGCACGGACGGGTTCACGACCGTGCTCCATGAACTGGGTCATGCCTTGGGTTTCAATGTCTTGTCCGACCCAACGGTGGATACCACCACCCTGCCCTTTCAATTCCCCTTCGAAACCTTCAGAATGCTTGGTGAAGACGGCACTGCCTTCTTCCATGGTCCCGCGGCCACGGCCGTCTATGGCGGCCCGGTTCCGCTGACCTTCGGGGACGGTGCCCATCTCGGCAATGAGCCCCCCCGCCCCGGGAACGATCTGATCACGGACCTGATGAACGGGGTGCAGTTTCCGGCAGGCGGGCGGCTGACGGTTTCCGCGCTGGATGTGGCGATCCTGGAGGATCTGGGCCTGCCGGTCGCGCAGGCCACGGACACGGATGATGTCCTGTTCGGATTCGAGACCTCCGGGGACCGGCTGACGGGCCTGGGCGGCGATGATCTTCTGAATGGCTTGGGGGGAAACGACCTGCTCACCGGAGGAGCCGGTGATGACCTGATTTCGGGGGGCGCCGGTATCGACACGGCGGTGTTTTCAGGTCTGCAGGCTGATTATACGATTACGGAGCAAAGCGACGGCTCCCTGGTCATTACAGACACCAACCCGACCGATGGAGACGACGGTATGGACCGGCTGAACGGTATGGAGTTCCTGTCCTTTCAAAACGGCATTGTGGCCTCAGGGCCCACAACACCGGCAACGGTGAACCCGGTGGCGGCCACGTCAACGCCGGCCATCCTGGCCATTCCCGGCACCGGACCCCTGGTGGCCCAATCCGCACTGCCGCAAGCGCAGGCCCAGCCCTTGCCGCCCCAGTCCGTGTTCCCTCAATCCGCATTGCCCCAATCAACCGGACAACCGGAAACTGGACAACCGGTAACGGCACCGGAAACTGGACAACCGGAAACGGCCGTCCCCCAACCGACCCCACCACAACCGGGGACCAGCGAAGGCGCCGTGGCCCAGCCTCTGCCGCCATCCAACCTGGTCCCCACCCTTCCGGGCGGCGGGACGGTTCCCAATGAGCCGGTCGTACCGGGTGTCCCGCCTGTTCAGGACGTCC
This sequence comes from uncultured Alphaproteobacteria bacterium, assembly GCA_964561475.1. GTDB lineage: Bacteria > Pseudomonadota > Alphaproteobacteria > JAJFIK01 > JAJFIK01 > CAYUYV01. The sequence goes on from CAZLPU010000067.1 coordinate 1,769, forward strand.
CCTCTGTTCAGAACGTGCCCCCTGTTCAGAACGTCCCTGATATTCAGGATGGGCCGGTTCTTCCCGGTACCGACAACGGTCTCGACAATGGTGGCGCCAATCCGGTGGGAACAGGCACACCGATTATTCCGAGCACTGTTCCGGCAACGGACACGGGCGAGCTCGGCAACACTCCGCTGCCGCCGGTTGCCAATCCGTCTTTCCTGGAAGCGGGCGGCCTTTTCGCCTCGCCGTTCCAGACCTTGTTCAGCACTCCGATCATTACCCAGGTCGATCCGGCCATCCCGCCCCAGTCCGACAATGCCGGTCAGCCCCCGACCTCCGGCACCTCCGATGTGCAGATACCGGAGGATCAAACTCCGGGCAGCCAGACATCCGGCGCCATTCTGCCGGACCTGTTCGATTTCACACCCTCCGAACCGGTGGCCGACGGGGCCTTCCAGCCCGTGGTCACCCCAGTGACGCCCCCGGCCCTGGACAGCGCGCCAGTATCGGGCATTCCCAACATTTTCGGTCAGGACGGGTTCAGCTTCGACAATACGTTGCCACCGGCGGCGGGTACCCTGCCGCCACCGGTGACCGAGGGTCCGGCCTTTTCACCGATCGTCCCAACCACGCCGGAAAGCCCCTTCGACCCGCTTAACGACAATCCCGTGCCTGACAATCCGGAGGCCGAGGAGCTTGTGCCCGGGCTTCCCGACACCACGACGCCCGATCCGGACGACGCCGACAGCCCACCGATCCCCTTGGATTTCCTGTTCACATAAGACCCGTTCCGGGGCCAATTGCGGCCCGGTGCCGTAAGGGAAACGCGCCCAAAAGGTCACATGCCTCGCCCCCCATGAAGGTCCATCAAGCTCCATGGGGGGGGGGCGGTGCCACGCCTTGACCCGGACCCAAGGTTCCGGGGATCCTCTGGCTCAGTGAATAAAAACACGCATGCCAAAGAGGGGGCGGATCGCCATGGGCCGGGTTTTCAGGACACTTGTCATCATTGTCGTGTTTGCGGGCCTTGCGGGTGCGGGCCTGTGGTTCGCGGGGCTGCGCCTCGCGCCTCTGGAATTGCGCCGGTTCGACCCTGAAGCGGCGATTGCCCGGGCGGCGGACTATGACGGCGAGATCACCCGGGATAAATGGGGGGTCCCACGGGTGATCGGCACCCGGGATGCGGATGCGGCCTTCGCCTTCGCCTACGCCCATGCAGAGGATGATTTTCCGGCGGTCCAGGGTGCCCTGCGCCAGGCCCTGGGGCGAGAGATGCTGGCAGCAAACCAGGATGAGGCGGCGGGGGCCTATCTGGTCCAGGCCCTCGGCATCTCCATGCTGACGCTCAACCACTACGAAGAACAGATCAGCGCCGAGACCCGGGCCTACATGGAAGGCTTCGCCGACGGCCTGAACTACTATGCCGCCCTTCACCCGGAGGAGCGCCTGCCGGATCTGTTCCCGGTCACCGGCCGAGACGTGGCAGCCCTGTCCGCCCTCACCAGCCCCCTGTTTTATGGCATGAGCGGTGTGCTGAGCAGACTTCTGAACCCGGATGAAAGCCGGGATGTCTCCCGGGGTCAGGAAATCCAGGTTCTGTTCACCGATCCGCCCGGCCCCGCCACCTCTACCGGCATCGGCTCGAACGCCATCGCCGTTGCCCCCTCCCGCTCCGCCGACGGCGCCACCCGGGTGATCATCAATTCCCACCAGCCCGTGGAAGGCCCTCTTTCCTGGTACGAAGGACACATGGTCTCCCGGGAGGGGCTTGAGTTTGCCGGTGGCGCATTTCCCGGCGGACCCTTCCTCCATCTGGGCGGCAATGCCCATTTCGCCCAGGCCGCCACGGTCAACCGTCCGGATCTGATCGATGTCTATGAACTGACCCTGACGGAAAATGGCGAGGGCTACGTCATCGGCGACCGGTGGGAACGCTTCGAGACCTATGACGCGCGGATGCTGGTGCATCTTTTCGGGCCGTTCGCCTGGGAGGTGACCCGGCCCATCGAGCGCTCCGCCCACGGACCGGTTCTGCGGACACCGGCGGGCGCCTATGCCCTGCGCTACGCAACCATGGATGACCTCTCCGCCGTCGAACAGACCCACCTGATGATGCGGGCCACCTCCCTTGAGGAATTCGATGCCGCCATGCGCATGAAAGCCATCGGCGCCACCAACCGGGTGGCCGGCGACAAGACCGGGCGCATTGCCCGCTATTACAATGCCCGCATGCCCAAACGCCCGGATGTGGAGGGCATCGACTGGAGCGGCACGCTGCCCGGGGACCGTTTCGACCTGATCTGGAGCGCATTCGAGCCCTTCGATGCCCTGCCCCACATGATCGATCCAGAAGCGGGCTATGTGCTCGATTCCAACCATTCCCCCTTTCGGGTCACATTGGGTCCGGAAGATCCGAGGAAAGAAGATTATCCGGAACGCTTCGGCATTGAAGACAATCTGACCAACCGGGCCCGGCGCTCCACGAGGCTCTTCGCGGAAGACCCGGACGGACTGACCAGCCGGGACGAACTGCTCGGGGTGAAATACGACACACGCTACGACCCGGAAGCCCTCGCCATGGAGCTCAAGGATGCCCTTCTGGCCATGGACTGGTCCGGCGAACCGGAGCTGGCCCCGGCCCTGGAGATCATCCGGGCCTGGGACGGAGCAGCGGACAAGGACAATCCCCATGCGGCTTTGTCCCTGATGACCTATCAGCCCATCGGCACGGCCCGGTTCCTGGGTGCTCCCGAGCCGGATCTGGCCGAAACCTTCCGCGAGGCGGTGGCCACCCTTCAGACCCATCACGGACGCCTTGATCCGCCCTGGAGCACGGTCAACCGGTTGAAACGGGGTGGCGAGAGCGTCGGTCTGGCCGGTGGCCCGGATACTCTGCGTGCGGTCAGTTCCACGCCGGAGGAAGACGGAACCCTGCGCATGGTCGCCGGTGATGGTCTCACCATGCTCTGGGAAGCCCTGCCCGACGGGACAACAAAGCTCTGGGCCGTACACCAGTTCGGAGCTTCCAACCGTCCGGACAGCCCCCATTACACGGACCAGATGGCGATGTTCGCCGACCAGACCTTCCGTGAGATCCCCCTGGGCGAAGAGGCCATTCGCGCAGCCGCCGTGCGCATTTATCGTCCCGGTGAAGAGTAAGGGGCCGCGGCGCCGGAACCTGGATCCGCTCAGCAGGCTTTTGAAAAATTACCATGGTTCAGCCCGGAGCTTTCTCCAAGGGCGTTCCTGTGGCAGAGTTATGGTCGGTATCGTGGGTCATTAACGACGGGTGGGACTGGCAGCCATGAATATGTTGACGCTCTACGGCGTACCCCATTCCATGTATGCTGGCCGGGGCCGCAGCTATCTGATCAAGGCGGGCCTTGCATATCGCGAGTTGCCGCCGAACTCGGATCATTTTCTTCAAGTGGTCGTCCCGAGAGCGGGCGGGCGCAGTTCCATGCCGACCATCGAATTCGAGAATGGCGCTGTGATCCGCGACAGCACCTCGATCATCGATTATTTCGAGACCGAACTCGGTTATCCGTTCACCCCGCAAACACCGAAGCAACATCTGATCAGCAGACTTCTCGACACCATCGGTTCGGAAGGGATGCTGCGCCCAATTCTGCACTATCGCTGGAGTTTCGACCTGGAGACACCGGACTTCTTCAAGTACCACTTCAAAACCTTGGCAGGGACTGGAGAGGACCGCGACGGCTTGGAGGATCTGGTCATGGGCTTCATGCGAAAGGCCACGAGGCGCTCAGGCGTCACGCCGGACACGATACCCGTGATCGAAGGGATTTACCTGGATCAACTGAAGGCGCTCGACCGTCACCTTACTGATTATGGATACCTTCTTGGCGGACGCCCCTGCGTCGGTGATTTCGGCTTCATCGCGCCGCTGTTTGCCCATTTGGGGCGCGACCCCAGGGCGATCGCGTTGATGCATCACCATGCGCCACGGGTCCTGCGCTGGACCGAACGCATGAACCGCCATGCCAGCGATCTGGTGGAGTACGAAAACCAGGACGAAACCTGGGTGGCGCATGATGAGATACCCGACACGCTCGTCCACCTCCTGGCCGCGATGGCGGAAGACTTCGTGCCCGAAACCCTGGCTGCCGCCGAACGCATCAATGCCTGGATTGCCGAGCAGGGTGACCTCGCGCCCGGCACGCCTTGCGAGCGGGCCGTCGGTTTCGCCGCATTCGAGCTTCGTGGCATTCCGTTCAGTGCCAATGCCCAACCCTATCGCTTCTATCTTTTGAAGCGTGTTCAGGACGCCTATGACGCCCTGGATCCGGTCGACAAAGCAGCCATTGATGCCATTCTCGATGCCAGCAACATGACGCCAGTGCTCGCCGCGACCCTCACCCGCGAGATCGCCCTGCAAGACAATGTGGAAATCTGGTTGTAATTCAGGAGCTTATAGTCAAATGAAACGACTGCTGATCATCTCGGTTTGCGTGGCCGCCATCATCGCTGTGGGGTACCTGATGTTTGGGCGCTCCAGCGGACCATCCGGACCCGTCGTTCCTTTCCAAGCCGCCAACATGGTCAGCTTTCACAACGGCTATTGGGTCGCGGAGTTAAGACCGCGTTGGTCCCCTGCCACGATCAACGCCATCAACGATCTGCATTACAACCCGGAGACAAACCGCGTTACGGTTTATGCGCAGGCACGCATTTTGGGCCGCGTGATCGCCCCCGCCCAGGTTGGTCCGGGGGAGTGCACCGAAAGCGGCGGAGAGACCGTCTGCTTTCATCCCGATGCTGTATATTTGAACGGCACCGGCGAGAAAAGCATGGAAGAGGATGGCAGCGGGTCCTGGTGGGTGGAGCACTCCTGGGTTCTTGGCGGAGAAGGATACGACAATTGTGAGCTGAGACCCGCAGAAGTCTATGACGAGTGTATCTATGTCGAAGGCAAGCTGCTGGAGGATGGCCTGACGATGAAGATTGGCGGGGAATCGCCTCATGGCGGCGCGGTCTACAATACTCGCGTGCCGGTGCTGAAAGAAGGCGATCTGTCCTATGTCATCACACGGTTCGGACCCGTGAATATGCGAGAAGAACTTGGCGACCTTGAATTTACGACAGAGATCAAGGGCAGCATTACAATGGAATGCGAAGAAACACCAAGCCCATTTGACGGGATCATCAGGGGCTGTCCAACACCCTGATCTGTCCCATGCGATGCGGTCCGACCGGTTCGTCTCGGCAGAGGATGCGGTCACTGGTCCGCCACACCATTGAGGGCGCGGCAGGCGGGATTGTCGCCCCCGGCACAGGCCTTGTCGAGCAGGGCGCGCACTTCGGCCATGGGGGAAAAGGATCCCAGGCTATCGGGCTGGTCGACGACCGCCGGGGGCAGGGACTGGAGAATGGTCATGCCCAGGAGAGTGCAGCCGCGCATGTCGCCCCCGTCGCAGCCCTGGCGGAACAGGGCCTGGGCCCGGTCCGGGTCCGGCGCGATGCCCCGGCCCGTATCCAGTTGAAAGCCGAAATTGGTGCAGCCCGCCGGGTCCCCGGCGTCACATCCCAGGCGGAAGAAATCAACGGCCTTGGCCGGATCCCGGTCCACGCCCCGCCCGTCGCGGTACATGAAGCCCAGATTAGTGCATCCGATGGCACTGCCCAGGTCACAGCCCCGGCGATAAAGCCCTGCCGCGTCCACCACATCCGGGGCGCCGGTCCGCCCCGCCGCACCATTCGTGCCATTCGTGCCATCGCTCTGCGACCCGGCGGTCCCTGACCGCGCGCCCCTGGACAATGTTTCCACCAGGGCCCCCAGATTGGTGCATCCCGCCCCGTCTCCCTTGCCGCAGGCCTGACGGAACAGCGACACAGCCAAAGTCCGGTCCCGGGGCACGCCCCGGCCATTCAGATGGTAGGTGCCCAGAAGAGTACAGGCGCCCAGAACCTCAAGCTCGCAGGCCCGCCGGTAGAGGGCCGCGGCCTTGGCGGTATCCACACCACTCTCGGCCCGCGCCTGAACGAGGCCGCCCAGATAGGCGCAGGCCGGACCGTCATCATCCGCACACGCCTGGTCATAAAGAATGGCCGCCCGGGCCTGATCCTGGCTCACCCCCTGGCCGTTCTCCAGGGCCCGGGCCTGCTCCCGGCATCCGGCGGCATGGCTTAGGGTGCAGGCCTGCTCGAACAGAGCGACCGCCCGGGACGGATCCGCCCGGACACCCGCCTCACCGCCTTGATGAAACCGGCCCAGGCTGACACAGGCCGCGGGCGCCCCACCGGAACAGGCGGTCTCAAAGAGGGCGGCCGCCCGGCCCATGGCTCCGGGTTCCGGGCCTTGCCCATCATCCGCGTCGCGAGCATCGGTCTCCAGAGCATGGGCCAGGGAGGCCAGAAAATGACAGCCTCTCTGGTCACCGGCGGTGCAGGCTTTTTGAAACAGAGCCTCCGCCTCGTCGAAACTTCCCCCAAGCTCCTCGGCCGCGCAGGGTGCCAGCATGGTCTGAGGACAGGCCAACGCCAGCGCATCCATCCGCTCCCGGTCCGACGCGCTCAAACGCGCATAGCCCTGGTCAGCCCCAAGCCCTGACGGGACGGCAAGGGCAAGCCCCGCCGCAATGATCAATCCGGATCCGGACAGCCCAAGCCATGCCATGGGCCGGGTGGCGCCGGACCCGAACAGACCCATAGCCTGACGCGCCGCCACACTGCTCAGCGCAATCATCATGGCCAGGAGAAACGGCAGAAACACGGGATAGACCAGGGGCGCGAGCCCTCCCCCAGGGGGCAGGGCTGACACCGGGTCAAAGGACGCGCCCAACGCCAAAAGCCCAACGAGACCGGCACTGACAATCACGGCGGTCAGGAAAAAATCGGCAAACAGAAGAGCGGCCTGTCCGGCGATTGTCCGAACCCGGGCAAACCGGCGCATGAGACGGCAGGATTTCCAATGGGACAGATATCCCGCCCCCGCCAGCCAGATAACGGCCGCCCCGATCAGGGCCCCGGCCGGAACACCCTCAAAGGGGCTTTCTTGCCGGAGCGGAACCCCGGGGCCAGCGCTCGTGAGGCTCCCGGCCAGCGCCACCAGCACCGCCATAAGGAGTGTGGCGCCGATGGACGCCAGAATGAACCCAAACCCGGTCAGGGACCGGCCAAGGACAAGGTCCGATAACCGGCACGCGACCTGAACCCAGGTCACATCCCCCGACCCTCTCAGCCAGCCCATGACCCGCTCCTGGTCACCGGCGCGCAAACGCCGCCCGGCAAACGCCATGGCGGCTGCAAAGGCCAGACCCCAGATCAACACCCCGGCCAAAAAGCCTATTCCGTCAGACATGCATCCCACCGAAGCTGTTGAAGACCGGCGGGTGAGCGGATGTCCCGCCCAGTGGTGTCCCACCTCGTGTTCTCTCGCCCGTTCGAACCATGAGCCGCTGGTACCCTGAGATCCCAGGCAGCCATGCCATTCGGAGCGGAGCATAACCATGCCAAGCAGGCGGGCAAGCGCAGGCCCCGGTCCAGAACAAAGACGCGCTTCAGGCAAATAATCGGCCCATACTTGATAAAGCGGCACCAATGTTCGCAAACCAAAGCAGCCTCGCCACGCAGCGAATCAGCCCGGCTCCCATCCCGTCTCGGCGCCGACCGGGCTAGATCTGTCTATCCGCGTGTCTTCCGGCCCCCGTGCCAACCCAGACCTGTTTGCGGCGGCCTCGGCAAACCCGTATTTTGGTGGCATAAGAACAAGTTGGGTAATCACATCCGGCCTGAGCTCGGGGCCAAAATCTTGGGAGTGCGTTATGGAAGCGATTATTGTGACCCTGATCGTCGGCGCCATCGGCGGCAACCTTGCCGGCCTCGTCCTGGCAGGCCGCAGCCTCGGGTTCTTGTGGAACACCGTGGTCGGCGTGCTCGGCGGCGGTCTCGGCTATTTCGTCCTGGGCCTGCTGGGCATCGGCGGTGCCGGACTGGTCTACGCCAGCGGCGCGGCATTCGTCGGCGGGGCGATTCTGCTCTTGATCATCGGCCTCGTGCGCCAACGCTGAGACGGCGGCATTCCTGACATCCAATACCTTAATACAGATGGCGGGTGCCTGATCGGCAGCCGCCAACCCTCCCCGGCGCGCTCCTTCTTCTGAGCTCTCACACGGCGCCCTGGCAGCTGGCCCTGGCGACTGAATCCGGCGACTGGCCCCAACAACTGGCCCAAGCGACGGGCTAAGCCCGCCCAATCATCTGCCCACCATGGCCCCCATCCACCGCCCCCTCCTCCAATCCTCCATATTCGGAGCATTTGGGCCTGGATAAGCCTGTATCGGCCCGTTCCCATGCCCAGGCGTTGATTTGTGTTATAACCATCTAAGCAAATCCTGACCGCCCGGAACACAAGACCTGACGGGCCTATCCCGGGAAATCCATCCATGTCCTATTTTGTGCTCTTCCGGGCCATGTGGAGCTATAGCGCGGGCATGCGCTGGCGGATCGTGCTGTTTCTCGTCCTCCATGTGTTGTCGATCCTGGGCCTTTTGGCCGTCCCTTTGATCTTCGCGCAGATCCTCAACACCTTGCAGGACAGCGCGATGGGTCCGAACCCGGATAGGGCCAAAGTGTTGGAAGGCGTGGGCTTCTGGGTCGGCATCTGGATAGGCGCCGGCATGTGGTTCGTGCTGCTCCACCGCACGGCGCGCTATTTCGAGATCCAGGCCGCCTACCGGATCCGCCAGCGTTATCTGAACCGGCACTATGCCATCCTGACCAATCTGCCTTTCAAGTGGCACACGGATCATCATTCGGGTGACGTGATCGACCGGGTGACCCTCGCGGCCCAGGCCCTCCAGGACTTCACCCTGGCTCAGCACAACTACATCAACTATTTCATGCATTTCTGGGGGCCCCTGGCCGCCCTGTCGATCCTGTCCTGGCACCTGTCGGTAATCGCTTTTGCCATGGCGTGCCTTGCGATCACCGTCATCGTCTATTTCGACCAAAGGCTGATCGTCCTTTACCGGACGATCAACGGCATCAACCACAAGATCTCCGCCACATTGTTTGATTATGTGGGCAATATGCGCACGATCATCACCCTGCGCCTGGGGCGCCGCACCGCCCGGGAGTTCGACCAGCAGATCGACCGGGGCTACAAGCCGGTGATGGAAGCGGATGCCTGGGTCAACTCCATCAAATGGTTCCTGGTGGCGGTGATCAACCGGGTCACCCAGGCATTGTCCGTGTTCTACTATATCTGGCTCCAGCTTTCCCAGGGCAACACCATCCTCATCGGCAATGTGTCGGCGGTGCTCCAATATGGCGGACAGCTCACCCAGACCTTCAGCAATATCGCCAAGGAATATGAAACAATGGTCCAGCGCCGGGTGGATTTGGAGGCCGCTCTGCCCATCAGCGAAGCCTTCGGCGCAGGGCCCCTGCCCGCCATGGAACCGGTCAGCGGCTGGAACCGGGTGGCAATCCGGGAGCTGAGCTTTGGTTATGAGCCAGGGCGCCCGATCCTGCGCGAGGTCTCCCTGGGCTTCAAACGGGGTGAACGGATCGCGCTTGTGGGCGCCAGCGGCTCGGGCAAGTCCACCCTGTTGACCCTGATGCGCGGTCTCCATGAAGCCGACCGGGTTCACCTCGAGTTTGACAGCGACACGGGCCGCAGCCTTGCGCCCCTCATGGCGATCACCACCCTGATCCCTCAAGACCCGGAGATTTTCGAGAACACGATCGGGTATAATATCCGCTTCGGGATCGATTATCCCCAAGACGAAGTGCGCGAGGCGGTGCGCCTTGCCTGTTTCGATCCGGTGCTGGAGCGCCTGCCCAATGGTCTTGATACGGATGTACGGGAACGGGGCGTGACTCTGTCCGGCGGGGAGCGCCAGCGCCTCGCGCTCGCCCGGGGTATTCTGGCGGCCCGCAACAGCACCATCATTCTCATGGACGAGCCCACCAGCAGCGTCGATCCCGCCAATGAGGCGTGGATCTACGACAACATCTTTACCCATTTCCAAGGCTGCACGGTCGTTTCCTCCCTCCACCGGCTCCACCTCCTGCCCCGGTTCGACCGGATCGTGGTGATGGAAAACGGACGGGTGGTGGAAAGCGGCCCCTTCCAGGATCTGGTGGAAGCCCAAGGCCCCCTGCGTACGATCTGGGACGCCTATCAGGAAGCCTCATCCGCGACCCCAGCCCCAGCCACGACCCAAGCCACGACCCAAGCCACGACCCAAGCCACTGGGCAATAGAGCGATCATCCCGCCCTTGTTAATTCCGCGCGATACCTTCAGTACACACCCCATACCACTCCGGTGCCGTCCTCCGTGTCTGTGTCATCCCCCTGGTCAGTCCGTGAGGGAACGGGCGCCCGGACGCGTGTGCCCGGCAAAGCAGCAACCGGTAGGATGCCCCGAATGGGGTTAAAGTCATTCCCAGGTCGCAGCTCGAAGTGAACATCGCGCTCCAGGCCAACAGGATCCATTGAACAGATTGGGCATCAGTATTTATCAAAAAGATGGTATTCTACCTTTCAAAACCTATGCAGAGTTCCCAATTCTACCCAAAAGACAATAAGTCCGTATCTCGATCTATACGGTGGAAACAAAACTACGAAAAATCACCCTATCAGTGTCACTGTTTTTGGTCTGCGTTTATGCAGATGTCATTTAGGTGTGACCAAATCAATGCAGGTCGGAAAGGTATTGCAGGCATGGAAATTTTATGGATAGAATTTGAGGGTGGGGCTATTTAAAAGGGGGTAGCGATGACAGACGGCATTGACACTCGGTCCGGTCCATCGGAAGACGCGAGAGCCATTCTTGACCTGTCGAGAGAGGCAAAGGCATGGCCAACGGGCGTGAGGCTTTCCGGCCTGAGAAATGCACGGCGCAGCGGAAATTTCTCCCAATTTGTCACTGATGAATTTGAACAGCATAGAGAAGTATCACCTGCCCTCCTTGAAGAATTGAGAATATACAGTAATAGCAGCACATCGGATATTGTTTTTCATCGGATCAAAGTCACAAAAGAATTGATTTTCAGGGCGCAGGAATTCACAAGGGCGTTCCGTTTTTTTGATTGTATATTTGAAGAGCAAGTGAATCTCAACCATGCTGTTGCCAAATCCTTTGAGATGACAGCCTGCCATTTTGTGAAGGGTTTGTCCGCCAGGCATATTCACCTTGCGGACAGTCTCACCCTGGCATTCTCCGTGAGCCAGCAGACAATTGACCTGACCAGCGCCTCGATCGGAGAACACTTCAATTTTCGGCTTGGATACTGTCAGCGGACAGATGAAGGTGATTATCAACGGCGCTATGCCTTGATCTTGCAGAGGTGCCGGATCAATGGGGACTGCCTTGTGGAGGGCACCCTGGATGATGTCGACGTCGCTGACAGTGCTCTCCAGCTTTGTGAACCGGAATTTCGAAGGGAGAGGTTTGTGGCCGAGGGCGGCATAAACCTCGAAGGCGGCGTCATCCGCGGGCGCCTGATCATGACGAATGGCCGTTTCACCGGATACTCCGGGCGCAGGTTCAGCCAGAAAAGTGCGGACAGTTATGACCCAAGCAGCCTCCACCGGTGGCTGTTCGTTGCTGTTTATGGTTCCCAGCTTCTCGTCGAACGAAATGCGTTTCTCGACAAGGGATTTGAAGCCAAGGGAGAGGTTCGGTTTCGGAACGCCGAATTCAGAGGCAATCTCGACATTGAGAAGGCCAAATTTACCTGTGAGAAGACAGAAATTAATGAATTAGGCCCAAATGAAAAGCAGGAAATATATTCAGCGATTAAAAATGGTGACATCGAAGAAAGAGATCTCGAGAGTGCCCTCAACCTGGATGGTGTACAGATTGGAAGACGGCTGAGACTGATCGACACTGAACTTGTTGGTCTCTTGAACCTGTCCAACGCTACGGCGCACACCTTTCAGAACGACAAGGAATCGAGACCTGAAACACAACTCCTTGATATTGAAAATTTTAGCTATACCCGTTTTATACCTCACAGAGAGTACGTGGTCGAAGACAGAATAGCATGGATCAAACTTCAATCCACTGCAATGCAAGATCCGAATTTCAACCAACAACCCTGGAATGAGCTTGCCGCTGCTTTGAAAGAAATCGGTGACATTCAAAGTGCTCGGGATGTACGCAGAAAAATGGAGTGGGAACGCACCCATTGGATGCTTCGAAAACTGTTCCACCATCGTATTACACCGAATTTCGCCGCATTCTTGAAGGTACCAATGCGTACAAGGATCGATCGGGTTCTTGTACCATTCCGAATTTTACTGAATGTCATCACCTTTCTAATCTATCTTGCTCTCATTCCCGTTCGATACGTCGCGAATGTAATTCTTCGCTTTCTTTACGTCCTGCTCCGTTATTTCCACGGCATGACCGTTGATTTTGGCTATCATCCGTTATGGGGCATCGGCTGGAGCCTTCTGGTGGTTTTCTTCGGCATGCTTGTTTATGACGCGGCCCATGAAGACAATGGCGTACGTCACGCCAAAGAAGACGTTGTTGTGCTTGCCCATCGGGTTCGGGAGGAAGACAATGTTCCAAATGAAATCCGGTACGAACCATTCAACCCATTCATGTTTTCGTTGGATGTCTTTTTGCCCTTCATGAACTTTGATCAGAACAATTACTGGATTATGTCTGCGGACCGAACACGCAATGTTGTTCCCGAAAATCTTGATAACGAGAAGGAAGACCTTTTCGAAATCATGTCCGTGGATTTGGCGGGCGAAATTGGCCGGTCACCGACCTATACGCGGATCTGGTTTTGGATCCAGACCGGGCTCGGCTGGGTTTTGACCACGCTGACAGGCTTGGCGTTTACCGGAATCGTCCGGCGCGATTGAACCGGTGCAGCAGTCCAGGCAGATGACGCGGGCGGAGTCCGGCATCTGTCTGGCAATGGCGCCGCGCCGAAGGACCTTGCACCGCGCCCGGCGCACGGTTTCCCGGCTGTGATCGAGTGCCGGCGCGCAGATTTTGGACTTGCGACCATCGAGACCATCAGGAGCATGTTTCCGACGCGCTATGCTTCCTTCGGACCTTGGGCGGCCCCTTCAGTGCTGAGGGTGCCATCCGCCGATCACCCGTGGCTTGAACTGGGAACAGGACGACGATGACCCAATCCGGTGGCGATGGCCCCTCACCTTCTCGGTCCGGCAGTGGCATCGTCTGGTCCGGGACCACCACAATCCGTCAGGCCACAAGGGAGGACGCGGCGGCGATGCTGGAAATCTACCGGCCCTTTGTGGTGGACAGCACCGTTTCTTTTGAACTGGAGCCGCCGACACGGGAAGAGTTCGCCGGGCGCATTGAGGCGGCCAACGCCTCTCACAGTTGGCTGGCGGCGGTGGCAGAGAACCCGGAGAGCGGCGGGGAGACCGTTCTTGGCTATGCCTATGGAGGTCGGTTTTCCGTGCGGGCCGCCTATCGATATTCGGCGGAAACGTCGATTTATATGCATGACGCAGCCCGGGGCACCGGGCTCGCGCGCAAACTCTACGAGGCCCTGTTTGAGGCGTTGCGCCAGCGGGATATTTTCAACGTCTATGCGGGTGCCACATTACCCAATCCCGCCAGTGCCGCCTTCCATAAGGCCTGCGGGTTCGAGCCCGTTGGGGTCTATCGCAGGGCGGGCTTCAAGTTCGGCGCGTGGCATGATGTGGCATGGTGGCAACGCTCCATCCAGGAGGGCCAGCCCGCGGCATAAGGTGCCGCAAGGCGCGGGCCGCCACCCGAATTATCGGGCTGAACAAGCCACCCAGAGGGGTGATGCAGGGCTTCATGCAGCCCCGAGGTGTATTGCTCCCGTCGATTTCGGGTAAACATCCCCTGAAAAAGCCGCCTTTTACTGTGCAAGGCCGAGACAGGGGTGTACCGCTTGTGCAAAAGTTCCTGTAACGTCCACGAATAGGGTTATGATGACCATTGGCTTGTGGTCTGTTTTCCAGGGCGTGTGCCCGGTCGCCGCTTTGCGCATTCGGATCGCTACGGGGGTCAGTTGGCCAGGAATCGGCGTCCGGTTGTCGCCTGGGCGGTTTGAAGCCTGATCCCGCCCGCTGAAACTCAGGACTTGGTGAAGACCAGGGCTCCAGGGGGCATCACCCGGATTGGTTCGCCTTTCCGCCACATCCCTGGCTGAATGGTCAGGCAAAGGTAACCAGGGTGATCAGCCGGTGGTTTGATGAATGAGGGCCGGTCTCGGCTGCCAGGGCATTGGGACCGCGCGCACGGAACTGGGAGAGGCCTGTCCGCCACGATTGGACCGGCCTCCGGTCGGCCGCCGATCCGGTCTGGCACCAGTGAGGCCCTTCCCGATCGTGCAGGATGTTGAGAACCACGGGTATGTGTGTAAGAGAGGATGAAACCATGGTGCAGGCGAGTGCTCAAACGCTGTCCCTGACACCGGCAGTCCAAGGCCTGGGAGCAACCCAGGGGCCGGGGCAGCGGGACCACACAGCTCTTGCAAATGCAGGGACAGCCACACCGCGGCAAGCCAAGTGCTTCTCCGCGAAGGCGGCGTCCATGTCCCTGGTCCTCGGTCTCACCCTGGTTCTCGGTCTTCCACTGACTCTTACTCTTCCTGCGGCTCCGGCCTGGGCTCAGAGCAGCGGCGATGACGACTACCGGGACGCCACCACCCGCCGGAACGTAGAATCCCTCGATATTCTCCGGGCCGCTCCCGGCGACACGACCGAACCGCCCAGCTTCATCCAGGCGGAGGTGGTCAGCCGGCCCGCCAGCGGCAACTGGTTCCAGAAATTCGTGGTCAATCTGCATGGAGCCCTCGGGCTGCGCAGCGCCTCACAGGTCGCGGTCCGGCACGGAGAGGCAAAGACCGTCAAGGATAGCTTCGGCGACCTGAAGGACTATCAGAACATCGTCGTGGCCGCCTCGGGCTGGAACGGGGACCGGTTTTTCCAATACCGGCTCGGTCTGATGTTCCGCAACGGCACCGGCGCCGTGCAAAAAAACAAAGCCGCTTCCTATTACTGGTTCACCCTGGCGTCCGCCCAGGAATTCGAGGCCGCAAGGCGCAACCGTCTCTCCCTACTCAAAGGCAAGAAACGCCTTGAGGACCGGGTGCTGAACGACGTCTTCGTGCGCTTCATCGAGGTCTATATCAGCGGCGGATCGGACGCTCAGTTCCGTTTGGGCCAGATCCTGGAAAGCGACTTTTTCGACAATCCGCTCCACGACCAGGACACGGTGGTGGTCAATGGCGAAATCTATCCGCGTCGGCGCCTGATCTATGCGTTCGCCTCTTACCTTCTGGCGGACCGGAACGAGCATCCCCTGGCCGAGCGCGCCATTGACCGGATGCGCCGGAAATTCGCCTTCACGGAACTGGATGAGCACCGGGCCCATGATGTGGCCAACCGCTGGGCCCATCTGGTCGGCACGGCGGAAGACCCGGACAATCCGTTCCAGCTCACGCCGGACCGGGTGTCCGCGGCCCTGAACCGGGGCAATACCTTCCAGGAACGCCGGGCCGACCCCATGCACAGGGGCGACGAGGCACTGTCCTGGCTGCGTGCGGCCCAGGCCTATCAGGCCCGGGGGGATGTGCGTCAGTCCAAGATCGCCTTCGAAACCGCGATCAATGTGGCGCCCCGCAGCCGGGCGGCCCTTGCGGCCCAGGAGGCCCTTCAGGGTCTGACAACCACCTGCACCGCCTCGAGCAAGCCCAACGATCTCTACCGGGTCCGGGAAGTCAATATTGCCGCCCAGCAGCGGGCCCTGAAGGCCCTCGGCATGTACACGGGCAAGGTGGACAACAAGCCCGGGCGGGAAACCCGGAAAGGCATGCGGCTTTTCCTGGCCAGCCTGAACCTGCCGGAAAACGATTTCCTGACCGAATCCCAGACCGTCGAACTGATCTGCAGGGCGGCCCAGCTTCGGGAAGATGCCCCGTCCCAGAACATGCTGGGCGCCATGTATGCCCAGGGGATCGGCGTCGAGGCGAGTGACGATCTGGCCCATTACTGGTTCGGCAAGGCTGCCCAGCAGGATGAGCCCAGCGCGATCTACAACATGGGCATGATGTATGCGGAATTGCGGGTGGCTCCGTTCATCAACCACCCCCAGTCCTGCGATATCGCGCGCAGCTACATCACCGAGGCGGCCCAGGCCAACCATCCGAAAGCCAAACGGACACTGTTGTCCCTGAACCAGCGTCCTGCCTGCCTGCGCCAGTCCGAAACCCGCCGGAACAAAACAACCTCCAGTTCGGGATCGGTTCCGATAGACGCCACGCGGGGCAGCGATTTGAATAAGGTTCGTGCCATAGGCAAAGTTCCCGACATCAAGGGCAAGCATGATGGCGGTGCATGACGGGCTGGTGAGAATGGCCGGACAGAATTCATGTCCGGCCTGGCCTGGGTTCGAGGGGAGTGAGGCATGGTGAGCCGAGGGCAGACAGGCAATAAAAGCGGCGGGACCGTGTTCCAGACAACGTTCCAGACAACCCATCGCGGTTCATACCATGACGGCACCCTGGGCGCCGTCATCTCCCGTTCGGGCACCCATGACCGCCCTTCCCGTTTCCCGGGCAGCCTCATACGGACCGGCCTGATACGGGCCGGATTGACCGCGGGCCTCGCACTGGCCTTTGCCGCCGGGCTGCCCATGGCCGCCGGTCAGGTCCTGACCGGGCAGACCCTCACGAGCCAGGCCATGGCCCAGAGCGTGGACGGATTCTCAACCTGGTCCCCCGGGGATGCCCGGACCGGTGATGTCCAGGCCAAGCCCACCCCGCGCTCCCGCTGGCAGCGGGACGGGCGCCGGCGCAAGAAAGCCCGCCGCCACAGCACCATCGTCGACAAGACCGTCAAGATCGCCCGGGACGGGGTCTACCGCACCATCCGCGACGCGATTGACCACACCCGCCCTGGCGGGACCGTTCTGGTGCGCCCGGGGGTTTATCCGGAAAGCATCGAATTGACCTGGCCCGTTGTGCTGCGCGGCGATGTGCGCGCGGGCCATACCGGCTCCAAGCGTCCGCCGGAAAGCGAAATGGTGGTCATGCGGCCCCCGGCCGGTAAGCCCTGTTTCGTGATCGATGTGAAGAGCAATACCGATGTGGTGGATATCCGGGATTTCTGGTTCGCCCAGGAAGCCGGCAAGGTCAACACGGCCTGCATCATTCACCAGGAAGGCCGCCTGATCCTGGCGGACTCCATCATCAGAGGGCACGAGGATGCGGCCGGTTTGATGCTGGCTGGCCCCAATGCCCAGATCGACGGCAGCGTGATCGAACGGACCCGAGTTGGTATTTTGATCGCCCAGGATCGGAACTTCGCCAGCGCGGGCAGCATCTACACCATCACGAACAATACATTCCAGGCCAATGGTATTGGTCTGCATACAGATTCTTACGGGGCCGATGTGACCGTCAGCGGGAACACCTTCGGCAACAAAAAGAAGAGCGATCTCGGCAATACCAAGGCTGCGATGATGATCTCCAAGGGGCATGTGCGGCTCATCGATAACAAGGTGCTGCGCTCCGGCCTGGACGGTGTGGTGGTCCTGACCCCGGATTCCCTGGAACTGCGGGGCAACGATCTGCTGGCCAACAACCGGTTCGGACTGTATCTGCCCATGGCGTCACAGGGTCTGATCGCGGACAATCTGATTGCCTGTAACGGCAAGTCCGGGATCGCGGTCGGTGCCCGAGGCGTTGAGCCCGAGGAAGCCTATCCGGGCAATGTGGTGGATCAGAATCCGCCCAAGCGCAGCTTTTTCGGGCGGGTCCGCCATGGCATCTCCCGCAAGCCCCGGAATGAACGGGAAACACTGGGCTATGGCGATGATCATCTGTGCAAGGATTTCCTAGAGTAGGCGCGCCCTGATTTGGCGGCGGCGGACCAGTCAATGCTCCGCCGTTCGAACTTTCGGCGGCCCCAAGGTCCGAACCCCGTGCCGGAAGCCTGATCGCCCTGCCATCACTGTTGTTCCGCCATATCCCTGGCCAGTGCCCCCCCCTGTCCGCCTAAATCGGTGGCTGTCTGCTCGGTGGCCCCCTCCTCCATCGACCCTCAACCGCAGCGCCCCGCACCTATCGCCTCGCGCGCCACCGGGCAGGCTTTGAGGAAACGCCCTCAAAAGCGAGGCCCCGTCGCGCAAAGGACTGGATTGTCCGCCCCCACGTCGGCGTGATTGTTCCGTCGCCGGATGGTAGTACCTCTCCCCCGCCTCTCCCTGCATGACTGTGCCTTGTGGTATGAACCCTGTGTTCCATCTGCGTCTTGCCGCGCCCGTCTGATGGGCGGCGAGAATGGAACATCACGGCGACACCACCGGACTCGGCTCCATGCCAGGACCCAAAGTCACGACTGTGATAGCCCGGCCATGGGGTCAGTCCGTTTGCTGACGGGAGACGGGCGGCGGAGGGCCGGCGATTCGGTGCCACGCGTTATGGGGGGAAAAGGTCATGGGGGGTGAACAATCCATCGGCGGCGCCCGAATCGCGCCGGGGGGCACTTATGTGGTGGACCTGACCCATTCCGTCCCCACCCACCTCACGCCCCAACCGCCGATCACCGCCCTGGATGTGGAACTGACCACCCGCAACAAGGACGCGATCTTCCCGCCCCTTCACTGGCTGTTCCTGGTCATGCGGTTTTTCAACCTGCTGGAACCGGGGCGCTATGTGATCTCCATCTCCAAGCTGTGGATGTGGGTCATGCTCGGGGTGGTCATCTATGTCTTCGCCAAACCCTCGGGGGATCAGGGCAAAGGCTTCGAGGTCGTGGCGGCGGCGGCCGGGCTGGTCAGCACCATGGGCAACTATGCCTGGCGCCGGTACATTCATCACCACGATAAAGTGAAGCTGGATTTCCCTCCCAAGGACGAGGGCAAGGGCAAGAAATAGCCGGACACTCCTCCTCTCCTGTCGCCCCTGACGTCACACGCCCGGCATGCCGTGCCACCCCTCGGTTCACCTGACTTGTTCTGTGCCGAATCCGCACAACCCCACATTCCAACGGGCCGATTTGCGACAGACCGTGCTGGGAAGACACAGCTGTGTCATTGAACCGTCATCAAGAGATGGTTAATAGGTAAGGCCAGCCAGAGGTCGCATTCCGTTTTGAATGAGGCTGCTCTGGAGAGCCAGGAAAGGCGAGATGGCGTCCCTGGGAACGGTTTGCGGGGACGGCGGTCTTGCCTCTGGTCATGGGCCTTGGGGAGTGGGGCTTAATGACAGTGTCGAGTCATTCGACAAATATGCCGACTTTCCGTCGGCAGATCGCTGGTGCATCCATGGACGGATGCCGCCATCCCCTCCCGCATGTCTTGATTCCGTATCCCTCTGCCGCTGCTTTTGTCGCGTCTCGTCTCCGGAGCACCGCTCCGGCGGATGACGGTTCTGTCTCAGTGGCACTCCGCTGGTCCGCCAGCCCCTTACGCCCTCGTTCCGTGACCCGCCCGGCAGTCGCCCTGTCCTGGGATGCCGGTCACCCATTGGTTATTGAAACAAACGCCTGAACACGAAGGACGCCCGCGCCATGGTCAATCTGTCTCAAATGTCCCTGAACCCGTTCGCGAACTACGACACGGACACCTACATCGATCTTTGGGATTACGTGATTGCGCCGACGGTAGACACCGGGCCCACCACGGACACCGCTGAGACCAATAATACAGAGACCGGCGTCTATACCCTCCAGATCCTCCACACCTCCGACCTGGAAGGCGGTGTGGACGCCATCGGCCGGGCGCCGAATTTCGCCGCCCTCGTGGATGCGTTCGAGAGCTCCGTGACCAACACCGTGACCCTGTCCGCCGGTGACAACTACATTCCGGGTCCGTTCTTCTCGGCCGCCGGTGATCGGGGCGCGTTCCGGGACAGCGGCCTGTTCAACGACACCTACAACACGCTGTTCGATCTGCCCGCGAACCTCGACAACCAGGCCTCCGATCTGGTGATGGAAGAGGCTCAGGAAGTCACCCCGACCCCGGATACGGCCGCCGCGGCCACCTTCGACGTGGCCTTCGATGAAGAGACCAACGGCCTCGTCATCAACGGCACCTTCTCCGACCTCACCAGCCCCCTCTTCAATGTGGGCCCCGAGGCGGACGTGGAAGGCAATCCGCAAAGCGCCCTGCACATGCACATGGGCGCCGCCGGTGAAAATGGTCCGATTGCCCGCAATCTGACCGTCACCGATAACGGAGACGGCTCCGGCAGCTTCACCGGCAGCTTCACCCTCACCGACGAGGAAGTGGCGACCCTGCAGGACGAAGGCTTCTACCTGAACCTGCACACGGAAACGAACATGGGCGGCGAACTGCGGGGCCAGATCAGCCTCAATGACGACGCCTATCAGAGCCTCCGGGAAGGCAATGGCCGGGTCGACATCTCCATCATGAACATCATCGGGTTCGATGCCTCTGCCATCGGCAACCATGAGTTCGATGTGGGCTCCGATGCCTTCGAAAGCATCATCGAGCCGGACTTCCGGGGCGAGGGCCTGGGCGATGACCGTTGGGTCGGATCCCAGTTCCCTTATCTCTCCGCCAACCTGGACTTCTCCGGTGATGCGGATCTGGGCAATCTGTTTACGGACGAGATCCTGCCGAACACGGACTTTGCCTCCGGTCCGGAAGTCAGCCTCGCCGGCACGCCCGTGCCGAAAATCGCCCCGGCAACCACCGTCGCCTTCGGTGACGAGCAGGTCGGCGTTGTGGGTGCGACCACCCAGATCCTGGAGCAGATCTCCTCCCCCGACGGCACCACGGTGATCGGCGCTCCGGGTACCAACGATATGGCCCAGCTCGCCAGCGTGCTTCAGCCGGTCGTGGACCAGCTTGCAGCCTCCGGCGTGAACAAGATCGTGCTCGTCTCCCACCTCCAGCAGTTCGCTCTGGAGCAGGAACTGGCAGGCCTGCTCAGCGGTGTGGACGTGATCATCGCCGGCGGTTCCGACACTCTGCTGGCTGATGAAACCGATACCCTGCGGACCGGAGATGAAGCCGACGGCACCTATCCGTTCGAGACCACCGACGCGGACGGTAATCCGGTCCTGATCGTCTCCACCGACGGGGAATACAGCTATCTGGGCCGCCTCGTGGTGGATTTCGACGAGAACGGCAATGTCATTCCGGGCAGCGTGGACACTGCCGTGTCCGGCGCCTATGCCACCACCGACGAGGTGGTCGCCACCGTCGCCAATGGCGAAGATCTGTTCACTGAAGGCTCCAAGGCCGATCTGGTCGGCGACCTCGTGGACGCCGTGACCGGCATTGTGACCGAGCGGGACGGCAACACCTTCGGCTCCACCGAGGTCTACCTGAATGGCGAGCGCAGCTTCGTGCGCACGGAAGAGACCAATTTCGGCAATCTGAGCGCGGACGCCAATCTGGCGGAAGCCCAGGCCTTCGATTCTCGGGTTTCCGTGTCCATCAAGAATGGCGGCGGCATTCGCGCCCCTATCGGTGAGGTGGACTCAGACGGCAATCTCCTGCCGCCCCAGGCCAACCCGCTTTCCGGCAAGGAAGAAGGCGAGATCAGCCAGCTCGACATCGAAAACAGCCTGCGTTTCAACAACGGCCTCACCCTGCTGACCCTGACGGCAGAAGAACTGAAGGACGTGATCGAACACGGCGTTGCCGAAAGCGGCGACGGCGCCACCCCGGGCCGTTTCCCCCAGGTGGCCGGACTGACCTTCAGCTTCGACGCGACCGCTGAAGCCGGGTCCCGGGTGCAGAGCCTCGCCATTGTTGACGAAAACAACCTGCCCATTGACGTGATCGTCGAGGACGGCGCCGTGGTCGGCGATGGGGACCGTCCGGTGCGGATCGTGACCCTGGACTTCCTCGCCGGCGGCGGCGACGGCTATCCGTTCCCGGAATTCGGCCAGGACGTGGTTCAGCTGCGCGACGTGGCGGTTCCCGGCGGTGCCGCTGACTTCGCGCCCGCAGGCTCCGAGCAGGATGCCCTGGCGGAGTTCCTGGCGGCCAATTTCTCTGACATGCCCTTCACCCAGGCGGACACGCCCGCCGGTCAGGACGCCCGGATCCAGAACCTGGCCGAGCGCAGCGACACGATCGCTGCCCCCTCCCCGTCCAATGAGATCTTCCTGGACGTGGTGGGCCGGTTCGACAGCGGCGTGGGCGAAGGTGGCTCCGAAGTGGTGGCCTATAACGGCCTTGCCCAGCGCGCCTTCGTGACCAACGGAGAAGAAGACAAGATCGACATTCTCGACCTTGCCGACCCGACCAATCCGACCCTTCTGGGTGCCATCGAACTCGGCGGCCTTGAGAGTTTCGGCGCCCTGAACAGCGTGGCGACCCGGGGCGGCCTGGTGGCCGTGGCCTTCGAAAACGAAGTGGTCACCGACAACGGTTTCGTGGCCCTGTACGACCTGGGCGGCAACATCATCACCACCGTCGAGGCGGGCGCCCTGCCGGACATGGTGACCTTTACCCCCGATGGCACCCGCATCCTGGTGGCCAATGAAGGCGAGGCCGATGACGGCGTGGATCCTGCCGGTTCCGTGACGATCATCAATCTGCTTGAGGACAACGAAGACGGCTCCGGCCCCGCCACCACCCAGGTGACGTTCGATCAGTTCAATGACGATCGGGAAATCCTGGAAGCGATCGGTGTGCGTCTCTTCGACGGTGTCGAGGTCTCCAATGATCTGGAGCCGGAATACATCACCGTTTCAGCCGACGGCAAGACCGCCTATGTCTCCCTTCAGGAAGCCAACACCATCGCGGTTCTTGATCTGGAGACGGAAGAATTCGTCAACCTGCTGCCCATCGAGCTGAAGGACCACAGCCTGCCCGGCAACGGTTTCGACGCGTCCGACCGGGACGGCCAGATCAACATCCAAAACCAGCCGACCTTCGGTCTGGCCATGCCCGATGCCATCGCCACCTACAAGGCCAACGGCATCGACTACATCGTGACCGCCAATGAAGGGGACGCCCGGGATGAGGATGTCCGGATCGGCGACATCACCCTGAACGCCGAAGCCTTCGCGGAATTCGATATTGAAGCGCTGCAGCAGGACGAAAACCTGGGCCGCCTGGAAATCTCCGCAATCGACGGCGTGAATGAAGACGGTGAGTTCGAGCAGCTCTTCAGCTACGGCACCCGCTCCTTCAGCATCATCGACTCCGAAACCGGTGAGACCGTGTTCGACAGCGGCGATGACTTCGAGCGGATCACCGCCCAGGTCCTGCCGGACTTCTTTAACAGCGACGACGGCGACTCCGACAATTTCGACGCCCGCTCCGACGCCAAAGGCCCTGAGCCGGAAGCCGTGGATGTGGGCGTGATCGACGGCGAGACTTACGCCTTTGTCGGTCTGGAGCGCATCGGCGGGATCATGGTCTACAACATCACCGATCCCGAGGACGTGAGCTTCGTTCAGTACATCAATCCGATCGAAGACGACGCGGCCCCGGAAGTGGTCGAGTTCGTGCCCGCCGCCCAGAGCGGCTCCGGCGCCCCTCTGCTGCTGGTCTCCAATGAATTCAGCGGCACGACCACCGTCTACGAAATCGGCAAGACCCCGAGCCTCCTGGACATCGCCGCAGGCGACCCGAACTTCTCATTCCTGGTCCGCGCACTGGACGCAGCCCAACTTGTCGATGCCGTTGCAGACCTTGAAGACGTGACGGTGTTCGCGCCGACGAACGAGGCATTTGCTCAGCTTGCTGTTGATTTCGGCTTTGCCGGAGATCCATCCGATTTGGATGCTGTCTTTGACTTCTTCCCGACCATCGAGAGTTTGCTGTCTCCGACCGGTGACCCGCTGCCGATTCTTCAATCGGTGCTGCTCTACCACGTTTCTCCGGGTGCTAAGACCGCCCTTGAAATCGATGCAGCAGAGGTAATCCCCACCCTTGCCGACGACGCCACCCTCATGTCAAACGGCCTGGAACTCATCGATAATGATCCGGACTTCACCAATCCGAATATCATTGTCTCTGACATCGTGGCCTCAGACGGGATCATTCAGGTTCTCGACAGGGTTCTTCTGCCCTTCGATGTACCCCGCATCGTTGAACCCGTTGCCCTTGAAGACAGTGGTTTCATTGTTCCGTCATACCTTGCACCTGCGGGCTTCGACCGACCCGGTTCGGTTGTCTATTTCGCTGAAGATGGCGCGGATCTGTCCGTAGGCGACGGAAACCGCGATGGCGCCCAGCTCTTTGTTATGGACCTGGCCAGCGAAACAGCAAGCAGCGATATCATTACTTTTTTCCGTCCCTTCCAGGACGCGGTCTTCCTAAACTTTGCCGATACCTTCCGGATCATCGGCAACGACGCATTCGGCGATGACGGGATTTTCTTCTCGGACGATATTGACCGCTTCCCAGAGCTCTTTACGCTGACGGAGTCTGTCCGTGGTAATGTAGTGATTGGTTATCCAGGCGGCTCCACGGAAGTCGATGGAGTTGCGTTCTCTGAAGACCTCACCTTTGGCTTCCTCGGATCCTTTGAAGGTGGTGTTATCGCACCGTCCGGATCGGTTCTCGGTGACGGCAGTGGCACCCTGACCGC
This sequence comes from uncultured Alphaproteobacteria bacterium, assembly GCA_964561475.1. Classification (GTDB taxonomy): domain Bacteria; phylum Pseudomonadota; class Alphaproteobacteria; order JAJFIK01; family JAJFIK01; genus CAYUYV01. Next base: position 26,276 of record CAZLPU010000067.1, read on the forward strand.
GCTGGTGGGCGATGAGCTCCTGAATGGTCTGACCGGCATTCCCGAAGCTTTCCTTTTCGATCCGTCCGTGGCCATGCTTGGTGATGATGTGGTCGGCAATTTCGAGATCGGCAGTGATCAGATCGTTCTCAATGTGGAAGATATTGTCGAAGCAACACCGGATATCGACAGCCTTGGTTCGGGTAGCGACCTGGACGACAGCGCATTCTGGGACCTGGTTGAATCCGATCGCGGCAATCTCACCGTCATCCATCCCAATGGCACGATCGAGGTCGCAAATGTTCCGTTCGACCCCGAGGCGACATTCCAGGGACTTGTGGAGGCCGGTGTCGTTGACGTCGTAGCGAGCACCTTCGACCTTCAGATCCTGCACGTGTCCGATCTGGAAGGGGGTGTCGAAGCCCTGGGCCGGGCGACCAACTTCGCCGCCATCGTCGACATCGTTGAAGATCAGGCCGAGAACTCCATCCTCCTGTCCGCCGGTGACAACTACATTCCGGGTCCGTTCTTCTCCGCCGCCGGTGACCGGGGCGCGTTCCGGGACAGCGGCTTGTTCAACGACACCTACAACACGCTGTTCGATCTGCCCGCGAACCTCGACAACCA
>CAZLPU010000068.1:0-26068 GCA_964561475.1 uncultured Alphaproteobacteria bacterium
CAATCACAGGAAAAAGTCATAAGACAAGCGGCGGGCGCAAAATCACGATCACCTTCAAACAGGGTGGCCGCCGCTCTCGTTTTTTCGCTCACGGCGCGAGGCGCCTCCGTGAGGGCGGCGCAGTGGCGCCGGACCGCAGTCGCGGCCTTGAGCATGATGCGGATTAAACGCCTCATGCTCTAAGAGGGCAGGGGCAGGGGCGACGATCTGTGCACCGCCGATCTCTCACGGCCCGCGTTCCGGTACCCTATCGTAGATGGGGCGCCGGGCTGAGCAGCATCAGATTGGGATGCGGATGATCGCGCGCAGGCCGCCAAGGGCACTGTGATCCAGGGTCAGGTCGCCGCCATGGCCGCGCACGATGTCCCGGGCGATGGAAAGGCCAAGACCCACGCCGCCCGCTTCCAGATTGCGTCCCTCGTCCAGGCGGTGGAAGGGCCGGAAGGCCTCCTCCCACTTGCTTTCGGGAATGCCGGGACCGTTGTCGTCCACGGTGATACGGATGGCGGTGGCCTCCCTTCGCGCTCGCACATGGGTCAGGCTGGCGTGTTTGCCCGCATTGCCGATGAGATTGGTCACCGCCCGGGCCATGGCATTGCGGCGCACTTCGACAGTCAGGTCCCCCTTCATGGACAGGCGCACGGTCTGGCCTTCCCGCTCCGCATTCTGAACAACTTCCCGCATCAGGTCCCGCAGATCCGTGGCCTCGGCGCTCTCGCCTCCCTGCCCCCGGGCAAAGGCCAGATATTCCTGCAGCATGCGTTCCATATCCGCCAGGTCCTGGCGCATGGCATCGATTTCCGGCTGAATGTCCGGGACGGTATCCACCATGGCCAGGGCCAGTTTGAGCCGGGTAATGGGGGTGCGCAGATCATGGCTGACCCCGGCCAGCATATCCGTGCGCTGAGTGATATGGCGCTTGATGCGGTCCTTCATGCCGATGAACGCAATGGCCGCCCGGCGCACCTCCATGGCCCCCTGGGGACGGAACTCCGCCACATCCCGGCCCTTGCCGAACCCTTCCGCCGCTTCCGCGAGCCGGGAAATCGGGCGCACCTGATTGCGCAGAAAAAGGATCGCCACGCTGAGCAGCACCACGGAGGAGCCCAGCATCCAGATCACGAAAATCGGTCCGCTGGTGGCCATCACATCCTTACGCCGCACGAGGATCTGGAGAGTGCCCGTGCCGATCCCGCCGGAGACGGCAACCCGGATGTCCACATGGTTTGGATAGCGGGTCGTGTCGAACCAGTAGGGCACCTCAAGCCGGGTTGCCAGATCCCGGCGCAGGGAGCGGTCGAGGACAGGGAAGAAGGCCTGGGGATCCTCCTCGGGCAGCACGTCATCGGCCTGGAACCGGATGTTGAGCTTCATGGTCCGTTCCGCCCTGTCGAACAGATCCGTAACGGCTTCCCGGGTGGTGAGGGTGGCGTAGGTCTCCACCACCATGGCGATGTCCCCGGCGGTGGCCCGGGACAGCCGGCGGGTCACCACATCCCAGTGGCGCTCGAAAAACACATAAGTGACGATGGCCTGGAGCAGCACCATGGGGGCGATGATGATGATCAGGGAGCGTCCGAACAGGCTGCGGGGCGCCACGGGTTTGAGCAGTGCCCCCACATCGAACCGGCCCGAGCGCAGGCGCCGCCACAGGATCCAGGGCCGGCGCCAGGTCCGTGGCCGGAACAACCACATGGACCGCCAGTCCCCAGCGCGAATTCTGGCTCCAGTTGCGGTCAAAGATTGGGCGGTTTCCCGGCTCCACGCGATGGTTCGGGTGATGAGAGTGCGCATGATCATGGGCCGCTCTCCTCAGGTCCCGCCGGGGCCGTCGGGGACCAGGACATACCCCACCCCCCGAACGGTCTGGAGGTAGCGGGGCTGGCGGGGGTCTTCCTCGATCTTGCGGCGCAGACGGTTGACCTGCACATCCACGGAGCGTTCCAGACCCGCATTGGTCCGTTCACAGAGATCTGTCCGGGAGATCACGTCACCGGGATTGCGGGCCAGCACGTCCAGCAGCGTGGCTTCCGCCGTCGTGAGCCTGATGACCGTGTTTTCCCGTGTGAGTTCCCCCCGGTCCAGGTCATAGCGGCACACCCCGAAGCGGATCTGATTGGCCACCGGTTCGATGGTCCGGGCCCGCCGGATGATGGCTTCGATGCGCAGAAGCAGTTCCCGGGGCTCAAAGGGTTTGGCCAGATAATCATCCGCCCCGCGCTCAAGGCCGGCGATCCGGTCTTCCGGTTCGCCCCGGGCGGTCAGCAGCAGGATGGGGACATCGGATTCCGCCCGCAGACCCCGGGTGAGGGAGAGGCCGTCTTCGCCGGGCATCATCACATCGAGGACCAGCAGGTCGAACTGAAGGGCCTCCAGCCGGGTGCGGGCTTCCATGGCATCACCGGCGGTGGTGATCCGGTAGCCGTGGTCCCGCAGATAGCGCTTGAGCAGGGTGCGGATGCGGGTGTCGTCGTCCACCACCAGAATATGGGGCGCATCGTCGGTGACCGGGCTGCCCCGGGTGAGGGTTCTCGACTGTTCCGTAGCCATGGTTCGGTTATCTCCGGGATCACGCCGCGCGGAAAGCCTTTTTTGAAGGGGTTATACTTGTCATCGAACCGCTGTTACCCATCGCTCAACACATCATCGTCCATTTTTACCCGCCCGCCCTCGCTTGCCCTCATGCCCGGGCTCCGCGATAGTGAGGGCAGTCAAGTATCCGGCTCCCCCCATATCAGAATGAACACTGCGGCATGACGGGGGCCGGCAGACCAAGGAGAGTCCCATGGCGCTGATGCCCTTCGATGACCGGGATGGTCAGATCTGGATGGATGGATCCCTGCGCGACTGGCGCAGCGCCACCACCCATGTACTCACCCATGCGCTTCATTATGGCAGTGCCGTGTTCGAGGGCCAGCGGGTCTATAACGGCACCTGTTTCAAGCTGCGGGAGCATACGGAACGGCTCTTTGCCTCGGCCCGCCTTCTGGGGTTCGAGATCCCTTACACCGTGGATGAAATTGATGCTGCGGTCTTGGAGACCGTGGCGGCCTCGGGCATGCGGGATGCCTATGTGCGCCCGATTGCGTTCCGGGGCTCGGGCCAGATGGGGGTTTCCGCGCCCCAGGCGGGCATTCGTGTGGCCATCGCCGTGTGGGGCTGGCCGTCTTACTTTGATGCCGAGACCAAAATGAAGGGCATCAAGCTCGAGGTGGCCCGGTGGCGCCGTCCGGATCCGCGCACCGCGCCGTGCAAGTCCAAGGCGGTTGGCCTTTACATGATCTGCACCATGGCCAAGGAAGAGGCGGAAGCTCGGGGCTACGCGGATGCGATGATGTTCGACTGGCGGGAGCGGGTGGCCGAGGCCACGGGCGCCAATGTCTTTTTCGTGCGGGATGGAAAGATCTATACGCCGACGCCGGACTGTTTCCTGGACGGCATCACCCGGCGCACCGTGATGGCCCTGGCGCGTCAGCGCGGTTTCGAGATTATCGAACGCCCGATCTGGCCCACGGAAATGGAACACTTCGAGCAGTGCTTCCTGACCGGTTCCGCGGCGGAAGTGACCCCGGTCGGTGAGATCGGCCCCTACAGTTTCGAGGTGGGCGCCGTGACCAAGCAGCTTGTTCAGGACTATGACGACCTGGTGAATGGCCGCATCGCTCTGAAAGCCGACCCTGCTCCGATCCGCGTCGCGGAGGCTGGCTGACGGCCACTTGCATGCTGATACACGCCGGAATGCCGGCACGCGCCGGGACGGGGCGAAGCGCTCTCGTCCCGGAACGCTTCATCAGAAAAGGCGCTCTCTCTCAGGGGTTTTGGTGTGCCGCGTGTCAGGTCATGGAGGTGCGCAGGAGCAGGGCAACCAGTTCAGGCTGACGCTTCGTTCCGGTCTTGCCGAACAGGGACCGAAGCTGTGTCCGAACCGTTGACTCAGCGACCTCCCGTATGCGGGAAATTTCCGAAACGCTCATGCCACTGAGCAGCATGCGGGCCAGCGAGGCTTCCGTGGAGGTCAGATTGAACGCATGTTGCCACAGATCCCCGCCGAAAGCGGTGTGGAGATCAGATGTACAAATCGAGACCTGCACCGCGTCAAGGGTCTTGCCATAGACAACCGGACAGACGGAAACGAACAGCCAGCTCTTGTCCTTACGGTCAACCCACCGGGCGGGTTTGACCTCGTCCGATCCTTTGCCACTGGCGGGCTCGAAGGCTTTTCGCACAAGTTCTGAAACGGACTTGTTGTGGAACCTGACGATATTGTCCGTTCCCAACGCAAACAGTGTATTGTGAGGTCCTTCGGCAAGGGCGCCGCTGTTGATCATGATCAACTTGCTGTCCTTGTCGACCCAGATGCGCGCCACGCTGTCCGTGTCCTGGACGGTGATCGCCGATCTGTCGGGCAAGCCGGGCAGCCCTGGTCCGGTTTCATCATTTGCCGGATGACCGGAGCGGCTTGATGACATCTCGTGGTCACGCTCACCTGATGACTTTTTTGTCAGCATGATGAATACCCCCGCCTCGCTTTCAGCCGGATCCGGGATGGCGTGCAACGCCACGTTCGGTCCGCCTCCCCATGCCGATTTTGCGTATCCTGGTATAAGCGATGGGATGCTCCGGTATGACCATGACCGGCGAAAGCCGACCCCGGCCTGGGAGACCCATTGGATACTCGTACCACACTTGCACTGATTATTCTTATGCGGATCAGGTCCGTCTCAGTCGCCCCGGTCTTCGGATCACTTTGACGTTCGGATAACCTTGGCGATTGGATGACCTTGACGACTAGATGACCTGGGCGTTTTGGTTGGCCGGAATGACTGCAACAAGCGTTGCAACCCAGGATCAACGCGCACGAGTGCTGCTGGATCCCGTCCCGTATCTGAGGTGTTAAATTACACAAATGTCATCAGATGTTCAAGGCTATTCAGTCATATGTTGAGTGTGTCTACAGTGTCTTATGTCTTTTTTGGCACAGTCTGCGTCCGACCGGTCCCGAAAACGCTGGGGTGGCTGAGGGCTTTCCCGCCTCTCCTCAAGGGGTACTGGGCCTTCCCGGCAGGCACCCCAAGCCCTTTCGACGGGGGCAATTATTCCGTAAGCGCATTATCGTGCCGCCTTAGAGCCTTCGCCCGGCGTCCACTTCACCTTAGGGTGAGCGGTTTCCTCCGCCTGTCCTGAAAGATGTGGCGTTCGTGTCACATCCCGTGGCCTGAATGCACGCATTTGATCAGCTTCTGCGCTCTCATCCACCAAATGGTGGACGACATGACGGGCGCTCCATGACCAATTAGACAGGTGAATAACCGGAGAGATTTCGGGTCAGCCGTTGAGCGGTGACTGGAATTGATGTTGTGGAATATCGCTTGAGAGCGATGGCCAAGCTCTCTCTCCAAGGATGAAGCCTAATTCCGCCGGTCCGTGTGCCTGGGTCGGATGCAGGGGAAGCGAACGGAGTAATCAGATTGTCAGTCGCTATCCTGCCCCTCGTTGGCTTCATCATTCTCGGATCGGTTTTTGGTGAGCCCGGTCTTTCTCATGCAGCAAAGGCCGACACAGGAGCGTTCAAAATTGCCGCGTCGGATGATTTGAGTTTTGCATGCCGGATTGATGGGACAGCCAATGAAAATGGCAGCGTCCTGTCGTTGACGGCAATTGGGATCGGCACCAAGGACGCTGTGGGATCGACATTGCGCTACGCGCTCAGCGTGGCGAAAACATCTCCCTCCGGCACGGTGCGCAGCAAGCAGGCGGGTGAGGTGACGATCGAGAAGGCTGGAGAGGTTTCTCTTGCCACGCTTGCCGTCGGGCTGGAGCCCGATCTGGCCATCTCCGCGACCCTTGAATTGCGGGATGCCGCAGACAAAGTCGCAGAGTGTCAATGGGATGTGCCTGGAAATGCGAAAAGCAATCAAACGGACGGAGCCGGCTAACGTGGTGGGTATAATGGAAGACAACCGACAGACCTGGAGCGGATCAATCTCCGTGCACCGCGGATTTGCGGCTTTCAAGCGCGCTGCCCAAACCTGCGCCTTGAGCGCCGGTGTAGCGTTGATCTGCGCGGCCCTGGTTCCCGCAGCCTTGAGCTCTCAAGCCCATGCGGACGACCGCGGCACGAACCCGGTTTATGTGAAGCAGGCGGATGGATTGGACCCGTCAGCCTCCATGAGCTTCATCGCCAGCGATCTCGCCGGTGACGAATTCCAGCAGACCGACACGCCCATCGAGTTGGATGGGGCCCTTGACCTGTTGCCTCCCGCGGGCAGCCCCGATGGGAACGTGTTGAAGGTGGTCCAGACCGGATCGTCCAACACGGTGAATACCCTGATGGATGGTGCCGCAAACCGGGCCATCCAGATCCAGACCGGCAACGGCCATGTGTCCAACCTCACCCTTGATGGGGTTGGCAATGACGCTCTTGTGCGCCAGGAAGGCGGAAACGGCAACGTGTCCGACCTGACCTTCAAAGGGGATGGTTACCGGGTCGAGCACATCCAGATCGGGTCCGGTCTCGAATTGACGATGAGCCGGGAAGGGGCGGGCGTGCCCATCAGCATCCGTCAGGAAAGCCCCCGCCCATAACCATCTTCCTTTTGGCTGAGCCATGGGAACGGCCGGCAGTGTCCCGGTTGCGATGTCGGGATCGACCATAGGGACCGGGTCCGTTACCCCCGGTTCGGGTCCTTTGAAGAGGGCAGCCCTACGAAAGTGCGGCCCTTCAGGGCTGATTGACAGTAAACGGACCAACGCGAATGCGGTGGCCGGACAAGTGGAGTGAAGACATGCCGGTATTGCGGAACCTCGCCCTGGGTGTTGGCCTCACCATGGGTCTTGCGATCGTCACTGTTCAACAGGCCGGTGCGGGTCAGCTTGTCTACAAGCCCATCAGCCCGAATTTCGGCGGCAACCCCTTCATGGCCTCTCCGCTCCTTGCCGAAGCTCAGCTTCAGAACCGGTTCGAGGACTCCGGGAGTTCCTTCTCCCCGTCCGATCCGATCGACGATTTTGCCGACACTTTGCAGCGGCGTCTGCTTTCCGAGCTCTCCCGGGATATCACCGATGCGATCTTCGGTGAGGATGCCCAGGAAAGCGGGTCTTTCCAGGTCGAAGACACCCTCATCGAGTTTGAACAGGTCGGGGATCAAATCCAGGTCACCATTGAAGGTGGCGATGGCAGCAGCACCAGTATTTCCCTTCCCACACCGAGCTTTTGATCGAAGCGCAGGATCCGGTCTGCCGGTCCCTTCAGGGGATGGTTTGCCAAAATTGCACGGCATGACTGACCGGTTTCAAAGGCGTTCGCGCAATGGCCAAGTGGGCACGGGTTGAGTGAGTATCCGGGGGTAGACAATGGGACCTTTATCCGGGGAGCGTATCCTGGGGCTGACGATGGGCCTTTGGTCTGACCGGCTCCACGCCGTCGGCCGGTCCGGAAAGGCGGTCTATGCCTTTTTGTGCCTTGCATCATGCATTCTTGTCCTCGCCGGCTGCTCCCATAACGGCACGCCGCCCATCGGGACGGCTCCGAAGGTCGCGCGCACGCTTCCTGTCACCCGGCAATTGATGCTGCTTCCGCCCCCGGAGCGGGTCATCGATGTGGGTGTCTATTCCTTCCCGGACCTCAGCGGGCAGAACAAACCCAATGAGAATTTCGCCGAGTTTTCCCGGGCCGTGACCCAGGGCGCGGCCTCCTACCTGACCGAAGCACTCCTGCGGGCCGGGCGGGGCCGGTGGTTCACGGTTACAGAACGGGGCAATCTTGACAATCTACTCCAGGAACGGCGCATCATCCGGGGCACCCGGGAGCAGTATGAAGGCAATAACGGCCCGGTGCTGCCGCCGCTGCGTTTTGCCGGTATCATGCTTGCGGGCGGGATCATCGGCTATGATTCCAATGTCCGCACAGGCGGCGCCGGCGCCCGGTGGCTGGGGATCGGGACTGATGTTCAATACCGCCGGGACGTGGTGACGGTCGGTCTGCGCGCGATCTCCGTCCAGTCGGGCAAGGTTCTGGCCGCCGTGAGCACCACAAAAACCATCTACTCCATCGCCGCGCGGACCAATGTGTTCCGGTTTGTGGCGGTTGACGAACTCCTGGATGTGGACACAGGCTTTTCCATCAACGAACCGCCCCAACTGGCCGTCAGACAGGCTGTGGAACTGGCGGTCTATGCGCTGGTGCTGGAAGGCGCCCTGAACGGGCTCTGGTCCTTTGCCGACAAGACCAGGGGCCGTGAGGTTCTGGGAGGCTACGTGCAGACCCGGTACGAAGGTCTGGACATGGCCGCCCTGACCGACGTGACGGAGCAGGTGGAAAAGGCCACGGATCCTGACTTCGGCAGAAGGGTGGTCACTTATCAGGGGCTGCAAATCGAGGTGCCCGATGAAACGGCCATGGCCAAGGGATCCAGCGGGCTGCAAGACAGCGCGCGTCTGCCGAAAGTCTTCTGAAGATCCGCGTCCGGTTCTCTTCAGAGCCGGGATGGTTGCCGCAGTGCTGGTTCTCATGCTCTCGATCGGCATGAGCGGTGGTGCCAGCGCCCAGGACGAGGTCGAGGGTCCCGACGAGATTGACGGCACCGATGAAATCGATGCCGGGGACGAAGTGAACGATCGCCGTGAACTCGGCAGTGATCCCCATTTTACCATCGCGATGATGTCTCTTGCGAGTGGGCAGGACACCATCCTGCGGCGCCACCCAAGGGCTTCGGTGTCCGAACTCCCGTTCGATCTGCCCACCGGCCTTTCTTTGCGGGACGTGCCCACTGTCCGGGAAGTGATCGTGCGGTTCGCCTACCGGGATCTCGTTCTGACCAATGAGCCCGGGACCAGCGGCCAGAAATGGTTTCCCCCCGAGAGCGTGTTCATGACCGAGGGGACCGCCATTGATCTGCGGGCGGAGCTGCGGTTCACCGGAAGAGGGGACGCCTTCGCCCTGACCCTTGAGGTCATCACGGAGCAGACTGACTGCACTGCCCTGGCCACGGCTCTCCAGAGCCGGTTCGGCGAGCCAGCCATCAACGGCAGCAATGGTGTTCAGGTGTGGCGCTCTCTCGCGGTCGGCCAGAAAGAAACCCTCGAGGTCCGCTGCCGCAATGCCTTCGGATATCAAGTCAGGCTGACCGATGTCGCAAAGTTCGAGCGGTTCATCGCTGAGGTTGAGGGTGAGGTCGAGGGAAAGCTTCAAAGACTGCGCGGATTTCCTTTCTGACCAAAATGGCCCTGTTTGTGGTAGGACACCTGCGGGCCCGGCCGGATCGTATTCTCACGGACGAGGCAAGACTGAGTTGACAGTAACGGCGGGAACGGACAGGGCAGATGCGTATTCTTTTGGCCGGATTCTACGGAACCCTTGACATTCAGCACACGGGATTGCGCGCCGCGATCGCCGTTCTGTTCACGGCCGTCTGGCTCACGGGGGCCGCCGCCCGGGAAACGGTGCAGGCGAGCGGCGCGGATCAAACCGGGGGCAGTCGGAACGCGGCCGGGGCATCGGGCCCCTCTGGAGAGAGGGCCCAATTGAGGCCCGGCATGGTGTTCCAGGAATGCCGCACCTGTCCCGAGATGGTCATCCTGCCGTCGGGCACGTTTCAGATGGGCGACCTGGACCGCAAAGGGGAGGCCGACGAAAAGCCCGTCCGGTTCATGTCGATTTCAGACCCGATTGCCATGAGCCGCGGCGAGGTGACCGTCAGCGAGTTTGCCGAGTTCGTGAAGGTCACGGGCCATTCCACAGGCAATACCTGCTGGACCTATGAGGACGACCGGCTTGCCGAACGGGAAGGCCGGACCTGGCAGTCCCCTGGCTATACCGTCAACAGAGCATCACCCGTGAGCTGCGTTTCATGGATCGACGCCCGGCGCTATGTGGAATGGCTGAGCAGCATCGCGGGAGCATCCTATTCGCTGCCCTCCGAAGCGATCTGGGAATATGCCGCTCGGGCGGGAACAACCACTCCGTTCTCCTGGGGCACCCAGATGCCCAGCTGCAATCCAGCCCAGACCCACGCCGCCGCGAACCGGTGGTGCGAGCCCCGGGGTCCGAAAATCGTGCGCACCTTCCGGCCCAATAACTTCGGTCTTTTCGACATGCACGGCAATGTCTGGGAATGGGTTCTGGATTGCTGGAATGAGACCTATAAAGATCTCCCTACGGACGGGTCTCCTGCCGGTGTCGGCAACTGTTCCCGTGCAGTTCTGAGAGGCGGCTCCTGGCTCAGTCTGCCAAAGGATCATCGGGTGTCCTTGCGCAACTGGGTGCGGCGGGACAGCCGCTATAGCACTATAGGCTTCCGGGTCATCCGGCTGCTCTCCGCCGATGAGAAAAGAGCCGTGCGTGCAGAACAGTTGAATGATGCCCTCGGGGAGACAGGTCAGGAGGACGCTGGCCAGGTCCCCGTCAATCCCTGATGAATTCTGCCTGCTGACAGTCAGGTGTCCATCCACCGCCGTGCGGCGGCACGATCCATTTCCCGCGCATCCACCCATGCCGCGTTGCCGCCCCGGTCTTCCTTTTTCCAGAAGGGGGCGGTGGTTTTCAGGGTGTCCATCATGAAATCGGCGGCGTCGAAGGCAGCGCGCCTGTGGGGGGCCGCGGCGGCCACCAGGACGATGGGCTCACCCGGTTCCAGGCGTCCCACCCGGTGGATGATCAGGGATGCCTTCAGGTCAAACCGCGACACGGCTTCGTCTTCAAGCGCCTTGAGGCTTTTTTCGGTCATGCCGGGGTAGTGTTCCAGGGTCATGGCGGTGAGGCCGGGGCCATCGGCGAAGTCCCGCACCAGGCCCGTGAAACTGACCAGACCGCCGATATCCGTGCGCCCATCGGTCAATGCGGTGAGCTCGGCGCCGATATCGAAGGGGGCTGCCTGTACGCGGATCATGGTGGTCAGCCTCCGGTCACCGGGGGGAAGATGGCGACTTCATCGTCAGGGCCGACGGGGCTGTCCAGGGTGGCGTGCTCCTGGTTGACCGCGAAGCGCAACCGGCTCTCATTGGTCAGGGCACGAACATGAGCCTCCCCGCGCTCCCTCAGGAACGATAAGACACCGCCCACGGTGGCAACTCCGTCGGGCACGGTTACGGTCTCTTCGCCCACGCCGATGGCCTCCCGCACCCAGGCGAAATAGACAAGCTTCATGACTGTCTCCCGATCTTTTCCGGCGTGCGTTGATCCGTGCACAAAGGGTCCTTGTCGGGCCTATCCTTCTCCTGCCGGGCCACCGCATGTACCGCATGGTGCCATTGCCTGAGGCCGGACCGGATATAGGCGGCCCCGGTCCACAGGGTCAGCACCACGGCGGTCCAAAGCACCGCAAGGCCGGTTTCGCGCAGATAGGGCAGGGCGGGCCAGGCGGCGCTGCCCAGCAACAGACCCGCCGCCGCCATCTGCACCGCTGTCTTGATCCGCGCGAGGCCGGAGACGGGCAGGGTGCCACCGCCCCGGGCCAGAATGTCCCGCAGTCCCGCCACCACCAATTCCCGCAGGAGAATGAGGATCACCGCCAGGGCATGGAGCCCGGTGAGGGCGCCACCGGCGGTCAGCGCCACCAGGGCCGTCAGGACCAGCACTTTGTCCGCCAGCGGATCAAGCACCCGACCAAGCAGGGTTTCCGCCTTGAACCGGCGCGCCAGCCAGCCGTCGAAAAAATCGGTCAGGGCCGCCGCCACCAGACACGCCACCGCCGGCACCCAGAGCGGATCCCCCGGCCAGGTCGCGAAAACCCCGACACCAAGGGCCATCAACAGGCGGGCGAGGGTGAGAATGTTGGGCAGACTCTGCATGGAACACCCAGGTGCCTTGTCGATTAACCGGTGCCGTCGTGGAATATCCGGAGCTTTACCGCACACACGGGGACATGACCCCATGCTCAGGCTCTTGGGTAGCACAGTTCTGGGCCCAACACAGTTCTGGGCCCAACACAGTTCTGGGCCCAACACAGTTCTGGGCTTGGCACAGTTCTCGGCCCAGCACAGTTCTTGGGCGATCCCGAACTCCGATACCCCGGCGGGGGCTTTCACGTCACTGTGTGTCCCGGAAATAATCGAAAATCTTGCGGGCCAGGGCCTTGGAGATGCCCTCCACACTCTCGAGATCCGCCAGCGCCGCCCGGGACACGCCCTTGGCGGAGCCGAACCGGTGGAGGAGGGCCTTCTTGCGACGGGCGCCAATGCCGGGGATTTCATCGAGGGGATTGGCGGCGATGGCCTTGGTGCGCTTGGCCCTGTGGGTGCCGATGGCGAACCGGTGGGCCTCGTCGCGCAGGCGCTGGAGGTAGAACAGCACCGGTGACTTGGGCTCCAGGGAGAAAGGGTCGCGCCCGGGCATGAAAAACCGCTCCCGTCCGGCATTGCGCTCCGGTCCCTTGGCGATGGAGACAATCGGCTGATCTTCCACACCCAGGTCCGTCAGCACCTCCATGACCGCCGATAACTGGCCCTGGCCCCCGTCGATCAGCACCAGGTCCGGCCAGACCGGCCCATCCACCCCGCCGTCGCTCCCATCGCCGGAAGCCTCAGGGCTGGTCTCATCATTTTTCTCGGCGCCCTTATCGGGTGTTTCCTTCAACAGCCGTTCGAAGCGGCGGCGCAGCACTTCGCGCATCATGCCGTAATCGTCGCCGGGGCTCAGGGCCGTGTCTTTGATGTTGAACTTTCTGTACTGATTTTTGACCAGCCCCTCGGGGCCGGCCACGATCATGCCGCCGACGGCGTTGGAACCCTGGATGTGGCTGTTGTCATAGACCTCGATGCGCCGGGGTGGGCCGTCCAGGCCGAATGTGTCCGCAATGCCGTTCAGGAGCCGGGCCTGGGATGCGGACTCCGCCATGCGCCGGGCCAGGGCTTCCTGGGCGTTGGTCTGGGCATGGGTCACGAGGGCGCGCTTTTCGCCCCGCTGAGGCACGAGCACCTGGACCTTATGGCCGGCCTTCACGCACAGAGCCTCCGAGAGAAGGCCGATCCCCGCAATATCATGGGAGAGAAGCACCATCCGCGGCGGGGGCTTGTCGTCATAGAACTGGGACAGGAAAGCCTCCAGAACTTCCTCCGTCGTCTGATCCTTGTCATGGCGGGGGAAATAGGCCCGGTTGCCCCAGTTCTGGCCCGAGCGGATGAAAAAGACCTGGATGCAGATCTGTCCGCCCTCGCCGAAGGCGGCCACCAGGTCCGCGTCCTCCACACCCTGGGGGTTGATGCCCTGGTGGCTGCGAATGGCGGAGAGGGCGCGGATGCGGTCCCGCAGGGCGGCGGCCCGCTCGAATTCCAGGCGCTCCGAGGCGCTTTCCATGGCCTTGGCGAGATGGTCCTGAACCCGGGCGGACCGGCCCTTGAGAAAGTCCAGGGCGTCTTCCACCAGGACCTCATAGCCTTCCTGGCTGATCTCACCGGTACAAGGCGCGCTGCACCGTTTGATTTGATACAGCAGGCAGGGTCTTGTGCGGCTGTCATAGACACTGTCCGTGCAGGAGCGCAGCAGAAAGGCCCGCTGGAGGGTGTTGAGGGTGTTGTTCACCGCACCGGCGGAGGCGAACGGCCCGAAATAGGAGCCCTTCCGGGTGCGCGCGCCCCTGTGCTTGGTCAGGCGGGCCACCGCATGACCCTCCTCGATCAGGATGTAGGGAAAGGACTTGTCGTCCCGCAGCAGCACATTGAAGCGCGGGCGCAGGCGCTTGATCAGATTGGCCTCAAGCAGCAGCGCTTCCGTTTCCGTGTGGGTGGTCACGATCTCCATGGAGACCGTGGAGAGGATCATCCGGGCGATGCGGTTCGTGTGCCGCTCCAGGGTGGTGTAGGACGTCACCCGTTTTTTCAGATCCCGCGCCTTGCCCACATAAAGCACATCCCCCTTGGCATCGAGCATCCGGTACACCCCGGGCTGATTGGGCAGGGTGCGCACCACGGCCTTGATGGCCTCTGTCCCCGTCAACCGGTCAGGCACTGAGTCCGGCACTGGGTCGGGCACTTGGTCAGGCGCGGGGTCAGGCGCGGGGTCCGGCGGGTTTTGCCCTTTCTGGGTGTGTGTGGCGCTTTCGTCGCTCATAAGCTGGTGATGGCCCCTGGCTCCTGGCGGCGTGTGAATCGCCAAATCCTCCCCTTTTGGGACACGCCGTTACCGTACTGAAACATTATCCACCTCATCTGGGGATAAGCCTGGGGGTGAGCCTGTGAAAGAGGGCCAGCAGGAGTGCTTTTCCGCCACATTGAGCAAATTGCACAAAAATAAGGCATATTATAAAGCACTGATTTTGCTACGTTCTTTTTCTTCAAAGCAGTGCTTGACATGTTCTGTGACAGAGTGATGACAGTTCAGCCCCTCTTTGTGACAGTCCAGTAATCCTACGCCTATCCGTTTGTCCCCTTGTCCCACAAAATGTGGTTCCGCTTGGATGAAGCACAACATCTTGAAGCCGTCACCAATGCCTCAATCGGGCGATCTATGCTTTTGACGCTTTTGTGCGAAAGATGGCGACCCCAACGCTCTCGGCATTGGCGATGGCCTCGAGCTTCTCGACCGAGACGCGCACGCTAATCACACGATTGTCCCCAAGGCAGGCCTGGGCGATCCGTTCCGCGAGGCTTTCCACGAGGGGGATATGCCCCTGTGCAATAATGCGGTCGATCTTGTCGACAACCTCGTCATAGCGGACCACTTCCGTGATCGAGCCGGAGAACTCCGGACCCGGATCCATGACCGCCAGATCCACATTGACCCGGATGGCCTGGGGGTTGTCCCGTTCCTCGCCGAAAATGCCGATCAGGGCATCGCGCACCAGATTGCGCACGAACACCTGGCGGACCTTTTCCTGGGGCCGGGTTGGATCTGGGATTTCCGTTTCTGTCATGGATCACCGTTCCAATATGCCTGGTGCGCATGGGCCACCTCGACCGGTCTGCGCTATCAGGTCGTGCTGCCTTCCCGTGGGCGGTGGCGCAAAACAAGGGAGCAGCCCCGCCCGGTCCGGCGGGATGCCAAACCACAGATCAAGCGGAGACCAGTCATGGCCCAAGGAGCAATCGTCACCGGCGGCGCCAAACGGATCGGCGGAGCGGTGTCCCGCGCCCTCGCTGAAGACGGCTATTTCATTTATGTGCACTACAACAGTTCGGCCAAGGATGCCGAAGCTCTTGTGGAGGAGTTGAAGGCCAAGGGGCAGGATGGCGCGGCCATCGGCGCTGATCTGGGGGATCCCGATGCGGCGCAAGGCCTCATCGCCGCCTGCAGTGACAAGGGACCTGCGCCCCGGGTTCTGGTCAACAGCGCCTCCATTTTCGAGGCTGACGATATCGGCTCGGTGAGCCTTGAGAGCTGGAACCGGCATCTGGGGGTCAACCTGACCGCGCCCATGGTGATGATCCGAGATTTCGCCGCCCAGATCCCCGAGGATGAACGGGGGGTCGTGGTCAATTTCCTGGACTACAAGCTCTTCAATCTCAATCCGGATTTCTTCTCCTACACGATCAGCAAATACGCCTTGAAAGGCATCACGGAAGTGCTCGCCCGCGCCTTGGCGCCCAGGGTCCGGGTCTGCGGCCTGGCGCCGGGATTGACCCTGCCCAGTCCCTACCAAAGCGAAGAGGCCTTCGAAAAACTCCACAATCGCAACCCGCTACAGGCCGGGCCGACGGTGGAGGATCACATCAGGGCAATCCGCTTCATGATCGCCACCCCCAGCTATTCCGGCCAGATGATGGCCGTGGACGGGGGCCAGCATTTCGACAGCCTGCCCCGGGATGTGAGCTATCTGGAGCCGGATTGAGGTCACCCCCTTTTGACATTAGGGCCGTCCGGCAAGGGTTCCCGCCCGTCCATCAGCCTGGAAAATAGGTGGCGCTCTCTCCGCAACTGGGCCGGGACACGGTGACCGCGCTGAGGGCGGGATAATCCGGCGCGAGCCGTGCGGCGATCCACATGGCGATGTGTTCCAGGGACGGGATCTCAAGCCCCTCGATATCGTTCAAGGTTCGGTGGTCCAGGCTGTCCCGTAGAGCGGCCAGATGATGCTCCAGGGCGACGAAATTGGTGATCCAGCCGCTATGGGGATCCGGTTCGCCGCTCAAAGTGATTTCTGCCTGAAAACTGTGGCCGTGGATCCGGCCATTGGGGTGATCCGGCGGCAAATGGCCGAAATAATGGGCTGCCTCAAAGCTGAAGCGTTTGCGGATCTCAAGGCGGCCTCGGCGGGGCGCCTCGTGAGCCGATGGATCTTCCCCGGCGGCCGGTGTCGATTGCGCGGTTTCGGTCATGGTCATTCGTCCGGGGTCATCAACCCGAGGGGATCAGGACCTGGGTACGAGCCTCCAAGCCTGTGAAGGGCAGGCCCAAGAGTCAGGGGGGCCGGTGGTCAAGGTGCCGGTGATCAGGGCGCCGGTGATCAGGGCGCCGATGCGGCCGCCAGTCCGGCGGAGGGCAGGGCACCGCTTTCAGGCATCCCGGCGTCCTGAAGCCCGTCGCGGACCTGCTGCTCCTGGTCGAAAAGCACGAAAATGAAAACGGAATAGGCGGCCAGGAAACCCAGGCCCGAAAACCGCCCAATGGTCAAGTGACGCCATGTGTAGGGCACCAGGATGACCGTGGCCGCGAGCATGACCCAAAGATCAATGCTCGCAAAGCGGGGCTCCACGGAGATGGCTTCCGGGGCCACCAGAGCGGTCAGGCCCATAATGCCCAGCAGGTTGAACATGTTGGAGCCGATCACATTGCCCAGGGCCACGCCGGAGTGCCGGTGGAGCGCGGCCACCACGGTGGTGGCCAGTTCCGGCAAAGACGTGCCAACGGCAATCAGGCTGAGACCGATGACCGAGGGGGCAACGCCGGCATCTTCAGCCAGGGACACCGCGCCGGTCACGATCAGATGGGAGCCCGAGGGCAGACCGATGGCCGCCACACCAATGAACAGGGCGATCATCCAGATCCGCTCCGGCAGCCCGGTCATCTCCTCCAGTTCCTCGGTCAGTTCCGCGGCAATCCCGTCGCCGGTGCCGGTGCGGGCCCGCATGGCCGAGTAGCCCAGGAACGCGGCCAGCAAAACCACCAGGAACAGCCCCTCGAACCGGGAAATCTCCAGGTTCATGTTCAGGCACAAGGCGATGAACACCAGGGTCGCCCCCACCATGATCATGGTGTTGCGGCGGATCGTGGGCTGCTTACAGCAGGTGGGACAGATCAGGGCAGGCAGACCCAGGACCAGAAGCACATTGGCGATGTTGCTGCCCACCACATTGCCCAGGGCCAGCCCCGTGGCCTCGCCCCCGACAAAGGCCGCATTGATCCCGATCACCAGCTCTGGCGCGGAGGTCCCGAAGGCGACAATGGTGAGACCCACCAGCATGGGAGGAACATTGAACCGCCGCGCAATGGAAACGGCACCCCTGACCAGCATGTCGCCGCTGAACAGCAGAATGCCGAGACCGGCCGCGATATAGAACAGATCCATGGTCATGGGCGCTGGCGAATTCCTTGTTGGGGCACTGTGTCAGCGGTAAGCGATGCTCGCCAAATGTCATCAGAAGAGTTGTAAGCGTGCAGGCGAGGACACGCCTCAGTGGAACGTAGCCGGTCTTGCGACCGGGTTCTCCTTACAGACACTGTGATATAGGGGACAGATACGCGGATAAAATGCTGCGCCCACACACTTCCGCCGGTTCATCGCATAATTGATCAATGGAAATGGGCATTGGGTGTGTCGGCAGCAAACGCAACAAAAAACAGTATCAACCCGCGTCGCGAGGCATGATGATAGGCTGGTGTGGTGGGTGCACAGTTTCTGGTTGCAATTTGCTTCAACCGGAGCCGGACCTTGTATTGGAGTCCGGTTTGAGCGGGACTTTGGTTGCATCGGACAAGTGATTCTGAGTGGGAGGGCGGCTTGCAAGGGCATGAGGCATTCAGCGGAGGCATGGTCCAGGCGGCCATGGGCGGTATTCCCTATTTCAAGGAGATCGCCATTTTTCTGGTGACCTCCGCGCTGGTGGTCCCGGTCTGCCGCCGGCTTGGGATCAGCCCGGTTCTGGGGTTCCTGGGCGCCGGTGCCCTGATCGGCCCCTTCGGCTTTGCCCTGATTGACGATGCGGAAGGGGTGGGCGCCCTGGCCGAACTGGGCGTTGTGTTCCTTCTGTTCATGATCGGCCTGGAACTGTCCTTCGAGCGCCTGCGGGCCATGCGGCGGATGGTGTTCGGGCTTGGGGCCGCCCAGGTGATCGTGACGGCGGTGGTGATCAGCGCGATCGCCTATTACTGGGGAAACAGCCCCTCGGCGTCGATCATCATCGGGCTGGCCCTGTCCCTGTCCTCCACCGCCATTGTCATGCAGCTCCTGGTGGAACGAGGCGAGATCGCCCAACGTCATGGCCGGGCGAGCTTTTCCATTCTGCTGTTTCAGGATCTGGCCGTGGTGCCGATCCTCATGCTGGTTACGGTGCTGAACGCGCCGGACAGCCAGAATCTCGGTCTGGACATGGGTCTGGCGGCCCTGAAGGCCGTTGTTGCCGTGGCGATCATCATCGTGGTCGGGCGGCTGGGTCTGCGGCGTCTGTATAAGGCGGTGGCCGGGGCAGGCAGCCGGGAAGCCCTCCTTGCGGTCAGCCTCTTTGTCGTCCTGGTCACGGCGGTCGTGACCCAGGAAGCGGGTTTGTCGGCGGCTCTCGGGGCTTTCCTCGCCGGATTGCTGCTGGCGGAAACCGAATACCGCCATCAGGTGGAAAGTGATATCGAGCCCTTCAAAGGGCTTTTGCTCGGCCTCTTTTTCATCAGCGTTGGCATGAGCCTGGACTTCGCCCAGGTTGCAGGCCAGGCCTACTGGCTGAGCATCAGTCTGGCGGGTCTTATCGCCATCAAGGCGGCCATTGCCGGGGGGCTGTGTCTGCTTTTCGGCCTGCCTCTGGGCGCGAGCGTGCGCTCGGCCCTGATCCTGTCCACGGGCGGCGAATTTGCCTTCGTGATTTTCAATGTGGCCACCATCCCGGTCCTCAGCGGTGATCAGGCCTCCGCCGCCATCGTGGAGCCGGCCACGGCCCAGTTCATGACCATTCTGGCCAGCCTTTCCATGGTCACCACGCCCCTCCTTGCGATCGCCGGATCAAGGCTTGCTCCGCTTCTCAGCCGGGAAAAACAGACCCCGGGTCAGATCCCCGAGGATCTGGACGAGGCGGAAGGCCATGTGATCATCGCCGGGTTTGGCCGGGTCGGACAGACCGTGGCCCGGCTTCTGGATATGGAGAAAGTGCCCTATCTGGCTCTGGACATGGACGCGGCCCGGGTGGCTGATTTCCAGAAAAAGGGGGAAAGCGTCTATTTCGGCGATGCGACCCGCCCGGAAATCCTCTCCAAGGTTCATCCGGAGAAGGCGATTGCGGTTCTGTTGACCATCGACGATCCAGACGGCGCTCAGCGGGCAGTGGAGGCGGTGCGCAGCCATTGGCCGGAACTGCCCATCGTCGCCCGGTCAAGCGATGGCCCCCACGGGGAAGACCTGCGGCGTCTTGGCGCAAATGTGGTCGTGCCCGAGACCCTGGAAGCGAGCCTCCAGCTCGGCGGTGCCCTGTTGCGCCAATCGGGCACGAGCCTTGAGGCTGTGGCCGCCCTGGCGGAGCGTATTCGTGAGGAGTCTTACGAATCCATCGGCAAGACCGTCTGAACCGTTTCCCGGCGGTTCCTGAAAATTAAAAACAGTCTTGAAGGCCCGCCTTCGCACGGTGGAAAGCCTCCTGTTCCTATCCTCTGGCCTTGGTGATGGGTTGCGAGGGAGAAACCGGCCGTGACACAGGGGCAGGCGGCGTGTCCGCCACAGGGATTGAGACTGGAAGAGATCCTGGAGACCCAGGTTCCGGAGCGCCGTCTGGTAGGCCGGGTCCTGTCCTATTGGGACCACCGCAGGGGGGAGCGGGCGATGCCCCATGTGGAGGAGATCCAGGGCGCGGATCTTGGGGCGGATTGGGACAACTGTTTTGTCATCGACGCCCGCCCGGGCTTTTCCGTGCCCGCGGTGGTGTTCATGGGCGCATCCATCCAAAGCCTGTGCGGGATCCTGTTTTCCGGCCGGTTGACCGCCATGCTGGACTTTCTCGATGTGGCCCAGCGCAATCTTTCCCTGGTGCAGACCCGCCAGGCGCCGGTGGTGATCCAGGACGAGTTTCCCTTTTCCCAAAGCGAGCGGCTGCTGGCCCGGGCGGTCCTTGCACCCCTTTCCCGGCGTGAGGACGATGACCCGGAGACGGGAGCGGATCCGGTCACCTTCGTTCTGGGGGCGGCCAACGGGAAAATTGCGCTCTCCCCCGATGTCATGCCGCCGCCAAGGGGCGGTCCGGCCTCCTATGACGGGCTTCCCGCGCTGTAGGGCAAGATCGGGCCGAACCTGTGTAAAGGGACAGGCCCTTATTGTTCCCCGAATTGGTTCCATCAGGTTAATGTGTCCGTTGCATCGACCATGGTCATGAGCGGGACGCAATGGATTCGAAGACTGAGGGGATCGGGCAGGCTTCCGGCTCTGGGGGAGAGCTGGAAGGCGACGCGAGCGCGCCTGCCGCCAAAATGCCACCCCCCGGCACGTCCACGCGAGGCATGCCTCAACCAGGCACGTCCAATCGTGGCCCATCCGACCCTGGCCTATCTGGACCAAGCCCGTCGGACGCCGCCGATATATCTGTGTCCGCGGAACAGGAGGCCGGTGAACCGGCATCCAGCGCACAAGGCTCCGAGGCCGCTCCGGACGACGCGACACAGCCCACGCAGACGCCGGTCGGAAAAGGCCGCAAGTCCCCCCGCACGGCGGGCCCGTGGGTGGGCAAGTATCCCCGCTGGGTGGCTTATCTCGCCCTTGGGGTGGGCCTGGCGGTCTTCGCCATGGGCCAGACCATTCTGTTTGCGGTGCTGGGGCCCCTTTCCCGGGAAATCGGTCTGACGGAAATTCAGGTCGGCGCCATGGTTTCGGCGGCGGCCATGGTGATTGCCGTGATCTCGCCCTGGTGGGGACGGCGCAGCACATGGCTGGGACGGCGCTGGGTCCTGGTCTTTGGCCTCGTCAGCTATTGCCTGACCATGCTGCTCTTCGTGGCGGTGACGATCATGGGTCTGGAAGGGCTCCTGAGCGCGGCGCTGGTTTTCCCGGCCATGCTCGGGGCGCGAATTCTTTACGCCCTGCTTTCGGCGGGCATCCAGCCGGCGGCAACTGCTTTTGTCGCGGACACCACCAGCGGGTCTGAACGGGCGGCGGGGCTTGCATTCATGGGCGCTGCCTTCGGGATTGGCACCGTGGCGGGGCCGGCCCTCGGCGCGCTGCTGAGCTTTTTCGGACTGATCACGCCGCTGGCAGCCGTCTCCGGTCTTGCCCTGGCCGCGGCCATTGCGATCGCCATCATTCTGCCGCCTACGGAACGGGAAAAGCATGACCACGCTCAGAAAGGGCCGGGCTTTACGGACCCCCGGATCATCTCCTTTCTGTTCCTCATGTTCTGCGTGTTGATGGCCGGATCCGCCGCCCAACAGACAGCCGCTTTCTTCCTTCAGGATCAGTTGGATCTGAATGCCCGCCAGACCGCCCGGTCCGTCGGCCTGGTGATGGCCGTGTCCGCCGTCGCCATGATCCTGGTTCAGGGGGGCATCGTGCAATGGCTCAAGCCGCCTGCCGCCGTGCTGGTGCGCCTTGGTTTCGGGCTCGCCTTCGCGGGTTTTGTGGTGCTGCTGTTCAGCGAGACCTTCCTGTGGTTCCTGTGCGGATATGCTCTGGTCGGCGCGGCCCTCGGGTTTCTCAATCCGGGGCTGATGACCGCCGCTTCCTTGAGTGTGCGGGACCGGGAACAAGGGCATATCGCCGGGCTCATGGGATCGGCCATGGCCGCAGGCTTCGTGGTCGGGCCTATCCTGGGCACCGCGCTTTATGCCCTCAAGCCCGAACTGCCCTTCGCGGTGAATTGCGTGTTCACCTTCATCCTGTTCCTGTTTGCCTTCCGGGTGCGGTTTTTTCGTCCCGGCCACCGGCGCCGCCAAATGGCCGGGAGCCGGGACAGCGCCGTGACGGGCCTCACGGATCAGGACCTACCGGACAGAAACGGCGCATAGGGAGGATTTCATGGGTGCCATGCGTTTCTATTTCCATTTCCGCAGCCCTTATTCCTGGCTGGCGGTGGAACGGCTGGCCCGGGATCCGATCCCCTTCCACGGGGTTCCGGCCGCCGGAGTGCCCGCCCATCTCGATCCTTCCGCCGGTGTGACCCCACGGCTTTCCTATCTGGTGGAAGACGTGACACGGATTGCCGAGCGTCTCGGACTGCCCCTCCAGTGGCCCCAGGTCATGGATACGGAATGGGTGCGTCCGAATGCGGCATTCTGGATGGCCCAGCGCCAGGGAGCGGGTGCCCCGTTCGTGACCGCCGCGTTCCAGCGCCGGTTCCGCCATGGCGAAGATCTGGGGGAGGGGACGGTTATCGCTCAGGCTGCGTCGGATGCTGGTCTTGATCCGGAGCCCATCGTCGCGGCCATGGATGACGAAGCCATCCATAAGGACCTCAACCGGGCGATGGTGGGCTTTCGGGATGACGGGGTGTGCGGGGTCCCGTTTTTTGTTCATGGGACGGACGATGGCCGTCAGCGGTTCTGGGGCCAGGACCGGCTGGCGGATCTGCGCGCCTCCCTGGGCCTGCCCCAGGTCAAAAGCGATTTTTGATCCCTCACGGAACGAAGGTCGCCGGATCGCTCACGGGTGCCCAGCATTTATGCGATTGCAGCCCAGGGAGGCCGGGCCGCAGTCATGGCCGGAGCCTGATCCAACCCGGCCGGATCAGGCTCAGAAGGCGGACGTTCCACCAATTCACATGACGTTTTGCCGGTATGCATGGCCCGCATGGGTCAGGGCCGCGATCACTCGCCGAGTACTTTTTCCGGTCCCGGGAGGTCTTCCTGATCGGGTATTTCCGCCGGGACCCAGTCCTGCTCTTCACACAGAAAGAGGAAGCAGGCTTTCAGTTCCACCGAGCCGTCCTTCTCGAAATTGATGGCGGCGCGGTAGGATTTGCCGTCATTGGCATTGTAGATCTCCCCCCCGGTCCAGCGGCCCTCCTTCTTTTGGGTCAGGCCGGTCAGCACCTCCAGACCGATCAGGCGGCGGTCCCGCAGATCCGGATCCGGGTTCTTGGCGTCAAGACGCTCCGACCCATCGGGTTCAGCCATGCGGTAGAGCCAGACCAGCCGACCGCACATTTCCCCCTCGCCACATTCATAAAGCTCAATGCGGTTCAGCGGCCATTCAATGGCCTGGGCGTAGATGCCCTTTGAGCGCTCCACCGGATCGATATCGAGACGTTCTTCCAGGGACGGCGTATCGGGGGGGAACTGGTAGGGCGGGAACATGGATATTCCGGCAGCGGATTGATAGCCGCCCTCGCCCGCACCGACCGCCACGGATGCCGTATCCGCGAAGGCACCCTGTCCAGGCAGGAGAAGGGCAAGCCCGATGGTCATTGTACGTAGGGTATATCCAAGCCCCATGATGTTCTGCTCCAAGGTTGTTCCTGATCCAGGGTGCATGCCCGTCCAACTGGCGCCTTCATCCCGCGTGTGGTCCGGGCGTGCCACGACCGGCGCTGCGATCCTGCAGGCAAAATAGCGTTCGGACCCTATCCGGTTCAATCGGAAAGGGGCAGAGGCCGGCTCCGTTAACCCCTCGTTCAGGCAAGCCATCGCAAGGGGAAGGGGCGGAACCTGGGCACGAAAAAGACGCCGCCATGACGCCAGCAGCGGCATGACTGGGGGCAACGGTGTTCAGGCTGGGGATTCAACAAGGGCCTAAAGCGCTTGGCGCCATCAAAAAACGGGGCCAGCGAGAACTGGGGGTTGGCGAGAACTGGGGGCCAGCAAAAACTGGGGGCCAGCAAATACTGGGGGAAAGCACCAAGGAGAACAGACATGGCCCGTTTGGCTACGGCCCCCGACCGGTTGCGCGCCTCACTGCACAAGGGACCGGACTCCCATCACGGCATTGATGTCCTGCGCCTCGCCACGGGTCAGGCCCAGGCGCGGCTGGAAATGAACCCCGCCATGCTGGCTCTGTTGAGCCCAGATCTGACCGCAGGCATTTACCGAGAGGCTCTGACCCGGCTCTACGGGTATTACCGCGGTGTGGAGCCCTGGATCGCCCAGACCCTCAAAGGCCGGGCGATGGATCTGGCTCTCGGTCAGCGCTGGCGGGCGCCCATTCTCATGCGGGACCTGCTGGCCATCGGTGTGCCCTACGACGAAATCGACCATCTGCCGGTTTGCGCGGCGCCCTTGAACCGCCGGGGTGAACCGGAAGGGGTGGGGGCGCTCTTCGCGTTCGAATGCCTGGCGCGCACCGGGCCAGTGATTGCCAAATATGCCCAGCGGCGCCTTGGGGTGCGCTTTGCCAGCGGCGGCGCTCATTTCACCGGCCATGAGGCGGATGCGGGTGCGTTGTGGCGGGCCTTCGGGATTGTGGCCGATGAGGTTCTGGACACACCCGCCCGTCAGCGCCGGGCTGTGACCGTGGCCCGGGACACCTTTCTGGGCCTGGAGCGCTGGTTGAGCCTGCCCTGACCGCGGGCATCGAGGGGGATCCACGGGATCGGCTCACCTCGTGCCGCCTGTCAGGATTACCGCTTCTTGCGGGGACGGCGCGGGCGTGTGCCGGGCTTTCCGGCGGAGGAGCGGGGTTTGGCGTTGGCCTCGACCCGGGCCTCGACCTGGGACTGGCGGGCGAATGGATCGTCCATGACCGCCAGTTCCGTCTCCTGAAGCCGTTTGACCTCGTCGCGCAGGCGGGCCGCTTCCTCGAATTCCAGGTTGCCCGCCGCCTCGCGCATCCGCTTTTCCAGATCCGCGATATGGGCCTGAAGATTGTGGCCGATGAACGGGGTCGTTTCCTCGGAAACTCCTGTGTCGGCGCGGACATGGTCTTTTTCGTACAGGCTCTGAAGAATGTCGCCGATGGATTTGCGCACGCTTTCCGGGGTGATCCCGTGTTCCTCGTTGTAGGCAATCTGCTTCACGCGGCGCCGTTCGGTTTCCGCCATGGCCCGTTCCAGGGAGCCGGTCATATTGTCCGCGTAAAGCAGAACCCGGCCATCCACGTTCCGGGCCGCCCGGCCAATGGTCTGGACCAGTGACGTTTCCGAACGGAGGAACCCTTCCTTGTCCGCGTCGAGAATCGCCACCAGGGCGCATTCAGGGATGTCGAGCCCCTCCCGGAGCAGGTTGATGCCGATGAGAATGTCGAAGGCCCCAAGACGCAGATCCCGGATGCTCTCGATCCGTTCGATCGTGTCGATATCCGAGTGCATGTAGCGGACCTTCAGGCCCTGCTCGTGCATGTATTCGGTCAGGTCCTCGGCCATGCGCTTGGTCAGGGTGGTGACCAGAACCCGCTGGCCCCGAGCCACGACTTCCTTGCATTCCGCAATCAGATCATCGACCTGGGTCTTGGCTGGACGCACGATGCAGACCGGGTCCGTGAGCCCCGTGGGGCGGATCACCTGTTCCACGAAGATCCCGCCGGTGCGGTCCAGTTCCCAGGGGCCGGGGGTGGCGGAAACATGGACGGTCTGGGGGCGCATGGCGTCCCATTCCTCGAATTTGAGGGGGCGGTTGTCCATGCAGGAGGGCAGGCGGAAGCCATACTCCGCCAGGGTCGCCTTGCGCCGGTAGTCTCCCCGGTACATGCCGCCAATCTGGGGCACGGTGACATGACTTTCGTCCGTGAACACCAGGGCGTTGTCGGGAATGTATTCGAACAGGGTGGGGGGCGGTTCTCCGGGCTGGCGGCCGGTGAGATAGCGGGAGTAGTTCTCGATGCCCTGGCAGGCGCCGGTGGCCATCATCATCTCGATGTCCAGATTGGTGCGCTGCTCCAGACGCTGGGCCTCCAGGAGCTTGCCCGCCTTGGTGAAGGTGTCGAGCTGTTCCCTCAATTCCTTCTGTATGCGCCCGATGGCCTGTTCCAGGGTCGGTCGCGGGGTGACATAGTGGGAATTGGCGTAGACCTTGACCCAGTTCATCTCCTTGGTCTTGTGGCCGGTGAGGGGGTCGAATTCAACGATGGTTTCGACTTCGTCTCCGAAC
>CAZLPU010000069.1:0-25972 GCA_964561475.1 uncultured Alphaproteobacteria bacterium
AAGGCGGCATCATGGATCTGTGGGTCCGGGAAGGGCGGCTGTTCAAATACGGCTCCGGCACCGGCACCAACTTCTCCCGGGTGCGGGGCGAGAGCGAACCCCTGTCCGGCGGCGGCAAGTCCTCCGGCCTGATGAGTTTCCTCAAAATCGGTGACCGGGCGGCGGGCGCGATCAAATCCGGCGGCACCACCCGCAGGGCAGCCAAGATGGTGGTGGTGGATATCGACCACCCGGACATTGAAGCCTTCATTCAGTGGAAGGTGACCGAGGAGCAGAAGGTCGCGGCCCTGGTGGCCGGGTCCAAGCTCCATGAGCGCCATGTCAATGCGGTGCTCAAGGCGTGCGTGAATTGCGAGGGCGAAGGGGAAGACTGCTTCGACCCGACCAAGAACCCGGCGCTCAAGCGGGAAATCAAGGCAGCCAAGGCGGCCATGATCCCCGAGGCCATGGTCAAGCGGGTGATCCAACTGGCCCGCCAGGGTTTCACCGCCATCGAGTTCCCGGTCTATGACACGGACTGGGATTCCGATGCCTATATGACCGTGTCCGGACAGAACTCGAACAATTCCGTACGCATCACCGACGGCTTCCTGCGGGCGGTCGAGGCGGACGGCACCTGGGATCTGACCTTCCGCACCAATGGGGACGTGGCCAAGACTGTGGGTGCCCGGGAATTGTGGGAGAAGATCGGCGAAGCGGCATGGGCCTGCGCCGATCCGGGGCTCCAGTTCCACACGACCATCAATGACTGGCACACCTGCCCCCATGGCGGGGAAATCCGGGCATCCAATCCGTGCTCGGAGTACATGTTCCTGGACAACACCGCCTGCAATCTGGCCTCCCTCAACTTGATGAATTTCCGGGACGGCAAGGGCGGTTTCGACGTGGAATCTTTTGCCCACGCCGTGCGCCTATGGACCATCACCCTGGAAATTTCCGTGCTGATGGCCCAGTTCCCTTCCCGGGAGATCGCCAAACTCTCCCATGACTACCGCACCCTGGGGCTGGGTTTTGCCAATCTGGGTGGTCTGCTCATGTCCATGGGCATTCCCTATGACAGCGACGAGGGCCGCGCCATTGCCGGGGCCATCAGCGCCCTGATGACCGGCGCCTCCTATGCGGCCTCCGCGGAAATGGCCCGGGAACTGGGGGCCTTCACCCAGTTCTGGCTCAATGATGACGACATGCTCCGGGTGATCCGCAATCACCGCAATGCCGCCTATGGCAAGGCCGACGGCTATGAGGACCTCAACACCCTCCCCGTCCCCCTGGATGGCAAGTCCTGCCCCCTGCCCGGCCTGGTGCAGGCTGCTCAACTGGCCTGGGACGAGGCTCTCAAGGTGGGCGCCGAGCACGGCTTCCGGAATGCCCAGGCCACAGTGATCGCCCCCACGGGGACCATCGGTCTGGTGATGGATTGCGATACCACCGGAATCGAACCGGATTTTGCTCTCGTGAAGTTCAAGAAGCTTGCCGGCGGCGGGTACTTCAAGATCATCAACCGCACGGTACCGGATGCCCTCAAAACCCTGGGGTACGGGGACGATCAGATCCGGGACATTGTGAACTACGCGGTAGGTCACGGCACCTTGAAGACCTCCAACGCCATCGGCCACGAGGCGCTGCGGGCGGAAGGCTTCACCGACGAAAAGATCGAGGCCATCGAGCAGTCCCTGGCCACGGCCTTCGACATCCGCTTTGCCTTCACCAAATACACGCTGGGTGAGGCGTTCTGCATCGAGACCCTGAAGCTCAATCCGGCGGATCTCAATGACATGTCCTTCGACATGCTCTCTTCGCTGGGCTTTTCCAAGGACGAGATCGAGGCAGCCAATCTCCATGTCTGCGGCGCCATGACCCTGGAGGGCGCCCCCCATCTGAAGGCGGAACATCTGCCGGTCTTCGATTGCGCGACCCCTTGTGGCCGGGTCGGCACCCGCAGTCTGTCCGTGGACGCCCATATCCGGATGATGGCTGCTGCCCAGCCCTTCATCTCCGGCGCCATTTCCAAGACCATCAACATGCCCTCCGATGCGACCATCGAAGATTGCATGAACGCCTACATGATGTCCTGGAAGCTGGGCCTGAAGGCCAATGCGCTCTACCGGGACGGCTCCAAGCTCAGCCAGCCCCTTTCCAGTGCACTGATCGCCGAGGAGGAGGCCTCCGAGGACCTGGAGGACGCGGTGGCACCGGAGCGGCCCATGACAGCCCGGACCCAGATCATCACGGAACGGATCGTGGAGAAGGTGATCGAGCGCCACAATGAGCGCCGCCGCCTGCCTGACCGGCGCAAGGGCTACATCCAGAAGGCCGTGGTGGGCGGACACAAGGTCTATCTCCACACTGGGGAATACGAGGACGGCAAGCTCGGCGAGATCTTCGTGGACATGCACAAGGAGGGCGCGGCCTTCCGCTCCCTGATGAACAATTTCGCCATCGCCGTTTCCATTGGCCTGCAATACGGCGTGCCCCTGGAAGAATATGTGGATGCCTTCATCTTCACCCGCTTCGAACCCAACGGGATCGTCCAGGGCAATGACCGGATCAAGAATGCCACCTCCCTGGTGGACTACATCTTCCGGGAACTGGCGGTTTCCTATCTGGGCCGCCATGATCTGGCCCATGTCCAGGATGCCCGGGATGAGCGCACGGGGGACACGGAACCGGATATTCCGTTCGGTGACGGTGTCGCCCAGGAGGGATTCACCTCCGATGCACAGGTGGACGACCTCAAGGAGATGCTCCAGCAGGTGGCATCCTCGGGCTACACCCGCGGCATTTCACCGGTCCAGCACCTGAAGGTCATTTCCGGTGGCGCGGTGACCGAGAGCACGGCCCTGACCATGGATCTTCAGTCCACTAACGCCTCCGGCAGCGTTCACGTGATGCAAAGCCGGATCGCCGAACAGGTCACCACGCCGACCGCCGGAAATGGCGGCGCTCTTAATGGGGCTGGCGGAAATGGCGGCGCTCTTAATGGGGTTGGCGGACCGGTTCAGTCCAAGGCACGGAAAATCGCCGAAGCCCGGATGCTGGGTTACGAGGGCGACCCCTGTTCCGCCTGCGGACACATGACCCTGGTGCGCAACGGCACCTGCTTCAAATGCGACACCTGCGGCACGACCACCGGGTGTTCATGACGGAGCGCTATCCGGGTTGAAGGGTCCGGCCGGGCTGCATGGTCCGGGGCAAACAAAAAAGGCCGGAGCGCAGAACGCTCCGGCAGTTGAGGGGACCACGAACAGTGATCGACAGTGTTCCAATGGCTGGTCCGCACGGATCTTCCGCGAAGACTCAGACCGCCTGATCCAGGAACGCGCCCTTCAGGCGGTCGAGGAAGGCGAGTGAGCGGCGCACCTCTTCCGGCGGCCATTCCTTCACAACTTCCCCGCTTTCCTTGTCGATGGACTTGTAGATGAACGAGCCATCGTCAGGATTCTGTTCAATGCGCAGGCGCAAACGGGAGCTGTCCGCCGCGTTGCGCAGTTCCTCCAGCAGAGCTTCAGCCTGCTGAACGACAGCACTTTTCTCGATGCGCGCCTCCGGAGAGGCGGCGTCCTCGGCCGTTTCGCCTTCCTGTCCGGAAGGCGGGCCGGGGCTGATTTCCCGGGTACGTTCCGGCCCCGGACGAAGTCCCTCGGCAAGACCGACGGCTGCGCCATAGGGCCGGCTGACCGGTCCGATCATGACGGCCTCCCTTGCCAGTCCCTTCCACGGTTCTCAGGGCCGGACCGGCGCGCCTGCCACAACGAACAGGACGGCGCCGGACCGGTTTTTCAGAACCGTTAGAAGAGCGACAGCACCGAACTCGGTGCCCGGTTGGCAATGGCAAGAGCCTGGGACCCCAGCTGCTGCTTGACCTGGAGGGACTGCAAGCGTGCACTCTCCGCCGCCAGATCCGCATCCACCAGGTTCCCGATACCCGCCGTCAACGTGTCGGACAGTTTGCCGATGAACTCGTTGTGGATTTCGAGTTTCTTCGACCCCGTACCGAGCCTTGCCAGCGCGTTGTTCACGTTCTCGATGGAAGTATCCACGTTGGCCACAGCGGATTCCGCCCCCGCCACCGAGGAAATCGTATCCGACGAGCCCACGGAAACGCCGCTGGTCTGCCCGAGGGAAAGGTTCTCACTGGCCACGTTGATCGTGCTTGATCCGTTGGCGGATGCAAGGGCACTGACCCCGGATGCGGCATTACCGTCGATCAGGTTGATGCCGTTGAAGGAGGCGTTCTCAACAATGGTGGTGATCTGGTCCCTCAGGGCCGTGAAGTCTTCGTTGAGGGCGGCCCGGCTGGCGCTGTCGATGGAATCGTCCGTGGCTGCAAGGGCTTTTTCCTTCATCTCCAGCAGCAGGTCGGAGATGCTCTCCCCGGCGGCGATCGCCACGTCGGTGACGCTCTGGGCCCGGTTGAGACTTTCGGACACCACCCCGAAGGATGCCACGTCCCGGCGCATCTTCTGGGCAATGGCGAAGGTGGCCCCGTCGTCCTTCGCGGAGGAGACTTTCAGGCCGGTGTTGATCCGGTTCTGGACCTCACCCAGTTCCTTGTTGGTGGAATTCAGGTTCTGCAGGGCGATCATCGCGCCCATATTGGTGTTGACGGATGTCATGGCAGGCTCCCATTCTGGTTCACGATCGAGCCTTTTGCTCGAAGGACCTTTTTGGTCCCGCCACCGTGGTCGCAAGGCGTATGCCAGGACCGGCAAGGTTGGCCGTCCGGACCCGGCAGATCCTGCCTGCCCGGCATAAAAGTCCAGGCAGGGACTGCACCACGCGCTGGAGAGCCGTTAAACAGCGTAAACGGAATGTCACCATACCCCCGGCAAAACCTGCCGGGCAGAATATACCCGGTGGGCAGATTTTGCCCGAAAGCCGGCAGGATCTGCCCGGCGGTCTCCTTTTTCTTTTGAATTCTGAAACCATGACCATGCGCCAATGGGGGACGGACCCACGGCCTGTGAGCGGACCACGC
Organism: uncultured Alphaproteobacteria bacterium; assembly: GCA_964561475.1. GTDB lineage: Bacteria > Pseudomonadota > Alphaproteobacteria > JAJFIK01 > JAJFIK01 > CAYUYV01. The sequence continues at coordinate 4,979 of CAZLPU010000069.1, forward strand.
GACCGGCAGGCTGAACCCGAGAGCGCGCCATGAAAGCCTATTCCAAACCCTCAGGTCCTGTGATCAAGGCCAAGACGGGTTTCTTCACCCGTAATGATGCCCTGCACCGGCAGGCCTGCGCCATCAATCACGCCTATGCGGGGGAAGCGCCCCGGCGCGCCTGCATGACCTGTCTGGAGGCGGTGGGCCCCGCGGATCTGGTGTCCTTCGGCGTGGGATACGCCCTGTGCGGAACATGCGGCCATTTGAACGGCATTCACGACGACAGCGCCGCCTTTGCCGATGCCCTCTACGCCGCCGAGGACGGAAACCGCTACAAGGCCAATTATCTGGATGGCTATGATGACCGGGTCCGGGACATCTATGGTCCCAAGGCGGATTTTCTGCTCAAGACGCTTGCGGAGCAGGGATTGGGGGGCTTGGAATTGGGGTGCCAGGAATTGGAGGGCCTGGGATCGGGAGCCGGGCCTTCGGTGCTGGATGTGGGTTGCGGCGCGGGCCACTTTGTCCGGGCCCTGGAGGAACGGGGCATCACCGCCACGGGCCTGGACCCCAATGCGGCGCTCATCGATCTGGGCCAGACCCGGCTCACCGCCAACACCCTGGAACTGGTCACCCTGGAGGCCTTCCCCGAGCGGATGGCGGACAGCGATTCCGCCGTCATCTCCATGATCGGCGTTCTGGAACACCTGCGCGCCCCCCGGGCCGCCCTGGACGCGTTTGCCAGGTCAAAGGCGGAGGTTCTTTTTATCAGTGTGCCCTTGTTCAGCCTGTCGGTGTTTCTGGAACATGCGTTTCCGGGCATCTATCCACGGCATCTGAGCGGCGGCCATACCCATCTCTACTCGCCGGAATCCCTGGACTGGCTGGAGCGGACCTATGGTTTACGGCGGATCGGGGAATGGTGGTTCGGGGCGGACATGATCGATCTTTACCGCTCCCTGGCGGTGACCTTGAAGACCGGCGGCGCGAGCGCGGCCATGCTTGAGGCCTTCGACAGCCGGTTCGCCCCCATGATCGATGCGTTGCAGGGTGTTCTGGACCAGAACCATCTGTGCTCGGAAGTCCATCTGGTCTGGTCGAAGGCCTAGGATCGTTGTTAGTGGGGATGGGGGGCCAGCGCGCGCCGGCCCCCACTCCGTTCTTATCCGAACAGTGACAAAATCGACTGCGGCGCCCGGTTGGCGATGGCCAGTGCCTGGGAACCCAGCTGCTGCTTGGTCTGCAGCGACTGGAGCCTGGCGCTCTCCATCGCGAGATCCGCGTCGACCAGACTGCCGATACCGGCGGTCAACGAGTCTGACAGTCTCGTGACGAATTCATCATGGACCTCCAGTTTCTTCGAGCTCGTGCCCAGACGCGCCAGCGCCAGGTTCACGTTCTCGATGGAAGTGTCCACCTTGGACACGGCCGATTCCGCCAATGCGATCGTGGTGATCGTGTCGGAGGAGTTGACCGAGATGCCGCTGGTCTGTCCAAGCCTCAGATCCTCGCTCTGCACCGAGATGGTGCTGGAGCCGTTGGCCGAGGCCAGGGCAGAGATGTTCGACACGGACCCGTCGGTGAGGTTGATCCCGTTGAATGTCGCATTCTGGGTGATCGTGGTGATCTGGTCGCGCAACGAGATATAGTCCTCGTTGAGCGCCGCCCGGCTTGCGGTGTCGATGGAATCGTCCGTGGCCGCAAGCGCCTTCTCCTTCATTTCCAGAAGCAGATCGGCGATGCTTTCCCCGGCAGCGATCGCGACATCCGTAATGCTCATCGTACGGTCCAAGCTCTCATTGACAACGCCCAGGGACACAACGTCCCGCCGCATCTTCTGGGCGATGGCGAAGGTCGCACCGTCGTCCTTCGCGCTGGCCACTTTCAGACCCGTATTGATCCGGTTTTGAACCTCACTCAGCTCTTTGTTGGTTGAGTTGAGGTTCTGCAGGGCGATCATTGCGCCCACATTGGTATTGACTGTCGCCATTTCTGGTCCCTTCCGTTTTGGTCGGTTTACAGAGCATTTTGCCCTATGGGCCGGTGCGCCCGGGGACCAACGGAGCAAGGGGCGGGCCAGGAGTGAACGCAGCCTATTCCATTGATTTTACTTGGCTTTACCAGGTGTTTGCCCTGGCGCGGGCATGGCCTGCCGGGCAGGATCTGCCGGGCGGCATCGGGCGGGCGCCACGGAACGGCCCCCCGCCCTGATCCGGCTGTGATCCGACCGCCTGCTCAGGGAGCCGCTCAAGGGGGGGCCTTGGAATAAACACATTTGGCGCTTGTTCTGAGCAAGTAGAAAACGACCGCTGTCAGTAATCACACTGATAAGGAGGGGCTCTGATGACCTTACGCATCATCGCTATTGTTTTCACAATTGTAATGCTTGGTCTGGCGGCGACGCCCTCCCAGGCCAAACCGCCAGCTTTCTATCACTACTACTATGTCTTCCCGGAAAGCATGAGCCGCTGCCAGAGCCTCATCAACGAAGTCTTTCGGAACACGGATCGGAATTGGGACTTCACCCGCTCGAACGTGAACGGCGGGAGAGCCTTTTTCTCGGTGAGGGATATCCGGGGCAGTATGCGTTGCTTGAGCATCTCCGCGGACCGCACCTGGGTGGTGGTCGTCACCGCGGGCAATGACCGGTCGGGAGACCGGCTCAAGACCAAGGACCTGTTCGACGAGCTCCTTCTGGGCATCTGCGGACGATGCTCCGCCCTCGCCCAATAGAACCGCGTCCGTTCAAGAGGTGATCATCCACCCGGCCGGGCGGACAGACCTTCCATGATCGTGCGGTTGATGTCGATCAGAGGATCAACAGGCGCCTTGCCGCGCATGACCTGACTGGCATGCTTGCGCACCCAGATGCTGAGGGAAATGATCTGGGCCCGCGCCGCTTCCGGCAATCCGTTCCCGTCCGACGCACAGTCCAGGGCAAGGGCCGACCAGACCCTGCGGTTCCAATCCAGGGCCTTGATCAGCTCCGGGTCGGTTTTGTCCGCATCCTTCACCCGCATGAGAGCGCCGGTGACCTGTCCGAGAAGACGGTATTCCGTATCACGCGGATTCTCTGTGACCCTCTGCGCCTTCTGATATGCCTGAAGGGACATGGGCGAGCCTCTCCTTCTCGAACGCAAGCAATGCGCGGCAGTGCATCAGGGCCTTGTAATACTGGCCCGCCATGACCTCCTTGCTGATCCCCACGCAGACGCTCAAGGCTTCCGGCGTGGAAACCGCACCCATGAACTCCGTGGTCCGCCGGGCAAATTCTTCATAGTAGGTCCCCGAATTATCCGGATCGAGATACATCATCATGATCGGGAAATAGATCCGGGCTGCGGGGGTCACCGCATCCTTTTCCTGGAGAATGTCCTTTTCCCGCAGGATGGACGCCTTGTTCTGGAGTACGAGGCTCGCGCGCCGGTCACCATTGACCACCACGGCGCCGTTCAGAACGAATTTCTCTCCCGGCTTCAGTGACAGTTTGAGCGGCATGGGCCTCTTCTCGATTGGCGGTTCGGGCAGCCCACTGGGCCCGCCCCTCTTCCACTTGGCTGAGGGGCAGAATAGGCCAACCATCCTTAAGAATGCCTGACCGGGGCCGTGTCGTCTTGGGAGTGTGTCGTGAACAGGCTTTTAAGCCGTATGGGTATAATTCCGCTAAGGACGACTGCACTCATGGGAACACCCCCAACGGGAAAAGCCGATCATGACCCAGCCCGACGCCTTCACACTCGCCTCTCCCGCACCGTCGACACCGTCTGCGGCGGGGGACCTCGCCCGCCCCTTCACTCCGCGTCTGGCCGTGTCCCAGGCGGAGGAACTGGGCGAGGGTGCGCTCAAGGCGTTCCGGCGGTCCATGAAGTCCGCCAGCACACGGATCATCCAGGTGGGGGGTGATACCAAGATCACGGCCCTGGTGCGCAAATCCATCAAGGCCTATGAGCGGCGCAAATACCGGGATGCCATCACCTTCGGCCTGGAAGCCATTGGTCTCGACCCCGCCTTCGGCCCGGCCTATCAGTGCGTGGCCCTCGGGCTTGAGAAACTGGGGGAACTGCACAAGGCCATTCAGTTTTTCGAAAAGGCGGTGGAGCTCGATCCCGCCGATGCGCAGCTTTACTACAATCTCGGCAACACGGCCTGGCGCCTGGAGATGCAGGAGGGGGCGGTGCGGCTGTTCCGGTTCTACATCGACATGGCGCCGGAGGACCCTCGCGGGCACAACAATCTGGCCAGTGTACTGAGGGATATGGGCCGCTACGAGGATGCCCTGGAGACCGCAAGGGCTGCCCTCTACACCTGCCCCGAGGATCCCTTTCTGTGGAACACGGTGGGCACCATCCTGACCGAGCGGGGGGATGTGGACGACAGCGCCACCTTTTTCCAGGAAGCCCTGCGCCTTGATCCCAAATTCGGCCTTGCCAGGCACAACATGGCGTGTGCGGCCTATATGATCGGGGATTATCAGGGTGCCCTCGACCTGTGGCGTCAGGCGGCACGGGATCTTGTCCATGACGAGGTGCGCCAATGCGAGATCGGCCACGGGGTTGCCCATTGCCTGCTGGGGATCGGCCGTCTGGAGGAAGGCTGGGCCAAATGGGAGATCCGCCACAATCCGAATTTCCGTCAGGTCTCCCTGTTTGCCCTTCCGGGAGAGCGGTGGACCGGTGAGGACCCGGCGGGCAAACGTATCTTGATTATCGGTGAACAGGGTATCGGGGATGAAATCAAGTTCGCCACCGCCCTCCCCGACCTGATCGATCGGGTGGGTCCGGACGGCAAGGTCCTGATCGCCGTCACCGACCGCCTCGTGCCCCTGTTCCAGCGGGCCATGCCCGAGGCCGTGGTCGGCCCCCTGGCCACCACCCGCCACAACGGCAAGATCCTGCGGGTTGCGCCCTGGGCCCAGGACTGGATTGCCCAGCACGGCCCCATCGACCTCAATGCGCCCATGGGAGACACCCTGCGCTGGCTGCGCCGGGACATTGAAGATTTCACCCCGGCCCGCCCCTTCCTCAAGGCGGATCCGGACCGGGTGACCCATTGGCGGGGCCGGTTGAATGCCCTGGGCCCCGGCCCCCATGTGGGCTTGTGCTGGCGCTCCGGGCTGATGACGGCGGTGCGGACCAAATTCTACTGCCCCCTGACGAAATGGGGGCCGGTGCTCCAGGTGCCCAATATCCGCTGGATCAATCTGCAGTATGATGACTACGCGGCGGACCGGGAGCAGATGGCCCGGAGCCACGGTGTCCAGATCACCCATTTTGACGATCTGGACCTGCGCAACGACCTGGACGACAACGCCGCCCTGTGCGCCGCCCTGGATCTGGTGATTTCCGCCCCCACCGCCGCGGCAGCCCTGGCGGCGGCCATCGGCACCCCCACCTGGGTGGTCGCCAACACGATCCTTTGGACGAATCTGGGAACGGATCGCCTGCCCTGGTATCCGGACACGAGGCTGTTCGTGCCCAGCCGCTTTGCCCGGTGGGAGGAAGCCATGGACGCCATGGGCGGGGCTCTCCAGGACTTTCAGGGCGCCCGGGCCGCCGCGTGACGCAGTGCGGTATGGGCTGTCTTGCCAGTCCCTGCCCCCGCCTTTACCCTGATCTTATGTCATCCACCGGACTGTGCGGTCCGTCAGGCTTGCTGGCGGAGCCACGGCACGGTGACGTTGTGTGATCGCAGGGCTTGCAAGGATGGCGATCCGGGCCTGGGGACATCCTCCGGTCTTGATCGCAGATCTTGCCCGCTGGGCTTGATGCTTGGCAGCCCCCTGGCGGATCGCCGGCGCAATACAGTGTTTGTTAAATCCGGGTTTGCCACAGCCAGGCAGTGGGTTTGCCGAAACCAATCAGTGGAGGGGCGCCATGCGCTTTGAAGGCACAACGAACTATGTCGCGACCGATGATCTGCGGATCGCAGTGAACGCCTCGATCACCCTGGAGCGCCCCCTGCTCGTCAAGGGTGAGCCGGGCACCGGTAAGACCGTCCTGGCCCATGAAGTGGCCAAGGGCCTGGGCGCCCCCCTGATCGAGTGGCACATCAAGTCCACCACCAAGGCCCAGCAGGGGCTTTACGAATATGACGCGGTGTCCCGCCTGCGGGACTCGCAACTGGGCGATGAGCGGGTCAAGGACATCGCCAACTACATCAAGAAGGGCAAGCTGTGGGAGGCCTTCACCTCCCCGGTCCGTCCCGTGCTGCTCATCGACGAGATCGACAAGGCGGATATTGAATTCCCGAACGACCTTCTGCTCGAACTCGACCGGATGGAGTTCTTCGTCTACGAGACCAGCGAGCGGGTGAAGGCCCATCAGCGGCCCATGGTGTTCATCACCTCCAACAATGAAAAGGAACTGCCCGACGCCTTCCTGCGCCGGTGTTTCTTCCACTTCATTTCCTTCCCGGACACCGACACGATGCGCCAGATCATCGATGTCCATTTCCCCGCCATCAAGCAGGACCTGGTGCGCGAGGCCCTGAACACCTTCTACGAGATCCGGAATGTTCCCGGGCTGAAGAAAAAGCCCTCCACCTCGGAACTGCTGGACTGGCTGAAGCTGCTGATGGTCGAGGACATCGATCCCATGGTGCTCAAGGAAAAAGATCCCAACAAGATCATTCCGCCCCTCCATGGCGCCCTGCTGAAAAACGAGCAGGATGTGCAGCTGTTCGAGCGCCTGGCCTTCCTCGCCCGCCGGGACTGATCCCGTCCGCTTCGGACGGATTGTCCGGCACGGCCGGATGATCCGCCCGGATCGGGCAAGGCGATCGACGGCCGCTCCGGCCATGGGCCGATATGGTCTGGGTGCGGAACGGTGAAGGGCCGGAATGGCGGATCGCCAGGGTGGCGGATGGCCAGGGTGGCGAATGGCGAGGTTGGCGAAGGGAAAGGACCTTCCATGCTCCTGAATTTCTTTTACGAGCTGCGCCGGGCCCAGGTGCCCGTGTCCCTCAAGGAGTATCTGATGCTCCTGGAGGCGCTCCAGGCGGACCTGGCCAACAAGCGTGTGGAGGACTTCTACTATCTTTCACGCTCCGCCCTGGTGAAGGACGAACGCCACCTGGACCGGTTCGACCAGGTCTTCTCCCACGTTTTCCGGGGTCTGGATTATCTCGATGATTTTCTGGGTGCGGATATTCCGGAAGACTGGCTCAAGGCGCTGTCCGAAAAGTTCCTGAGCGACGAAGAAAAGGCCATAATCGAGTCCATGGGCGGCTGGGAAAAGCTCATGGAGGAACTGCGCAAGCGCCTTGAGGAACAGGAAAAACGCCACGAGGGCGGCAACCGGTGGATCGGCACCGGGGGCACCTCCCCCTTCGGCAATTCCGGCTACAATCCGGAAGGGGTGCGCATCGGCGGTGATGAGGACAATGGCCAGGGTCGCGGGGTCAAGGTCTGGGAACGCCGGGACTACAAGAATCTCGACGACTCCGTGGAACTTGGCACACGGAACATCAAGGTGGCCCTGCGCCGTCTGCGCCGGTTCGCCCGGGAAGGGGTGGCAACGGAACTCGACCTGGACAACACCATCCGCAACACCGCCCATAAGGGCTATCTCGACATTGTGGAAGTGCCCGAGCGGCACAATACGATCAAGGTGCTGCTGTTTTTCGACGTGGGCGGATCGATGGATCCCCACATCAAGGTGTGCGAGGAACTGTTCTCCGCGGCCCGGTCCGAGTTCAAACACATGGAATACTTCTATTTCCACAACTGCCTTTATGAGAAGGTGTGGAAGGACAACCGCCGCCGTCATACCGAGACCATGTCTACCTGGGACGTGCTCCACACCTATCCCCACGACTACAAAGTGATTTTCATCGGGGACGCCACCATGAGCCCCTATGAGATCACCTATCCCGGGGGCAGCGTGGAGCACTGGAACGAGGAAGCGGGCGCGGTCTGGCTCAAGCGGATCTTCGATCTCTACGAAAGCAGTGTCTGGCTCAATCCGGTGGCGGAGCGTCACTGGCAGTACACGCCCTCCATCGAACTGGTCCGGGACCTGATCGAGGACCGTATGTACACCCTCACCCTGGACGGCCTCGACCGGGCCATGCGGGAACTGAACAAGTAACCGCCCCCCTCCTCCCCCGCCGCTCCTTTTGTAGGGGCGGCTCCCGCCGGGCTAGAGAGCGGCGGGCGCAAAATCACGATCACCTTTAAACAGGGTGGCTGCCGCTCTAGTCTTTTCGCTCACGGCGCGAGGCGCCTCCGCGAGGGCGGCGCAGTGGCGCCGGACCGCAGTCGCGGCCTTGAGCATGATGCGGATGAAACGCCTCATGCTCTAGGCTTATTTGATCAGGGTGGGGAATTCCTCGGCGAGCTTTCGGGCCCGGGTGCCCATGGAAGGCGGCGCCTCACCCGACCGGGCTGCATCCAGGGCCGCCTTCAGGGCCCGGGCCGCCCCAGGGCGTAAGGACGCGCGGTCCGCACTCAGACAGACATAGGCATCCAGGGCCCAGACCCGTACCAGGAGGCGCCGGTGCTTCCGGCAGCCATGAACGAAGGCCAGCAGGGCATCGAAACAGCCATCGGGGATGGTCAGATAACGGACGCTTTGCAGGGCGTGCAGTTGCAGGTCCCAGGTCTCGAACAGTATGGCGGCCTTGAGGAACCGTTCCGTCAGGGGACGGGGCATCGGGCGCCCGCGTTTGAGATGGGTCTTGATCACCCAGCTTGCCGCCCTCCTGTGGGTGGCATTTCCGTGGGTGGCGTTTTCAGGGCCGCACAAGGCGACCACACGGGCCAGATCTTCATCAGTCACACCACCCTGAACAGCGCGCCGGAGCCCTGCGGTATCTCTGCCGTCGAAGGCAAGAACGTCCTCGATCACGCCCATGGAGTCCTGGTGTCACGATCCTGGCATCACCCATACTGATTGGGGGACGGTTCCAGGTGCTACCACTCCGTGTCAATGAAAATCCCGCGACCGTGGAATGATACGCGCGGCCCTGGCCTCGGCCATCTGGCGTTTGGCCAAGGTGGCGCCGCGGGGATCCTCGCCCGGGCGTTTGACCTCATCCGCCCGCGCTAAAGTGTCGCCGAAGCTCGTATGCTCCCCTGAAAGATGCATAAGCTCGCTGCTCATATCCGAAAGGTGGTCGGCGACCAGATGCACGACGATGCCCTCCCGCTGGACGGTGCCCTCCACCACCACCAGCCGGCTGGCCAGCACCACCCGGCGGAACCGCTCGAAGATCTTGGGCCAGACCACCACATTGGCCACGCCGGTCTCGTCCTCCATGGTCATAAAAATGGTGCCCTTGGCGCTGCCCGGGCGCTGGCGCACGAGAACAAGCCCCGCCACCTTCAGCCGCCGTCCCGGCTCCACCGCCTTGAGGGTGGCCGCCCCCACTGCTCCGTGTCCGGTAAACCGATCCCGCAGCAGGGTCATGGGATGGGCCTTCAGGGACAGGCTCAGACTGGCGTAGTCATGGGTGACCTCTTCCCCAAGCGGCATGGCGGGCAGGGTGACCTCCGGTTCGGCCACGAGCCCTGAACCGGCGGCGGCGAACAGGGGCAGCGGCTCGGGCTCCAGGGCGCGCACGGCCCACAGGGCATCCCGCCGGGTCAACCCCAGGGAGGAGAACGCATCCCCCTTGGCGAGCACTTCCAGGGAGCGGCGGTCAAGGCCGCCTTCCGCCCACAGATCACGTACACTGTCGAAGGGCCGGCCCAGGCGCTCCCGGGCCTCGATCAGGGCCAGGGCCGCATCCTCCCGCAACCCCTTGATGGTGCGCAGGCCCAGGCGCAGGGCAAACCGGTTGCCCCCTTCCCTGGTGCGCACGGGCCGCTCCTCCGGTCCCGGATCTTCAAGACCCGCCCCCCAGCCGCTGGCATTCACATCGGGCGGGCGCACGATCACCCCATGATCCCTGGCATCACGCACGAGCTGGGCCGGGGCATAAAAGCCCAGGGGCTGGGCGTTGAGCAGGGCACAGCAGAATACATCCGGATAATGACATTTGATCCAGGAGGAGATATAGACCAGAAGCGCGAAACTGGCCGCGTGGCTTTCCGGAAACCCGTATTCCCCGAAGCCTTCGATCTGCTTGAAACAGCGTTCGGCGAATTCCCGCTCATAGCCGTTGGCGACCATGCCGTCCACCAGCCGCATGCCGAATTCATGGATGATGCCCACCTTGCGGAAAGTGGCCATGGCCCGGCGCAGACGGTCCGCCTCGGAGGGCGTGAACCCGGCGGCATCAATGGCGATCCGCATGGCCTGTTCCTGGAACAGGGGCACGCCCAGGGTCTTGCCCAGCACCGCCTCCAGGGCTTCGGACGGGAAGGTGACCTCCTCTTCTCCCGCCCGGCGGCGCAGATAGGGATGGACCATGTCCCCCTGAATGGGACCCGGACGGACAATCGCCACCTCGATCACCAGATCGTAGAAAGACCGGGGCTTGAGCCGGGGCAGCATGGACATCTGGGCCCGGCTTTCCACCTGGAAGACCCCGATCGTGTCCGCCCGGCAGATCATGTCATAGACCACCGGGTCCTCCTGGGGCACGGTTCCCAGGTCCAGGGACAGCCCGTAATGGTGGCGCAGCAGATCGAAGCTTTTGCCCAGACAGGTGAGCATGCCCAGGGCCAGAACATCGATTTTCAGGATACCGAGCGTGTCGAGATCGTCCTTGTCCCACTCGACAAAGGTCCGGTCCGCCATCGCCGCGTTGCCCACGGGCACCACCTCGTTCAGGGGGCTTTTGGTGATCACGAAACCACCCACATGCTGGGACAGGTGCCGGGGAAAGCCGATCAGGTCCCGGGAAAGGGCGAGGGCGCGCCGGAGCACCGGGTCTTCCGGATCGAGGCCCAGTTCCCGGATATGCTCCGGGTCCACCCCATCCGAGGACCAGCCCCAGACGGTCTTGCTCAAGGCGCCCACCATGTCCAGGGACAGGCCCAGGGCCTTGCCCACATCCCGGATGGCGCTGCGGGCCCGGTAGGTGATCACCGTGGCGGCGATGCCCGCATGATCCCGTCCGTATCGGTCATAAATATACTGGATGACCTCCTCGCGCCGGGCATGCTCGAAATCCACGTCGATATCCGGCGGCTCGTTGCGCTCCGGGGAAATGAACCGCTCGAACAGCAGGTCGACCTTGGTGGGATCCACCGCCGTGATGCCCAGGCAATAGCAGACCACGGAATTGGCCGCCGAGCCCCGGCCCTGGCACAGAATGGCCTGCTCCCGCGCAAAACGCACCAGATCGTACACGGTGAGAAAATAGGGGGCGTAGTGCAGATCGGCGATCAACTTCAGTTCATGTTCGAGCACGGCCTGGGTCCGGGCGGGCACCCTGCCCCCGAACCGTTCCCTGGCCCCCTCCGCCACCAGCCGCTCCAGGACCGCCTGGGGATCCTCGCCGCCGGTCTCGTCGGGGTAGTCATAGGCAAGCTGATCGAGGGAGAAAGTGATCCGTTTCAGGATCTTTTGGGTATTTTCCAGGGCCTCCGGATACTCGGCGAACAGGCGGGCCATTTCCTCCGGGGGCTTGAGATGGCGTTCCGCATTGGCCTGAAGGCGCAGACCCGCCTCCGCCACGCTCACCCCCTCCCCCACGGCGGTGAGCACATCCTGGAGCATCCGCCGCTCCGGGTGATGATAAAGCACGTCATTGGTGGCCAGGCAGGGCACCGCAAGCTCCCGGGCCAGGGCGCCAAGCCGCTGGAGACGCCGCCGGGCCGCCGGACCATAGGTGAAGGCAAGCCCCATGTAACACAGGGGGGCATCCCGGCCGCCCGTGTCAGTTTCCTCTGCCTGCTGCATATATTCAAGGGTCTGGAGAAAGGTCCGGGCCAGATCCTCGAACCGGCATTGGCCACCGTCTGGAGACGGAAAAACCGTCGTCAGAGCATTGGGAGGCATCAGAATGAAGATCTGCCCCCGGGCCGCTTCGGCGATATCGGCCATCTCCAGATGGCATTCCCCCTTGGGCGCCCGGCGCTTGCCCAGGGTGAGGAGCCGGGACAGGCGGCCATAGGCGGCCCGGTCCCTGGGATAGGCAATGACCTCGAACCCGCCGGTGGTGACAAGCCGGGTGCCCACCACCAGGCGCAGATCCGTGTCCTTCGCGGCGGCGTGGGCGCGCACCACCCCGCTGAAGGTGTTGCGGTCGGCAATGCCGATCCCCTCATGGCCCAGGGCGGCGGCGGTAAGCACCAGTTCATCCGGGTGGGAGGCACCGCGCAGGAAACTGAAATTGCTGGTGACCGCCAGATCGGCAAAAGCGGGGGCCGTCACGGCCTGCCTCCTTTCCTAATTATTCTGTATGGGCCTAATTATTCTGTATGGGCCTATTTATTCTGTATAGAAATTTCCTTTACGGGGCGGCTTGAGTGCAGGGAACGCTGGGCCGGGGTCAGGGGAACAGGCCGTGCATGTACCAGCCGGCCTCTGCGGTTTCCCGGCCATAAAGACCGTGACGGTAGATCCAGAAGCGCCGGCCGCCTGAGTCCTCCACCCGGTAATAATCCCGGGTCTGATCGCTCTCGCCGTCGCGCCACCACTCCGGGGCAATCCGCTCAGGCCCCTCGGCACGCACCACCTGATGGCTGACCCGGCGCCAGCGGAACAGCCGGGGCGGTCCTTCCGGGATCGCGGCCACCACCTCGATGGGCTCCGCGCAGGGCAAAAGAGCGATGGGCCGTTCCAGGTCCCCTCCCTCCACTTCTCCCTGGCCAATGCCCGTCCACCTCTCCTTCCTGCCAGTGGCCGGGGAGGAGGCGGCACTCACGGGCACGGCGACGACGGACTGTTCCGGAATGTGGCTTTCCGCCGGATGGAGGGTACGGACCATGTGCAGCCCCATGCGATTGCCCAGCCGGTCCATCAGTTCCGTCAGGGTGGGATCGAACCGATCCGGCGCGAATGTGCCGTCCTCATCGGGATCCTCTTCCCCAGCCAGGTCGCCCACGAAATCATACTGGTCCGGATGCAGAGCCTCGGTTTCGTCCGCCGCCAGCACCAGGACCTCGAAGCCGAAACCCGCGTCAAGGCCCCCTTCAAGCTGGCCGACCTTTTCCGTGAACAGCCGGGCAATGTGGCGGGCATCGGCGACCGCCCGGGCGGTCCCGGCTTCCAGGCGCGAGACCGCTCCGTCCACCCGGTAAAGGGTGAGGGACAGGCGCCGGGCACCCCGGCCATCCGTGGTCAGAGAGCCCCCCAGATCCGCCGCCAGACGCTCCAGACCATGGAGCACATGGGCCTGATCGGTAATGGGTTCGGCCAGCACAAGCCGGGCCCGGGCGGGCACCACCGGCGCCAGGGGCGAGACCGGCTCTTCTTCCCGGCCCCAGGCCTGATCCAGACGGCGCAGCAGAACCGCGCCGAATCGGGCCGCCAGGGGCGCCCGGGGCAGATCCGCCACCGCGCCGACGGTTTTCAACCCCAGACCCCACAACAGGTCCGTGGTCCGGGCGGGCAAACGCAGGGCCGCCACAGGCAAGGGAGCGAGGGGGACCTCCTGCTGGCCCGGCGCCACCACACAGACCGGCTCCCGGCCATACCGGGCCAGGGCCCAGGCCGCGCCAGGGGTATCCGCCAAGGCCACCTGGGCGGAAAAACCGAACGCCTCCAGGCGCTCCCGCAACTCCCGGCACAGGGCCCACTCGCCCCCGAACAGATGGGCACAACCGGTCACATCCAGGTGCAGCCCGGTATGGTCAGGACCCAGGGCAGTGCCCAAGGATGTACCCTGGGGCGTGTCATGACCGGTTCCCTCTTGATCCCCCCCATTTCCACCAGCGGGCCCCTCCCAGCAGGACACCCAGGGCGTGAACCGGGTGCACCAATGGGCCAGGGCCTCAAGGGCCGCCCGGTCCCCTGCCGGGTCCGCGTCCCGCAGGCGCAGATCCGGAACCCCCGGGCGGGCATCGCTGACCAGTTGCCCCAGGCGCAGGCCCTGCTCCTGCGCTTCCCGGCTCAAGGCCACCAGCCGGGGACCGCCCTTCAGGGGCAGGGTGAGCGCCAGGGGGCCGGCTTTTTCCCTGGGAAGCCCCTGGCGGAAGCGGGCGCCCGGCGTTTGGCCAAGTGTTTGGCCAAGTGTTTGGCTCAGTGTTTGGCCAGATGTCTGGAGAGCAGAGCCCTTAGACTGGGTTGGGGAAGAGGGGGATCGGGCCGCCACCCCCCGCCGCCCGAAGACCTTGTTCCCTCTGCCGGTTTTCGGGAGAGAAGGTGGAGCGGTCTGGGATGATTTGGCTGTCTGGGCTTGCCGCCCTGGCTGGGAAGCCCGGCGCGTCAGGCGTTCGATCGGCCAGCGGGGCAACCAGACGGAAATGATGCGCCTCATGATTCCATTCCACTTCCCATGCGCCGGGCCGTTCGCTCCGGCTGCGCTCCAGGGCCACCTGCCACCGGGTCATTGCCATCAGGCCCGGATCAGCAAACCCGGATCTGGACTGCATTCCATCATCCGCCTCTAGACCGCCTGGCCGACTCCCCCCAGAAAGGGGAGCAATACGCCAGCGGCTGCGGGCGGCACTGGCCGGAGCCGTTCCGGCGCCCCGCAACAACAACAGGGGCACTCCGGACCGGTCCGCGGCGAGTTGCAGGCGCCGGCTTTCCGTCAGCCCGCAGACTGCCTCTCCCGTTCGCCCGGCCGCCGCCTCCATCTCCCCGAGCACCAGGGCCACGGAGCCCACGGCGACAGCCTGCTCAAGGCCCCAGAGCAGATCCTGGTCCCTGTCGGCACAGGCCAGCACCAGCCGCCCGGGATCGAACCCGAACCGGGCCAGCCCCGGACCGAAGGGCACTCCCTGCTCCCTGGCACAGCGGGCCAGACGCAACCAGATCACCGGTCCCCGCCGGACCTTCAGCACACGGCAGGCCAGGGCCAGCATGAACCCAAGGGCCGCCCAGCGGTCCGCCCCTTCCCGGGCCATCACCTCATGGCAGGCCCCAAAGGACAGGGACGGCCCCCCTTCGAAAAGGGTCAGGCCAGCCCCATGACTTGATCCGGGCCCTGATCTGAACCCAACCCCAGCCCCCGCTCCGGGAACGCTCGAAACAGGATCAGACGAATTGCGCCTCGCCGAATCGGGTTCGCAGCCGGTGATTCGCCCCCCTTTAGACCTGATTCGATTCGTTTCGGCTTGCGCCTTTACCGCCGGACCGGTTTTTTCAATCCCTTTCGCATTTTTCCCCTTGCCCGTTTCCGCCGCCGGTCCGGAGGCTCCGGCCAGCATGTCCGGGTCCACCAGAGCCGGACCGATCCGGGCGCGCAGGGCTGCAAGCCGCTGGGTTTTCGACACCATGTTCACACTCTGTTCTGTTCGTATTTTGTTCTAACATTTCGGAATAGCGTTTGTCCAGAAGGGTTTCAGGGGAGTGTTTTCGCTCAAATCCGTGGCGCTCTGCCGGGGCAACACCCGATACGGCAAAAGATGTGACCCTCGGCCGCGCCTGCTGCGCGTTATGGGCCGCGCCTGCTGCGCGTTGTGTGCCGCGCTTCCCCATGGGGCGCACGCGGGGGGCTCACATTGGCGGAAAGACGCCACTTGCGCCGCGCTTGGGTGCCCGCCTCAGCGCCATTCCGAAACACCGAACCGGAACAGCAGATCCACGGGCAGACGGCGGCCGATTGGTCCGGCCACCCGGCCCCGCCCTTTACAGGTCAGAACCGCATGGTCCCCGCCGCCGCCCGCCTGCGACGCCGCGCGCATGCCCGCGGACAGGCAGTCCCACACCCACTCCCCCTCTTCCATACCCGGCTCCCGGATCACCGACCCCATGGCTCGGGCGATGGCCGTGGCCCGCTTGAGCGCGCCCGCCCCATCCCCACCGGCCGCCGAGACACTGCCCGTTGCTCCGTCTGGAAAAGACACAAAAAGGCTGGCCACGCCGAAGGAAGCGTCCCGGTCCCGCCATTCGACCGCACCCAGAAGACAGGCCATGTCCACCGTGAGCCGGGCCGTCCCGGAATAGAACGCCCCCGGATCACCGGTGAGAGGCGCCTCCCCGATCCAGCGCACCGCCGCAACACTGGAACAGGCCGCATCGGCATCCCCCTCTTCGATACAGGCAAGAGAGCCGGCCTCCGCCAGCAGGGTTCCCATCCGGGCCAGCCCCAGATCGGCCCCCGTGGCAGACCCCACATCGGCAAGAGTCCCGTCAGATGCGAGCGGGGCCGCAACCCCTCCGTCCCCTGACCGTTGAATGTCCGGGAGATCGAGACCGCTCCCATCCCCCCGGCCCAGATCAAGGTCTCCCGGCAGAACGAGGCTCAGTCCCGGCACCGGCAGATCGAACCGCTTGGCGGACGCCTTCCGTCCCTTGACGCTCGTGGAGTCCTTGACGGTCATTGTATCCTTGACGCTCATGGGGCCAGCATGGGTCAGAGCGTGAGGGTCATGCCTTCCCGGGCCACGATGGTCCCCGGACACACGGCCTCGGCCCGGCGGGCGATGACATCCAGTTCCCCGTCCTCCCGGTCCGGACTGTGATGGAACAGCACCAGCCGCTTGACCCCGGCTTCCTGTGCGAGCCGCACCCCGGTCTGCCAGGTGGAATGGCCCCAGCCCTGATAGTGGGGATAATCTTCATCCGTATAGGTCGCGTCGAAAATCACCAGATCCGCCCCGTCGATCAGTCTCAGGATGGTCTGGTCCCCCTCCCCGTTGTCGTGCTCCACATCGGTGACATAGCACACCGCCCGGCCGCCGGTTTCCACCCGGTAGCCGGTGCATTCATCGGGATGATTGAGGGGGGCGGTGATGGCCCGCAGATCGGGCCCGAACTCAAGGGTCTCCCCGGCGGTGAAATCCGTGAAGGTCAGATCCGCCGCATTGGTGGGCATGGGCACGGGAAACAGGGGATAGGCCATCTGCCCGGACAGCACGCCGCGGATGCTGAAGGGGGGCACCAGATGGCCGGAATAAATGTCGAACCGGTAGCCGGGCCGACCCAGGGGACGGAAAAAGGGGAAGCCGGAGATATGGTCCCAATGGGTGTGGGACATGAGCATCACCGCCGCCTGGGGGCCCTCTTGCAGAAGCTTCTGCCCGAGCCCGCGGATACCCGTGCCCGCGTCGAAAATCACCCGGTGGTCCCCGGACTGCAGCTCCACGCAGCTCGTGTTCCCGCCATAGCGCAGAAAGGACGAGCCGGGGCAGGCGATCGAGCCGCGCACCCCCCAGAAGGTTACATCCACTCCCAACTCCATCCTCCCCGTTCCGGCCCCGCCCCAATGGTTGGCCCCAGTGGTTGGCCCCATTGGTCCGCCCCAGTGGTCGGCCGAATTATTCCGGTTTACGGCCCCAGGACCAAAACACATGCCATGGATCCGGGCCGGCCCCTGTGCCGTGGATCACTGCCCGGGAAAAATACACACGGGCAAACGATGCCGAGCATCGGACGGCGCGCAACCCATTCAAGGACAAAATCCGCCTTCCCTTGGCAGCCATTCCCTGCAGAATACTCGCATAACGCGTTAAACTCCGGTGCACAGACTAAGCCCATTCCGGAAGTGGCGGAAGCGCTGAAACCACGGCGCCCCCACCGCCACACCTCAAAGGCCGGATTGCCCGCTCGGGCAGGTCACGCCCCGGGACCCTGCCCCACGCCAAAGGGCACGCCAAAGGGCACGCCGGATGCTCAAGCCCGGCGGTCATGATGGGTTTTGATTGCGAGACGGGATCAACCAAGAAAGGAGCGCCCCCAATGTCAGCCTCTTCAACGCCCGCGCCGATTGTGTTTTTCGACCTCGCCGGACCCGATGAAACCGCCCTCAGGCGCTTTTACGCTACAGTCTTCGCTTGGCCCTGCGGCAAGCCTGGCAATTTCCTGCCTGGAAACATGCCAAGCCTCGAGGGCGCCATTCGCCAGGATCCGGCGGACAAGGTCCTCTATGTGGGCGTGCCCGATATCAACACCACCCTGAAAACCGTGGAAGCCGCCGGCGGCACCGTCGAAACACCCCGCTTCGAAGTCCCCGGCCTGGTCATCCTCGCCCTCTTTCTCGACCCGGCCGGCAACCGCATCGGCCTCGTGGAAATGAACGGCAACAAACCGGCCGCGCCTTGATCGGTAGAAGAAAATAAAGCACCGAACGAATACTCTCAAAATTAGCATAAATCATTACCACCTTGATTGCAAAAATGAAACAATACTCTATTATAATTTCATATATAAAACACTCTTACTCGAAAAGCGCTCAATTATCGCCTTTATATATTTTTCATTTTAGAAAAATGTCATAAAAAAATTCACCAAAAAATTTTCTCCAAGGCGATGGCAGCCATCTAGCCAAACTTGTCCTGAATTGCCTATACTAGAGTCGACCCGCTTCGCGGTTGGCTCTGTTTGTAGCGATGACTAGAAAACTTTGAGGAAATAGGATGAGTATTCAATCTAAACCAAAAATTCTGATTCTTTGCGCACGTGAACATGTGCGGTATGCAATATACTTGCAGATACATCTTTCCGAAAATTTTGACGTATTTACGTGGCGAGATGTATTTCCACTATCATCACAGATCATGGATCAACTTAGAACTTTTCCAGGTCAATACGATTTCGTTATTATACTTGCAACACCAGTGGCATATTTCAATAGAGGTGATGGTGAAATAAAATGTCCAGGATTAAATATTATTTTGGAGATTGGTTTCTTTTTCGGTGGTTTGTCGTTGAACAGAACCTTGCTATTTTGCCCAGATTCACTCAATGAAATTTTTTCTTCACATATCTCAAACGTAGCTGGTATAATTAGAGGCCCGTTGGATTATAAAGATCATGCGACTGATGAATACATTTCTGACGCCACACAAAAAGTGGCAGAGCAAGTGCGAAAACATATTGCCTCTACATGGCCAAAATTAGTTTCGGAGCGACTATATCAATTTGTTGCAGCTATTTGCTTCAAAATCGTCGAAAATAATGTTTATTTTAGGCTTGTTAAGACTGACCATAATAGAAGGATTTTTCCGAAAGGTCGGAACTTTCCGTTGAGCTCAGATCTAGGCAGCCCTGCCCTTCTTGAAGAAGCAGCATTACATTATGCAAAAGTAGAGGCTGGAATTGAAGGAAAAGTTATTGAACTTCCCGAAAGACTCATTTGTAGGTATTATAACCATGAGAAGAGAGAAGTAGAATTATTACACTTAATTGTCATACAAAGGATTTTGACGACATCATCTGCGGAAATCGCAAGGGAACCTGATTGGTATAATTTTGATGAGGCTAAATGGGTTCTAACTCAAAATAGAGATATTGAAACAAGCAATGAGTTTTCAAAGTATCTGAATTATATAAATAACTTTCTTAAGAGAAACAACTTTGAAGTTAGTCAAGGATCTGGAATAACATTTAGAAAGGAGGGTAGCAATTGGAAGTATTTACTTGTGACAAGAAGAAACAATGCACGGGATTGGATATTCCCACGAGGCACTAAATTCGGATACGAATCGTTGGTCGAATGTGCCGAAAGAGAAACGCAAGAGGAAGGTGGAGTTCGTGGTAAAATTATTGAACGGGAATTCGATAGGTATTTCAGAAGAAATAAGAATACTTTCGTGCATATGTTCCCTTTTGAAGTAACAGAGGTAATTGGAGATGAGGATTGGAGTGAATGCGGTATGCGTATCAGGAAATGGTTCACCAAAGCAGAAGCGCTCAAAATAATTAGGAACCGCGAAATCAAGAATATCCTTGAAAGGTTTGATCCAAGCATGCATACCTAAAAAAGGTCGTGTCTAGTTAATTCAATTACAAGAATATCTGGATACAATGTGAGAGTGGGAGGGCTCAAGCGTTGCAGGTTTTAGTCATGCTGGCGCCCTAGACTGCGGTTATACCAAATGGCTTCAGGCTGTTGCGGAGATCAGTCTCGTCAATATTCCGTGCAATGAACACAATCCGGGAGCGGTGGTCGTCACTTGGCCATTCCTTCAATCTGACAGGCGGATGAAAGATGTGCTGGACCCCGTGAATGACAACGGGTCTCTTGAGACCTTCCACATTGATGACGCCCTTGACCCGCAGGAAGTCGGCGCCCCTGAGGGAAAGAAGTGCCTCCAACCACAAGTCCAGGGCTTCATCCGGGATCGGTTTGTCTACTGTCAGACAGACCGCCTTGATGTGCGCATCGTGTCGGTTGACGTCATGGTGAGCATGACCTGAGTGATCAGTAAATGCCTCCGAATTGAGCCAGCTTTGGACATCGAGACTCTTGGTTTTCGGATCATAGAGGCCCGCATCGAGCAGCAAACAGGGATCGACCATCCCGTTCTCTGCAATGATCTGGGGCGCAGCCGGGTTCAGAGCACGCAGGCGATGCTGCAATCCATGCAGTGCTTTATCATCGACGAGATCAGATTTGGTGATGACAAGCCGGTCAGCTACAGCCGCCTGCTTTACGGACTCTGTCTGTCTGTCCAATGTCTCTGCGCCATTCGCGGCATCGACAGTCGTGATGACCCCATCGAGACGATACCGGCGCGTCACCAATTGATCCGTCATCAGTGTATGGAGAATAGGGGCGGGATCTGCGAGGCCTGTGGTTTCAATCACAACGCGGTTGAACCAACACTGGCCGCCCCTGGAAAACCGTCCGGGTGCATCGCGCAAGGTCTTGGCAAGGTCCCCACGGATGGTGCAGCACAAACAACCACTCGCCATTTCAATGACCACGTCATCCTTACTGAAGGTGACAAGATCATGATCAATGCCGATTTCCCCAAACTCGTTTATGAGCACAAGAGTCCGGCTTAACTCTGGCTGCTGGATCAGATGGTTGAGAACGGTTGTCTTACCACTCCCAAGAAATCCGGTCAGTACCGAGATTGGTAGCCTCTCTCCGGAGCCACCTAGATCTGTATCTTCCATCCGGTAACCCTCTGGTTATGTCTGACAGTTCGGAGCGGTGGCGACGCGATCCGAAAAAACACGACACAGACTATCTCGCCCTCGTCAAACTCGCAGCCGCACGGATCCGAATGCGATTTAGAGCATGAGGCGTTTAATCCGCATCATGCTCAAGGCCGCGACTGCGGTC
>CAZLPU010000070.1:0-25797 GCA_964561475.1 uncultured Alphaproteobacteria bacterium
CGGGGAGGGTGCTTCGCAAACATGCGCTTGCACCTCCTAACACGCGGAAAGCTAGCAACAGGCGTCTCGGGCGCCATCCGTCACTTGGATGAGAAATGATGAATAATACCCGCGATTGGGGCATTGCCCGCGGAGTGTGATCCTGTTGCAACGCTGTTTCGGCGCTCGCCTGCTCCTGGTCCCGGACCACTGGGCGGGATAACAATGGGGTTCAGTCGTCCACGCCACTAATCGGAGCGCCTTCCATGTCTGCAGCCCTATCCACTCAATCCGGCGGTTTTGTCGACATTCAGGATGTGGGCCCACGGGATGGGCTGCAGAACGAGGCGGTGGAGGTTTCCACCCAAGACAAGATCCGCTTCATCAACGGGGCGCTTGAGGCGGGGATCCGGCGCCTTGAGGTGGCGAGCTTCGTGAACCCCAAGCGGGTGCCGCGCATGGCCGATGCGGAAGCGGTGATCGCGGGCCTGGAGAGCCCGGAAAGCTGGTCTGAACACCCGGTGGCGGGGCGCCCGGTCTATTCCGGTCTTGTGCTCAATGCCCGGGGGCTGGAGCGGGCCCGGGCGACGGCCATCCAGGAAATCGGTGTGGTGGCCGTGGCGAGCGATACGTTCGGCCAGAAAAACCAGGGGCAGAGCTGGGCTGAAAGTGTGGAGATGACCTGCGATGTGGTCCGGGCGGCGGGGGCAGAGGGCCTGCGCACGGTGGCCATTGTGTCCACCGCCTTCGGTTGTCCCTATGAGGGGATGGTGCCTGCGCAGCGGGTGGTGGAGATCGTCCGGCGGCTGGCCCAGGCCGCGCCCACGGAAATTACCCTGGCGGACACCATTGGCGCAGCGGTGCCGGTCCAGGTCCATGACCTGGTGTGCGCGGTCCGCGATGCCGTGCCCAGGGTGCCCCTGCGGATGCATTTCCACAACACCCGCAACACCGGTCTGGCCAACGCCTATGCGGCCCTCCAGGCGGGGGTGCGGAAATTCGATGCCAGTCTCGGCGGGATCGGCGGGTGTCCCTTTGCCCCCAAGGCCACCGGTAATGTGCCCACGGAGGATCTTGTGCACATGCTGCACCGCTGCGGTTACGAGACCGGCATCGATCTTGAAAAACTGATCGCGGTGAGCCACTGGTTGGACGGGGTGCTCGGACGGCCCGTGCCGTCCATGGTCTCCAAGGCCGGGGTTTTTCCCCCCGCAACTCTGCCCTGCGTCTCCTGAGGACCGGGTGATCCATGCGCGCTCTGGAGTCCCTGACGGTTCTTGATCTCACCCACATGCTTTCCGGTCCCTATGGGGGGATGCTCCTTGGCGATATGGGTGCCCGGGTCATCAAGGTGGAGCCGCCGGGCCGTGGGGAGGGCACCCGACGCCTTCTTGAAGGGGATCCCGATTATTCCCGGGCGGGCATGGGCGCCTATTTCATGACCCTCAACCGCAACAAGCAATCCGTGGCCATCGACCTGAAATCCGAGGCGGGCAGGGCGGTCTTCTACGATCTTGTGACCCATGCGGACATTGTGCTGAACAATTTCGCCGCCGGGGTCCCTGAGCGGCTGGGGATCGATTATCCGGTTCTGTCCCGGCGCAATCCCCGCATCATCACCTGTTCCGTGACCGGATTTGGTGAAACCGGTCCGGGGACGAACCGTGTCGCCTTCGATCTGGTGGCCCAGGGCATGGGAGGCGGCATGTCCCTCACCGGCTATCCGGAGGGGGAGCCCCTGCGCTCGGGCATTCCCATGGGTGATCTGGGGGCGGGGCTGTTCGCGGTCATCGGCATTCTGGCGGCGGTCGAGGCCCGGCACACCACGGGCCGGGGCCAGCATGTGGATATTTCCATGATGGACGGCCAGATCTCCCTGCTGAACTATATGGCCACCATGTATCTCATGTCCGGCAAGGGGCCGGGGCGGGTGGGCAACGGCCATTTCGTCCATGTCCCTTACAATACCTTCCGCACCCGGAGCCGCTATCTGATCCTCGCGGTGCTGACGGACGAAATCTGGACCCGCGTTGCCGGGATCCTGGGCGATCCGACCCTGATGGACGAGGCATTCGCCACCCAGCCCGGGAGACTCGCCCACAAAGCGGTGATCGAGGCCAAGGTCCAGGTCGTGCTGGAAACCGAGACCTGCGAACACTGGCTGGAGGTGCTGGAGGCCGCCCGGGTCCCTTGCGCCCCCGTGAACGATTTCGCCCATACCTTCGCCGATCCCCAGACACTTGCCCGTACCATGAAAGTCAGCGTACCCCTTCCCGGTGGGACCCATGTGGACCAGCCCGGCAATCCGGTCAAACTGTCGGAGACTTTCGAGGACCGCTACACAATGCCGCCCCAGGTGGGGGAACACACACGGGAAATCCTGACCGCCATGCTGGGCTATGATGATGAACAGATCCGCCGTCTGGCCCGTGATGGGGCCATCGGATTGTGGCCAGGTTGAAGAGGGCCAGGGTGGCGAGAGCACAAGCGTGGAGACACCGGTTCCAGGTGTCACGCCGCCTTTCCTGGTTCTGGCCGGCCTTCTGAAACGGGATACGGGCATCGACCCTCTGACCATGACCCAATCAGCCTGCCAAAGTCCTGCACCCCTGACCCTGGCGGAGCTTTCCTTTTCCGTTGCCGGTTCCCACGCAGGGGCGCGCAACCCTCAGCCATCGGACCATGGGTCCGACATCAGCATTCATCTGGGTGTTGAACGATTGTCCCTTGATGGCCGTGCCGGGTGGCTCGCGGCACTGGGCCGAAGGGCGGTTCCACTTTCCTCCGGCCTCCATCCATCCGGCGCCCATCCATCCGGCCCCTACCTTTCCGGAATGGCGGCAACAGAGCAATCACGGATCATTGAGGCGTTTCCGGAAGGGGAGCCCGAGGGCGCGGCACCCCTGGACCGGCTCTATCTGGCCCGGGGGGAGACCCTGCCCCTTGCCCTGACGCCCGGGCACTATAAAATCAAAGTCCTGACGGCTGACCAATCCAGCACTGAACGGTGGTCCGTTCCCGATCCGAAGGCACGGTAATCACTCGGTTACCTTATCTTCACGGGCATGGGCCGAGATATGGCAGACTGTCAGCCTGGACAAACCAGACGAGCGAGGTGAGGACATTCATGTCAGCCGGGAATGGGCCATCCGTATGGGATCAGATTTTCGCCGTTGAAGACGTGCGCGAAATCCTGACGGCGGCCCTGGACTGGCTCCAGACCACCTTGCTCACCCTCGATACCGGCCTTCAGGTCGGACTGATTGCCGTGGCCCTGATCCCGGCCCTGTTTTTCGGGCCCCGGCTCGGGCGGGTGATCAACCAGCATCTGGTGGCCCGTGCGCCGGAAGGGCCACTGCGCCGGCTGGCCCGGGCTGCGGGTGTGCTCGCCGTGCCCGTCGCCCTTTATCTCAGCCTGCTGTTGTTTCAGGTCATTCTGGGTGCGTTCGAGCAGCCCACGGCGGCGGTAGGCGCATCCATCAGCCTCCTGACCGCCTGGATCGTCACACGGGTCGTCACCCTGGTGATCCGGTCCCCCTTCTGGTCGAGCGTGGCGTTTTATGTGGCTTGGCCCATCGCGGCCTTGAGCGCTTTCGGCCTCTTGGACGAGGTGGCGGCCCAGCTCCAGGCCCTCTCCATTCCGGTCGGTGAGGGGACTGACGGAGCCGCCCGGGTGATCAGCCTGTTCGATGTGGTGCGCACCCTGATCTATTTCGCGATCCTGTTCTGGGGCGCGGCCATGCTTGGGCGCCTTGTGGAGAGCCGCCTGAACGCGGTGGACGAGGTGACGCCCACGCTCAAGGCCCTGATCGTGAAAGTGGTCAAGGTGGCCCTGCCCGTGGTGGCCTTCGTGATCGCCCTCCAGATTGCCGGGTTCAACCTGGCGACCCTGGCCGTGTTCAGTGGCGCCTTGGGTCTTGGCATCGGCCTTGGCCTCCAGAAAATGGTCTCGAACTTCCTGGCCGGGTTCACCCTGATCGCGGACCGCTCCATCAAGCCCGGCGACGTGATCCAGATCGACAACACCTTCGGCTGGGTCACCGGCATGGCCGCCCGCTATGTGGCCATCCGGACCCGTGACGGGACGGAACATCTGATCCCCAACGATCGGTTCATGACGGAAGGGGTGGTGAACTGGTCCCGCTCGGACAAGGTGATCCGTCTGCATGCCCCCTTTGCCGTGGCCTACGACACGGAGGATCTCAAGCAGGTCCAGGCCCTGGCCCGGGAAGCGGCCCAGTCCACCGACCGGGTGGTGGACCATCCCACACCGGTCTGCAATTTGATGGCTTTTGCCGACAGCCGGATCGAGTTCGACCTGCGCTTCTGGATCCAGGATCCCTCGAACGGTCTCGCCAATGTGCGCAGCGATGTCTATCTGGCCATCTGGGAACGCCTCCAGGCCAACAAGATCCGCATCCCTTATCCCCAGCACGATCTCCACATCAAGACCCTGACCCGGGGAGACCGGCCCGCGCCACCCGCGCCCTCCCAAGACCCGAACCCGGCGAGTCCGTCCAACCCAAAACCATCCACCCCGGAACAGAAGGCAGCGGATGCCGGTTGATGGACCCGCCGCCGTCAAGGGGGCGTCAGCTATCAAGGACCCGACCATTCACCCTTGTGTTTGCATTAAAACAGATCTAGAACATGTCGTGAACAAGATATGGTGGTTCAACGGGAGAGGGGAAAGAGATGGGTAAGTGGCAATGGGTGACTGCTGCGCTCACCGTGGGCGCGGTTCTGGGTCTGGCACCGGTATCCGCACCGGCATGGGCAATGGGTCTGGCGGCTTATGAGGGTCTGCCGGAACCGGTGGTGCCGTTCACGGCCAAAGACGGGGACGTGGCCGGGCTGATGACCTGCCTGCGCGGGCGCACCACCCTGGTCAGCGGGCACCGGGGCGGGGTGGAGTCCGGTTATCCGGAAAACGCCATCGAGACCATGGCCAATACCCTGGTCCAGGCGCCCATGTTCATTGAAGTGGATATCCGCACCACCCGGGACGGGGAACTGGTGCTGATGCATGACAAGGATCTTGAGCGGACCACCACCGGGTCCGGCGCCGTGCGCTCAACCGACTGGGCCGTGATCAAGGATCTGTTTCTGGAAGACGGGGAAGGGACCGTGACCTCCTTCCGTCCGCCGCTCCTGCGGGATGCCCTGCGCTGGGCAAAGGGGCGCACAGTGCTCCAGCTCGATGTGAAGCGGGGCACCAAACTGGCCGATGTGGTGGCCATCGTGCAGGAAGAAGACGCCCAGGGCCATGCGGCGGTGATCGTTTACTCCGTGAACGGCGCCAAGGCCGTCCACGCCATGGATCCGTCCATCATGCTGTCCGTTGGGGCCGATGACATCAGTGCCCTCGAGACCATGGCAGCGGGGGGCGTGAACATGGACAATGTGGTGATCTGGACCGGGGTCGGCGACATCAAACCGGGCTTCTGGCAGGCGGTGCGCGACCGTGGCCACTCGGTCGCCTGGGGTGCCCTGTGGACCATCGACAAGGAGGTCGTGGAAACCGGCAACGAGGCGCGCTACGCGGAAATCGCCGCCCAGGGGGTGGACCTGATGGCCACGGACCGCCACCACCAGGCCTATGAGGCCCTCCAGGCCAATGGGTCCACGCCCGCAGCGTTGAAAGCCTGTGCGGTCGTGCCAAAGTAACTGCGCCAGGGTAGTCGTATCAGAGTAGTCGTGCCCGAGTGATTGTGCCCCGCTCATTATGATGGGATCATCGTGACGGCTGGGTTGCTCTGAATGCATGGAGAACAGGACAGTGCTCCGTTTACGGTCTTTCCTGGGCGGGTTTGATCCCCGTGGTTCTCCTGCGCCCGTGGCGGACGGCCGGCCGACCGTGGTTCTGGTCAATGCAGCCTGTTACGGTCTTGGGGCCTGTGTGATTGTGGCGGCCCTGGCCGGGGGGGTGGTTGCGCCCTATGCGGCCCTTCTGGGGTTGGCCGTCACCGCCCTTGCCCTTGGCGGCTTTGATATTCTGGTTCTCAAGGTGCACCGGCGGGAGAGTGCGGGTCTGGGGGCGCATCGGACCGCGGACCGATCCCGTGTGCTTGTCAAACTGTGTGGGTTCTGGATCACGCTCGCGCTGCTCGCCGGGTTTTACGGCCTATTCAGCCTCACGCCCTTTTACGATCCAAACCATTGGATCGTTGTGCGCTACTTCATGGCCGAAGCCTTTTTCGCCGCCGCATTCCTCGCGATACCCTATTTCTGGTGGCTCGACCGGCATCTGGATGAGCCCCGGGATGCACCCTGGGCGGCCGGTACCCTGGCTCTCAATCTCTTGTGTGGACGGATCAGACCTGGCCTTGAGGCCCGTCATTGGGCAGCCTTGCGCACCTATGGCCTGGGCTGGGTGATCAAGGGGATCTTCCTGCCCCTGATGGCCGCCTATCTGTTCGCGATTGCCTACAAGCTGGCGAAGTTCGATCCGGGCGGGGCGGCGGACTGGTATCTGCTGAGCTGGGATCTGATCGTACTTCTGGACTTGATGGTGGCGGCTTTGGGCTATCTGGCGACCCTGAGGGTCCTGGACAGCCATATCCGTTCGGTCAACCCGGTCTGGTGGGGCTGGGCGGCCACCCTGATCTGCTATTATCCCTTCATTCTGCTCCTGTCCAAGAACGGTGTTCAGTATAATGACGCCCGGGACTGGCTCTACTGGCTCGCAGGGCAGCCCGGTCTCCTGGTCTTGTGGGGTGCCCTGATCCTGGCGGTGCAGCTTGTGTGGATCTGGGCCAACCTCACCTTCGGTTTGCGGTTCTCCAACCTGACCCACCGGGGCATTTTCACCCACGGGCCCTACCGGTTCACCAAACATCCTTCCTATCTGGCCAAATGCGTGGGCTGGTGGCTGATCTACCTGCCCTTTCTTTCCACCCAGGGTGCCATGGATGCCCTGACCGATACCGGCGCCCTCACGGTAATGTGCGTGATCTACTGGTTGCGGGCCCGGGCGGAGGAACGCCATCTGTCGGAGGATCCGGTGTATGCCGCCTATGCCGCAAGGCTCGACCGGGAGGGTATTCTGGCCCGGGTCAACAGGCTTGGGGCCCGGAAGGACCTGACCCCGAAACCGTCCCCAGGAGGAAAGACCGATGTCTGATCTCGTGATCCCCGATGACCTGCTGCGCCAGGTCTTGACCAGTGTACGGACGATCGCGGTGGTGGGCGCCAGTGCCAACCCTGACCGGGCCAGCCACGAGATCACCGAATTCCTGATCATGCGGGGGTTCGAGGTCTATCCGGTCAATCCGGCCCTGCGGGAAGAACCCCTCCTTGGCCGCCCCAGTTTCGCGGAACTGGCGGACATTCCCGTGGCCATCGACATGGTGGATATTTTCCGGCGCTCGGAGGATGCAGGCGCGGTGGTGGATGAGGCCATTGCCGTGGGGGCCAAAGTGATCTGGATGCAGCTTGGGGTGCGGGACGATCACGCAGCCGCCCGGGCCCGGGAAGCCGGGCTCACGGTCATTATGGACCGGTGCCCGAAAATCGAAATGGGCCGCCTGGGCCTGTAGGCCATTATTCCGGTTCTCCGTGGGTGCAGATCCATCAGCGCGCCTCAGTACCATCGAATGCGACCTTCAAGAACGTCACGCTTTCGCCGTTGGTTACGAGAAGCCCGTGGCCAGCCCCGGCCAGGATGCGGAACGGGTCGTTCTCCACAGTTGGAGCCTGTGCCGCTGGTCCGAAAAGCCGGTCTGCATCGAAAATGTCCGTGCCGGAGGCTGGGGACCAGAGGACCAGCCTGCTTCCACCGATGGCACAAGCCAGCCCCCCGGCGAGGGGCAGGGACACACATGCGCTGATGGGTCCCGCGCCGTCACCTCCGGTGATTAAAGGCGTGTCCGGATCATCTTCGAACACCACCCGGTCCGGGGTGACATGGAACCGGCGATCCTCACCCCCGTCAACAATCATACCCGGGACAATCGTGCCCCGGACAATCAGCTTCCGCCGCTCTCCAGCCTCCTCGCCTGTGCGGACATCAATCCGGATCCAGTCCGCCAGGGTCGACGGGCCGGGCTCCCCGCCCGGCGGGAGCGGCGCGTCGAAGAGGGCAATGTTCAGGATATACCCGTCGCTCCACCAGCTTTGGTGATTGGCGCGTTCCGGCAGATCCGTAATCTGAAACCCGGTCCGTTCCCCGATGCACGGGACAATGAACCCCTCCCCATCGACGCGGAGCACCACCAGAGTGCCGCTGTGAGGGTTGGCCCCGGCATGGAGCAGCGGGCTTTGGGACGGCCCGTCCACCCGCTGCCGGCTGGCTTCAATGGACCGGCCCAGCACCCGGATCCTGCCGGTCTCAAAAAAGGCCTCTGAGTCGGTGCGTTGCTCCGCCAGGCTCAACGTCCGGATCGAACCGTCATGACAAAGAGCACTGTAGTCGGTAGGAATCGCGTCGAGGACATTGCCGCCGGGGGTGATCACCTTGCCTCGACCGTCGTCTTTGAACCGCAGGGTGAAGGTCCAGGGCGCCGCACCCAGAACATGGAAATGACGGACCCGGAGATCCCCGCCGCGCAGGACACCCGGCTGAGCCGCGCATTCTTCATGTATGAGGGCTTCATGAATGAGGGTTTCATCGGTGAGGGTGGCCGCGTTTCGATACCCAACGAAGGGCGCCATGGCCCCCGGCGGTGACAGAATGCAGGCATCGGATGACCGCCGCCGTTCCCCGTACACTTCAAGCCTCACGGGCCCATCGCCAATCAGGGTTCCCGGCGGGAGGACCCCCGCCTGGTTGGACCCGTCTCCGCCCGGCAGGATCAGGGCGAGGCCAATAATCAGCAGACCGCCGAGCATGAGGGCAAAGGTCACCACTCCCAAAGAACGGAACGGCCTTTGACCATCAGGAGCGTGATCATTCGGGGGGTGTCCCCCATCAGATGATTTGTTGTCAGACGGGCTGTTGCCAGACGGGCTGTTGCCAGACGGGCTGTTGTCAGACGGGCTGTTGTCAGACGGGCCGTTGGGGGTTTGCCCCGGAGGGGAGGACATGGGCGCCTCACTGATTAAAGGCCCGCCGCCTCCAGCCATGCGGAAAAGAAGCGGGTCGCCGGTTGCACCAGTCCGGGACCGAACCGGACCGTATCCGCCCGTAGGGTAGGCACATCCACCCCCGGTGTCTGTGCAATTTCCAACGTGTGGCCCACAAACCAAGGCTCCAGCCCGGCGGTGCCGGCCTCCGCGTGGAACTGGAGCGCCAGTCCATGGCGGCCAAGAGCAAAGGCCTGGTGGGCGCAATCCGGCGTGCTCGCCAGATGGATCGCCCCGGGGGGCAGTTCAAAGGTCTCCCCGTGCCAGTGAAGGACCGGAACCGCCGCCAGGGCGCCCATGGGGCTTTCCTGTCCTGCCGGGGTCAGGTCCAAAGGTGCCCAGCCGATTTCTTTGACATCAGAGGGATAGACCGGCGCGCCCAAGGCCCGGGCCATGATCTGCGCCCCCAGGCACAGGCCGATGATCGGGCGGTCGGCGCCGAGGCGCTCCGCCGCGAGGGCGATTTCGGTTTCCAGAAAGGGATAGTCGGCGGTGTCGTTGGCACTGATGGGACCACCCAGGATCACCACCAGCTCCGCGTGCCGGGCCGGGGTCAGATCGTCGGTGGGGGCGTCGAGAATGTGCACGCCGTGGCCCCGATCCGCCAGCAACGGGGCCAGCAGTCCCAAATCCTCGAAGGGCACATGGCGGATGGCGACCACGGTTCCCATGGATCTCACTCACGTGAAAGTGGGGACACGCTCAAATCCCAGGTGACGGACCCCAGCCTAAGCGGGCACTTTTATTGTTGTAGGCGCCGGTGCGCTGGTCAACCGATAGGTGGCATAGATCGACAGGGCCAGGACAATCACCGCGCCACCCTGGTGGGCGGCTCCAAGCCAGACGGGCACACCGGCCACCAGGGTCCAGATCCCAAGGCCCATTTGCCCCAGAACCGCCAGGCCCAGAAGTCCCGCCGCCTGACGCCCGCCCGGTGTCACCGGTCTGCGCAGGGTCATCACGTAAAGCGCCACCACCGCCGCAACCAGACCATAGGCGGTCATGCGGTGCACGAATTGAACCGTGGTGATGTTCTCGAACAGGTTCAGCCACCAGGGGTCTATGCGCCACAAGCCCGGCGGCACGATTGAGCCATCCATCAAGGGCCAGGTGTTGTAGGTGAAGCCCGCATCGAGACCGGCCACGAACCCGCCCAGCAGCACCTGGAGATAGACAAGACCGGTGACCGCGACCGCCGCGGTGCCCACCCCCGGGACGGCCCTGGGCTGGCGTCGTTCAGTCCCCGCCAGGAGATCCGTAGCCACCCAGGCCATGAAGGCAAAAATTGCGAAGGCAAGCCCCAGATGGGCCACCAGCCGGTATTGGCTCACATCCACCCGGTCGACCAGACCGCTCATGACCATGTACCAGCCCAGAACCCCCTGGAGGCCGCCCATGACGAACATGGCTCCCAGCTTCCAGGCCAAGTCCCGATCCAGCTTGCGGGCAAGCGCGAAATAGATCATGCCCAGGGCGAAGAACAGGCCGATGACCCGGCCCAACAGCCGGTGACCCCATTCCCAGTAGTAGATCACTTTGAAATCCGCGAGGCTCATGCCCCGGTTGATCTGCTGGTATTCAGGGATCTGGCGGTATTTGTTGAACTCCACTTCCCACTGGGCCGCAGTCAGGGGCGGGATGGTGCCGGTGACCGGACGCCATTCCGTGATGGACAGGCCCGAATCCGTCAGCCGGGTGGCACCGCCGACCACGATCATGGTGAAGAGGATCCCGGCCATGGCGACCAGGAACCAGCCCACCTGACGCCGTGCTGCGGCCTTGCGGGCCAGATCCTTTGATGACGGCACAACTGTGCCCTGGCTGGCGGCCCGGGGCGGCGCAATTCCGGTGCTGGGAGAGGCTGGTGCGTCGACGGTGGAAGCGGTCATGGACGTGGATCCGATACAAGCAAGCTATCATTGGGTGGCCCATCATGGCCGGGGTCCATGGCTGAGCCGGTGTCGTGTTCTATACTATAGGTCAGCAGGCTGGGTTTCACGGTTCCCCGGCAAACTGTCGCGCGGGGCCGATTGGGCTGGCACTTGGGGGTGGTTGATGGTGAAGCTTGGGCGGTGGTGTGCGCCGCCTCCATCTCGCGCGCCCGCTCCACCGATCGTAAAGGTAAGGGTTCGACATGACAGCAGGGTCCCGCAAGCTTATCGGTAGTCTGGCGCTCATG
Source organism: uncultured Alphaproteobacteria bacterium (assembly GCA_964561475.1). Lineage (GTDB taxonomy): Bacteria > Pseudomonadota > Alphaproteobacteria > JAJFIK01 > JAJFIK01 > CAYUYV01. Next base: position 11,222 of record CAZLPU010000070.1, read on the forward strand.
GCCGGACTGTTCGTATATGTCATGGTGGTTGCCTGGATCGGCAGCACCTATCTGCACGACTCACCGGTGTGGCAGCTCCTGTTCTATGGAATTGCCGGGATTGCCTGGGCGTTGCCGTTGCGGCCTTTCATGGCCTGGATGAATCGCCCGGACGAAGAATGAGAGGGGCCCCAGGGTCGGGACCGACCCGCACCAACCGTCTGGTGGTGAATTGGGTGTTAGACCAGGGGACCCTTGTGGTAGACACAGTCCGGGTTGTCAGAAGCCGGGTTTTCAAAAAAGGATGCCGATATGACCGCGATTTTCGCCATTCTGCTGTTCGTGATCGTGTTTCTCGCTCTGAACCGCATCGAATTCGGCCGATTCGACTGAAGACCGGCTGACCGGCTGTCAGGCCCGGTGCGCGGGCCCGTTGCCGGATGATATCGTTGCCGGAGAGCATGTGGCTGTGTCCATCATCAGGGCGTGGGCACAGTCTGATGGCCGGGCCACTTCCATGGGGGATGGGCAATGACGTGGATTGTGCTCGCCGTTCTGGTCTATTTCGCGGTCCAACTGGCCATCAGCGCCTGGGCGTCCCGCCGGATCGCCACGGAAAGCGACTATCTGATTGCCGGGCGCTCCCTGGGCCTGCCACTCGTCGCAGTCTCCCTTTTCGCCACATGGTTCGGCGCCGAGACCATGGTCGGCTCCTCCGCGGCCATTTCCGAAGACGGCTTGGCCGGTGGCCGCGCGGACCCGTTCGGTTACGCCCTGTGCCTTCTGGGCATGGGGCTTTTCATTGCCTACAAGCTGCGGGCCGGCGGCTACATGACCGTCGGGGATTTCTTCAAGGCCCGGTACGGACGGCGTGCGGAAGTGTTCGGTTCCGCCCTGTTTGTCCCCAGTCTGGTGACCTGGGCCGCCGCCCAACTCATGGCCTTCGCCAGCATCCTCCAGGTTCTCACCGGCATTCCCATGGACGCAGGGTTGATCCTCGCCACGGTGTTGGTGATCACCTACACATGGCTCGGCGGCCTCTTGGGAGACGCTGTGACCGATTTCTTCCAAGGCATCGTGTTGATCCTTGGGCTGATCGTGCTCGTGGGCTTCGTGATTTCCATGAGCGGCGGTGTGGGCGAGGCGGTGGAGCGGATTTCCCCAGACCAGCTTCGGCTGACCGTGCCCGGCGAGAGCATCTGGGCCCGGCTTGACGGCTGGGCTGTCCCCATTCTGGGCTCCCTCGTGTCCCAGGCGGCCCTTGCCCGGGTACTGGCGGCGCGCAGCCCGGAGGTCGCGCGCAATGCCTGTTTCACGGCTTTCGGCCTCTACATCACCGTGGGTCTGATCCCGGTGGCCATCGCCCTGTTCGGCACCAATCTTGGGCTCAATCTGGAAGATGGGGACCTGTTCCTCACCTCGCTCGCCCAGTCGGTTCTCCCCCAGTGGCTGTTTGTGGTGTTTGCCGGTGCGCTGATCTCCGCGATCCTGTCCACCATCGACAGCACGGTCCTGACCATTTCCGCACTGACCACCCACAACATTGTCCTGCCCGCCTTGTCCCGCACACGGACGGTGGGGGAGCGTGAGCGTCTGTTCATGATGCGGGGTGTGGTCGTGGCGGCCGGGGTCATCGCCTATGTGATCGCCCTTTCGGGGGATTCGGTGCTGGGGCTCGTCATCCTGGCGGATTCCCTGGGGACGGCGGGGCTGCTGGTGGTGGTGCTGATTGGTCTGCATGCGCCCCGACTGGGGGATGAATGGGCGGCGATGGCCAGTTTCGCCGCCGGTCTTGCGGGCTATCCCCTTGGGGAACTGGTGCTCGGGCTCGAGGCGCCGTTCCTGTTCTCGATCGTCCTGGCGCTCGCGGCCTATCTGGTGACCGGGGCGCTGCGTCCCCGCACGAGCCCCGTCAGTGATCCCGGTCGGACCATTCCGGCTGACGCTTCTCAATAAAAGCGCCGATGCCCTCGGCTGCGTCCCGGGCCATCATGTTCCGGGTCATGACCTCCGCTGTGTAGGCATAGGCGGCATCCAGATCCATTTCCGCCTGGGCATAAAAGGCTTCCTTGCCGATGCTCACCACTGTGGGGGATTTGTCGGCGACACGCCGGGCGAGGGCGCGGGTTCGGGATTCAAGGGAGACCGGCGCCACCACCTGGTTGACGAGACCCAGTTCCCGGGCCCGGACCGCATCCACCGCCTCTCCGGTGAGCAGCATTTCCATGGCGTGTTTGCGCGGCACATTGCGGGACAGGGCCACCATGGGGGTGGAGCAGAACAGGCCGATATTCACCCCCGGCGTGGCGAACCGGGCATTGTGGGCCGCAACAGCGAGATCGCAGGTGGCCACAAGCTGACACCCGGCCGCCGTGGCCATGCCCTGCACCTGGGCGATGACCGGCTGGCGCAGGCGGATGATCGTGTTCATCAGGGCACAGCACTGCTCGAAGGTGGCCTTGTAGAAGGCCTCGCCCCGGTCCGATTGCTCGCGGGCGGCTTGCATTTCCTTCAGGTCATGGCCGGAACAGAACACCGGTCCGTTGGCCGCCAGGATCACCACCTTTACCGGGTCCCTGCCGCCCACCTGCTCAAGGGCCTGGATCAGCGCGCCCATCATGTCCCGGGACAGGCAATTGCGGCTTGCGGGCTTGTTCAGGGTGAGGGTGGCGATGTCCCCGTCCACCTGGCTCAGAACCAGTTCATCCATGGGTGTTTCCTCCTATCCGCAGGGTGGAGCCTTGTTATTGGTTCCACATCCTACGCCCGGAAAGCGGCAAGAGGTCAACGACGGGGAGACGACTGCGGGAATTCAGCCGGCCCATTCCGGCAGACGGCCTTCTTCCACCCCATGGCAGGCGACGGTGCCCCGGTCGTCTTCCCGGGGTTTGGGGTCTTCCGTGCGGCAGCGATCATTGGCGAAAGGGCAGCGGGGATGGAAATGGCAGCCCGGCGGACGGTCCAGCGGGTTGGCCACATCGCCGGAACCGGGTTTGGCGCTCCCCTCCTGGCCTGCCCGTTCCCGGGTATCGAGGCTCGGGATCGCGTCCAGCAACATACGGGTGTAGGGGTGGCGGGGTGCGGTGAACAGAAGATCCGCATCCGCAATTTCCACGAGGCGACCCAGATACATGACCCCGACCCGGTCGGCCATGTGGCTGATCACCGCCAGATCATGGCTGATGAACAGATAGGTCAGCCCCAGTTCCGCCTGAAGTTCTGCCATCAGATTGAGGATCTGGGCCTGGACGGACACATCGAGGGCGGAGGTGGGCTCGTCGCACACCAGGAATTCAGGCTTGGAGGCGAGCGCCCGGGCGATGGAAATCCGCTGGCGCTGGCCGCCGGAAAATTCGTGGGGGAAGCGTTCCCGGTCCGCCGCCGAAAGGCCCACCTGCTCCAGCAGGGTGCCCGCCATGGCCGCCCGGTCCTGCGCAGTCAGATTGCCCCCGTCCGGTGCCGCCCGCAGGGGCTCCGCGATGATGTCCTGGACCCGCCACCGGGGATTGACGCTGGCGAAGGGGTCCTGAAAGACCATCTGGAGGCGGCCGCGCCCGATGTCACCGCCGCCGCCGGGGGCGGTCACGGGCTTGCCGCCGAACCGGATCTCCCCGTCGCTGGGGCTGGCAAGGCCCACCACGAGGCGGGCCAGGGTGGATTTTCCGCAGCCGGATTCCCCCACAAGGCCGAAGGTCTGACCCTTGCGGATGGCAAAGCTCACATCCTCCACCGCAGGCAGAACGGTGCGGGGCTGTTTGCGGATCATGCGCAGGAGGAGTGGGGCGGACAGGTCGAAGCGTTTCGACACCCCCTGAACCTCGATCAGGTGTTCACTGAGGACCTTGACTCTCATGCCTTCAGCCCTTCTTTCACCAGCCAGCACGCGGCAGAGGACCCTTCCGCCGCCATCAGCCCGGGCCGGTCCCGGTCGCAGGGGGCGAACCGGTGGGGGCAGCGGGGATGAAAGGCGCATCCCGGAGGAACGGCGCCTGGGCGGGGCATGGCGCCCTTGATATGCTCTAGGGCAGCGCCCATGCGCCCGATCCGGGGAATGGAGGCCATGAGACCCTGGGTATAGGGATGGTTGGGGGCTTCCACCACCTCCCGCACCGGGCCGATTTCGGCGATCCGGCCCGCATACATCACCGCCACCCGGTCGCAGGTCTCGGAAATGACGCCCATGTCATGGCTGATCAGCATCACCGCCGCATTATGGTCCTGGGCCAGACTTTTCAGGAGCGCCAGGATCTGGGCCTGAACGGACACGTCGAGGGCCGTGGTGGGCTCGTCCGCGATGATCAGGGCCGGGGTATGGGCCAGCGCAAGAGCAATGACCACACGCTGGCGCATGCCCCCGGAAAATTCGTGTGGATACTGATCGATCCGCCGCTCCGGTGCGGGAATGCCCACTTCCTTCAGGAGTTCCAGGGCCCGCGCCCGGGCCTGTTCCCGGTTGAGAGTCTGATGGGTCCGCAGGGTCTGGGTGAGCTGGAAACCGACTGTGTAAAGAGGATTGAGGGAGGTCAGCGGATCCTGAAAGATCATGCCGATTTCCCGGCCCCGGACCTTGCGCATCTCCGGCAGGGGTAGGGTGTTGAGCTGGCGTCCCTTGAAACAGATCTCCCCGGAGGCCACCCTGCCCGGTGGCTCCAAAAGCCCGATAATGGCCGAACCGGTGAGGGATTTTCCGGCTCCTGATTCTCCCACCACGCCGAGGATTTCGCCGGGCTCCAGGGTGAAGGAGATATCGTCCACCGGACGCAGGACGGCGCGACGGGTGGGGATTTCCACCACCAGATTGGACACGCTCAGAAGAGGTTCGCTCATGGCCCGCCTCACCGCAGTCTTGGATTGAGCACGTCCCGCAGCCAGTCTCCAAGAAGATTGACCGAGAGTGCCAGGGCCACCAGGGCGGCGGAGGGGAAAATCGTGATCCACCAGTAGCCGGAGAACAGAAGGTCGTTGCCGTTCTTGATCAGCGTACCGAGGGAAGGCATCGTGGGCGGCACACCGACCCCGAGGAAGGACAGGGTGGCCTCCAGAATGATCGCCAGGGCAAGGCCGATGGTGCCGATCACCAGGACCGGACCCAGAATATTGGGCAGGATATGGCGCACCAGAATGACCGGCTCCGGGGTGCCGATGATCCGGGCAGCGGCGACATAATCCCGAGCCTTCTCGCTCATGGTGCCGCTGCGCACCACCCGCGCATATTGGGGCCAACTCGATATCCCGATGGCAAAGATCAGCACGAAGAGGGCAAGATCCTCCCGTGTGCCCGCGGGGATGGCCGCCCTTGCGATCCCGTCGATCAGCAGCGCCACAAGCAGTGCGGGAATGGTGAGCTGAATATCCGCAAGACGCATGAGCACCGTGTCCGTCCAGCCCCCGGCGAAACCGGCCACAAGACCGATACCCACCCCAAGGACGATGGACAGCAGCACCGAGGCGAAGCCCACCAGAAGGGAAATCCGGGCACCATAGAGGATGGTGGACAGCACATCCCGGCCCTGCTCATCGGTACCCAGAAGAAAATTCGCGGTGCCGCCCTCCCGCCATGCCGGAGGCTGCAACCCGTCCATGAGGCTGACCGCGGCCGGGTCGAAGGGGTTCTGGGGCGCGATCCAGGGGGCGGCGAGGGCGGCCAGAATGATCAGCACCGTGACCAGGGCCGCGACCACCACCAGGGGCGAGCGCATGAAACTGTAGGCAATGTCGCTGTCCCCGATCCGGGCCACAAGACCCTTGCGGGCGGGCGTGGCAGTGACGGCCGGGCTGGGGGTAAGGCTTGTGTCACTCATGCCGTGCGCCCCGCCTTGACGGTGCCTTCCGCCCGGAGCCGGGGATCGACCACGAAATACAACACATCAACGATCAGATTGACCGTAACGAAGATCAGACTGGTGAGCACCAGATAGGCGGACATGATGGGAATGTCGGCGAACTGGACGGCCTGAATGAACAGGGCGCCCATGCCCGGCCACTGGAACACGGTCTCGGTGATGATGGAAAACGCGATCAGGCCGCCGATCTGCAATCCGGTGATGGTGATCACCGGCAGGAGGGTGTTTTTCAGGGCGTGGCCGAAATGGATGGCGCCCTCGTTCAGGCCCCGGGCCCGGGCGAATTTGATATAATCGGTCCGCAGAACTTCAAGCATCTCTGAGCGCACCAGACGCAGAATGATGGTGAGCTGATAAAGCCCCAGGGTGATCGCCGGCAGGATGATGGCCCGGCGCCCTTCCTCGGTCAGCAGGCCGGTGGTCCACCAGCCCAGATCCACCACCTCGCCCCGGCCGAAGGAGGGCAGCAGTTTGGTTTCCACGGAAAACAGATAGATCAGCAGAATGCCCACCACAAATGTGGGCAGGGAAACGCCGACCAGGGAAAGGGTCATCACCAGGCGTGCCAGACCGCCATTGACCACGCCGAGAACAAAGGCGCTCCCGGTCATGGGAATGCCGATGCCCCCGAGATAAAGCCCTGCCAGGAATGTCGCCACACCGATGAACACCAGCCCGATTATCATCAGGGCAAGGGCGATATAGGAGCCGGACAACAGCAGGAAAGGCAGCCCCGCAAGCACGGCCACCATCGCGCACTGAACAATAACCGAGAGAACCCGCAACGGTCCCGCCGCCGGTGAGTCCAAAAGCCGGGTCGCGCCGTTTTCCCGGTTGATCGCCGTGAACACCCCAAGCGCCACCCCCAGAACCATGGCGAAGACCGCGGAGACGGCGACCAGTTCCAGGGTGGCGGGCATGCGCTCGGCGATCAGTTCGGACACCGGGCGCTGGAGCCGGTAGGAAATGCCGAAATCCCCCTGGAGGGCGTCTCCGACAAACCGGATGAACTGGACCGGCAGCGGATCATTCAGGCCAAGGCTCTCCCGCAGCCGTTCCCGGTCCTCGATGGAGGCCTCCTGGCCCATGAGATTGGCAATGGGATCGCCCACGAAATTGGAGAGCATGAAGGCGGCAAAGGCCACCACCAGCATCACCCCGGCGGCCTGGGCCATCCTGCTGACGATCATGGTTGTGAACGGCATTGGGCGTTTACTCTCGTGACCGCTACTGTCGTGACCGCAATTGTCTTGACCGCGGGGATTCCGCTCCATGGCCGGGGACGCTGTCCCGGCCGCACATGACCGCCATGGGCCTTATTCGATCCGGGCCCAGAAGAGGCGCGGAATGTCGTCCACCATGATGGGGATGTCCACGGTTTCCCGTCCGGCCCAGGTGATCACCTGATGGTGCAGGGGCAGATAGACAATCTCGTCGATGGCAATTTCCCATGCGGACGCGATCAGTTTGTTCCGTGCCTCCCGGTCCGTTTCCTGGGACATGGCATCGATGATCTCATCCAGGGCCGGATTGGAATAACTGCCAGCATTCCAGGTGCCCCCGGTCCGGTAGAGGTAGGAGAACACGTACTCACTGTCCAAGGTGGGCACGCCCCAGCCCAGGAGATAGAAATCCGTGGTCCGGTTCTCGATTTTAGGGAAGTGGAGGGATTTGGGCTGGGCGTCCAGATCCACTTTCACGCCGATCCGCGCGAGCATGGAGACCACCGCCTGGCAGATCGCCTCGTCATTGATATAGCGGTCGTTGGGGCAGTCGAGCTTGACCCGGAAACCGTCCTCATAGCCCGCTTCCGCCAGCAGGGCCTTGGCCTTGGCGGGATCGTGTTCCAGCCGGGTGTCGAATTCCTCAGTATAGCCATTGATACCGGGGGCGACGATCTGGCCCGCGGGCGCGGCGCGGCCCCGCATGATCACCCGCTTGATCGCGTCCACATTGATGGCCCGGTAGAGGGCTTCGCGCACCCGCTTGTCCTTGAACGGATTGGCGCCTTTCACGTCCGAGGCCCGAAGCTCGTCCCGGTTCATCTCCATGCCGAAGAAAATGGTCCGGGTCTGGGGGGTGGAGGACAGGGACAGGCCGGGGGTGCGTTCGATGCGGGCAAGATCGGCCACCGGCGGATCGAGGAGGAAATCCAGCTCACCGGACAGAAGGGCCGCCACGCGGGTGGCGTTGTTGGCAATGGGTCGGAAGATGATCCGGTCGAGATTGTGGGCCGGACCCACCGCCTGTGCCGGGTCCAGGCCCCACCAGTTGTCGTGGCGGACCAGAACCGTGCGAATGTCCGGCTCCCGGATGTCGAGCTTGAAGGCCCCGGTGCCGTTGGCGTTGCGCACGGCGTAGTTTTCCTCGCCCGCAGCCCGGTCCTGGACCTGAACCACATCGTGCTTGGCGGCCCAGTCCCGCGACATGATGAAGATCGTCGTGAGGTTTTCCAGCAGGAGCGGGTAGGGGGCGCCGGTGATGAGCTGCACCGTATGCGTATCAACGGCGATGGCTTCCACCACCGGTTCCAGATAGGTGGCGTAGTCGGAGGTTTCCGTCTTTGCCCGTTTGATCGAGAAGACCACGTCTTCCGCGGTGAGGGGCGTACCGTCCTGAAACTGAACGCCTTCACGCAGCTTGAATTCCCAGATCAGGGGATCGAGCAGGGTCCAGCTTGTTGCCAGGGCAGGCACGATGGACATATCAAGGCCGCGCTGAACCAGGGGTTCGTAGATCTGGGAGAGGGCGCTGATGGTCGGGGTCTCATTCTGGGCGTGGGGGTCATAGGTGAGGGAGTCCCCCTGGGCCGACCACCGCAGCACCACCTCGTCCCGGGCATGAGCCGGCAGGGTGGTCAGACCGGCCAGCACCAGACCCAAACAAAGGCACGTCGCCAGCGGGAGGTCACGGAGCCCCCGGACAAGTCCTGACTGCCGTTGAATCACGAAACGACGGATCGAATGCACCATCCCAAACTTCCTGTGAAAGCGCCGACCCACCGTGGGCGCAGAGATCATCGGAGGCCGATCCCGGCTGAACCGGACCCACCCCCACGCTATTTGCGCTAAGCCTAGCTTCTGTGGGGTAAATGTCCAGACGCCCGCGCCGAAACCGTGTAACCCTGGCCTGGTACACCATCGTGTGGGGCAGGGCATTCACCTGCTATAGGGCAGGCGGTCCGGCATGTAGTCGTTCACATTGCCGTAGAGCGTCTGATCCCCGAGGGGCACGTTCACCATGCTGCCCAGCCAGGTCCGCCCGAACACGGGAATGGCATAGGCTTGGCGCCGTGTGGCGGTGGTTTCGATCCGGGAGCCGTCCTTGAGGGTCATGACCAGGGTTCGTTCCGGTCCGGGCGGGGAGATGGCGAAAGCGGACAGATCGCTGCCCACGCTCCCCTCCAGGAGGTATCCGCCCGAGCTCCCCGGGGCGGTGTTGTCGAGGAGGAGGGCAGTCGAGGCCTTGGTCTGTCCCCAGAGGCTTACATAGGTGAAGGCCCTGGTGAACCGGGGCGCCGACTGGACCTGTTCATGGAACTGGGCCGGTCCTTCGAAGGTGATGGTCTCGCCATTGAGGGTCAGGGCCACCCGGGACCAGCCGAACACCTCGGTCCGGCCCGGCAGAAGGCCTTCATAACGGCGCTGGGCGGTGAAACCGAGGGAGACGGACAAAGGCAGGGTGCCGCGACCATGTCGCGCGTCCCGGCCCGGTCGAACCCGGACCCTGGCCTTTATCGCGGCCCGGACCGGCGAGGCGCCAGGTCCTTCCCGGTCGAATGACACCAGATTTTCATTGGCCGGTACGAACCGGGCGCGTCCGGCGGCGGTGTCCACGGGGGACGGGCCACAGGGGGCGCAGTGATCGGTGAAGGCATAAAAGCCCGAGGGCGTGTAGGCATGGACCCAGACCCAGGCCATGCCGAGGGACGGATACCGGCACAGCCGGGCATTCATTCCAAACCGCCCGTCCACGCTGACCACGCCCGTGTGAACGGACTCGCTGTAGAGGGGGACGCCCTCAATGTCGCCGGAACACCGGGCACCGGCATGGCTCACTCCACCCAGGCCATAAAGAAAGGGCAGGGCGCCCAGGCCCGAAAGGACTGATCTGCGGTTTGCCATGGACGGTCTCCCGGGCTGTTTTCTTGATTCAATCCTGCGGATTTTCACCCGCTTGTCGTGTTTTTCAAGCGCCGCAAGCGGCGGGCTGTTCATTTCCGTGCCGATGAGCACCGGGTCACAGGCGGCCGGTTGCCCGGAAGGACAGGACGGTCTTCTTGCCGACGATCAGGTGATCATGGACACGGATGCCCATGGTGGTGCCCGCCTCAACGATCTTGAGGGTCATGGAGATATCGTCCTTGGACGGTTTCGGATCGCCGGAGGGGTGATTGTGCACCAGGATGATCGCCGAGGCATGGAGCTCCAGAGCCCGGCGCATGATCTCCCGGGGATAGACCGGCGTATGGTTCACCGTACCCTGATAGAGTTTTTCATCCGCAATGAGACGGTTTTTGTTGTCGAGAAACAGGACCCGGAACTGTTCGATCTTTTCAGTGGACAGACGGGCGCGCAGATAATCCTGAAGCTGGCTCATCGAGGTGATGACGGGCTTTTCCAGCACCTCTTCCTGCAACAGTTTGATCGAGGCCCCGTGGACGATCTTCAACTCGGTCATCACCGCCTGGCCCACTCCCCGGACCTCCAGAAGCCGCTCAGGGCTTGCGCCCAGCACATCCGCGACGGTGCCGAATTCTTCCAGGAGGCGCTTGGCAAGCGGTTTGACATCCCGCCGGGGGATGGCCCGGAACAAAATCAGTTCGAGAAGTTCATAATCCTGGAGGGCTTCGACGCCGGCACTGAGAAAGCGCTCCCGCAGCCGGTCCCGATGGCCGTGATAATGCTTCTCACCTCCGGATGACCCGCCTTCGCCGCGCCGGGCGAGGTTGCCCCCGGATTTCTCATTGCCGGAAAAGGGCGGGGCCATTTCCTCGCCGAACCCGGCCGCCGGGTAGCCGTCCGCGAGGTACCGACCGGCGCGGTCGGCTGCCTGTTCAGCCTTGCGGTCTCGCCAGCGCTTGAGCATCGGCCCCTCTTATTCGTGCGGGATCATGTCGGTTCGCTCAGCACAACCGAGCTTTTGGAACAGAACATAAACATCCTGATCCCGAGCCCGTGTCAAGGGGAACCGGGGCCACCCTGGCGCAACCCCACGAGCCTCCGGTTCAGCCCGTTGAGACTGGCAACTCTTTCAGACCGGGGGGCGGAACGCGTCGGGGATCTCCGGCTGGACCTCGGCGGTGGGCATGTGGATGTTCCGGGGAGAGAGCGTGAAGATCTCCACGCCGTCTGCGGTCACCCCGATAGAGTGTTCGAACTGGGCGGAGAGGCTTTTGTCCCGGGTCACGGCCGTCCAGCCGTCGTTGAGGAGCTTCACCTGGTATTTGCCCAGATTGATCATGGGCTCGATGGTGAAGATCATGCCGTCCCGCAGCACCAGTCCTTGGCCCGGATTGCCGAAATGGACCACATTAGGGGGCTCGTGGAAGCGCTGGCCCAGGCCGTGGCCGCAGAAATCCCGGACCACGGAACACCGCTCGGCTTCCGCATAGGATTGGATGGCATGGCCGATATCACCAAGGGTCGCCCCGGGCCGAACCACGGCAATGCCGCGCATCAGGCAGTCATAGGTCACCTGGATCAGCCGCTCGGTCTTTTTCTTGAGGTCACCGCCGCCATACATGCGGCTGGAGTCCCCGTGCCAGCCATCCAGGATCACGGTGACATCAATGTTCAGGCAGTCTTCCGGCTTGATTTCCCGGTCACCGGGGATGCCGTGGCAGACCACATGGTTGAAACTGGTGCAGATGGACTTGGGATAGCCCCGGTAATTCAGAGGCGCGGGGATCGCGCCGTGGTCGAGAATATAGGCATAGGCCAACTGGTCCAGGTATTCCGTGGTCACCCCCGGCTTGGCCTCGTCGGCAATCATGTCCAGGCATGCGGCGGCCAGGCGGCCCGCTTTGCGCATGCCCTCAAATGCCTCTGCTCCGTAGAGCTTGACGACATTGGTGGGCCGGGTCCCCACCTGGTCCGCGTCGACATAGGTCATGGTCAAGTCCTCCCGGCTGGGTCGTGAATGGAAAAGGGAATCGCCGTATCCGCGACAATAGCGCCGGTTTGCACCGCACAGCGATAGGCGAGCACTTCCACTCCGGCCGCATCTGCCGCTTCGAAGGCCCGGACATAGGCCGGGTCGATATCCTCCGCAAGGCACATATCGGTACAATCCGCCCTTTGGATGACAAACAGCATAACCGCCCGGTTCCCCTGGGCCACCATTTCCGACAGATCCGCCAGATGTTTGGCGCCCCGGGCCGTCACACTATCGGGAAACTCCGCCAGACTGCCCGTGCGGCGCAAGTGAACGTTTTTCACTTCCACATAACAAGGGCGGGGGTCCGGCCCGTCCTCCAGCAGCAGATCCACCCGGCTGTTCACACTGTATTTCACCTCCCGGCGCAAGCTGCCATAGCCTGCAAGCTTGGGGATCGTGCCCGCCAGGATCGCTTCTTCCGCAAGGGCGTTGGGTCGGCCCGTGTGGATGCCCACCAGGGTGGCGTCCGCTTCCACCAGTTCCAGGGTGTGCTTGAGTTTGCGTTTGGGATTGGCGCTTTCGGACAGCCAAACGGTCAGGCCCGGATCCTTCAGCCCCAGCATGGCGCCCGGATTGGGACAATGGGCGGTAATCGTTTCGCCGCTTTCCAAAGCCACATCACACAAAAAGCGGTTGTAGCGCTTGAGCAGGCGGCCTTTGATCAGCGGTTGAGGCAGGTCCATCCGGTCCTCCGGTCCCGTAAAACAAGCAGATGCAAAAAAGGAGAGACACCATGCCCGAGTCCGCCCACCCGCAAGACGTTAAACCCGCTCCAGGCTCGCATGCGGGGGCAAAGACCGAACACGAAAAGAGCCCCTCCGAAACGGTGACGGCGGCGGTTCTGGTGATCGGTGATGAAATCCTCTCGGGGCGGACCCAGGACACCAATATTGCCATGATCGCAGCGCATCTGGGCACCCTCGGGATCCAGGTGCGCGAAGCCCGGGTGGTCCCCGACGACCAGGATGTGATCGTCGCGGCGGTCCAGACCCTGAGCCACACTTATACCTATGTCTTCACCACCGGGGGCATCGGCCCCACCCATGACGACATCACCGCCGATGCCATTGCAGCGGCTTTCGGTGTGCCCATCGATGTGCGGGAAGACGCCCTGGCCATTCTCCAGGCCCATTACCAGCCGGGGGAATTGACCGATGCCCGCTTGCGCATGGCCCGGATCCCCGATGGAGCGGTGTTGATTGAAAACCCCGTGTCCCGGGCCCCCGGGTTCCAGCTCGGCAATGTCTTTGTCATGGCCGGGGTGCCGATGATTGCCCGGGCCATGGTGGAAGGTCTGGGGCCCCGGCTCGTGGGGGGCGCGCCCATGGTGAGCCGGACCATCGCCGCCTATCTGGCGGAAGGCCATATCGCCGCTGCCCTGGAAGAGATCCAGGACCGGTTTCCCGATGTGCGGATCGGGTCCTATCCCTTCTACCGGGACAAGCGGTTCGGGGTCTCCCTGGTGCTGCGGTCGACGGACGAGGAGCGGCTGGCGGGGGCGGTGGATGCGGTGGCCGGCGCCGTGCGCGCTCTGGGCCAGGAGCCCATGGAAGTGACGGACTGACCGGCGGGCGTTCCAAACAGGCGGTCCCCACAGGCATTGGGGGCGGAGCGGCTCTCCTGTTTGGGCCATGGGGGACCACAGGGGACAATTTTCCGGCGAGGCCCCAAGCGCGCGCTGTGCTCGCGAGGGTCAAGGCGCTTGAGAAGCGCCTTTCTGAAAGATCGGAAAGATTAACCGTTAAGAAAGGTTAACGGTTGAATAGGTAAGGCCAGTCCGTCGTGTTCCGATTCGAGGATCCGCAACTGTAGAATAGTTGATCCCGCCATCGAAAGGCTTACTCAATACTTGTGTGATGATCTCAACCCGATGAACGGGCCTGTGATTCGGCACTTCGGTGCAGGGTTTGCATGGCGAAGCCCGCCCCGGAACAGTGGAGTGGCCATCAGGTTGAGACCCGCGCCCCGTTTCGAGGGGCGACCACTAGGGTGTCGCTGGAGGGGCTTGCGGGGGCTGACGGGTGTTGAATGTGCCCGGCGATGTTGCGTTTGGAGGGATGGTATGAGTTCGAAACGAGCAGGATTTGGCGCTGTGGTTGCCGGTATCCTTGGCGGATTGGCCCTCACGGGGACACTCATGGGCGCGGCCTATGCCCTGGACGCCAGCCAGGATGCCCGGGTCCAGCAGGGGCAGCACCAGTTCTATGTCTGGTGCACCGGCGCCGATGATTTCTCCATGACCGGCGAAGGTGCGACGGCGGAAGCCGCCCAGATGGCCATTTATGAAAAGCTGAAGGCCGAGGGCCGCACAAGCTGCTGGCCCATCTGGCAGGGCAAAGTGTCCTGAACCGAACCCGACTGAGGGGCATGCGCCCCTCTTTCCGGCTTTTGCGCCCCGGAAAGCACCATCCTGCGGCGCCTCTTCAGTCTCACCACCATAAGAAATCCGCCCCAAACCCGCTTTTTCCGCCGCACCCCCAGTTTCTTCTTCACAGGGGCAGGCCGATTTGCTATCCCGCACCTTCGTTCCAGCACGAGCTTGCGGCCGTGGCGGAATTGGTAGACGCGCAGCGTTGAGGTCGCTGTCCGGTAACA
>CAZLPU010000071.1:0-25204 GCA_964561475.1 uncultured Alphaproteobacteria bacterium
GGGAAGGGGGTAACGCTTCCTTACGGAAGCGTCCGGGCCAAACGAAACCCGATGCTGAAGTACCTGCTGGTGCGAAGGCTCCTGATGCGATTCGCCGAACGCAAGAACCAGGGATTGCCGTTCCACGAACCGCCACGGAGAACGGATCGGGAACAATCTCCGCCATTGGTTGCCATCCAGGCGGAACCATCCGTGGGCGCCTCATTATAGTTTCCGTGCCAACAATCCTGAACCCATTCCAAGACATTGCCATGCATGTCGGAAAGGCCCCAGGGGTTGGCATGGCCCTCTGCGCCGACGGGCTGGGTCTTGCCACCGGCATTCTTCCCAAACCAAGCGTGGTCCTTGAGCTGTCTGTCATCGTCCCCAAACCAATGCCGGGTCTTTGTTCCGGCCCGGCAGGCATATTCCCATTCCGCCTCCGATGGCAGCCGGTAAAGACCTCCTGTCCGGTCCGCCAGCCACCGGGTATAGGCCTCCGCGTCCTGCGCCGAGACATTGATGACCGGGCGCCGTCCCCGATCCCAGCCCTCATCGTCGGGTTTGCGCGGCCCCCCCGATTTGGCACAAAAGGCGTCATACTCCTCGAAGGTCACCGGATGGCGCCCCATGGCGAACCGGGGCACGGTGACTTCATGCTGGGGGCCTTCGTCTTCGTCACGGCTCTTTTCATCCCGCGGCGACCCCATTGTGAAGGTGCCGCCGGGGATGACCACCATTTCCGGGGCATAGGGAGCTTCCTTGAATATCGCAAAATCTGGCAGGTCTTCCGGCGGGACAAGATGCTCCGCCTCGCGCACGTCCTCGAAGACGGCGCCGCGCAGATCGCAGCGTTGCAACGTACCCGCAGGCAAGATTACCCGGCGCAGGCGGGCGCCGCGCAGGTCGCTGTGGCGGAAATCCACATCCGCCTTCAGTGGGCCGTTGGCGGTCAGGTCCTCTTCCTCGAGGATGATGCCCTGGAAGTTCTTGAAACGGAAATCCCGGTCCGGGCGCAGACCAGCCGCCAGCGCCAGATCCGTGAACCGTTCCGTGGGCGCCGCAAGCACCTGGTTGATCCGCTTTACCTGGCCTCGGGACAGAACAAGAGAATGATCCGTGAGCGTCTTCATCGGCCCGCCTCCGCTGGGTCCGGAATGATCGACGCGCATTCCAGTTCCAGACCGTCTTCACTCCCCATCAACGCAGCAATGACCGCACGGCGGTTGGCAGAAAGGGCTTCTCCCGCCTCATGGGCTGCACGCCGGTCCTTGAGGTCGCTGCCCTGGGGCTCGACGAAAATCTGAAGGCGGATTACCGGTTCCACCTGAAGCGGCATGTTGGAGCGCTGTTCCGGATCTTCATGGGCCCGGGCCAGGGCCTTACCCTGGTTCGTCTCCTTATCGGCTTTGCGGGAGGTGACCTTGCCTTTCAAAGGCCGCGCCCGGGCGGGAGCGGCGTTGCTCCATACAGGATCGCTGATCACCCAGACAGCGCGGGCGGGATCATTGTCCGGATTCCCGCATCCCTGGATCAGGGCGAAGCGTTCTGCCGCCTGATCGGCCACGGGCTTGAGGAACCGCAGGAGACCGGACCCGCCACTGGGCTGGCAGGCATCGGCAATGTCCGCGGCCACACGCTCCACGGATCCCGCATCGGGCACGAAAGCCTGGTCCCGCAGGGGCAGGGTGCACCCCTTGCCCCTCAATTCCACCTCCGCCGCACAGACACTGACTTTCAGGACCCCGAACTCTGTTTCCTTGACCCCGGATTTGAACAGCAGCACACAATCCGTATCGAAGACGGCCCGTTCCCCATGGTGCGCCGTCCCTTCCGAAAAGAAGTCTGTCGCGATCAAGTCAATCGGCTTGTCCGTATCATCCGCCATCCCTGGCTCCCGGTTATCCCGTATCCGCCGCAACTATCGGATTTGGCGACACAAAGTGCAAGCTGCACTCGGCTATGTTCCCGGCTTTCGTCCAAGGCGCGACCCAGCTACCCGGGAAGAACCCTCGGCCACGGGCTACGCTTCTGTGGGCTGGGGCATGATCCCATCTCCTTTACGGCGCTGGGCTCCCCGTCGGGGTAAAGGGGACAGGGGGTAACGCTTCCTTACGGAAGCGTCCGGGCCAAACGAAACCCGATGCTGTAGTTCCCGAGGGTGCGCCGGATCCTGCCGCGATTCGCCGAACGCAAGTTCCTGGGATCGCTGCCCCAAGAACCGCCACGGAGAACGGATCCGGAACAATCCCCGCCATTGGCCGCCATCCAGGCGGAACCATCCGTGGGCGCTCCATTATAGTTTCCGTGCCAACAATCCTGAACCCACTCCCAGACATTGCCATGCACATCGAACAGGCCAAAGGGATTGGCCGTGAACCGCCCCACCGGCTGAGTCTGACGGGGTTCACACTGGTAAGACTGAGCCCCATTCCGGGCGCCCGCCGTGCAGACCGGATCCTCATCCCCCCACCAGAACCGCGTCGTCGTGCTCGCCCGGGCCGCATACTCCCACTCCGCCTCCGAGGGCAGGCGATAGGGCGCCCCATCCACCTTCGCGTTCATCCAGGCCAAAAAGCCCCGCTCTGAGACGGTCTCGCCGGTGATGTCGTTCCAGGACACATTGATCACCGGCCGGTTGCCCCGGCCCCAGCCCCGATCAGCGGTGATGGGGCGGCAATAGCCGTCCGCCACGCACGCATCCCACTGCGCAAAGGTCACTTCCGTTCGGCCCAGGGCAAAGCGCGGCACGCTCACCGGCCGCTGGGGGCCTTCATCGCTCTCCCGCCCCGCCTCATTCTCCGGCGAGCCCATGGTGAAACGCCCGGCGGGGATCACCACCATTTCGGGGCAGCCGTCGCAATCGGCGAACACGCGATCCGGGTTGGGCCTCTGACTGACCCAATAGGCCCAGAGGCCTGTGCCGATCACCAGCAAAATGCCAAACATCCACACGATCCCTGGCCAGACTGGCCGATCGGGCGTGGACGGTTTCTTCTTGGTCGGGATGGGTTTCTTTATCCCATCGTCATCGGGTGGCGGAGGCGGGGGGTTCTCCGGCTGGCCGGCCTTGGCGGCCACCGCCTCCAGGAACAGGCGCCAGCGCCGGTCGGTCCGGTCCCCGGTCCAGCCGATAAGGGTCTCGTAGTGGATTGCGTCATAGGGCCAGGGGATGGTGGCGCGCTCGACCATGACCGGGCACAGGATGCTCTTCTCCCTGCCATAGCGCGCCTCTTGCAGCACCCAATCCGCGGTCACCGATGTGCGGGACCAGGCGACGACCACCGCTTTGCTCAATTCCAATTGGCGAAGGATTTCCCGTTCCCAGTTCGCGCCGGAACGCAGCCCATCGTCCCACCAGACCGAGTAGCCCTCAGCCTCCAGGCCCTTAATGATGGGCGTCACCCGCCTCGCGTCCGCCCTCGCATAGCTGAAAAAGATCTGTGCCACCGCTCCCGCCCCTTTGCCGTGTGGACGACACTATCGGACCTTACCAAGCGGACGGCAAGACGCGGATCTGGCGTGAGCATGGCGTGTCTTTGCAGATGGCGGGTTCGCCATCGCCCCACAGCCAACCATGCCTGTCGCAATATCGCCGTAAGGGGGTAAAGGGGACAGGGGGAAGGGGGGTAACGCTTCCTTACGGAAGCGTCCGGGCCAAACGAAACCCGACGCCGCTGCCCCTGCTGGCGCGTCGGTTCCAGTTGCGATTCGCCGAACGCAAGCTCCTGGGACTGAAGTCCCAAGAACCGCCACGGAGAACGGATCGGGAACAATCCCCGCCATTGGCCGCCATCCAGGCGGAACCATCCGTGGGCGCTCCATTATAGTTTCCGTGCCAACAATCTTGAACCCACTCCCAGACATTGCCGTGCATGTCGTAAAGGCCGAAAGCATTGGCCGTGAAGGATCCCACAGGCCGGGTCCGGTCATCGGAGCAAGTCCCGACATTCGCGCCATTACGAGCGCTCTCGTCGCACACCGGGTCCTGATCCCCCCACCAGAACCGCGTCGTCGTCCCTGCCCGGGCCGCATACTCCCACTCCGCCTCCGAGGGCAGGCGATAGGGCGCCCCATCCACCTTCGCGTTCATCCAGGCCAAAAAGCCCCGCTCTGAGACGGTCTCGCCGGTGATGTCGTTCCAGGACACATTGATCACCGGCCGGTTGCCCCGGCCCCAGCCCCGATCAGCGGTGATGGGGCGGCAATAGCCGTCCGCCACGCACGCATCCCACTGCGCAAAGGTCACTTCCGTTCGGCCCAGGGCAAAGCGCGGCACGCTCACCGGCCGCTGGGGGCCTTCATCGCTCTCCCGCCCCGCCTCATTCTCCGGCGAGCCCATGGTGAAACGCCCGGCGGGGATCACCACCATGTCCGGGCAGGCAGGGCAGTCCCGGAAGAGGGGGGCGGCAGGACCGGGCGGCGTGGGGTCTTGAGACCCGTTTCCGTCGTCTTCCGTCTCGCCCCGCGGCTGGTCCCTTGGAGGCTCTGGCTCTGGCTCTGGCTCTGGTGTGAGTATGCGGCGCAGGATTTCACTGTCTTCCATCAAGCTGACCAGCCGTTTGGCCTTGTTGTGCTGGTTTACCAAAGCCCGTCCGAACCCGGCGTAATGGAGGCCCAGCATCTTTCTGCCGTTACCCGACAGGACCGGCGCCCCGGAACTGCCTTCCAGGGTGTCGCAGGTATGCCAGATATTCTCCCGGCGGACGGGCCGGGGATTTGCCGCCCGGCAATTGCCCCGGGTGATGTGTTTGGACGCCGCCAGGGGATGGTGGATGACCAGGAGCGACTCCCCCGCATAGGGATCCCGGGCCTCCAGGGGGATCACCCCCCAGGTCCGGCCCGGGGCACCGCTGATGCGCAGAATGGCGTAGTCCAGGGCGGGATCACTTTCCACCGGCTCGATCCCGGCTTCGAAGCGCTCCGTCCCCGTCTCATCTTCCGTGTAGTAACCCATGAGCAGGGACGCCCGCTCCACCGGGCCGTACCGCCCCCAGCCCGGGACGCAATGATAATTCGTCAGGGCCAGATCCTCGGTGATCAGAACCGCCGTGCAGGCCGATGTGCCGCCTTCGAACAGGATATCCAGCCGCCCGATGGGCCGGGACAGTTGGCGCAGACCGTCCTGCACCGGATATTGCCCCAACCGCTCAAAAGTTGCGGTGCTGCCCAGAAGAGACTCCCGGTTCCCGACACTCTGGGGCAGGGACAGATCCACCTGACCATACTGACTGCGCGGAAACAGCAGATCCTGGGCCCGGTCCTGGGCCTGGGCTTGGGCCTGGGCCTGGGCCTGGGCCTCAGCGAGGGCCGGAGCCGCCTGCCCGCAGACCACGAGGACAAAAACCAGACCCATCACAGGAACCAGGTCCAAGGCCCAGCCTGCCAGACCATCCCGCCACCGCCCGCCCATCACTCTTCGCCTCCCAACAATCCCCATCACCCCACTCCACCACCATGCAGGGACCCACTATTGAATCCCAGGGCACCGGGAGCAAGACACCGAACACAAGGCCGGCTGGAAGAACGACAAACATGCCGCTTTCAGGACATGGTTGCGGTCAGGCAAGCCTGATCGAAGCCAGTCTGGTTTGCGACACCTGCGACGAAGCCAGGCCTCTGGGGCGGGATCTGGGGTGCCGCTTCAACGCCTGGATTCGGGAGATGACTGCGCGGGTGATGGCGCGGGCCCAGGGGCATGAGTGCCCGATGGTTCCGATCTATGACAGTGTCCCGTGCCGACAAGGCGACATGGCAGTACAAGGAATATTGCAGATCGGCTGGGTCGAGATTGGACCGGCTGAAAACCCTGTCAGGGACTCCGTGCCCTGACAGGGTTCTTGACTTCGGCATGGTCCCTTAGTTGAGAACCACGACTTCGACGCGGCGGTTCAGAGCTTTTCCGTCAGCCTTGTCATTGGAGGCGACCGGCTTGCTTTCGCCCTTGCCTTCCGAGCGCAGACGGTCCGCGGTGATGCCCCGCTCGGTCAACCAGGAAACGACGGCGGCGGCGCGGCGGGCGGACAGGTCAAGATTGTAGGCATCAGCGCCGTCCGAGTCCGTGTGGCCTTCGATCGCCACCTGAAGCGCCGGGCGGGCCTCCAGGGCCTCGCGCAACTGCTCCAGGGCAGGCAGAGAAATCGAACGCGGCACATCGGAGTCGTGATTGAACAAGATGCCGTAGATCTTCGCCTTGCCTTCCTTGTCGAGGGCCTCAAGGATCGGATTGGCCGGAGTGCGATCCTCGGAGCAGGGCGTCGTCACGTCTTCGTCTGTACGCGGACCGCCCCATGGGCTCCGGCTGCGATGACGATACCGCACACCGCTGAGCGTGCCCTCGGAGTCCACTGTAAGCACTGCCGTGCCCGCAATGTCCGTTTCCGATTTCCATTCGAGCAAGGCCACCCCATCGACGACGGATCCGGTCAGGGCACCGAAGCTGCGCCCACCATTGTCACTGTAACAGCCGGTCAGGGCGATGCCTTCCTGTTTCAGTTCGATGTGAGTGGCACGCCCGGTTGCAAACACACCTGTAAACCGGTCATCCGCCTCCGGTACGGTCATTTCTCCGTGGGCGATGAATTCAGCGACGTAGAGAAAGGCCGCATCGGCGGATTGGGCATTCTCCACCGTAAAGCGAAGGGCCTGCACTTCCGGCGCACCAGGAAGGTCAGCGAGCGTCACACCTTCGGATGCGGCCTCCAAAGTGGCCACCTGCCGGAACGTACCGCCCCGAGGCTCCTGGGCGGCTTCGACGGTCACGGTTTTGGCTGAGCCTCCGACAACGCCGCCGGGACGCGGACCGGCGCCGGCAATCCCTACGGCGGAAAGGCGTGCGGGTGAGAGCAACTCAACAGTGAAGCTGTAGGGCCCCGGCTTTTTGATCGCTGCAATGTTCCAATGACTTTTAGGATCACCGTCAATGAGTGCGAGCGCGTCGCGCGGCTTGTGCGATGCCTCAACGAGCACGGCGCCCTTGGCAAGGGTCATCAGGTCAACCTTTTCGCTTGCCGGCGCCCTTTCGCTTGCGGATGCCCTTTCGCTTGCGGATGTTTGTGAAGCGGCATCTTGCGCCACGACGGGCAAGGCGGTGAGACACCCCACCACAAGACCCGCCGCTGCGATCCATGTCACGCCTTGTCTCAAGCTCATCATCCTGTCCCTTTCTTTGCCCTTTCAAATGACTGTCCGCAGCGATGATTTACGGATACTCAGCCGTACGTATTTTCTTCAAAGTGACCGCATTGTAGGTTCCCGGACGCTGCATGTCGTCGAAGGACATGACCCATCCGTCCGCGTGCACCACCCCAAACAGGTGTGCGATTTCATGAGCGGGAACGGTTTTCAAACCCCACCCTGCGCCATAGCCTTTGGTTGTTGCGAGATCGCGGCCGGACTCCTGGAAAACAACAATTCCGTACCCGTCCTTTCCGACATTCAGACCCGATTGATTGGCGTCCGTCTGGCCGGCGATCTTTCCGGGATCTCTACTTCCATCGCCGTCCTCGATCGGCATGCCTTGAAAAGCATTGAGAATGTACAGCACCCAGAATTCCGGATCATTGTCGAACGCCTTGTTCTTGAAATGCGGCTCGAACTGCTTCTTCAGATACTCCTGGCTGTCGCCCTTGAAATGCAGTTTGAACGGGACTGGTTTTGTGTCGTTGGGCAAGGTTGTGAGATCGAGTTTGATGTAGGCGCGGGCCAATTGCTCATGGGTCAGTTCGAAATTAATGGGCGGCACCGGGTCGCCGTCCCTTTGCGGATCGTCGTCCTGCAATCTGACGGGCCCCGCCTTGAAATCATCAATGGTCAAGGGTGCGCGCGATTTGTCATAGGTCACCCGGATGACATCCACATAGCCAGCTTCATAGGCGGTGTTCCACGTCACGTCGAAGACCTCTGCCCCCACGAACAGCTTGCCTCCGCGGAAGCTGTTCCGGTGAGCGTCGTGGGCATTCGCGGGCGCTTTGGGCAACTCATCATGGAATTCTTTGGGGAGTTCCGAATAGTACAGATTGGATGTGAGCCGCAGGTAACTTTGCTGTCTCGTAGTACCATCTTTCTCAGTCACATCATCCCCGGGCGTTACCTTATCAACAGTGACCATCTCGTCATTCTGCGCCACCACATCCATTGTATCGAGTTCACCATGGATGCGCCGCCAGATTGTCAGCACGGGGCTCTCATAGTGTTCGTGCTCACGGATCCGGGCATCGCTGACCGAGTCCGTCTCGGCCAACAGATCCGGATCGACGATCTTGGTGGTGTGGCGTGGCCCGTGCCTGAGCAACTCCGCATCGTCATTGCGCAGATTTTCGACCATCGCTTTGTTGAAGCCCGCGACGATCCGGTAATTGTCCCCAGGACGCAGGCCCACCTTGAACCCGGTCTTGACCGATTGCTTGGTCAGCTCAACCGTGTGGGTCTCATCGCCGGAGTCGATGAACATCCCTGCACGGCCCGGATCCTCCGTGTGGCGGTTGTCTTCCGATGCGCTCTCATCATCCAGGATCGGATCCTCCGTCGTGGGATCATCCACATCGAATGACTTCAGGTGCACCTTCACCGGCCGTGTCGGCTTGGCGGAAAGTTTGACCTCGACCTTGAGTTCCTGGTTGCTCTTGGCGCTGGGCGCGCTGCCCTTCCAGACCTTGCCAGGAAAGACCCGCAGGCCCTTGCCTTCGGCCGTGGCCGGCCAGTTATCGTCCTTATCAATGATGGGAGCGGTTTTATCCGTGTCGTTGCCCACCCAGGTCACTTTCTCAACGCCCAGAGCAGTGAAGACGATCCGATCGGAAATCTCCTTGTCCTGATTGAGCCGGTTCTTAAAGCTGAATACGAAGTCCTCGTCTGCTGTGGCTGTGCTCGGCGCAATAGCCTCTACCCAGACATCACGGACGAAGCGTTTTCCACGGTCATCGGCCCGAAGCAGCTCTTCGACTTCAAGTTCCTGGTTGGCCAGTTCGAAGGGCTGAGTCTTGTTCCGGTCCTCCCACAGGGCGTAGCGTCTGCCCACTCCCGGCGCTCGAAACTCAACCGTTCCGAACGAGTTCATCGGCAGTTCGAGGCGCAGGCGCACCAGATCATCGTCTTCCGCGACCCCATCCGGGTCGTCACGGTCCCAGAATTCATCCTTGTCGTCATTGTCGAGATTGACGAATGCCTGAACGCCCAGAGTTTCTTCTTCAGAATCCGGAACCCGGATGCCTCCTCGCCCGGCGATGGCCGCAGTTTGATAGGCGGTGATGTCCACAAGGCTGCAGAAATGGATGCTGTCGAGGAGGACGTCGGTTTCGCTGCTGACCTGTCCGGGTATGCCGCTGGACGTGACATTTGCCATCATGTCTCGGGGCTGAACTTGGGCCTGAAGCCCGACACGGCCGCTTTCGGGCGCCTGGGTCCGCGGCGCGGAGATGGGCAAGGCAAGACGCACCCAGTCGGAGGAACTGTCCGTAATCACCGCATTATTGCCGGGTGCTTGATTCACGCCGGCGACGGCTGTTGTACCCTCGAAGGCGACAACATTGAGCGACAACTCGTCATTAGGAGCCACATAACCCTTGTAAGCCATGCAGATGTGGCTCTCGATGCTCTCAGCTTCGAGGGAGGCAAAGATGTCGACGCCGTCACCGCCAGCATCGCCTGAACCGTCCGGACAAGGATCAGCGCAGGAGATCACACCCGCCGGGGCAGATGGTGCTCTGGTTCCCAAGACACTCCGGGCGATTGCCGCCTCACGCTGAGGCACAGCCTGGAGGAAATCATAGTTCTTCATGCGGAGAGAATACTGGCCTGTATGGGCATCGGACGAGCGGAAGGTGGTTTGCATGTCAAGGGCCTCACCCGAGGCCACGATCGAGGCAGGCACACCATAGGGTTTGAACCCCGCCGGCTGGTGAGCGTCCTTCCAGCTTTCGAAGTCACCGCCTTGGATATTGGCGACGAAATCTTTCTTGTCCCAGGCTCCCCCCTGAGCCGGTGCCTTGCGGCAGACCTGGACCGCCTCAAGATTTTCGGGCGTATCGGGCAAATGCCCATGCCCTTTGGCACGGCAGGCAGAGGCTGCCATGGTCCCAACAAAGCTGGCGCCGGGCACATTGCAGCATTGATATTGTGCCGGTTCGTCCGACCGGCCCACACCCTCTTGTGCGCGCTGGAGCAAATTGGCCACCTCTGATGAGGAGGGGACGGTCTGCCCGAGGGTTGACAAATCGACGCCAGAGTTGCGCAGGGCATCATTGGCTTGCTGCGCGGCATTTTGAAAGCATATGGCGGCCTGGGCGAAAGACTGCGGATTGCTGCCCACGGCAACCCGGTTTCCCATGGCCTCACAGGCGGCCGGCGACTCGGCGGTCTCGAATTCGCCTGATGTGAGGTTGCAGCAGGTCTTGGCATCAGCAGCCGCCTCGTCCGTCACCAGCAGCATACAGATCATCACAACAAGAACGGCGCCAAGCCCAAGCTGGACCGGGGGCCACGGTGCAATGGCATGGCGTTCAGTCATCGTAATCCTCATCGTCTTCAGGCGGGCCATCGGCGCGCGCGGCCCTTTCGAACAAGACACTCTCTTTAATGGGAGCGATTGAAAGAAGGCGTGTCGCCGTCAACCGCATGTCGTACCGGCCCAGATGGCCAAACGAGCCGACGCTCTCGAGTGACCCCTCGACCGTCAATCGCACAGTTATGTGGCTGCCCCGCTGCCCGGTCTTGCGCCGCAGATGGCGGTGGAGCTCCAGACCGACAGACTCTGAGTAGTCCATCCAATAGGGGCCCCCGCCACTGTCCGGGTAGAACAGGCTCTGTTCGAAGGCCTGGCGATAGAGCCCGTCGAAGCGTTGAGGCTTCAGGCCATCCGTAGACGGATGCACACAGCCTGGGGCTGACGCCGGGATGGCCGGGGTCAGGGCGATCGGCGCGACCAGGCAGAACAGCAACTTGCGGCGCCCTATCGTCATCGCTTGGCCGGCAGGTCAAACGGCTCACTCGTCTGGGGCGAAGACCCGGAATCGACTGCGAAAATGCCGTAGAGTACAAATAGAACCAGAGCGCCAAACAGGAGTGCTGCGAGCATTGCCGGTACGCGGCTTGCCCATTGCATCCAGGCTTTTTGTCGGGCGCGAGCCGAAGGCAGTGCCAACACTGCCGGCAGAACGGCCGCAGCCTGCAAGGCAAGGAAAATCAGAACACGATTGGTCCCACGCGTGAAACCATCCCCGTCAGGAGCAGTGACCCCATAAGCACCGAACGCGCCAAAGAAAAGACACGCCCAGACCAGCAGGGCAAGATTGCCGAATAGTGGTGAGGACACGGTCAATTCCCCTGCCAATAACTGTCAAGGTTGCCCTCAGCAGTAATAAAGACGAGCACGCCAGAGGTCTCCGACTTGGCGAGCAGAACTGCATCGCCGCGCAGGTTTGGCGGGGGCCCTTCCAACTTTATCTGGTCGATTGGCCCCTTGGGGTGGACCGCCCAGATATCGACGGATTTGAAGAAATCCGGCACCAGATGACGCCCGATCGGGCCGTCATAACCCGCCAGATAAAGCCGGCCCGGGACGCCGACGCACATGGCAAAGCCGGGTCGCTTGTCCTTGCGCCGTTCCACGGCCACCACCCGGTCAGGAACACCGTCGCCGTCCATATCGGGACGCAGGACACCGGGCTGACCGCCAAAGGGCCCGCCCTCCATCCGTCGGCTGACATGATAGGTCGCCAGGTCAAGGCCGCAGTCCGCGACCGCCCTTGCGGACGCCTCGAAATCAGTCCTGACGCTCCCTCCGGCCGGTGACGGATCGACGGCGGCGAGGTCGGGCCCGGGCTCCGTCTCCGCCATGGCAAGACAGGCCTTGAACGATAACCATTCGAAATGCGCCTGTTCGCCGGGGGCCGGAGGACTGAGGCGGAAGGGGCCCAGGGTGACTTCGCCAAATCCGCCTATTTGCCCGCCAGGCGCCGGCCCGCTTCCAACGGCCCCGCTTTGTCCTGGCTGTGCAGGTCTGATCGTATCCGGATGGCCGCCTCCGGCAGCCAATGTTCCGAATGCGAAGCGTCTGCTGTGCTGGGGCGCGTTCACATCGCCCCGGTTCTCTCCGTCATTGGCCGCATTCCTGAAATGCCAGCCCGCAAGATTCAGCGGGTTGGTTTCCACAGGTCGCATCGGCGCTGCAAAGACCGGCAGGGCTTCGCCATCTGGACCGTACAAGGCAATGCGCCAGCCATGGGACCTGGGCTCGAGGGCAAATTCGAGGGTGCCCGCACGCTCGCGGAACGTCTCTCCGCGGGAGACCGTGCCGGAAATGGCCTCCACGGTCTGACCGGTGG
This sequence comes from uncultured Alphaproteobacteria bacterium, assembly GCA_964561475.1. Classification (GTDB taxonomy): domain Bacteria; phylum Pseudomonadota; class Alphaproteobacteria; order JAJFIK01; family JAJFIK01; genus CAYUYV01. The sequence continues at coordinate 12,303 of CAZLPU010000071.1, forward strand.
CACTGGCGCAGGGTTCATCGGCAAGCGCGGGGCCTGTCCCGAACCCAGCCGCAAAACCCGCAAAACCCAATGACAGACCCACAACAGCGAGGATGAATTGTTGCATCATCGCCAGCCTCCTTCAGATCCCGTGGATCACTTACAAGCTCGGAACGTCTTTGAGCTTTTCTGCGATCCGCTGCATCAGGGCTGGATTGGTTTGGGCGATGCCCATCATGGCCGTGGACATCTGCATTTGGACCTGGACGAGTTCTTCCTGCCGACCCAGAATTTCAGCAGCCCAGTCGTCTTCGGAAATCCGACCTTCCGCACTGTCCAGCAACGCATTTATATCTTGAATGGCGGCGTCGAGGGTCACCGTTGCTGCATCGGCGCTTGCTTCATCCGTCACTTGGCCCATGGCCTTCGCAATCCGCTCCACCTGAGCAAGGTAGTAGTCAACGGCTTGCTTGGCGTTCGACACATTTGCCGTGGCCGAGACAGACGACGTCTCGGCAGCGTGCGGCGTCTCTTTAGCGTGCAGCGTCTCGTCAGCGTGCAACTGGACTGGCATCGCGAGCACAGATGCAAGAGCGGTTATCGTCAGCAGGCTGGACATTTTAAGGTTGCACATCAGATGAATTCCCCTATCGATGGCTCGTTTTGAACGCGTCCCCAAGACATGAACACGCCGTAATAGGGACGAAATGTCTCGCTGGATCAAGAATTAATACGAACTTCAGGTGATGAATGATGCACATCGTCAGACTGTATGCCGGCCTGATCGCGGTCTTTGCGCTGGTTGCCTCGGCACCGGCCTTGGCACGGGGCTCCGCACCGTCCTCCGCTTTGGCCTGGGGATCGGATCAAACCCCGGTTAAGGCGGAGGCCATTTCAGACCGGCGAAGCAGTGAGCCCGCCCAGCCTGACTTCGTCCTCGAGCCGGAAACATTCGAAATGGTCGCCGCCTGCGGACTGGATCTTGGCATCTTCCATCCGGTTGCAGGGCCGGGCCCTCAGATCCTTGGGGATGATTTTGATGCTGATGGATCGCTCGATTTCGCGATCCGCGTGGAACGACGAAACGACAGGGCCCTTGGCGTGGCCGTCTGCCGGGCGGGTACTTGGCTGGATTTCTTCGGCTTCACGCCCCAAGCCCCATCCTGCCCGGAAGCGCCCGACCTGACCCTGCGCACAATCTGGCGTGCCGTATCGCCGGAGGAGGCCCGCATGCTGCCACGGCTTCCTGCTGTGGACGCAGACGCAATCCTATACCCCGGCACGCGCGGGCGGCTTTGGCATTTCGGATATCGCGACGGCAAACCGATCTGTACCGTGATTTCTTAGGTCTGACAGCCTTTGCACCTTGCGTGTTGCCGTTTACCTCCGGCACATCCGCGTACGCACCAAGCTGATCGACACCCTCACCGCCCCTATCGAGGCCCCGGACGGCACCCTGAACATCGTGGCCAGGTTCCCCAGCCAGCCGGAGGTGGAAGTCGGCCTGGGGGAGATTCCGCCGCTGCGCGGCTCCGCTCCCCCAGCCCTTGCGTCCACCGCCCATTCGGGCGCCATCAACAAGCCAACTCTCATTTCAACTGGATGAGAGTTCGAGTGCATAGCACTCGGCGCCGACCATCCTGCTGGATTCGCAAAATCCATTTCTTGGTGCCGGTGGGGCCGACCACCAATGCAAGCCCGCCCCCGTCGCCATGCCATCCTGGTCCAGCATGCTCGACCGCCTTCGCCGTCAACCGTCCCATGACCCTCTAGATTCGCCCGACCAACACTCAGCCCAACACTGTGTGGGCGCAACGCGGCGAACGCCAACGGACTGGCGCGGCGTCAGACAGGACTGAGTCCCAGGCTTTCCAAGGTGTTTGCTGGCGGGGAGTGAACGTCTGCGAATGCACGTGAATGGAAATCTGGCGGACAGGAAGGCTGCATAACCAATGTCCATCACCATCCCTCACCGTCCACAAACAATTGGAAATATTGAGATTTTATGGCTGACCCGTCCGCACACGTACGTTGACATCTGCCCAGGACCGCATTTTAATGTGGGACTATCTGTGGGACTGGAGGCTTGTGATGGGCAGATTGACGGCCTTGAAGGTCAAGACGGCGCCGCCGGGTCGCTATGGCGACGGGGACGGACTTTACCTCGTTGTGACGCCGACCACCGATCCACAGGCGCCCACCCGGAAGTGGGTTCTTCGGGTGCAGCATCGCGGCCGACGACGGGACATGGGTCTGGGGTCGGCACGGGATGTGACGTTGGCCGAGGCGCGCGCGATGGCAACCGATGCAAGACGCAAATTCAAGCTCGGGATGGATCCGATCGAAGAACGGCGTCAGACCATGGAACGGGCGCCAACATTCCAACAAGCAGCGGAGACCTGCTTTGCCGAACACAAGGCCGGCTGGAAGAACGACAAACATGCCGCGCAATGGATCAGCACACTGCGTGTCTACGCATTTCCCACTCTGGGCAACCTGTCCGTTGATCAGATCGGCGTCCGCGAGATTCGCGATACGCTCGCGCCCATCTGGCTGGAAATCCCGGAGACCGCCAGGCGGCTTCGCCAGCGCATCGGTGCGGTGCTCGATTTCGCCTTCGCCAAAGGCTGGCGTGACTCAGAGGCCCCCTTGCGCGCCGTGTCCAAGGGGCTGCCGAAGCAATCCCAAGCCGTGAAGCACATGGCCGCCCTGCCCTGGCAGGACCTGCCCGCCTTCATCGGTTCCATGCCGGACACACTTAAGGCCGGCGACACCGTGCGCTTTGCCCTGGAATTTGTGATCCTCACGGCGGCCCGGTCCGGTGAGGTGCGCGGCGCCACCTGGAGCGAAATCGATTTCGGCGCAAAGTTGTGGACCATTCCAGCAGAGCGAATGAAGGCCGGGCGGATCCACTGTATCCCCTTGAGCAAGCGAGTCCGATGGCGTCTGGCAAACCAATTCTGGACTTCGTATGGGGAATATCGGTTTAAGCAAGGCCGGTGGGTGGTGCAGGGGCACGGCGCGGGCTGATTCAGTGCGCCACGCGCGCGCATCTGAGTTGGATTTTCTTTCTGTCGCATTGAATCCGCGGTCAAGCGATTGCCACAAAAAAGGTCCGGGCAGCGCGTGCGGCCCGGACCGTGCTGATTTGAGGTCGAAGAAGCTGCCCGGTTAGATCAGCTCGAAATTGTCGGCCCGATAAATCTCCAGTTCATCCAGGGCCTGGTCACCGGTGGTTCCGGTGAGATTAGCGAGGATGGAGAAGTCGCCGTTGCCACCCAGATCGTTCGAGTAAACAAGGCGGTTGATCTGGAGGTTGGTGTTGAAATAGACGAACACGCCTTCCTCGGCCGTAACCGCGTCATTCGCGGCAATGGCTTCGGCTGCGAGACCGGCATTAGCAAAGCCGTCCTCAAGAACGATGACATTGCCGTTCTCGGAGATGTGACCGGAGCGTCCACTGACGAAATCGAGCGTGTCGATGCCGAAATCCTCCGCGTCAAGTGCAAAAGTATCCTGGCGGACGTTGAAGTCGGTGATCTCGTCCGGGGACAGAGCAGCCTGCCGCCCTTCGGCTGAAACATCCACACCGTTGAACGGATCACCGTCGAACACGAAGGTGTCGCTGCCGTTGCCGCCCGAAAGCGTGTCGACACCCGCGCCGCCGTTCAGCGTGTCAAAACCGTTTCCTCCGGACAGGAGGTCGTTGCCTTCACCGCCTTCAAGCGTGTCGAAGCCGTTGTCGCCGTCCAGTGTGTCGTCGCCGGAACCGCCCGCAAGGAAATCGAACCCGTTGCCGCCGTCGACGAAGTCATTCCCGTCTCCGCCATTGAGGGTATCGAAGCCGTTGCCCCCGATGACGCGGTCGTCTCCGTCACCGCCGGAGACGATGTCGAAGCCGTTGCCGCCGTCGACGGTGTCATCGCCGGCCCCGCCATCGACCGTATCGTTTCCGTTGTTGCCCAAGACCCGGTCCGCGCCGGCCCCGCCGGATACGATGTCTTTGCCGTTCGAGCCGTCCAGAAGGTCGTTGCCCGAACCGCCGTCCAGAGTGTCGTCGCCGTTCGAGGCATTGATGCGATCATCGCCGCCGCTCCCGCGCAGGTCCTCCGAACCGTTGCCGCCGCGAACCTCATCGTTACCCGCACCAGCGTCGACCGTGACGGCGAACCGGTTGTTGATCGCTCCGGAGACGGAGATCTCGTCGTCGCCGCCGCCGGTCTCCACGATAAGGTCTTCAATCTGACGGAATGTCGTGGCCGTATGCTCGGACCCTTGAGCAGACACCCGGAAGTCTCCGCCGCGCTGCTCGATGCGCACCCGTTCCGCCTCGTCCGTGAGGCCAACAAGTGCCGTATCCCGGCCCGCACCGCCATCCAACGTATCGTTTCCGGCATCGGCCACGAGGATATCGTCCCCGCCCCGGCCCTCGACGATATCGTTGCCGCCGTTGCCGACAAGGATATTGGCACCGTCATCGCCGAAGATCCGGTCGTCGAACGCACCGCCTTCGGCGTTCTCGATGCTGATGAGGGTGTTGGGGCCCGCGACCTGTTTGGCAAGGTCGATGGTCACGCTGCCGCCGGCCGCGTTCAGCAGCAGTGTGTCGCTGCCTTCCCCGCCGTTGACCGTGTCGACGCCGCCGAAGGAATGGATGCGGTCGTCGCCGCCATTGCCTTCGATCACGTTGGTCTCGTTGTTGCCGAACAAGGTCTCGTCCGCATCCGAACCGACGATATTCTCGAAGTCCACGACGCTCAGAGTACGCACAAGATTATTGTCCGCATCGAATACCCGCACTTCCCCATCCTGGGTCGCCGGAGCGCCGGGCGTGAAGTTGCCCTGATTGTTGATGTCGAGATCGACGAGCACCCGCTCGCCCTCGTTCAGAAGAATGCGGGAGACGTCGAGCGTGTCGGTTCCCTCGCCGCCCTCGAGCGTGCCCCCGTCGACGGCATTCACGAAAACCGTGTCGTCGCCGTCGTTCAAAACATTCTCGAAGCGGAAGTTCGAGGATGTGAAGGTCGCCAGGGCGTCGACGGCATCCTGGCCGGTGAGGTCTGTCAGCGCACCGAGCACCGTGAAGGCCGCTTCGCCGTCCGACAGATCGGTTGAATAGACGAGGCGGTTGATGTTCAGGGCGGAGTTGAAATAGACGAAGAAGCCCTCGCCTTCATGGGTGACCTGCTCGCCGATCAGCCGGGCCGCGGAGCGGGCATTGAAGACCGTGTTCGGATCACCGTCGTCGTCGGCGTCCTGGAGCACGATTACGTTCGCACCGCCCGCGGGCAGATCAGCGGCAAGCGCATTCACGAACGACACATCGCCCGTTACGTGGAAGCCCGCAGCATCCAGAGAGAATGCGTCCTCCGCAATCGAAAAGTCCGAAATCGAGTCCGGACCCGAACCGATAGAGGTCGCGTCGTAGGCAAAAACATCCGATCCGTCGCCGCCGGACAGGTCGTCCGCACCGCCTTGACCGCGGATCGTATCGTTACCGTCGTTGCCCTTCAGGACATTGACGCCACCGTCGCCCGTAATGCTGTCATCGAACGCGCCGCCTTCGGCATTCTCGATACTGATCAGGGTGTTGGGACCGGCAATTTGGTTTTCCAGGTCAATGGTGACACTGCCGCCCGCGGCATTGAGCAGGAGAGTGTCGCTGCCTTCGCCGCCGTCTACGGTGTCCACGCCGCCGAAGGAGTGGATCCGGTCATCACCGCCATTGCCTTCGATCACATTGGTTTCGTTGTTGCCGAACAGAGTCTCGTCGGCATCGGACCCGATGATGTTCTCAAAGTCGGTGACGCTCAGTGTGCGCACAAGGGTGTTGTCCGCATCAAAGACACGCACTTCACCGTCCTGGGTGGATGGGGCGCCAGGGGTGAAATTGCCCTGATTGTTGATGTCCAGATCCACGAGAACCCGCTCGCCGTCATTGAAGAGAATGCGGGAGATATCCAAGGTGTCCACGCCTTGGCCGCCCGTAAGGGTGCTGCCGTCGATGGCGTTCACGAACACCGTGTCATCGCCGGCGTTCTGGATGTTCTCGAAGCGGAAATTGGAAGAGGTGAATTCCGGCAGGGCGTTTACGGCGTCATCGCCGGTCACATCGGTGAGGGCGGCCAATACGGTGAACGCCGCCTCGCCGTCGGACAGGTCCGTGGAGTAGACCAGTCGGTTGAGGTTCAGAGCGGAGTTGAAATAGACGAAAAAGCCGTCGCCCTCTTCGGTTACCTGATTGCCGATCAGGCGGGCGGCGGAGCGGGCATTGAACACCGTACCGGCAACACCGTCATCATCAATGTCCTGCAGCACAATGACATTGGCGCCGCCCACGGGAAGATCCGTAGAAAGAGCATTCACGAAAGACAGATCGCCTGTCACGTGGAAGGCGCCTGCATCCAGAAGAAAACTATCTTCGGCAAGGGAAAAGTCGGAAATGGCGCCCGGTGCTTCGCCGATCTCAACGCCAGTATAGACAACTGTATCCGTTCCCGCGCCAGTGGTGATCTCGTCTGCGCCCGGGCCGCCGATCAGCACATCGCTGCCGCCCGCACCATCCAAAGTGTCGTTGCCGCCCTGGCCGTCCAGCAGGTCCTTGCCCGGACCACCGGTAAGAGCGTCGCCATTCGGTCCGCCCACCTGCGTATCATAAATCATCATGTTCCATAGTCCTTATGCAAAGGGAAAGCGTTTCCGGACTGGCGGTCTGCCGTCCGAATTGTGTCGTACTCGGTGCACTTCATCGAGCGAGGCGGGAGACCCCCCGCGCCCCTGCCTATGGAAAACACCCGGGCACGCGCCTTTATTCGATCGCAAACAGATTTTTTTCGACGAGGGGAGGCAAAGCAAAAGGCATTGGAGAATAGTTCGTGCAACTTTGAATCAGGACCTGACGTCCAATTTTGAAGGGAGCCTCTCATTACACTGGAAAATCACAACAAGGAGCGGATTTTCAATTGATGGCGCAGAACAATGCTGTAGATTGTGAGGATATATTCAGGTTCAAAAAGTCTTGAGAAGACATTCGAGCTTTCGGCGGGCCGAGGAGAGCCGGCTCATAATCGTTCCGACGGGAACTCTTTCCGCCTCGGCGGCCTCCTTGTAGGAACAGCCCTTGATGTAGACTTGAACCACCGCTCTTTTCTGGGCGAAGGGGAGCCTATCCAGAGCGTCCAGCAGTTGCCGCGCGAGAACCCTCTGTTCCACCGCTTCATCCGCATCAATGCAAAGCACCGTCTCTGCCTCGGTGCAGCCATTGCCTTGCCTGACCCGCCTTGACCTCAGTTCATTGTGCCAGATGGAGGTCAGGATGGAGAAGGTCCACCGGTCGAGCCGGGTGCCTGGCACAAAGCGGGCCCGGTACTCCAGCGCCCGGACGCATGTTGCCTGGACGAGGTCCTCCGCTGTGCTGGCAGATCTGGACAGAGTCAGAGCATAGCGCCTGAGCCGGGGCAGAAGCGCGAGAAGCTCTCTTTCAAAAAAATCAGACTGCTGTGCATCCATGCCAGTCTGTCGGATGACGGACAGGGATGGTTCAAACAGAACCCATCCACAGGCAGTGGTCCAGGCCGGAAGGGAGGGCAGAAGGCAGCTGGTCATATACGCCCCGCTGAGGAGGCTGCGCGCCGGCAATCCGTCGGTGCCTTGAGAAGACCCTTACCGAATACCGGATCCCGGTCCGGCGCTCCCAGATCAATGGTTTCCCGGCTGAGCATGCCCCTCAAGGATTCCAGACGTATGCCCCCCGAAACGCCTTTTGTGGAAGAAATCCGTGATGTGACGAAAGGCGCAGCAATTGAGGTGCCGGACATGAAGCGGCCATTCCCGGTTCCGCCTATATAGATGTCGACCCCAGGGGCGGCAAAGTCCACATGTTCTCCGTGGACCGCATGGGGATAGACCCGCAAGCGCCGGTCTATGGCGGTTACGGCGAAGACAGTGTCAAAAGCCGCCGGATAGCGGGGCGGTGCGGCAGGACCTTCATTGCCCGCCGCAGCGACCAGGATCAAACCTTTCCGGGTTGCGCTCTGCACCGCCCGGTCCAGGATCTTGTTATAGGGCCCCGCCAGGCTGATATTGACCACCCGAACCTGGGCGGTATGAAACCAGCTCAGGGCCCGGACCATCGCGCCAACGCCGGCCATGGGCCGGCCATCGGGGCCAACGCTTACTACCGTTGCGGCAAAAAGCTTCGCGTGCGCAAGGCGGCCGGGCCCCACCAAGAGTTCGGCGACCGCCGTGCCATGAGCCGCGTCTATTGGGGCCGAGTTGATAGCCGTGCCGGAGACAGGGCGGAAATCCGCAAACTCAATGCGGGCACGGCGTAAAGGCGCTGCAGATGGATCGACGGGGCCATCCATCATGCCAACGGCCGAGTGTGCGGGGCAGCCATGGTCGGGCCAGTCCAGAAGAGCATTTGCATAAAGAAGGTCAGCATCCGGGCCGAGCGCCTGATCCCCGCCCCCTCGAACGGCTGCCGGAGGCTCTGCGGGGGCAACGGTCGGGGTCTGGACCTGCCAAGTGTACCCATGGTTGACGCCGGCCGTGGCGCCAGGCTCAAGCCGCTCCAATTCCCGGATGGCCGCCGCGCCGGTCAGGCCTTCAGGCTTGGTCAGCGACAGCATAATGAGATCCAGGCCGTTCAGGTCATCCCGCCGGTTCAGACGGTATCCCCGGCGGATGGCCTTCGGGACCATGTTTGCGGCAGCCTCCGCGGAAGAGAACAGAACCAGGATCTCCCAGTCATTCACAATGGTGTTCGCATCCCGCTCCAGCTCCGCCCGGGGCGCAGGTGTCAGAGTGAAGCCCGTGCACGAACCAAGGACCAGACAGGCAATCAAAATACAGATCGATCCGGTAAAACGATCCCATTGGCCCATGACACTCCGCCTCCTGCTGTTCATGGACAGGTCGGCGCCGCCGCCGCACCGGTTCAATCACGAGGCAAAAATTTGTCCCAGGCATCAAACCGGCCCTCAAAAGCTCCGTTGGGCAGTGAGCCAGAGGCGGTTGTGATCTGTGGCAAACGACCGGGCCCGGTAGCCTGCATATTCAACCGCAAGGGATGTTCCGCCCGCCACGGCGCGCAAGCTGGCATTGAGTTCCTCGCCCAAAGCTGTCGCGGTCTCGTCACTTCGGAAGCGATGGTAGCGCATGGACGCCTTCAAGCCGCGGACGGGCCCCAAATCGCCAAACGCCCAGGATAGGGCGCCGGACAGATCCCGCACGCCCCCGGGCGGGGTCACGGTGAACCGGTCCGCGTCTCCCTGGAAGGCATGGAGAGTGCCCAGGGGCGTTTGAAACCCCTGGGTACCGGCCCCGAGTGCTTCATAGCGCACAGAGAGGTCGGCGTCGTGCCAGCTAAGGGAAAACCCGCCCAGAATATAGTCCGCATGACCATCAATGGGGTTGTCCCCATGGTCCTGCTGATGGGCATAGGCTGCTTCCCAGCCGACACCGAGGGTCTTGCCCTTGCGCTGGCCTGCGATCCTGATGCCGCTGGTGCGCGAGGACGCGGTATTGGTCCGCTGATCCGCCGGGCCCGTCTCCAGGTCCAAAGCGTAGTGGAATGCACTGACCTGACCCGCCGGAGTCGGGGCACTGAGATGGAAAAGGGCGGAGTTTCCCTCAAACTGGCCAAAATCGCTGCGCCGGCCGAAAATCCGGTTGACCTGCCAGACATAGGCCATTTCCAGGACGACCTGAGCGAAGGGGTTGGTAACCACACGGACGGCATCATAGGTCTGATCATTCTGCCGGAACGCCACCCGTCCCACAAATCGTTCATCGTCCAAAGACAGGCGCTGGCGGCCAACCACAATCTCTGTCTTGGGCAGGATATCTGTGCGCAGTTGCAGGCGGTTCAGTTCCGCGGTCTGGGCATCGGGAATGACCGGACGGCCCTCTCGCTCCTGCACCCCGTCGGAATAGGTCTGGAGGGGTGCCACGATCCCTTCGAATTCTACGAGCCCAACCAGATGGCGATGGGGTTGCGCCTCAAGAGCCGTGTGCATACGAATGGTCAGGGCATGGGCGTTGTCGTCAAAGGCGGCGTCATCCACGAATTCGTAGCGTGCCCTCAGATCCGTGCTGAGACGGACCGTGGGCAGGGCGCTGTCCACCCAGTCCATGCCACCGGCTGCCGCCTGAACCCCGCCGGCAGGAACCGTCAGGCAGGCATAGAGGAGCATTGTTGTTTTTCTGACCATGGCTTGGATGTTTATCACCCCCGGCGGGTTGGAGCCTCTCACCACACTGCGTCCTGGAGTGGTCCCTGGAAACCGCGGGTGTGATAACGCCCGGGGCAGCGTGAAACAACCATCAGAATTTTTGAACCGGAGAGCACCGCGGTACGACAATGCGCTGTGGAACTGGATACCGAGGTGATGACATGACCGGGGAACAGACGACCCACGGACAGAATATTCCGAGCCAGATGCTGGATGATTATGTGCGCGGGCACCTGTCTGAAGCCGGGCGCCGGACAGTGGAAGAGGCGGCGGCCAGGGACGAAGCTGTGGCATCGGAGCTTGCCTTCGTGCGCACCCTGTCTGCTGCGGTTAAAGCCGATCTGCGGGAGACGCCGGACCCCGCTTTTGGTTGGAAGCGCCTATCCCGGGCAATCGAACAGGAGGAACGGGGCGGCACGGGTCCGGTCCGGTCCACGCTGTCTTCTGTCTATGTCCAGTCTGCCTTGTGGCGGTATGCCGCCGTGCTGCTGGCCTGTGTGGTCACGGTGCAGATGATTATGCTCGCTATGCCCGGGCGGGAGCCGGGCCGTGCCGTGGTCGCAGAGAGGGCAGCAACTGCCAATGAGACGTCCGCATACGGGATGGCGTCGGGTCCGGCCCAGCCACAGACCCAGGCACAGGCACAGGCACAGGCACAAGAGGTGTTCCGCCTCACCGTGGCTTTCGTGCCGGAAGCGGCGGAACAGTCCATCCGGGAAGTGCTCCACCGGGTGGATGGGTCCATTGTGGCCGGGCCCAGCGCCAATCGTCTCTATCAGGTCGCTTTCGAAACGGATAAAGCTCGGGATTTGGCTCTAAAGATTTTCAAAGGAGAAGACGCCGTGATCCAGTATGCCGGGCAATAACAGACCCGGATTGCGAACTGGGCCGGATCACCGGCAAGCCAAGGTCACGGCGTCCCATCGCCGCCGTCCTGGCACAGACAGTACATGAGCAATTTCTTGGCGTGGAAGATCCGTGTCTTGACGGTACCGACCGGGCAGTCTTCGATTTCGGCGATCTCCTCATAAGTGAGGTCTTCGAAGAATGCGAGATGAATGACCGCCTTGTGCCGGTCTGAGAGGTGGGCAATACAGGTCGCGAGCCGCTCCGCATTTTGAGCAGCGGCCAGAAGTGCTGCTGGGCCGGGCCGCTCATCCTCCACGTCTGGATCCTCGTCGGTCAGTACATTCCGGCGGGCCTTCCGCACACGGTCCACGGTCTTGTTCCGGGCGATGCGGAAGATCCAGGAGCGCAAGGATCCCCGCCCCTCGAAGCGGTGGGCGTCCCGCCAGACATCCATCATGGTTTCATGAACAAGATCGGCGGCTTCTGCCGGATCTCCGAGGCGGGCGGTGATAAAGCGTGTAAGGTCGGCGGCGTGATCCAGATAGACGGTCTGCATCGCGCCTTTGTCACCGGCGGTCACGCGCTTCATCAATCCGGCATCTGTTTTGTCATCTTGCGTCATGACCAGCGCCCCAAACCGCAGCTTGCCCATTGTCAGCAGAGCATATCGTTTCTTCTGGGTGCACAATAATCACAAATCGAGGAGGGGTCTATGGCCGGGGATACACTGGGCGTGCCGTCGCAGTATGCCTTGCCGGGCATGATGTGTACTGAGCGCAAACCCCATCCGGCCGGGGGCAGGGGCCGGTAGGATAGCGTCCCTGGGCGTGGTGTAGGAGCACGTTCGCCTTCAAGGCTGCGGCGTGGTGCTTAGCCCTCCACGCGGGGAAGACTGAAGGTCAGATCTTCGCTGATCCTGTCGAGGCTTTCCAATGACATGTAGGGGCGCTGCGCTGGGAATTCTGGCTGCATCCCCTATCCGATCAGGTCTTCATTTGGGCGATGATCCGTTCTTCCAGGCTCTTCAAATGCTGTTGGATCGTTGACTTGGCAGGTGGCTTCTGTACCAGAATATTTTGATAGTAGCGTTCGATGGACCGCACCCTGGCCCCCTGGCTTTCGTTGGGGAAGGATCCTGTACGGATCAATTCTTCGATCCCCGCCCAGGTTGTCTCGACGCCCGATGAACGCCCTCCCTTATTCGTGTCATGGCTCTGCGGCAGGTACCGCGCAAGTGCGCCCTTGTCGAACCGGATCGCACCGCCCGCCTCCGGACAGGTCATGCCCCAGACGCCCGTGTCCGGATGGTATTGCACGGCATGGCTGTCGCAGGAGTCGCAGTTGTCGCAAGGCATACTTGCCACAACGCCATGATTGCGGATGAAGGTCTCGGCTGCGTCAAGATATGGCTCGACTTTCGCCTCCCAGGGGATCGCGTCGCCGGGGTCGATGGAGAGTGCGCAGAGGTAGTCGCGGAGTGCCTCGCGCGACAGTTTGCGCAGGAAGGGTCTGAGAGCAAAAGACATGCTTGTCAGCTCCGTTCGTTAAGGTGATGCCCCTATTCGAATGGATGCAACCCAAGCATGTCGTTGCGACAGACCGGCCCCCAATTGGTTAATATCCACAGGTCTGACGTGTGATGTGATTCGAGCCGTGGTGTCCAGACGCGTCCGTTATCGTTCACGGGAAGCCGAGATCTATTGTGGGACTGAATGTGGGACCAAAATTGAGCCTACCCGAAGAAACCGTTTATTTTCAATAACTTGGAGAGAATTTCTGGCGGACAGGAAGGGATTCGAACCCTCGAAGCGGCTCAACACCGCTTACTCCCTTAGCAGG
>CAZLPU010000072.1:0-2093 GCA_964561475.1 uncultured Alphaproteobacteria bacterium
GGGGCTTTATCCTGTGACACGAATTGGCGTTGTGGAAAGAGAGCATTCCCCGTGGGGAGAAGATCTCCGTACGGGGAATGCTCCAAGGGACCCGTGTCAGGTAAGGGAGGTGACCTGACCCGGGGTGAGGGGTGAGGGGGGGGGGCCGGTTACCGGCACGCATTGGGGTTTGTCAGACCGGGGAGGGGTTACCGGCCGGGCGCGTCCGCCTGCCTGGCGCGCAGGGCGGCGATTTCCTCCTGGTCGAGCTGGCCGTCCTGGTTGGTGTCACCCAGGGCAAATGCCGGCATGGGGGCATCCATGAGTTCCGACCGGCTCACCCGGCCATCTCCGTCCTTGTCGAACTGGGTCCGCAACTGGGTGAAGGCGCGCTCAAAGCGGCTCTGGAGGATGGGCGGGGTGTCGTCGCTACTCACATAACCATCCTTGTTGCGGTCCATCCTTTGGAAGATGTCTTTGCGCATCGCGATCACTTCTTCCCGGGTGATGATCCCGTCGTTGTTTTTGTCCGCCCTCTGAATGGCTTGCGTCGGGTCGGGGGCGGGCTGAGGGGCCGGATCCTGGCTGGCGGCGGCGCTCGCAGGCAGGGGGCTCAAGGTCAGAACAGCACAGGCGAAGATCAGGGGGAAATTCAGGGTCATGGATGTCTCCTGTCATCAGGGGTGAGGGGGGCGTGGCCGGGTGAAGGGGCGGGAACACCGCCTCGCGCCGCCGGGTGAATTCAGCCCCGTCAATCTGGCGGAGCTGGGCCCTGAGGGCGCGACGGTCATCATGGGCATCGTAAGGTGACTTTCCAATGGCATAGCTCGGGTCAGTCATGACAAAAAGCGTGAGAACCAGAAGGCCGATTGCGGCGTAGTGCCTAAAACCGCTCCTTATGCAGACTGCCCGGCCACGGGGGTCCCGGTTCGACGGATCCGGTCCCGGCGCAGAATGCGCTTGGCTATGCCCGTCTTTGTAAGGACGTTCCACCACGCCAGTCCCTTACGGCTTGAAGCTCACATGGAGCATATGGGAGGTGCCCGCATCGAAATTGTGGGACACACCATATCCAACGGCAAAATGCTTCGTGAGTTCATGGTGGGTGGAGGCATTCACTGACCAGGGATCCGCCAGTTCCTGCTCCAGGTCCACACGAATGGTCTCTCCCGCAAATTCCGTCATCATCTCCGTGGACCGGTTGATGGAGGTATGGGAGAGGCCGACACCGAAGGCTGAGGGAATTTCGATGACCGGTCTGGCGTAGATCAGTGTTGCCGACTTGGTGAAGGTGCGGGTCTGGGTTTCGTTTTCGTCGGCATTGGCGAAGTTCAGATTGGCCCCGCCCCGCAGAATAAGCTTGTTTCGTTCCTCCAAGACGAGGGGAATATAGGCGCCGACCCCGACGCCGACCGTGTAGGCTTCGATGTCCACTTCCCGGTCGAATTCGAAGGTCAGCGGTTCGTCGAAGGTGACAAGATCCAGCCCCAGATCCGGCGTGCCGGACAGGCGCAACCGGCCGGTCGATGTGGAGGAAAGAAAGCCCCCATTGGCGTTGATGGAGAGGAACGGCAAGACAAAATAGGATACGGAGGCCGCCACCGCGGTCCCCTTGATCGACACGTCCGACACGTCCAGTGCCACGTCACGCAGAAGCAGATCCTCCGGGGCATCGACATCCGCATCGACGATATCCAGGGTGGTGCTGATAAAGGACACGCCAACGCCGAAATGCCATCTTCCCTGTGAGGGTTTTCCATTTCTAGGATTGATCGCATCCGACATATCCGCCTGAACCGACGAGACGGTCAGAAGCGTGCCCACGCACGCCGCCAGAACAAGGAAACCAGACTTCATCACGCACCCCTTCGTGTTCACCAGATGCCAAATGCGATGGCATTCAAGTGCGAGACAGTGCCGACGGGACGTTGCCGGTTTTTCCGCCGAATTGGTCCGAACTTGCCAAAATGTTGCAGAGCCTTCCGCCGGTCACATTTCGGTTCTGGCGTGGGCGGTCAGGACGTGCGAAACACCCGCCACTGGGGTGGCCTCCGCCGGCGTAAACGATGTCTTGGCCGGGGGCGGTTTGGGGGGCAGGGCTGTTGGAGGGCGGG
>CAZLPU010000072.1:2193-24815 GCA_964561475.1 uncultured Alphaproteobacteria bacterium
TGGCCCGCCGATTGTATAGCCTGGAGGGACGCGGGCGGAGGACCTTGGACGGACCATGCAGAAAACACGCATTCTTGTTGTCGATGATGATCGGGATATTCTCACGCTCGTGTGCGACCTCGTGGAGCGCAACGGCATGGAGGCGGCCGGGGCTGGCAATCCGGAGGAAGCCGACCGGGTGCTGAACGAAACCCGCATCGATCTCATTGTGCTCGACTTGATGATGCCCGGCGAGGACGGCCTTGCCTATTGCCGGCGCCTCCGGCGGGAGTCCCGTATACCGATCATCATGCTGACGGCCTTGTCCGAGGACGTGGACCGGATTGTCGGGCTCGAATTCGGCGCCGATGACTATATGGCCAAGCCATTCAATCCCCGTGAGCTCATTGCCCGGATCAAGACCGTCCTGCGCCGCGCGCCCCCGCTCATGCCCGGCGAAACCCACCGGATGCCCGAACAGTATGCGTTCGGAGAGTTTGTTCTGGATGTGGATCAGCGCCAGTTGCGCAAGTCCGGCGGGGAGATCATGACCCTGACCTCCGGTGAGTTCGCGCTTCTCCTGGCGCTGGTGGAGCACAGCCCCCGGGTGCTCAGCCGGGACCAGCTTCTGGATCTCACCAGGGGGGCCGTGGCCAACGCCTTCGACCGCAGCATCGATTCCCAGATCAGCCGTCTGCGGCGCAAAATCGAGCCGGACCGGCGCAAGGCCCAGTTCATCAAGACAGTCCGCAATCTGGGTTATGCCTTTGCCGGCACCGTGGAAAGGACCCAGCCGTGAACAAGCTGTTTTCCGTTGTCAGGTGGTCGATTTTCGCCCAGGTCGTCGTTGTGTCCCTGGTCTCCATTGTCCTCATGCTGCTGATCATTCTGGTCCTGTTTCAGACCTCGGTACTGTTCCGCATCTTTCCCGCCGCCCTTGAGAAGAGTGCCGAGTCGGTCTCCGAGCTGATTTTCCTTGTAGAGAATGTTCCTGAGGAGGTGGAACCTGTCGTCCTGTCAAGCTTCAGCGGGCCAGCCCGATTGGGGCGCATTCTGCCCGGGTTTCCGGAAGGGGCCCGACAACTGGCCTATCTCGAAGACGGGCTGGTCAAGGAGGGCACCCAGGCTGCGGCAGTCCTTGGGGGGCGTGAGCTTCGTTTCGACTATGTCCCGTTGAGCCGGATCCAGGCCGAGGAAATCGAACCGATTGTGGCCATCTCGGTCCTGGACATCACCATTGCCCTGGATGACGGCCGGGTTTTGTCGGTCATGTTCTCGCCCGCTGCACTGTTTTCCTCGATGCCCACGCCCATCATCGCCATTCTGCTCATCGCCACCCTTTCCATTTCCGGGGTGACGATTGTCCTGATCCGGCAGGCTTTCCGGCCCCTGCGGCGTCTGGAGGAGTCCGCCACGCGGGTGGGATATACGCCAGACCCTGAACATGTGGAGGAAACCGGTGCGGAGGAGATCCGCAGGGTTGCCCGCGCCCTGAACCGGATGCAGGACCGGGTCCAGGGTTTGGTATCAGAGCGTACACGGATGTTCTACTCCCTGGCCCATGACATTCGCACGGGCCTGACCCGCATCCGGCTGCGCCTCGACGAGGTTCCCGTTGGCGACCGGGAGGCGGTGGAGCGGGATCTGGATCAGATGCAGTCCGTGATCGAGGACATGCTGACCTTTGCCCGGGCCGATCAGCCCGCCGGCCGTCAGGAAGTGGTCAATCTGGCCCGGTTCGCCCGGTCCTATGCGGATGATGCCCCCGGCGGTCTCGCCCAACGCCAGGGCAAGGACGGCACGGATATCACCATCGCGGCTGATCCTGTCGCATTGCGCCGGGCCCTGGACAATCTCGTCGATAATGCCCGGGCCTATGCCCAGGATGTCAGCCTTTCCTGGCTCGAAACCGGAGCGGGGTTTGAAATCCGGGTCGAGGATCGTGGTCCCGGCATTCCGGACGATCAGATGGCCGGCGTGTTTGAGCCGTTTTTCCGTATGGAGAGGTCCCGCAACCGGGATACGGGCGGAAGCGGACTGGGCCTGGGCATTGCCCGCGCCCTCGTGCGCGCCCAGGGGGGCGATTTGATCCTGCGCAATCGGGACGGCGGCGGATTGTCCGCAATCATCCTTTTTCCGGAACGATGCTATCTGGCTTGAGGCTCGGGCTGGTCGACGGACAGGTGGCCAAACCCTTGGCCCAGGTTAATACGTTCGGCAAGTTCGGGGAAATCGATAAAGGGGTTCCGGTTGCCCTGGGCTTTTTGAATCTCAGCGTTGCGATGGCGTTCGTATAGGGTGACCGGTTGTAACGCGTGCCAGCGCTTGAGCATCTCAAGGTTGTCAGGCTGAAGTTCCCGGGACTGATCACCAACCGTTCCCGGATAGCGGACCAGAAAGTAGAAGATCGCCCTGGCCACGACGCCGTGGTTCTCAAACGGCGCGAAGCGGTCCGCCTGCCGTTTTCCGCAATTGCTTCTGGTATTGCCCGGCCCGGCCAGATCCGCGTTACCGAAGGGGAGGATTCCCCTGAATGCATTGCACCGGATATCCTCTGTAAACAGATTGTGAAGGTCACCCCGCATGGCGTCGTCCCTGTCAAACCAGCTTTGGGGGATGACGGCCTCGGTGTTATGGGGCCCACTGAGGATGGCTTCACCATAGAGGCTCCGCAGTTCGAAAGAATCCGGCCTTAGATCAACAATTGGGTAGAGATACTCAAGGCGTGCCGTGCGGTAGGGCAACCGGGGCGCATGGGTTTGTGTCAGAAGGGCACTCAATGCCTCGAACGCGGGACCGGCTTCCAGGTCGAGATCCTTGTAGTAGGCTTCCCGCGCCGCCGCGTCATTTTGTGTATCGTAATAGGGGCCCTGCAAGCGAGGGGAGGGCCGGGTCGTGCCGAAATCCTCCGTAGGGAGACTGGTTCGTGTGGAGAGATTGCCCGGGATGATGGCATCCGGATTGTCCTTGAGATCACTGGCGTATTCCAGGACCTTGGTCTCATAGGTGGGGACGAAACCCAGATTGGCGATCAGTTCCAGCCCCGCCACGGTTTCCTCATGGTCCTCCAGATTCAAGGCCCGCAAGACCAGATCCCGCTGGAACTTCTCCTGTTCCGACTGGATTTTGGTCCGTTCCAACTCGATCCGACTGCGGTTCTCGAAGGATGTCTGGATAATGACGGTCGCAAAGCTGCTGAGCGCGGTCAGGGCCACGCCGATCAGAGTGAGGGTCGCGGGCGAGAGGCGCACCCTGAACTCATAGACACGGTCGTCGGTGGATTTTTCCCCATCCGTCCGGGTGCTTTGGTCACTCATGTCAGCAGGTGTCCCAGGATCGGGGTTGGACAGGGTTCGCACTCAAGACGATGATGCGCATGGCGGCTACACGGAAAAAGGTCGTTAACCGCTCACTGAGCCCATATTACGCGACAAGACCCGTGCGGGCCACCGGAGCCATGCGTCCGACAAACCGTCTTGACCGGTCGTGCTCAAAAAGCCTTGGCGGAAACATCTCGCAGGAATTGTCAGCCTGCTCCCCCTTATCAAAATTCTGCAACCGGATATAGGCCGCCGGTTGCCCTGCACAGAGGGGGGCCTTCCGTTTTGTGGCGATCCGGGCCTTAATGGGGGGTGGGATAACCGTGAAGATGATGACAGGGGTATTGCCATGACCATTTTTCAGAATTTGCGTGCAAGCCTGCTGGTGAGCACTTGCGCCGGCATTTCCATGATTGGTCTGGGGGGCGCTGCATTGGCCCAGAACGCGCCGATCGTGCAGCCCGGGGCGCCTGGAGAGCCCACCAAGCGGCTCAGCGCCGAAGAGGCCAGCAAGATCGCGGATACCCGGTTCTCCCCCGATGATGTGGTCTTCCTCCAGGAGATGATCCCCCACCATTACCAGGCCCTGGAAATGGCGGCCCTGGTACCGGACCGCACGAACCGGCAGGAACTGCTCGACCTGGCGGGCCGCATCGAAGCGACCCAGTCGGATGAAATTACCTTCATGCAGGACTGGCTGACGGAGCGGGGCCAGAAGGCGCCGGATCCCGCCAAGGACGGCCATGGCGGCATGCACGACATGAAGCGCATGAAGGAAATGGGCATGGCCACCCCCGCCCAGATGAAGGCGCTGGCGGACGCGGAAGCCACGGACTTCGACAAGCTCTTTCTGGAATTGATGATCACCCACCATGATGGTGCGGTGACCATGGCCCGGGACCTGCTGGACAAACGCGGGTCGGCCCATGATCCGGTCCTGTTCGATTTCGTCAATGACGTGATCAATGATCAGACGACGGAAATCGAGCGGATGCACGCTCTGCTCCTGAGCCTGTCACCGGATCCCCGAGCCGGTCTGTCGGCGGGCATTTTCGATGCGGGGGAGGCCATTTCCAACCTGGAGCTGATCGTTTCCCTGCCCAAGCCCGATGGCTTCTTTGATCCACGCAATCCGGGTGAATTGCCCGCCATCAGACCGCCGAAGGAAGACGAAAAAGCCGCGGCGGACGGCGCCGGGGAAGACAAAGAGGCTTCGGGAGAGCAAGACCATGGGGAACATGACCATGGGGGCGACCACGACCATGAGGCTCATGGCCAGGATGATGAGACGGACTCGGAAGACAGCGGCGGGGAAGAAGCCACCAGCGATGAGCAGGGTGCGGAAGAGCGGGATGATCAGTCCAACGAAGGAACCCAGTGGGGGGAACGCTCTCCGCTTTTGAGCTTCTCCAACACTGACATGGCCTTCTCCAAGGACATCCTGGTGGCCGGGAATTATCACGGCTTCAACATCTATCGGCTCGGCGACAATGGGGTGCCCAGCCTGCTGAGTTCCGTGGTCTGCCCCGGCGGCCAGGGGGACGTGTCCATTGTCGGCGACCTGCTGATCATGTCCGTGGAGCAGACCAGGGGCCGGGTGGACTGCGGCCTTCAGGGTGTGCCCGAGGATGTCAGCCCGGAACGGTTCCGGGGTCTGCGGATTTTCGACATCAGCAATCTGCGCCGGCCCGTGCAGGTGGGGCAGGTGCAGA
Source organism: uncultured Alphaproteobacteria bacterium (assembly GCA_964561475.1). Taxonomy (GTDB): domain Bacteria; phylum Pseudomonadota; class Alphaproteobacteria; order JAJFIK01; family JAJFIK01; genus CAYUYV01. The sequence continues at coordinate 7,205 of CAZLPU010000072.1, forward strand.
CCTGCCGCGGCTCCCACACCCATTCGGTGGTCTCCGGTCCCGATGCGGACGGCAAGATCATTGTCTACAATTCCGGCACCGCATCGGTGCGGGACGAAGAGGAACTCGAAGGCTGCATCGGGAACATTCCCGGCGATGAGCGCACCGCCATGTTCCGGATCGACGTGATCGAAATCCCGGTGGACGATCCCTCCAAGGCCCGCATCGTCGACAGCCCGGCGGTGTTCGCCGATCCGGAAACCGGCAGCCTTGCTGGCCTGTGGCGGGGCGGCGACCATGGGGACAATACCCAGGAAACCCGGCGTACGGATCAGTGCCACGACATTACGGTGTTCCCGGAAGAAAATATCGCCGCCGGTGCCTGTTCCGGCAATGGCATCATTTTCGACATCACCGATCCCCGGGAGCCCAAGCGGCTGGACGCCGTGGTGGACAAGGGCTTTGCCTATTGGCACTCCGCCACATTCAACAATGACGGCAACAAGGTTCTGTTCACCGACGAATGGGGCGGGGGCTCCCGGGCCCGGTGCCGGACCTACGACTCCATGGAATGGGGTGCGGACGCCATTTACGATATCGTCGACACCAAGCTGGAGTTCCAGGGCTACTACAAGCTCCCGGCCACCCAGTCGGAACAGGAAAACTGTGTGGCCCATAACGGGTCCATCATTCCTGTTCCGGGCCGGGACATTTTCGTTCAGGCCTGGTACCAGGGCGGCATGTCCATCATCGACTTCACGGATTCCACCAATCCGGTGGAGATCGCCTATTTCGACCGGGGTCCTCTCCATCCTGAGAAACTGGTTCTCGCCGGTTACTGGTCCACATACTGGTACGACGGCAAAATCTATGGCACCGAAATCGTCCGTGGACTGGATGTGTTCTCCCTCCTGCCCAGCGAGCATCTGAGCGAGAACGAGATCGCCGCCGCGGAAATCGCCGACCAGGGCGAGATCTTCAATCCCCAGCAGCAGTTCCGGGTGACCTGGCCGGAGCATCCGGTGGTGGCCCTTGCCTATGTGGACCAGTTGGAGCGGACCCTGACCCTGACGGAAGGAGAGGTCCAGACCTGGACCGAGGCTCTTGAGCAGGCCAAGACCCGGTTCGGCACACGGCGTGTGCGCAAGGACCGGGATCTGGCCGCAACCCTCGAGACTCTGGCCTCCGGCCTCAGTGCCGAGGGCGAAAACATCGCGACCGCCAAGCGCATCGAGGCGTTGAGCGAGACCACCCGGGCCGTCGCCGCCCGTCTGCGGTGATCGCGCCGAATGCCGCACCTGGTCCTTGGGCGGACGGATTGATCCGGCCGGGACGGTCTCAACCATCATAGGGCCTGATGACAGCCCGTTGCATCGTTGATCCGGCGGGGAGAGCCAGCTCTTCCCGCCGGTTCTGTTTTGGGACACTCCAAACCCCGGCCTGACCGCCTTCTCCCGGGGGCATGGCTCCAAGCTTCTCCGCAACGGCGCCGCATGAGCGCCCTCCACGCCTGCCAGGCCACCATTTCCACATTGGTGAACCGGTCTTTGCCCTTGATTAAATCAATTGTCCCATGATCACGCGCAACTGAGGGACAGGTGGTGTTCAGTCGGACTTCTTCACCTTCAGCCGGGACGGCCAGCAACGGAGTGGTATGGGCATGGTCACAATCGCGCGTGGTATTACCTGGGGAAGCATTCCCCTGCGGATCAAGTTGCCGGTCATTCTCTGCGCTGTCGGGATCGTCTCGGCTTTCCTCGCCAGTGTCGTCAGTTTCCTGGGGGCTGGAGCCGCCGTGCGCACGGAAGTGGAAGAACGGCTTCAGGTCATTCTTCAGGACCGTCAGTTCGCGCTTGAAACCTGGTTTGACGGGATCAAGTCGGACATGGTGATCGAGGCCAACAATCCGCTGGTGTTTGACGCCATATCCGCGTTCAGCGCCGCCTGGTCCGCCTTTGGTGAGGGGGCAGAAGAGCGTCTCACGCGCCTCTATATTACAGACAATCCCCACCCTGTCGGCGAGAAGGAAAAACTTGACGCGGCCGGTGACGGATCGGAATACAGCCGCGTCCACGGCGCCTATCATCCTCATTTCCGGACCCTGCTCGAGGCCGGGGGCTATTACGATATCTTCCTTGTGGATACCAAGGGCAACCTTGTCTATTCGGTGTTCAAGGAAGCGGACTATGCCACGAACCTGCTGACCGGCCGCTGGGCCCAGTCGGGTCTGGGGAATGCGGTGCAAGCGGCCTTCGAGACCCCCAGCAAGGGCGCCACCTTCTTTTTCGATTTTGCCCCCTATGGGCCGAGCTATGGGGCACCGGCCAGTTTCATCTCTACACCCCTTGTGGATGCGGGCGGCGCGTTTCACGGTGTCCTGATTTTCCAGATGCCCGTCGGCCGACTGAACGCCGTCATGCAGAACAAGACAGGCCTTGGCGAGACCGGTCAGGCCTACACTGTTGGTGTGGACGGCCTGATGCGTTCTGACTCCCGCTTTTCGGAAGAGACGACCATTCTCGCCACAACAGCGGATTCCACCGCCACAAGGGCTGCCTTGGACGGACAATCCGGAATCGTCCAAACGACAGATTATCTGGGTCGTCAGGTCATTTCCGTGTTCGCTCCCATTGACCTTCTGGGGACACGCTGGGCGATCATCACGGAACAGGAATTGAGCGAGGCCATGGCGCCCGTGGCCGTGCTGCGCAACCAGGCCATGCTCATCGCCCTCCTGTGTGCGGTTGGTGCGGGATTGACCGGCTTCTTCTTCAGCCGGACCGTGACCGGGCCGATCTCGGCCATGAGCAAGGCCATGGTGGATCTGGCCAACGGGGCCCATGACACCGTGGTTCCGGCCCTGGAGCGCCGGGATGAATTCGGCGCCATGGCCCAGGCGGTCGACACCTTCAAGGACGCATTGATCGATACGGAAAGACTGCGTGCGGATCAGGTTCGTCAGCAGGAAGAAGCTCAGAAGACCCTTGAAGCCGCGATCCTGAAAATGGCGGAGAAGGTCGAGGAGCAGATGGGACAGATCATCGGTGCCGTTCAGGAAACCACCGGTCAGGTGCATGAAGCGTCCGGCGACATGGCCAAGTCCTCGAACAAGGTTCTGTCCACGGCACAAAGCGTTTCCGCCGCCGCCGAAGAGTCCCTGGCCAACATGTGCGCGGTCTCCGCTGCCACCGACGAACTGGCGGCGTCCGTGCAGGAAATCAGCTCCCAGGTGGCCCATTCCATGACGGCGACCCAGGGAGCGGTCCAGGCCGGGCGGGACGCCGAGAGACAGATCGACTCTTTGTCCCAGGCGGTGAGCACCATCAGCGAAGTGGCCAGTCTGATTACGGACATTGCCGCACAGACCAACCTGCTGGCCCTCAACGCCACGATCGAGGCGGCCAGGGCAGGGGAGGCCGGCAAGGGGTTTGCGGTGGTGGCCAATGAGGTCAAGCAGCTTGCCACACAGACGGCCAAGTCCACGGAAGAAATCGGCCGGCAGATCACGGAGATTCAGGCGGCGACCAACGGAGCTGTCAGTACCGTGAAGGGAATTTCAACCAACCTGGAAAATGTCCAGTCCGTGGCCAGCGCTGTCGCCGCGGCGATCGAAGAGCAGAATGCCGCCACCAGCGGTATCGCCCAGAGTGTCAACGAGACGCGGCTGGCGGCGGAAGATGTCAGCCGCAACATCACCCTGGTTTCAACTGAGGCTCAGCAGTCCGGCGAGAAGGCGGAAACGGTCAACCGTCTGGTCAACAGCGTCTCTGCGTCGATTTCAACCCTGAGCCAGACCCTGATCCAGATCGTCCGGACCTCTACGGATGAAGCGGACCGGCGCGCGGATGAGCGGCTCCACTATCCGGCCAAGTGTCAGATCAGGCCCGGGGGCCGCGACGGTAAGGTCGTTCCGGTGTCCATGGTGGATCTGTCCGAAGGCGGTGCCCATATCTCCCTCGGGGAGATGGAAGAAGCCATTTCCGCCGAAACCCTCAAGATTGGTACCCTGAAGATCGGTGCCCTGGAGACATGGCTTCCCTTCGAGACCCGCTCCCAGAATGGCCCGAACCTCCATGTGGCCTTCTCGGATCTCTCCGCCGACCAGAAAGCGGCTCTGGCGGATCTGGTGCAGGGCCAGGTCAAGGCGGCATGAGGGGGCTCACCGGCCTGTCCCATGGCGCCCAAGGCGGCTCATCATGGGCCGAATGGTGATGGCCTGTCGCCTTGTCGTCCTGGTCCTCACCGGAACCGTGCGCTGAGCGTATCCCCAAGAGCGGCGATCTGAAGATCCGGCGCGTTGCCGATGACGAGATAACCGAGATCATCCTTGGTCCAGGCAACGGTCCGGAGACCCTCAATCCGGCTGGCTTTGGGCAATGTGGACTGGGCGAGGGTCCCTTGCGGCAGACCTGCCTCGTTCCGGTCCGATGGGCGTTCATCCATCCGTGGGGGGATGGGGCGTGCAGCGGGACCCCGAAGGATGCAGAACAGGATCGGCGTTCCGGTCCGGTCCATATAGGCGAGTTTTCCCAGCGGCTGCCCCTCGAATGCGAGAAGCTCGGCGCTGACCAGGGTGAAGCCGTCCGCCACAAGAGTTTCCGGTGTCAGAGGAATGCGCAGGGCTGCCCCAATGGACCGGACATGAATGTCAAGGTCCCTGTGGGGGGTGGTCATGGCCATGAGCGTATGGCGGCCGTAAAGGCCAGCGTAAGCTGCCACCGCCGTCTTCCAGTCCCTTGACGCATCAACCATGGCGCCGGACGTATCCATGGGCTGGCCGGTCATAGGCCTGCTGATTGTTTGGCCGGATGGGGACGGGCGGGTGGCATAGGTGAGTGCGGTGCCCAAGGCAAAGGCAATCACGATGCCCGCAACCATCACCCACCATTCGGGCTTACGGACTGCATCACTCCAGCTTTCCCCAGGGGCGGTCGCGTCACGGGCGGGCCTGCGCGCCTCATCATCGGATAATCCGGTGCGGGGCCGGGAGCGGCTCAGTGCTGTGCCGTATTCTGTTTCTTCAGTATAGGAAAGGCTGAACCGGTTTGGCCGCGGGTCCGTTTCTTGATCCGGATTTGTGTCTTCAACCCCATACCTGTCACGTTGGGGCCTGAAGTCTGCGAAGGTTTCTTCACGGAAGGAGGAGGGGGCGGGTTGACGGTCATTGAAATCCGGCTCATCTGCTGAGGGATCCGGGATGGGCGGGTCCTGGTGTTCTACGAACACTGGATCCGGGCATTCTTTCGGGCGTTGATCCGGTTCCGTCCCACCTTCCGAAATGGGAAGGTCGTCTGCGACCACGGTCTCATCCGGATCCCGAGGGGGACTGACATCGGTTGCTGTGCCGGTCTCTGACGGCGTGCTGCTTGAAGGGGGCGGGCCAATCGGGTCCAGCCGCAAGTCCAGGGCCGGTCGGTCTCCAGCCTTGATGCGCGCATTGCGCAGGATCCTGTCCAGGTGTTCCGGCCCGGGCGTAAAGGTATCCAGTGCCGCCCGGGCGGAGTCGAGCACGGTGCCCGCGGTCTCGAACAGGGCGAGGCGGTCACGCAGATCGGCATTTGTGGCCAGGGCATCGTCAAGCGCCGTCCGGTCTTCTTCACCAAGTTCACTGTCGATATAGGCGGTGATCTGCTCATCACTGAAAGAGAGCGCTGGGGTGTTCTGGGTCATTGGGGCGTTGCCCTCAAAGTGGTGTCGTCCGCGGTGCGCCTGTCCAGTTCATCCGCTCCAGGATTTTCGATAACTGGATCATCGACAACTGGACCATCAACAACCGGACCATCAACAATAGAGCTATCCATCGCAGGCCGATCATTACCAGACCCGTCCGCTGTCCGATCGTTGCTAGGATCGATGTCCTCCACTGGATCATTGGGCACGCTGGCAGGCTCCGGGTGAGCGTCCTTGTCGAATTCCGCAACCACCTGAGATTGCGGCCCGGAGTCTACGCCATCAGCCATCCGGGTCTCATCGCCGTGGGCGGAAAGGGTCCGGCGGGCGGCGGCGAGGCGGCTCATGATCGTCCCGACGGGAATATCCAATGTGTGGGCGGCTTCCGGATAGGTGAGGCCTTCCACATAGACGAGGCTCGCGGCGGCGCGCTGACTGTCCGGGAGTTTGGCCAAGTCTGCCAGTACCTGTCGCGCCATGGGACTGCCGACAATCATGGGACTGCCGACAATATCGTTGTCCGCGCCTGCGCCGGTGGTAACTGCCGCGGCGTCCGCATTCCGGCCTTGCCCCGTGTCTGGGGCTGCTTCAACGCCCTCGATGATCCCGATGCGGACTTGTTCCTTCCAGATGGCTACCATGATCATGAACGCCCATTTGTGAAGGCGCGTGCCCTGTTCGAACTGGTCGGCCCGGTCCAGTGCCCGGACACAGGTGGCCTCGACAAGATCGTCCGCTTTCGCCGGATCCGCGGTCAATGACAGAGCGAATCGCCACAGGCGGGGCAGGATCAGTCTCAATCCGTCGCCGACCCGGTCCCTGTTCTGGTTACTGGCTCTCAAATATCCGCTCACCGACAATCCGTTCACCTATCCTCTTATGGGCCTCGTGCAGGCCGGGCATTCAACCGCCCCTGATCCTGTCCGTTATGGCCGTTCCACAGTGTTTGCATCTCGTCACGGGATCGGACGGTCCGGGCATGAACCATCATCCGTATCGAAAGTCTTAACCGGTTGAGCCGTTGACCCGCGTGACCTGATGATCTGCTCCCGGCGACTGGGGGCTGGCCTGATCGCCCGCCGCTGACCAGAGGGCCGCGTTTTAGCGTCGAGGCATGCGGATCATTTCGAATTTGTAATGCGCGGTCCTCATCGACAAGCCAGATCTGGAACAACCGAGCAGCACCATGTGCTTGGCTCTATAGGCATGCCAGCGCCTCTGCGCAAGGGAAATGACGGAAAAACAGGACGTTGCGCCGCTTTGATCCGGGCCCGGGTACCAGACACGCCCAGGGGGGACTCTGGCCAGGGTTCATGAACAGGAAACATGGGAATCAGGTTTGGGCGGATGATCTTTGAAACGGCTGGGGCAGGCCATGGCATGAAACCTCGGAGAAGAATTTCCCAATCACCAATGTCGCGCAATAGTGGTATTGTTCCCATGGCACGTCATTCACGCCCCAGTCCTTCCCGAGACAGTGGGGACCGGTCAGGGTGTGAATAAGGGCGTCTTACAAGATCTCATCCCGCTATCCCTTCCTTGACCCCGCTTCTGTTCTGGCATGTCTTCAAAGCGCGGGAGATTGGTGTAAGGCGCAACCGTGCCGACAGGCGGACAGAAGGCAAAAGGCAGGGGACGGGCTGTCATGGGCATGGTTTTCATGACGACGGCGGGGCAGTGTTACATAACCGGGCACGACCTGCGCCAACATCCCGTTTGGAAAAGCCGACGGCGGCTCACGGATTACATCTTACAGGAAAACGCCTCTGACAGGAGACCCCTCCATGACGACCAATTTGTTCATCGGTACTGAATTCGACGACATTCTATTCGGCACGCTTTTCGGCGATACCCTGCTCGGCCTTTCTGGTCATGATGAGCTCAACGGCAATGAAGGCGATGACGTCCTGGATGGCGGGTCCGGGGATGATACGCTCAATGGCAATCAGGGTAAGGATGTTCTGCTCGGCGGTGCTGGAATGGATGTGCTGAACGGCCACGGGGATGACGACATTCTGGTGGGTGGCCTCGGGCGGGATTACCTCAATGGCGGCCTCGGCAGTGATCAGGTTTTCGGCGGTGCCGGTGATGATGTAGTGCTGGTGACCTCCATTGATTTCAACGATCTGTTCTCCGGCGGCGCCGATACCGCCGGCACGCGGCTCGTTGAAGAAGATGGCGACAAAGAGCGTCTCGGCGAAGACGCTGAGGATGAACAGGGCGGAGACGAACAAGGCGGAGGTACTCCGGACGCTGAGGCCTTGTCCTATCCCCGCGGGGACTTTCTCGATCTGTCCGGCTTCGAGGGCGACGGTGTTTTCGTGGATCTCGACGCGTTTTTCGACGGGCTTGATTTTCCGGGCCTTGCCCAGGACGGCTTCGTGCGCAACAGGGGGGCGTTCAATGATGGCGAAGTGGTCTTTGAAGGCATCCTGATCGACATTGAGCATGTGGCCGGTACAGGTCTGAGCGACCGTCTCTATGGCAATGCGGAGGACAATGTGCTCCTGGGCCTTGAGGGGAATGACGTCTTCCAGGGCTTTGGCGGCAATGATTTCTTCGACGGCGGCGGCGGCATAGACCGGGCCACCTTCGCGCTTTCCGCTGCCCCCGTGGACGCGGATCTCAAGACGGGCATGGCCCTGGTGGACGGTTATGTCACCACACTGACGAATATTGAGCAGGTCACCGGCAGTGTCTTTGATGATGTTATCCGCGGAGATGAGGGCGGCAACCGGCTGGCGGGCCGGGACGGAGACGATGTGCTTCAAGGCCGGGGTGGGGATGATGACCTGCTCGGCGGCGAGGGCATCGACAGTGTGATCTATACGGATCAGGAGGTCGGCGTCTTCGTCGATCTTGCGTCGGGCACCGCAGCGCGCCTTGTGGGGCTTCAGTTCGAGGTCGATACCCTCATTTCCATTGAGAATGTCATGGGTTCAAGCGAGAACGACACGCTCCTCGGTGATGACGAGGCCAATAGGCTCCGGGGCCATGAGGGCGATGACCTGATCGAAGGCGGGAGGGGTGCGGACACTCTGCTGGGCAACGGGGGCGAGGATATTCTGAGGGGCAATCGCGGTGCGGATGTTCTCGACGGCGGCCTCGGGCGCGATGTCCTGTTCGGTGGTCTGGGCCGGGATGAATTCCGTTTCGACGGGGACCCGTTCAACGGGGAAGAGCCCTTGGCGCCGAACCCTGACCAGATACCACGGGTCAATCGTCCGGACCGGATCGAGGATTTCACCCTTGCCGATGATGTATTCAGCATCAATGGGGAAAGTTTCGGCATTTCTGCTCTGGAGTTTGTCAACGGCGCCATCGGAGACTTGTCCGGCTCCGGGAATGTGATCGTGCTCCAGGGCGGCTTCACCAATAACCGGGACGCGGTGCAGGCCATCGCCGACAATGATGCGCTCACGGCGGATGAAGGTCTGATCCTCTACTACAACGAAAACCAGGGCTTCAACCGTCTCCTCTACAGTGCGGATCTCAGCGATGCCGGGGCATTCAGTGTGCTGGCCGATCTGGAAAACCAGACCGGGCAGGCGGGGCTTGACCTGCTGGCTGAGTACACCGCGGACAATTTCGTTCTGCTCTGATCCATTCCATGGCCAAGGGGCGGTCCTTGCGGATCCGTCCCATTGGTGGGCGGTGCACCCACAAAAAAAGCGGCGTGACGGTCTGCGTCACGCCGCTGCTTTTTTTGCCGTGGGGGGAGGTTTATTCCCCGAAGCGGGCCCGGAAGTTCACGCCCACATAGCGGTCCGCATCCCGGGGGATCTGGGTCCGGGTGGTTCCGGCCGGGCCGCCGGGGGTATTGATGGTCTCATAGGCCTCATCGGTGATGTTCTTCACAATGAAGGTGAGGCGGTAGAGATCCTCCCGGTCGGAGACGCCAATGCTGGCATTCCACAGGCCGTAGGCATCAATGTCCGGATCGCCCGCCGGGCCAAGGCCCGACTGCTGGCCGCTGCGCCAGGAATAATCCGTGTTGAAATGGACACTGAGCGGCGCGAAGTCCGGCTCCCAGATGTAATCCGTTGCAACAGCCAGGGCATATTCCGGAGCGAAGGCCAGCCGGGCTCCGTCATCGAAGGAACTGGGCGTGCCCGGAGGTGCGTTGGAGCTTTCGACCTGGGCGTCGGTGTAGGCAAAGCCGCCGCTGATGGACCAGGCATCGGTCAGGGAACCAAGGAAGTCCACTTCAACACCCTTGGTGGAAATGTCCCCCGCATTGGTCAGGTTCGTTGTGACCTGGCCGTTGATGATGACGAAGTTGTTGGCCTGGAAATCATTATACTCCGCATAGAAACCGGTGACGTTGAAGGCCAGATTGCCGCCAAGCAGCAGGGTCTTCAGACCGATCTCATAGGAGTTTGCAGTCTCCTCGGAGATGGGCAGGGTGTCTTCCTCGATCATGTTGAAGAAGGTGTTGAAGGCCGGCCCCTTATAGCCCCGGGCGTAGCTGCCATAGGCCATGACGTCATCGGTCAGATCGTATTGGAGAGCCGCCCGGCCGGAGAGATTGGTGGTGTCCGTCTCGCCGCTGGCCTGGAAGTCTTCCGCCCGCACACCCGGTGCCGGAATACCCGTGGGGTTGACCCGGCGATGGTCGAAGGACACCTCGTCCATGGTCCAGCGCAGGCCGCCGGTGAAGCGGAACCGGTCGGTGATATGGTAGGTGGCCTGACCGAAGGCGGCGAAATTGTCGAACTCCGTGGAGAAGTTCGCGGTGGCGGAGGCGGCCACAAAGCCCGGATCCTGGGCGGTGCAGGGGATCAGGGCGAAGCCTTCAATGGTCACGGCAGCCGGACCGTCCGCCTGGAGACAGACTTCCGTATCCCGGGTGAACTGACGGTCGGAGGTCACATTGTAATAGAACAGTCCGACCTGCCATTCCAGACGCTGGTTGCTCTGGGAGGCCAGACGCAGTTCCTGGGAAAACTGCTCGAAGCTCTGGGGGCCATCGTCATGGAGCTGAATGGTTCCCGGGGATTGAAGGCCGGTTTCCTCATTCAGGAGGGCCGCTGCGCCGATGGACAGAAAATCCCCTTCCCGGATTTCCCGGTTGTCCCAGGAGCGGTAGGCGGTGATCGAGGTGAGGGTCAGGTCGGAGAAGACCGACCAGTCCGCCTGGAGGGACAGCCCCCAGTTCTCGGAGATCGTCCGGGTGACCAGATCATGGGACACCCGCCGCGTGTCCCGGCCGTCGGGGCTGGCGCTGCCCAGGCTCTCATCCACCAGAAGCCCCAGAGGAGAGCCATCGGGACCTGCACTGAGCACTTCGCCGCAGCAGTCGTCATCCTCTTCGCTGTAATCCCCGATCAGGGTGAACATCAGGCCCGGTACCGCATCCCACTCCAGAATGCCCCGGATACCCTGGTGATCGTAGCCGTTGATCCGGTCATTTTCCGGGTCCGTCCCTTCGGCCACATTGGTGATGTTGCCGTCGAATTCGCTGTAGCTCACGGTGATGCGCGACCGCAGGCCATCGGCCAGGGGCACATCCACCGCACCGGTCGCCCGGTATTCCCCTTCCTCGAAGGCGGAGAGTGAAATGGTGCCACCAAGAGTGTCCCCGGGGCGCCGTGTGGTGATGTTCAACAGACCAACGGAAGCGTTCTTGCCGAACAGGGTCCCTTGGGGGCCCCGGAGCACTTCGATTCGCTCGATGTCGAACAGGTCCGTGAACGCCATGCCGGAGCGGGCCATCACCACCCCGTCGACCACGGTGGACACACTGGGCTCGGCGGCGGTGGAGAAGGAAATCGTCCCGATACCCCGCAGGAACAGGGCCGAGTTCCGGGTGGTGTTGCCCTTGCGGAAATTCAGGCTGGGAACGGAGGTCTGAAGGCTCTCGATGTTCCGGGCAAAGCGGGACTCGATCAGCGTGTTGTCGAGCACCGTCAAGGCAATGGGCACGTCCTGGGCGTTTTCTTCCCGCTTCTGGGCCGTCACCACCATCCGTTCGGACAGGCGGGATGCCTCAGCCTCATCCGCGACGGCCGTTTCAGTGCCGGTCTGGGCGTGGGCGGTTCCGGCATAAAGGGCAAGGGCGCCTGCACCGGCGAGCAGGACCGTTCGGAGGCTTGCGGACGAAAGCGTCCGGTACTCAGTAAAAGAGATCATGGTACATTGTCCCCTCGGTTATTACTTCAACTGTTTCCATAATACCCGGGATCGTCTTCGGACTGTACCGTTCCTTTGGCGTAGAAGTTTGGGAAAAGGGTACACCCCAAGGGCGGTGGACCCTGGGTTTTGCTCAGCCTGCGGTATGAAACCAGGGTTGCATTTCCCTGCCGATCCGACGGACCGGTCGCCTGAATCCGACCAGCCTGGATGAGTGACGGGAGCCGCTCACCTCGCCCCTATGTGCTCCGTATCCGTTGGATAACCTATTGAAACCGCTTGGCGACAGGTTCGCCCACAATGCTCCGCATCCGTCAGCGTGACCCGGCGGCGATGGAGGCCACACGGGAACGGACCGCCGGATCAGCGGCTGGACCGGTGCAGCGCGACGGGGTACCGGCCATCGCGGACCTCTTGGGTTGTATAATTTAAAATGAGCATCTTGAGCTATATGTCTTCGCGGGCCGTCTGCGGCGCTCCCAATCGAATGAGACTCTTCCCATAATGCCGTTCCCGGTAGAAACTACCGGTGTGGACGGCGCTCCTTGGGCTGTCCCGGGCTCTACGCCCGGGAGGTGAGCCGGGAGAGATGAGCCCCGAGAGATGAATTCGCAGAGTAAATCCCGGTGAGAGAAGGCCGGCCACCCATCGGGTATCGGGCAGGGCAGTGCAGGAGAACAACGCGTGGACCGGTTGCTTCAGATCTTGGAAGCGGTGAACGGGCGGGTGGCCCGGGTCGGCCGGGCCGTGGCTGCGGGTCTGCTCCTGGTCATGCTTGTGGTGGTTCTGGTCCAGGTTGTATTTCGTTATCTCCTCAACAATTCCCTGTCCTGGAGTGAGGAGGTGGCCAAGGTCCTGATGATCTGGCTCACCCTGCTGGTGGCGCCCTGGGCCTACCGGACCGGACTGAAAATCCGCATCGGCCTTTTCCGGGACGTGATGCCCTGGACCATGCGCCATGGCCTGGATGTGGTGCTGTCCGCCATCGTTTTCTGGATCCTCGGGGTTCTGCTGATTGAGAGTTTCGACCTGGTGACCCGGGGCCTTGAGGCCCGGGCGTCCACGGTGCCCGTACCCACCGCAGTCTTCTACGCCATCCTGCCCGTGGGCTTTCTGGCTCTTATGGCGGTTGCGGTGGAGCAGGGTCTTCTGGCCGCCCAGGCCCTGCGTCTGGGGCCGGGGGCCTATCCGGATCCGGACCAGAACCCGCATGGCGATGGCGCCCTGTCCGAAGACCCTGCGCGGCGCGATGCCCCATCGAACCCACTGACCGGCGCCTGAACCCACAACACAAGGTCCTGGAAAGGCCGCCCCCATGTCTCTCGCCTATCTCTGGATCTTCCTGTTCTTGATGTTCGCGGGCATGCCCGTGGTCTTCGCCCTGCTGGCGGGACCGGGGCTGAGCCTGCTGATCGACGGGGAGGCCCGGTTCTTCACCGCCCTGTTGTCCCGGTTCTACAACGGGATCGACTCTTTCCCGCTGATGGCGGTGCCCTTCTTCATCCTGGCCGGGGAAGTGATGAGTGCGGCGGGGATCACCAGGGCCCTCGTGCAGTTTGCCCAGGCCATGATCGGCCATTTACGGGGCGGGCTCGCGCAGATGAACATTCTGTCGTCCCTGCTGTTTGCCGGTATTTCCGGCTCGGCGGTGGCGGACACCTCGGCCCTGGGCAAGGTGTTCGTGCCCGCCATGGCCCAGGGGGGTTACAGCCACCGTTTCGCCGCTGCGGTCACCGCCGCATCCTCGGTGATCGGACCGATCATTCCCCCCTCGGGCATCATGATCCTTTATGCCTTCGTGATGAATGTCTCCGTGGGCGGCCTGTTCGCCGCCGGTCTGGTGCCCGGGATCATGGTCACGGCGGGGCTGTTCGCTGTGACCTCGTTCATTGCGTGGCGCCGGGGCTATCCCAAAGCCCAGACCCGGGCCAGTTGGACCGAGCGGGGGGAAGCGGCCCGCAAGACCTTCCTTGCCCTCCTCACACCGGTCATCCTCCTGGGCGGTATTCTGTTGGGGGTGTTCACGCCCACGGAAGCGGCGGCCGTTGCGGCTGCCTATGCCCTGTTCATCGGCCTGTTCGTTCAGCGCACCCTGCAATGGAGCGATCTGCCGGTCATCCTGAAGAATGCTGCTGTTCAGTCCGGTGTGGTGCTCATGCTGGTGGGGGCGGCGGTGACCTTTGCCTGGATCATCACCGTGTCCGGGCTGGCGTCGTCCCTGACCAATCTGCTCGGCGGCATTTCCGATGATGTGCTGTTGATGCTGCTGATCCTGAACATCTTTCTGCTGCTGATCGGCATGGTGCTCGATGCGGGTCCGGCCATCCTGATCCTGGGGCCGGTGCTGGCGCCCATCTTCATCAAGCTCGGTGTCGAGCCCCTCCACTTTGCCATTGTCATGTGTGTGAACCTGACTGTCGGGCTTGCGACCCCGCCCATGGGGCTGGTGCTGTTCGTGGCCTCCACCGTGTCCCAGGAGCGGGTGGAGAGCATTGCCCGGGAGATGCTGCCGTTCCTAGCGGTGGAAATCGCGGTCATCTTCCTCGTCACCTATTTTCCGTCCCTGTCCATGACCTTGCCCCGCCTGCTGGGCTTTGCGTGAGGAGGGGGCCATGACGCTTGAGAGTTTCCCAGGGAGGACACAATGACCCGGGCCGTGGTGTTGAACACATTCTTCCTGATGATCTGCCTGATCTGTCTGACGGGTCTTGCCTTTTCCACGACCGCGAAAAGCAGTGATGTGACCATCCGGATCGGCTTCCTCGGTTCCGTGGATGACGAGGATTATGACGGGTCCCTCGTGTTCAAGGACTATGTGGAGAGCCGCAGCAACGGCCGTGTCAGTGTGGAGATTTTCCCCTCCGGCCAGTTTTGCGGCAATGAACGGGAATGCATCGAGGGCCTGAAAAGCGGCGTTCTGGATGTGCATATGACCGTGATCGGCGGACTGGGGAACATCTTCCCCCCCGGCCAGGTGCTCGACCTTCCCTATGCGTTCAGGGATGACCGGGTGGCGGAATGTGTTTTTGACGGACCCATTGTGGATGTGCTGCGGGAAGCGGTTCTCAAGGACGGCCACAATATGCGCCTGATGACCATTTCCAACACCGGGGGCTGGCGCAATTTCGCCACCACGTCCCGCCCCGTGCGCCGGCCAGAGGATCTCCGGGGACTGAAAATCCGTACCACACCGGCACCCCTGCAACAGGAACTGGTGCGCATGCTGGGCGCGAACGCCACGCCCATCGCCTGGTCGGAACTGTACACGGCCCTCGCCACGGGCGTGGTGGAAGGCACCAAGAACGGTGTTCAGGACATCGTCAGCATGAATTTCCACGACCACATCAATTATCTGGTCCTGGACGGACATTCCTATATGGGGGCCCTGTGGTGGTTCTCGGAAGATGCCTGGCAGAAGCTGTCACCGGAGCACCGGCGTATCGTTTATGACGGGTTCCAGCATCTCAAGACGGTGACCCGGGCCTTGCCCATGCGCCGTCAGATCGAGGCCTATGAGGCGTTCCGGTCCAGGGGCGGGGAGATTTATGCGCCCAGTCCCGAAGAACGCCGCCTGTTCCGCCAGGCCGCATCCGGCATGCGGGACTGGTTCGCCCGCACCTATGGCACGGAATGGCTGGGCATTCTCGATACGGAAGTGGCTGCCTGCGAGAAAGCCGTGGATGATGCCTTCAATCAGGCCGACCAATACGGCATCCCCGATGAAGACGTGTAACGCAAAGGCCTTTCGGGCAGGCTGAGGCCGTGGCATGAACCCCGCCACGTTGCCATTTTGAAGAAACGGTGGCGCTGGCTCCGCCCTGGCTGCTCCGCGATTTCAATCCTCGGTGGGAGGCAGACGGATGATGGGCAGGGCCTGGATTGCCGGTTTGGCTGTGGCGGGGATGCTCTGCCTGCTGATCTACGGCTACAGTTCCTGGCTTCATGCCGCTGCCGTGTCGCTCAGTCTGGGTGAGCCCTGTCCCGAGGCCACCGTGGCCGAGGCCTGGGAACGGGTGGACGGGTTTTTCGGGCCGCACCGGTCCCGGCCCATCCTGCGATGCCTGAACGGGCCTCGCGCGGGGTTGAATGTGGTCACCGGCACCGCCCGCTTTGCACCTTTTGTCCGCCCCCTGCTGGTTATCGGACCGAAGGGGCGCACGGTCGACATTATCGCCCACGAACTGGCCCATGGGGAGATTTCCGCCCGGACGAGTCCGTTGCTGCGATCCTACAAGCTGCCGGTCTGGTTCGATGAGGGGCTCGCCATGCAGTTGGATCTGCGGGTCACCTATGGCCCCGACGTTCTGGAAGCCTACCGGAACGATCCCGCAATAAAGCTGCCGGGCCTTGATGAGATCGGCCGCCCGTCCGGGTTCTTCGTCCCCGGTGATCAGGGTAAAGCCCATTATGCCCTGGCCAAATGCGTGGTCGGCGTCTGGCTGGACCAGGGTCCCGCCATTTCCGATTTCCTGTCAAAGGTCGGGTGGTTCTGGCGGTTTCCCAGGGCCGACTTCGCTGAGGCGGAGGCCGCCTGCCGGTGAGGGTTCAAACCTCAACCGGTCAGCCGTCGAGATCCAGGCCCATCTGGGTGTTGCAGCGGGCATAGGGGGTGCACCGGGATTCGGTGGCCGTCAGACGGCGGAAGCCGGTCTTTTCATACAAGGCCAGGGCCGCCTCCAGGATGTCATCTCCCCGCGGATATTATTCGAGACCCATGGAGGCGCGGATCTTGGCGACGGCCTCACCCCGGGCCGCCAGCTTGTTGCTGTAGTAGGCCTCTTTCGGGTACTGGGCCATCTGACCGGCAAATGCGATGGCGGCGGCCTTGGCTTCCCCGGGGCCTGCAAGCTGGTCCAGATAGCCAGCCTCGACGGCGGTTTGCGGGTCGTAGATCCGGGCCTGAACCACCGCCGGCACGAAATGCTTCGGGGCCAGAGCAAGTTTGGCGGGCTCGATGGCAAAGGGGGGCAGGGTCATGCCCAGGGCCGTCTCGTTCATGGCAAGGCGGTACTCCCCAGGCTCACCGATCCGGGTGTCGAAACACAAAAGCCAGATGGCGCCGAGGGCGAGGGCATGACCGGTCACCGCCGCCACCGTGGGCAGGGGGAAGGTGAACAGGCGCAGGGCTGTGGACATGCCAAGGCCGATCATTTCCATGCGCTGTTCATCGGTGCCCTCGCGCATGACTTTCAGGTCGAAGCCGCCGGAAAAGCATCCCGGACGGCCAACCACCACCACCGCGCCCGCATGGGCTTCCGCCTGATCCAGGGCCTGATTGAACCGGGTGAGCATGTCGGCGCTGCATGCATTCACCTTGCCGTCATCCAGGGAGATCACGGCGACATTGCCGTGCATTTCAGTTGTGATGGTCATGGTTGGTTCTCCTTCGCAATCCAATTCGCGGTCCAATGGCCGGGACGCCCCGCTGTCAGCAGGGGCAACGCGCAAAAAAGCCTCCGGTCCAGTGAACCGGAGGCGCGAACAAACAGCAAGGCTGCCGGTGGCCTGACCGGCGAACCCGATCAGGTCCACCGGTCAAGACCTCGGGATCAGCCCATGGTCTGCTGGAAGCGCTCGTCGATCTTGTCGAGATAGCCTTCCGTGGAGAGCCAAGCCTGCTTGTCACCGATCAGGAGGGCCAGATCCTTGGTCATGAAGCCCGCCTCGATGGTGTCCACCACCGTCTTCTCCAGATTGTTGGCGAAGTCGATGAGCTGCTGGTTGTTGTCGAGCTTGCCCCGGTGGGCGAGGCCACGGGTCCAGGCGAAGATGGAGGCGGTGGAGTTGGTGCTCGTCTCCTGGCCCTTCTGGTGGTTGCGGTAGTGGCGGG
>CAZLPU010000073.1:0-24182 GCA_964561475.1 uncultured Alphaproteobacteria bacterium
GGATCATCCCCATTCACATGGAAGATCGGCGCCTGCACCATCAGGGCCACATCGGAGGGATAGGGCGATGAGCGGGCATTCCGGGGCGTTGTCGTGATCCCGATCTGGTTGTTCACGATGAAATGGATTGTGCCCCCGTTCCGGTGTCCCCGCAGACCGGAGAGGCCGAGACATTCGGCAACCACACCCTGACCCGCAAAGGCCGCATCACCATGGAGCAGGAGCGGCAGTACCGTTGAACGCTCCGTGTCCCCCCGCTGGCTCTGCTTGGCGCGCACCTTGCCCAGAACCACCGGATTGACCGCTTCCAGGTGCGAGGGGTTGGCGGTCAGGGAGAGGTGAACGGTATTGCCGTCGAACTCCCGGTCGGAGGAGGCGCCCAGGTGATACTTCACGTCACCGGAGCCTTCCACATCTTCCGGGTGGGCCGCACCGCCCTTGAATTCGTTGAAAATGGCCCGGTAGGGCTTGCCCATCACATTGGCGAGCACGTTCAGACGGCCCCGGTGGGGCATGCCGAGGACGATTTCCTTCACACCCAGGGCACCGCCGCGCTTGATGATCTGTTCCATGGCGGGCACAAGCGCCTCGGAGCCATCGAGGCCGAAACGCTTGGTGCCGGTATATTTGACGTGCAGGAACTTCTCGAAGCCTTCCGCCTGGATCAGCTTGTTCAGGATCGCCTTGCGGCCCTCGACGGTGAAGGAAACTTCCTTGTCCGGACCTTCGATGCGCTCCAGAAGCCAATTGCGCTCCTCGATATCGGTGATGTGCATGAACTCGACACCGATCGTCGAACAGTAGGTCCGCTGAAGGATCGTGAGCATCTCCCGCAGGGTCGCCGTCTCCAGACCCAGCACATGGTCGATGAAAATCGGCCGGTCGTAGTCCGCTTCGGAAAACCCGTAGCTTTTGGGGTTGAGTTCCGGATGGTCCGTGGTGTTCACGATGTTCAGCGGGTCAAGATTGGCAGCCAGATGCCCCCGGATCCGGTAGGCCCGGATCATCATCAGGGCACGGATAGAATCGAGAGTGTGGTTGCGCACGGAGATCGGGTCGAGACCGTTGTCCTGGGTCTCGATCTTTGTGCGGAGCTCCTCGATGGCGGCACTGTCCTGGTGGCCGTTGAAGTCCCGGCTCTCGAAGGAGGCCAGCAGGTCACCGTCGGCGGGCAGGGGCACTTCCGTGGCCTGACGGGCCCGGCGGGTGGTCTCGGCCAGTTCCGCTGCCTGCTCGTCTCCCAGAAGAGAAAAAAATTCGCGCCACTCGGGAGACACCGAACCGGGATCAGCGACATAGGAGGCATACAGATCCTCGATGAACGCAGCGTTCGCGCCATACAGGAAGGATGTCTCATCAAGGATTGAATTCAGGTTCTGCTTTGCCATGCCTGCACCGGGGTCCGGATCGACGGACGCTCCCATTCTGGCCCGCCGCATCCGACCCTGCGCGGGCGTGATCACTTCGCACATGATCCGGGTGACCTGGGAGAGCTGGGCAGAACGCCCCCTCGAAACACGCCGGGTTGGACGGCGTGACCGATGAAGCGGTCTGACGGCAACGGCGGCGGACAATCACGGACCTGACCGGACCGGAATGGTTCCCTCGCGGATAACCTCAGCTGAGTCCCATGGCCTGGGACACGCGGATAGAGACCAAGTAAGGATGCGGACACCGGATGGAAGGGCTGCTCCGGGCGGCATCACGAAGCACACGGCGTGAAACCGGCTTGGCGATGGGGTCCGCAGCGCCCTTGGCCGTTCCGGACCGCGACAGGCTGGCCGCCAGACCACGTGCGCTCCCTTGACACCGGGCGGCAGAACGACCTTCAGACCCGTAGAATCCTGCCCCTGACCCCGTGCCCCCGGTCGAGCACGACACTCGAGCGGCACGGACGGTTCTGTTCCAGATGACAGAAGAGACGTCCTGCAGGGGTTGTCGTATCGCGCCAACGCCGCTGCATCAAGGCCTATCGGCCAGGGTATGGCTCATTCAAGCCTGCCCGTGGCCTCAATACACAGGCCCGCTGAAGGCCGAAAGCCGCGCCTCTTACCCGGACGCGGACAATAACGGAAAAAAGCGGGCACGGACCAAGCAGCCCGGATGCTTTGTTCGCATACGGTTGAGCGGCATGGCTGCGCTGCCATGCCACACAAGTCAACCAAAATGCCCCTCCCCGCCCCGAATGATCGGGAAGGAAACGGGAAGGGGCGCCGATTTTTCGCGGCCTCAGCCGTTGAGCAGGCCCGCCAGGGTGGACCCCAGTGCGGCCGGGTTGTCAGCCACCCGGATGCCTGCGGACTGCATGGCCTCGATCTTGTCGCCGGCACTGCCCTTGCCGCCGGAAATGATCGCGCCCGCATGGCCCATGCGCCGGCCCGGAGGCGCGGTCACACCGGCGATGAAGCCGACCATGGGCTTCTTGACGCTGGACTGGCGGATGAACTCGGCCGCGTCTTCTTCGGCATTGCCACCGATCTCGCCGATCATGATGATCGACTCCGTCTGCGGATCGGCCAGGAAAAGCTCCAGCACGTCGATGAAGTTGGTGCCGTTCACCGGGTCGCCGCCAATCCCCACACAGGAGGACTGACCGAGCCCCGCCATGGTGGTCTGGTGGACCGCCTCATAGGTCAGGGTGCCCGAGCGGGAGACGATGCCCACGGAGCCGGATTTGTGAATGTGACCGGGCATGATGCCGATCTTGCATTCTTCCGGAGTGATCACGCCGGGGCAGTTCGGACCCACGAGCCGGGTCTTGGAATTGGTCAGGGCGCGCTTGACCTTGACCATGTCCAGCACGGGGATGCCTTCGGTGATGCACACCGCAAGCTCGATTTCCGCGTCGATGGCCTCAAGAATGGCATCCGCTGCGAAGGGCGGCGGTACATAGATCATGGAGGCATTGGCGCCGGTGGCGGCCTTTGCTTCGCCCACGGTATCGAACACGGGCCGGTCCAGGTGGGTGGAGCCGCCCTTGCCGGGGCTCACGCCGCCCACAAGCTGGGTGCCATAGTCAATGGCCTGTTCCGAGTGGAAGGTCCCCTGGCGGCCGGTGAAGCCCTGGGTGATGACCTTGGTATCCCTGTTGACGAGAATGGACATCAGGCTGCCTCCTTCACCGCTTTGACGACTTTCTCGGCAGCGTCGGCGAGGTTGTCCGCCGGGATGATGGCGAGATCGCTCTCCGCCAGGATCTTTTTGCCGAGTTCCACATTGGTGCCCTCGAGACGCACCACGAGGGGCACCTGGAGATCGACTTCCTTCGCCGCCGCCAGCACGCCTTCCGCGATAATATCGCAGCGCATGATGCCGCCGAAAATGTTCACCAGGATGCCCTGAACATTCGGATCCTGAAGAATGATCTTGAAAGCTGCCGTAACCTTTTCCTTGGTCGCGCCGCCGCCCACATCGAGGAAGTTGGCGGGCTCGGAACCGAAAAGCTTGATGATGTCCATGGTGGCCATCGCCAGACCGGCGCCGTTCACCATGCAGCCGATGGTGCCGTCGAGCTTGATGTAACTGAGATCGTATTTGGACGCCTCGATCTCGGCTTCGTTCTCTTCCGTCAGGTCCCGCAGTTCCACAATATCGTTGTGGCGGTAGAGGGAGTTGCTGTCGAAATCGATCTTGGCATCCAGGCAGATCAGATTGCCCTCGCCGGTGACCACCAGCGGGTTGATCTCGAGCATGCTCATGTCGGTGCTGACGAAAGCATCATAAAGGCCGTGCACCAGCTTGACGCACTGCTTCACCTGATCGCCGGAGAGACCGAGGGCGAACGCGATGGAGCGGCCGTGGTGATCCTGGACGCCGGAAGCGGGATCGACCGTCATGGTCAGGATCTTTTCCGGTGTGGAGGCGGCAACCTCCTCGATGTCCATGCCCCCTTCCGTGGAGACGATGAACGCGATGCGCCCGGTGTTCCGGTCCACGAGACAGGAGAGGTAGAACTCCTTGTCGATGTTGGAGCCGTCCTCGACATAAACCCGGTGCACTTCCTTGCCTTCGGGACCCGTCTGGTGGGTCACGAGGGTCATGCCGAGCATGCGTTCGGCTTCCGTACGCACATCGTCGATGGACTTGACGACCTTGACGCCGCCCGCCTTGCCCCGGCCGCCCGCATGGATCTGAGCCTTCACGACCCAGACGGGACCCGGAAGCTGTTCAGCCCCTTTCACCGCCTCTTCGACGGTAAAGGCAGCATGGCCGTTCGGCACGGGCACGCCGAACCGCTTGAGGACCTGTTTGGCCTGGTATTCATGGATATTCATGGAAGACCCCGATGGAATATGAGTCCGAGACCGCATGGGCGTGGCGTCGGGCGATTGAACCGTATGTGGACTGCCGGAACCGCCACGGGCGGTGCCGGGAAACCCGATCCGGACCGGCCCCTATGCGGACGCCGGGTCATTCCGGACATGGCTGCGTCAGACCGGTACGGCTGAAAGTCGCCCCTGCCCCCCAGGCATTGTTCCCCTCAAGGCGTAGTCACCGGCAAACCGACCCGTGCGAACAGTCACGCGGAGAGGTCCGCCGAAGGGAACGCTGCCCTTGCGGGATGCGGCGAGTTATAGCACCGCTCCGCCGCAGCGCAACCAAACCGGCTTGCAGGGTGGATAAAGCTCTATCCGGCGGCCCAAGGAAGGTCACCCCAGCCCCTTAAGGCAGCCTTAAGCAGCGCCGGACCACCAAAAGACACTTCAAGACACGCTTCAGTGCTTCAAACCGAGCCATTATGGACCCAAACCATGAAACATCTGGTCAAAGCCGCCTTGCGGGAAGCCTTCAAGCTCTACTACCGGGCCAAGGTGGTCCTGCTCAAACCCCTGCTCGGGCCCGATGCGGCCGCCGCCGTTCTCCACGATGCCCTTTTACCGGACCTGGTGTTGCGGCTTTACGGGGCGCGGATCGGTGAGAACACCCGGATCAATCGCTGGCTCAGTCTCCATGAGACCAACAACGATTTCTCCAACCTGACCATCGGGTCGAATGTGCATATGGGAAAGCACGTCTTCATCGACCTGAGCGGGCCGGTGACCATCGGGGACCGGGTCGGGGTCGGCCATCATGCGATGATCTTTACCCATCAGAATTTCGGCCACTCGAGCGTTTCGGACCATTACGGCATCCAGATCCGGCCCGTGACCATTCCCGATGACTGTATTGTTGGGGTGGGGACGATTGTTCTGCACAAGGCGGAATGGCAGGAAGGCAGCCTGCTCTATCCGGGCTCGGTTCTGGGGACCGCGTTCGACCGGCCGGCCCTGCTCCAGGGGATCCCGCCCAAGCCCGTGCGCTTTCATGACACCCCGGGCGCGAGCCGGGCGGCGTAAAGGCTCAGTACACGGAGACCCTTGGGATACCGGGATCAGGGATGTCTCAATCCGGCGCCCTATTGATCAAGAGGCACACGGGCCTGCTGCAGGGCTTCCTTGAGGGGACCCAGATAAGGGTCATAGGCCTGCCAGCGGCCCACCGATGAGGTGTAGACCGGCCGGCGCACCTGGGCCCGGCTGGCGGTCTGAACATTCCGGTTGGTCTCGTGGAAGTCGAGGACGACCGGGTTCCACTCCAGACCGATGAAGTCGAGGAGCCGCCTGGCGCCATCTTCGATATTGCCGACAAAGTCCGCGTAGTTGAGGTCGAAGACCGGCACGCCGCACCGGGCCCAGTGGCCCATCAGCCAATGGTACTGGCCGTAATAGAAGCCGAGGGTCTGGAGGTCGAAGCTGTAGTCCTGGCCGGAGCGGAAATTCTGGAAAAAGCAGGACAGGCAGGTGTCCAGCGGATGCCGGCGGCAATGAATGATCTTCACATTCGGGAGCAGCGACTGGGCAAGACCCAGATGCCGGAAGTTGAGCGGTGTCTTGTCCACGATCCTGGCGGCCGTCGTGCCACGGGGGCCCGCCTGTTCGGCCAGATGATTGGCATAAGCTCCACCGAAATGGTTGAGCACCTGGCTGTCGAGCCGGTTCGCAAAGCCCGGATAGGTGACCGGCGTGCCGCTGGCTTTGGAGTAATGCTCGCCGATAGCCCGGGCCGTCTGGCTCAGGGCCGGCAGCTCGCCCGCCCCTTCCGCCTGGGGATGGGAGGCGATCACCTGTTCCACCAATGTGGTCCCCGACCGGGGCATGCCCACCACCAGGACGATCCGCTCATCGGGATTGCCGAGACCCTTCAGGGCCTGAAGTCTCGATGCGTCGAAGGCTTGGGCGATGCCGGCAATCTCGTCATAGACCGCCTGGGCATCGAATTGCGTGGGCTTGGCTGCGTTGCCTTCCAGGTAATGGGGGAAGGCTTTCGCCGGTTCGGAAAGATCGTCGTGGAGTTTGCCGGCGGCAAAATGAAGAAAGCACCGGTCCACGGGGGTCAGGTCCGGCCGGGTCAAAAGCTCTTCCACGGACTGGACGATGGGGCCGCCATTCTTGAATTTCCGCACATGGGCGAAATTGAAATAGGCCTCGTAGTAATCCGGTTTCAGCCGGATGGCTTCCCGGTAGTGCACCTCCGCTTCGGTCATCCGCCCCAGCGCCGATTTGGCCGCCGCCATATTGTGGTGGATTTCCGGGCGCGGTCCCATCAGCGCCATGGCCCGCTCAAAGCAGATGATCGCATCCGCGGAGGATGCCTGCTGGGCATAGATCGTGCCGATGCCAAACCAGGCATCTCCCAGGTCCGGCCTCTGGGCCACAAGCTGCTCATACATGGCCTTGGCTTCGGCAAGCCGGCCCGAGCGATGCAGTTCCACCGCCTTCTGATAGCTGACAATGGGGGAGACGGTGGCCACGGGGGCTTCCTGGGCCTTGAGCATTCTCTTCTACTCCCTAAACACCTTCGGTTCGGCCCTGCCCGGGGCCATTCCCGCCACGATCCTGCACCGACGCCGCAGTCCGCCACATCCACCAGCCAACCCGTCCGGGACGCTTTGGGGGCAAGGGCGGGCCGCCGCCTGGCAACACCCCGCACCCTGGACATTCCTGCATCGGGCTGGATGTCCTTGCATTGGGAATGCCACACCCATGGCGGCCGTGTCATGAGATCCGGACCGTGGCGCCAGGGATCATTGATTTCTGAACCCTATTTGGCGTCAGCCATACCAGATCCGGTCCGGTCATGGACGCTCAAAACCGGCCTGAAGCGGGTCAATTGCAAGTCTGCACGGACAATCCGGCGTCATGACGCCCATCCCTCGCCCCAATCTGCGCTAAAATAGGGCAATTGCAGAGGGTGCATAAGGGGGGGCACGGCGTCGTCCGAATTCTTTCTTCACCCCCACGAGCCAGACCCATTACAAGTCAGAGGGCTGTTTGGTTCCCAAAGGCGCCTGACACCCCAAGTTGCTTGACACGATTGCGCGGATTGAAGATTGATCCAATCCTGGTCGCGTATGTTTTGCGGGACAACGCCTTGTGCGTGCCCGCATGAAGCCGCCCGCCAAACGGATCACGGCGGGGCCGCCCGCCAAATGATAACCGCGGGATATCTGGAAGCCATTCGCCATGATCATGGCAGGGAAAGACGTCAATCCGTAAACCCTGTCATGCACCAATTTATGTAAAACTCGGTCTATTTTAAGTGAAAGAGCGGCCGGGGGCAAAGGGACCAGTAAAATGACGTTCAACCGGTGGAGCGTGGTGTGGATTCGGCCCGATATTCTGGGGCTTGATCCTGAGGGAAACTGGCCGGCCGGTGTGGTCGTCTCATCCAAAGACTTGGTGATCAAAACGGGATTTTATTGGGTTCTGGTCATTCCCGTTCCCGCACCCCATCCCCGTATCGAGGGCGATATCGAGGTGCCGGTTCTGGCTCAAAATCTCTGGCCGACCGTGAACATGCCTGCGGTGGTCCGGACGAGTTACATTGTGACCGTTCACCAGGAATACCTCTACCCGGCCGACAGGGTCGAACTGCCGATGGAGTACCGGGAACTGGTCACCCGGTCATCCCTCGACAAATTCCTGCCTCGGCGTCCCTGAACTCCGCCGGATACAATCCACTCAGTGTGATCCGAGCAGATTTAGTCACGCTCCGACGGGCACCGCGGTCCTGCGCCGACTCCTGTCGATGTTCCGCGCATTGTGAGCGGCAAGACCGCGGTTCCGAAAGGCACGGCCCGTGCGACAGTGCGCAAACGTCAGTGCGCAAATCTCGTTGTCAGTGCGCAAATCTCAGAGCAGCGCGTGATCGACCTGCCATTGGGCCAGTGCCCAGGCACAGATCAGGACGGGCAGGGAAAGCACGAACAAGGCCTTGCCACCCTGCCGGGCTGATGCCGGCCCGACCAGACAGGCCACCACGAACGCCACAAACAGCCCGTAGATGAACGGCCAAGCATAGTGATAGCCAAGGGCGGCCGGCAGATACCAGGCCGTGTCCACCATCCGGTACACCACCAGCATGTAGTAGATGGCGACCTCGATCCCGATCACGAGAATGGCCAGCAGAATGGCCACCGGGAGGGACACGCTCATGCCGCCTCCCCGGGCTTCCGCGCGCCCGCGCAGGCCATTGAACAGAACAACGGCACAATAGGTGCCGAACATGTACGCCGCAGCGGCGATCACCAATGAGACGACCAGGGGTGCCATGAACGCCGGCCCTCCATATCCAGACAACACAACGCCAGGCGCCGTCGGCCACGAGCCAGGGGCGCCCCCCAAATGAGCAGGCGTATCCCCACTGGACACGCCCTGCCCCAATTCCTAGCCGCCGGATCCCCACTTCTCAGGCGGGAGGGATCAAACTGAGCCGGCGCTCAAAGCGATCATCTTGCCGTTTCTGGCCGGCCCCGGCGCATCCCCGGAACCGTGGCTCCGAGTGCCGTACCCCAGGCGCAATCGGCCAAGGAGAACTTACCCGAGGGAGGGCTCGATGCCCTTACAGGCAGCCACCAGTTCCCGTACGGAATTCACGGAATGATCAAACATGGCCTTTTCCTCATCGGCCATCTTGATTTCAACCACTCTCTCAATGCCGCCTTCACCGATCACCACGGGCACGCCCACATAAAGATCATCAACACCGAACTGGCCGGTCAGATGGGCGGCGGCAGGCAGAACCCGCTTCTTGTCCCGCAGGTAGCTTTCCGCCATGGCGATGGCCGAAGCGGCAGGAGCGTAATAGGCCGAACCGGTCTTCAGCAGGCCAACGATTTCCGCACCGCCCTTGCGGGTCCGGTCCACGATCGCGTCGAGCTTCTCTTGGGTGGTCCAGCCCATGGACACCAGATCAGGCAGGGGAATACCGGCGACGGTGGAGTAGCGCACCAATGGCACCATCGTGTCGCCGTGGCCGCCAAGCACGAAAGCGGTCACGTCCTCGACGGAGACATTGAACTCACGGGCCAGGAACAGCCGGAACCGGGCGCTGTCCAGTACCCCGGCCATGCCGCAGACCATGTTATGGGGCAGTCCGGAGAATTCCCGCAGGGCCCAGACCATGGCATCCAGAGGATTGGTGATGCAGATCACGAACGCGTTCGGGGCATAGGTCTTAATCCCTTCACCCACTTTGCCCATGATCTTGAGATTGGTGCCCAGAAGATCGTCCCGGCTCATGCCGGGCTTGCGGGGCAGCCCGGCGGTGACGATCACCACATCCGCGCCTTTGAGGTCTGCATAATCCTGGGTGCCGACCATGGCGGAGTCGAAACCGTCGACCGGGGAGGACTGCTCGAGATCCAGGGATTTGCCCTCGGGCAGGCCTTCGGCAATGTCGAACAGGACCACGTCGCCCAGTTCCTTCAGCCCGGCGAGATGGGCAAGGGTGCCACCGATCTGTCCGGCGCCCACAAGGGCAATTTTACTGCGCGCCATTCTGGTCTCCTTGGCGTTGTCGTGTTCCCGAAGGATTCAAGAGCCCGGGCACTTGCGTGTCCGGGTCTGACTAAACTTTGAAGGCACCGTGTATCGGAATGGCCGGGAAAAACCGCAAAAAGCCATGTCTCTGCGCCTTTTGACCGCTCTTGTACAGGGTTTGCCGTGATCGGTGCAAGGATGCCGGACAGACGCCCGGCGGGGCCATGAAGCCGCGCTTTGGCCATCCGTGGGCGTGCATTTCTCTTGGGAGGGTTTGCCCCAAGTGTCTATGGCTGCGCCTTTCGCCCCTGAGCGATCCCGCTCCGGCCGTCAGTGTCGGATGTGCAACATCAGGACGCTTTCTTGATCCCGCCCGCCCGGCATCCTGTCGGAATCCCATCCGAAGACCCGACCAGGAACCCGCTTAAGGGGCTGATTTAAAGCACTTTTTCGAAAGGTCACCCTCCGTCGGAGCACGAGTGAGAGCTTCGTGGGAACATCGCGCAGAGGATGGCTGCGATCGTGACATTCTCGTAATTCGACGCTATGAATAGGGTGCCTTTGACGGGGCGGGGGCCTCCCCACTTCAATGAATGGCCGACCCAACCACCGGCGGCCTTTCATGGGAAACGACCGGTCCAGGTTCCGCGCTTTTGGGCGCGGGAGCGAGGACCGGGGCCTTCCCGGATTTTTTGCATCGATTTTTTCCACGCCCATTCGATCACAATAGCCGGCGCGCAAAATGGCCGAACACCCGGCTCCCCCAGCGGCATGCGATCGACGGCTCGACCATTTACGGATCAACCGTTCACGGACCAGAAAGTCACGGTCCGGGCGCGCGGTGAATGTGCCGGGCCTCGATATAGTCAGCCGACTGCATTTCCATGAGACGCGATGCTGTGCGTGCGAACTCAAAGGAACCGTCCCCAGCCGGATAAAGGCCCACCGGGGGGGCCTGCGCCGAAGCAATAAGATTGACCTTCGCCTCATAGAGCGCGTCGATCAGGGTCACGAACCGCTTGGCCTCGTTACGCTTCTCTGGCCCCATTTTCGGAATGTCATCGACCAGCACAGTGTGGAACCGCTTGGCGATGGCCAGATAATCCGCCGGGCCGAGGGGTTTGACGCACAGGTCCATGAAGGTGAACCGGGCAACGCCCCGGGCCGCCTGGGGAATGGCCAGACGGCGGCCGTGGACTTCGATCGCACAGGGCACCGGACGGGCATCATCCGTCAGATCCGCCCAGGCCTGATCCACCGCGCCGGTCGCAACCGGTCCCAGAGGAACGTGATACACCGGGCGGCCCATGATCCGCTGGAGACGGTAATCCGTTTCCCCGTCCAGATGATGGACTTCCATCCGCTTCTGGATCAACGCAATGAAGGGCAGGAAGAGCTGGCGGTTGATCCCATCCGCGTAAAGACCGCCGGGCGCCCGGTTTGAGGTGGAGACCATCACAACGCCATCGGCGAAGAGGGCCTCGAACAGGCGTCCCAGGATCATGGCATCGGCAACATCCGTCACCTGCAATTCATCGAAACACAGAAGCCGCGCGTCCCGGGCCACCTGCCGGGCAACGGGGGGGATGGGATCGGCGCCGCTGGCCACGGGCAGATCGAGGCTGCGCAGTCGTTTGCGCTGTTCCGCCTCGTCCAGCCCCCGCCATTCCCGGATGGATCCGTGAATTTCCTGCATGAAGGCGTGGAAATGGACCCGGCGCTTGGGCTCCAGGGTGGCGTTGTCATAGAACAGGTCCATGAGCATTGACTTGCCCCGGCCAACGTCCCCACACAGATAAACGCCCCGGACCGGTTCCTGAGGCGCGGCGCGGCCTGAAGAGAAGAACCGCAGAAAGCCCCCTGCCCCCTGCCCGGGCACGCGGGCGGGCCCCAGCACCCGCAGGGTCTGGTGCAGCCGGTCCAGAACCATCACGGCCTGTTCCTGGGCCGGGTCATAGGACAGGGTTCCCGCCTCAAGGCGGCTTCGGTAGTCCTGCATCGGACCACTTGTCGGGGTCGGGGCAAGGCCGGGTTCCGGGTGCGACACGGACATGGCGCCGCTTACTTCATCGTCGGAATGACGAAGTCGGCACCTGCCCGCGGCCCCGTGGGCCAGCGGCTGGTCACCGTCTTGATCTGGGTGAAGAAACGCACACCCTCCGTCCCGTGCTGGTTGGCATCGCCGAAGGCGGAGCGTTTCCATCCGCCGAAGGAATGGTAAGCCAGAGGCACGGGAATGGGCACATTGATACCCACCATGCCCACCTGCACCCGCGAGGCAAATTCCCGGGCCGCGTCACCGTCCCGCGTGTAGATCGCGACACCGTTTCCATACTGATGGGAGGACGGCATGGCAAGGGCATCCTCGAAATCCTTCGCCCGGGCCACGGACAGGACAGGACCGAAAATTTCATCCTGGTACATCTTCATGGACGGGTTCACCTTGTCGAACAGGCAGCCGCCCATGAAATAGCCGTCCTCGTAGCCCTGGAGCGAAAAGGCGCGCCCGTCGACCACCAGTTCGGCCCCTTCCTTCAGGCCCAGTTCCACATAGCCCAAAACCTTCTGGCGGTGTTCCGCCGTGACCAGGGGACCGAAATGGGCATCGGGATCATCCGACGGCCCCACTTTCAGTTCCTCGACCCGGGGCTTCAGCCTGCGCACCAGCTCGTCCCCCACCCCATCGCCGACGGGAACGGCAACGGAGATGGCCATGCATCGCTCCCCGGCGGAGCCGTAGCCCGCACCGATCAGATCGTCGACGACCCGGTCCAGATCCACATCCGGCATGATGATGGCGTGGTTCTTGGCCCCGCCCATGGCCTGGACCCGCTTTCCGTGGGCAGCCCCCGTCGCATAGATGTACTCCGCAACCGTTGACGAGCCGACAAAGCTGATCGCCTGGACCCGCGGATCCGTGAGCAGAGTATCCACCGCCTCCTTGTCGCCGTTGACCACGTTGAGCACACCCTCCGGCGCGCCCGCCTCCATCATCAGCTCCGCCAGGCGCATGGGCACGGACGGATCCTTCTCCGATGGTTTGCACACGAAGGTATTGCCGCAGGCGATGGCAACGCCGAACATCCACATGGGGATCATGGCCGGGAAGTTGAACGGCGTGATGCCAGCCACCACGCCCAGGGGCTGGCGCATGGAATACATGTCGATTCCGGGACCCGCTCCTTCCGTGTACTCCCCTTTCATCAGATGGGGAATGCCACAGGCAAACTCGATGACCTCAAGACCGCGCTGCACATCCCCCTTGGCATCGGCGATAACCTTGCCGTGCTCGGCGGACAGCATGGCCGCGAGGGTGTCCATGTCCCGCTCGATCAGTTCCTTGAACTTGAACATCACCCGGGCGCGGCGCTGGGGATTGACTGCCCGCCACCCCGCAAATGCGGCATCGGCGCTGGCGATGGCCGCTTCGACCTCTCCCCGGCTCGCCAGATTGACCTGGGCCTGAACCTCGCCGGTCACCGGGTTGTAGACCGGGCCATGGCGTCCGCTCTTGCCCTCAACAATCCCGCCACCGATGAAATGGTGTATTTCCCGGGTCATGGCTTCTGCCTCCCAAATTGACACCCGCCCCACTTACTGGGACCGGACCCATACTGTGCGATGGTCTCCCGGAATGATTACCAGTCCGGTCCGGCCTACGGCAAGGCAGGGCCTGTGGGCCTGTCGCGCAGCCCTGGCAGGCGATGGTCAGGTTCGGGAAGGGAGCAGGTGGATCAGGACGCGGCCTCGTCCTGAAGCAGCCAGGAAAAGACCACACCCGCCACCAGGGCGCCCACCAGCTGAACGCCGATAAAGGGCAGCACATCAGCCGGCGCGATGCCTGTAAAGGTGTCGGTGATCATGCGCGCCAGGGTGACCGCGGGATTGGCGAAGGATGTGGAGGAGGTGAACCAGATGGCGGACCCGATATAGAGCCCCACGGCCCCGGCCGTCACCGGCACAGACCCCAGCCGGGAAACCGCGAGGATCGTCCCGATCAGCCCGAAGGTGGCCACGCCTTCCCCCACCAGCCGCCCAAGCCCCGGCCGGGCGGTATCCGAGACCTGGATCAAAGGCTCCAGTTCGAACATGACATGGCACAGTACAACCCCGGCAATGGCTGCGAGGATCTGAACCCCGACGAACAGGACCGCCCGGCCAGGGGTGATAGCCCCGCGCACCGCCATTACAAGAGTGACCGCAGGGTTGAAATGGGCCCCGGAAATCGGGGCAAACGCCATGATGATGACCGTAAGGATCCCTGTGATCGCCAGGGCATTGATCAGAATGGCCAGGGGGGTCGTCGCGCCCAGACTGTCCGAGGCCATGATGCCCGAACCGATAATGCCCATCAGCAGAAAGGCGGTGCCCAAGGCTTCCGCCGTGCAGGCCCGGGCCGCTTCGCCAAAGCCATCGGCGCCACGGGCTTGGGACCCAGCGGCCGTTTCATCCACCACACTCATGAAAGTCCCCCTCATTCAGCCCTTCGGGCCTCGAGACATCACCCCGGACGCAAGCCGCGGCGAAGAACCTTGGGGCGGACCTTCATGAACCCTGTCAGCCGCACTCCTCGGTGATAACGGCGTGGGTCGATCCCATGGTGTCCGGTCCGTCAAAACCGCACATTTCCGGGTGGCCGCCACAACAATCCATAGACAGAAACCGCAACAGGTCCGAGGTCTCGGCCACGTTGACGCTGTAAAGCAGCGACCGGCCTTCCCGCCGGACCGTGACCAGGCCTGCCGTGGTCAAGGTCTTCAAATGGAAGGACAGGCTGGTCGGTGGCATGTCCAGGGCGCTGGACAGGCTTCCCGCAGCCTCACCCTTCGGCCCTGCTGACATCAGCCGCCGAAACACATGGAGGCGTGTCTCATGGGCCAGGGCAGCAAGCCGCAATACAGCCGTTTGATCGTCCATATTTCCACCATACTCGAATTATTGAGCCTTGCCACTCCCTTGTGCCCGACCCGAATAGTTTCGGCCCGGTCCAAAGCAGCGCCAACGGCTTACGGATATGCGTCGTCTTCTCGTTTCTGAACAGGCTTTCAACGGGCGCCATCGCGATGGCTGGCACCACCCGCGCCTCGACACCGGTCCAGACCTGTTCCGAGGCCAAGCGGATGGGCCAGAACTTTATAACAGCTTTCGAGAGACCCCAGAGGGCCAACACCATGGGTTCCGTGCAATCAATACTGCAGGCGGGTCGTCCTGGAGCTGTTTCAAGGCAACGCGCACGGCGAGACTAGCAAAAAAAAAAGGGACCGTGATGGGCACGGTCCCTGCGATACCTCAGTCACGATCAGGTGAGGTTCAGCTCAGCCGACACGGATGACAAAGCCCATCACACCAGGCGTTCGGCCATCATTTTCTTGATTTCCGCAATGGCCTTGGCGGGGTTCAGGCCCTTCGGGCACACATTGGCGCAGTTCATGATCGTGTGGCAGCGGTAAAGCCGGAACGGATCTTCCAGATTGTCCAACCGCTTGCCCGTGGCCTCGTCCCGGCTGTCGATCAGCCAGCGATAGGCCTGGAGAAGCACGGCCGGGCCCAGATACCGCTCACCGTTCCACCAGTAGCTCGGGCAGGAGGTCTGGCAGCAGAAGCACAGAATGCACTCGTAAAGGCCGTCGAGCTTTTCCCGGTCTTCCCGGCTCTGGCTCCACTCCTTCTCGGGCTGAGGCGTATCCGTCTGAAGCCAGGGCTCGATGGAGCGATACTGGGCGTAGACATGGTTCAGATCAGGCACGAGATCCTTGACCACCGGCAGGTGCGGCAGGGGATAGACCGTGACCGCGCCGGAAATTTCCTCGATGGATTTGGTGCAGGCCAGCGTGTTCTGCCCGTCGATATTCATGGCGCAGGACCCGCACACCCCTTCCCGGCAGGAGCGGCGGAAGGTCAGGGACGAATCCATCTCGTTCTTGATCTTGATCACCGCGTCCAGAACCATGGGGCCGCAGGTGTCCAGATCAACCTCGAATGTATCCGTGCGCGGATTGGCGCCGCCATCCGGATCCCACCGGTAGACCTTGAAGGTCTTGGTGCGCTGGGGACGATTGCCGTCCTTGTTCAGGGGGGCCGGAAAATGGCGGCCTTTCTTGACCTGAGAATTCTTGGGGAGTGTCAGTTCCACCATGGCTCGTCACCCGTCTTTGCCCAATGCTGGCGTCTCTGCCCGATGTTGGGCCCGATGCTGGGAGCCCCGCCACTGAAGGGGGCGCATGCAGTGATGTCCGCGCCCCACCCGGGGGCACGAACCAACTCAACCTTTGTCAGTAAACCCGGGCTTTCGGCGGGAAGTACTGGACATCATTCGTGAGCGTATAATCGTGCACCGGACGGTAGTCGATGACCACCTCACCGTCCCGGTACCAGGACAGGGTGTGCTTCATCCAGTTGGCGTCGTCCCGGTCCTGATAATCATCCCGGGCGTGGGCGCCGCGGCTCTCGGTCCGGTTGGCTGCGGAGTCCATGGAGCAGACCGCCTGGCCCAGCAGATTGTCGAATTCCAGGGTCTCCATGAGATCGGAATTCCAGATCATGGAGCGGTCGGAAACGCTGATGTCGTTCACACCGGAAATCACGTTGCGGATTTCCGTCTGACCCATGTCGAGGGTCTCGCCGGTGCGGAACACCGCGCAGCGGCTCTGCATGGTCTTCTGCATGGTCAGGCGCAGTTCGGACGTGGGCGTGCCGCCGGAGGCATTCCTGAAGTGATCAAACCGGTCGAGGGCATTCTGGCCCGCATCGGACGGCAGATCCGGCTGCTTGGCGCCCGGTTCCACCGTATCGGCGCAGCGCAGGCCCACGGCCCGCCCGAACACCACAAGGTCGATCAGGGAGTTGGACCCGAGCCGGTTTGCACCGTGCACGGACACACAGCCCGCCTCGCCCACGGCCATCAGTCCCGGCACCACATGGTCCGGATTGCCGTTCTTCAGGGTCAGGACTTCCCCGTGATAATTGGTCGGGATGCCACCCATATTGTAGTGCACGGTGGGCAGGACCGGGATCGGATCCTTGGTAATGTCCACACCGGAGAAAATCCGCGCCGTCTCGGTGATGCCCGGCAGCCGCTCGGCCAGGATGGCCGGATCGATGTGGTCCAGGTGCAGATTGATGTGATCCTTGGTGGCACCCACGCCCCGGCCTTCAGCGATCTCGATGGTCATGGAGCGCGAGACCACGTCCCGGGAGGCCAGATCTTTGGCGGAGGGCG
Source organism: uncultured Alphaproteobacteria bacterium (assembly GCA_964561475.1). Lineage (GTDB taxonomy): Bacteria > Pseudomonadota > Alphaproteobacteria > JAJFIK01 > JAJFIK01 > CAYUYV01. The sequence continues at coordinate 17,020 of CAZLPU010000073.1, forward strand.
CATAACGCTCCATGAAGCGTTCGCCTTCGCCGTTGGTCAGATAGCCCCCCTCACCCCGGGCCCCTTCCGTGATCAGCACGCCGGCGCCATAGACGCCGGTGGGGTGGAACTGGGTGAATTCCATATCCTGGAGGGGAAGACCGGCCCGGAGCACCATGGCGCCGCCGTCACCGGTGGAGGTGTGGGCAGAGGTGCAGGAGAAATAGGCCCGGCCATATCCGCCCGTGGCGAGAATGACCCGCTGGGCGCGGAACCGGTGGATCTGGCCGTCGTCCAGATTCCAGGCCATCAGCCCACGGCAGGCCCCTTCCTCGTCCATGATCAGATCAAGGCCGAAATACTCGATGAAAAACTGAGCATTGTGGCGCAGAGACTGACCATAAAGGGTGTGCAGGATCGCGTGGCCGGTCCGGTCTGCGGCAGCACAGGTGCGCTGAACCGGGCCTTCACCGAAATTCTTGGTCATGCCACCGAAAGCACGCTGGTAGATCTTGCCCTCTTCCGTGCGGGAGAATGGCACACCGAAATGCTCAAGTTCATAGACCGCAGCCGGAGCATTCCGGCACAGATACTCAATCGCGTCCTGGTCACCGAGCCAGTCGGAACCCTTGACGGTGTCGTACATGTGCCAACGCCAGTCATCCTCGCTCATATTGCCGAGGGAAGCGGAAATCCCGCCCTGGGCCGCGACCGTGTGGCTCCGGGTAGGGAACACCTTGGTGACGCAGGCGGTGCGCAGGCCAGCCTGGGCGCAGCCGAGGGTGGCCCGCAGACCGGCCCCGCCGGCGCCGACAACCACAACGTCAAAAGTATGATCGGTAATCTCGTAGGCGGTCATAATGTCCTCACTGAGTCCCGAGGCTGATCTTCACCACGGCGAGAATGGCGGCAGCGCCAGTGGCGTAAATGGCGAACGTCAGCAAAAGCAGCAGCACGATCCGCGTGCTCTCTTTCGCAATATAGTCTTCCACCACGACCTGGAGCCCGAGCTTCATGTGGTAAAAGGCCGCGAAGACGAACAGGATCATACCCACACTGACCAAAGGATTGCGCAGAAATGCAATCATGTCTTCGTAGGGGGCGCCCGCATTCATCACCATGGCGGTCACGAACCACAGGGTGAGAGGGATGAGGGCAATGGCGCTGGCCCGCTGGGTCAGCCAGTGATGGGTGCCTTCCTTGGCGGACCCGAGGCCCCGGGCATTACGCAGGGGTGTACGCAGATCGGACATTGCTCAACCCTCCTTATGCGGCCAGAAAGGCCGCGCCGAACACGGCGCCGGTCAGCACCACGGCGCCGAAATAAACCATCAGGCCGGACATCCGTGAGGTCCGAAGATCAAACCCGCGGCCCGCGTCCCAGAACAGGTGCCGGACGCCATTCAGCAGGTGATACATCAGGGAAGCGGTGAACCCGAACAGCAGAAAGAGACCGAAAGGGCTCGAAATGAAGCCAGCGAAAACCTGATACTGGGCCGGACCCATGGCCGCGGATACAAGCCACCAGGTCAGCAGCACTGCACCGATCGCATTGCCCACGCCCGTCACCCGGTGGGTGATGGATGTCGCCATGGTCACGTGCCACTTCCACACCTGAACATGAGGTGAAAGCGGACGGGCCGCCGAGTTCGAACGAGAAGCCATCTGAGTTCCCTGCCCTGAGTGCTCTGCCATATCCCGCCGGCAAATCCCGGCGGTCGTCTCACCGCCCGTCAAGGATGTGCACCCTGACAGCCGTTCACTTGAGTCAACGATTCAGCGGGACCGGCGGACGCCGGGGCCCATGCTCCAGACCAGACCGGTTCATCCCACACCCGAACCTGCTCCAGCGATGTACCTTAAAACCCGCACTGATGCACGAGCCCTTACGCTCAAGCGCGATCACACTTGTTTTGCCCGATTTTGATGACCGGAGCGCGACACCCGTCAGCAATGTGATTGTCTGCCTTGATGCGCCGTGATGGTGCAGCACTCGCATTTACGCGGATCATCTTCTCGAAAGCGGAAACATGCCGCACTGCTCCGCCATGCGATGCGTAACGGGCACCGGAGTGTATGACCCAATTGACTTGAGTCAAATGTGTCGAAGGGCCTCGCCGCCGTGCAGACTCTAGATTTTGCGGGGCATGAAGACCCAGTAGTCCAGGTCCAGAAGCACGGACGGGTCGTAATTGCCCTCCCCGTCCCGGTAGGGAAAGTCTTCCGGCGCCCGGTCCTTCAGACCGACCAGCCGCAAGCGCAGGGCGCCCATGTCCGTGCGCCCGGCCACCGGAGCCTTGTCCAGGACTTCAGACCAAGCATAGACCGTGTCCCCGGCAAAGGCGGGCGCCGTGTGCCGCCCCCCATTGATGCCCGCGATCAGCGCCGCATTGCCCAGACCATTGAAGGACAGGGCCCGGGCCAGGGAAATGATGTGCCCGCCATAGATGAGGCGCATGCCGAAGCGGCCTTTGCGCTCCGTATGCAGATTGAAATGCACCTTGGCGGTGTTCTGATAGAGCCGGGTGGCGAGCATGTGTTCGGCTTCTTCCAGGGTCATGCCGTCCACATGATCGATCCGCTCGCCGACGGCGTAGTCGTCCCAGAAATGCTCGGACCCGGAAGCGGCAGCGTCGAAATCCGCGAAATCGAGGCCTTCTGGGACCCGCAGATCATCTGCCGGGACTACGGTCTGCAGATCCGGCACATGGGGGGCGGGAGCGGCTGCGCTTTCATCGCGTTTGCGCACCATCACCCAGCGCACATAATCGATCACCGTCTCGCCGCGCTGATTGGTGCCCGTGGACCGGACATAAACCACCCCGGTCTTGCCGTTGGAGTTTTCCTTCAGGCCGATCACATCGCTCGACGTGGAAAGGGTGTCCCCGGGATAGACCGGCGCCAGGAACCGGCACTGGGCATAACCCAGATTGGCGACTGCGTTCAGGGAGACATCCGGGACGGTCTTGCCGAACACGATATGGAACGCGAGCAGATCGTCGACCGGCGCCTGGGGCAGGCCGCAGCGCCGGGCAAAGGCACTGGAGGACTGCATCGCGAACCGCGAGCCGTAAAGGCCGGTGTACAGGGAGACATCCCCTTCGGTCACCGTTCGCGGCGTCGCGTGGCGGATGGTTTCACCCACCTTGAAGTCTTCGAAAAAGCGTCCCGGATTGGTCTTTTGCATGGCCGCCATCCGTGCATGTGAATCGAGAGAAAAAGTGACTCGAGACAAGTAATGGGAAGAACCGTTCCCGGTCCACAGGCGCGCAGCACCCCTGCACGCCCGGATCCGTTTCAGGCCGGTTCTGGCTCAGTCCTGCGCTTCGCGTGCCGCGATCGCATCGGCCAGGGCCACGAGGACTTTGGCCTGATCCGCATGGAGACGTTCCACCATGCGGCCTTCAACCTGAACCACACCCTTGGCCTGGTTCTCGGGTTTTTCAAATTCCGCGATGATCGTGCGCGCCCACTCCACGGCCTGGCGTTCCGGCGTGAAAATGCGGTTGCAGGGCTCGACCTGGGAGGGGTGGATCAGGGTTTTGCCGTCAAAGCCGAACTCGACGCCCTGGCGGCAACTTTGGATAAAACCATCCATGTCCCGGATGCCGTTGAACACCCCGTCAATCAACACGAGCCCAAAGGCCTTGCCCGCCAGCATGGTCAGGGACAAACCCGTGACCAGGGGCAGCCGGTCCGGTGTCTGTACCGCGCGCAGATCCTTCGCCAGATCGTTCGTGCCCATGACGAACGCGCGCAGCCGGGTCCTTGTGGCGCTTTCGGCGATTTCCTCGGCCCGCAGCATGGCCAGCGGGGTTTCCATCATGGCCCACAGAGCCAGGTCCGATGCGCCGCCGGCATCGCTGACGAGGCTGTCTGCCGCCTCAACCGCAGCCGCTCCATCCACCTTGGGCACGAGAATGCCGTCAGGCGCGGCCTTGACCGCCGCTTCCAGGTCCGCCTTACCCCAATCCGTGTCCAGGCCATTGATCCGGATGATCAATTCCCGGGCACCATAGCCTCCGGCCGCAACCGCAGCACAGACCTGATCACGGGCCACGTCCTTGGCGTCCGGAGCCACCGCATCTTCCAGATCGAGAATAAGCGAATCGGCTGGAAGGGATTTGGCCTTTTCCAGTGCCCTGGCATTGGAGCCGGGCATATAAAGGACACTGCGCCGGGGGCGCATCAAGGTCCCTGGAACTGAAGAGGATGGCATCTCGTCTCCTCCTGAATGGCCCCCGCCCTCAGTGGCCCCAATTGCAGGGCCCCGCCGGTAACCAGCGTGCCGCACACTTGGGTCATTCCACGGGAAAGAGACCGCAGATTTCGCGGAGTTGTTCCTGATTGGCTGTGACCCTATACGCTGGAAGGTGTTACTGCCAAGCTGAGGGGGTGAAAATTTTTGTGATTTTGTGCGCATTGCGGGCGCTGGCGAACGCTGCTCGCCCCTATGGCGCAAGCACCCGATCCGTGCTCCCGCGTGAACACGCGGTGGCAAGTCCGGTGATGGGCATTTGACATAGTGGTCGCTGCCCCCCGGTTGCTCCGCACTCAAACGCCAAAGTCATAAGCGCCAGGGGATTCGATAATGTGCGGGAGATCATCAACGCTTCGACGTTTGTTCTGACACATGCATCTCCATAGACACACGCACCAGGTGGGATCGCGCCGCCACCCCGTCTCCCTCCCGCACGAGCAGAGGCGAGAGGGCCAATCACCAATGAGGACGGGTGGACCGTTTTGAAAGGCATCCTGTCAATTCAGTCCCAGGTCGTGTTCGGCCATGTGGGCCACGGCGCGGCTCAGTTCGCTCTCCAGTGTCTGGGCCATGAGGTCTGGGCCATCCCCACGGTGCTGTTCTCCAACCACCCGGGCCATGGGGGCTTTGCCGGCGAAGCCCTGCCCGCACAAAATCTGACCGCTCTGGTGGACGGGATGGATCGCCAGGGCCTTCTGGAGAGCGCCGCGGCGCTTCAATCCGGCTATTTAGGCCATGCGGATCAAGTGGATGTGGTCGCCAAGGCCCTGGACAAGGTGCGGCGGAACAATGCCCAAGCCCTCTACCTTTGTGACCCGGTGATGGGGGACCGGCCTGCGGGCACCTATGTGCGCCCAGGCATTCCCGAAGGCATCCGGGACCGGTTGGCGCCCCTGGCGGATATCCTCACCCCCAACAATTTTGAATTGGAATGGCTGACAGGGCGTACCATCGACGGTCCCGAAGCCGCCCTCTCCGCCGCGCGAAGCCTGCCCGCGCGGATTGTCGTGGTCACGTCGGTCCCCCTGCCCCGCAGCCCGGACCGGATCGGGACCATGGCCGCCGGCCCGGAAACCGCATGGCTGTGCACCACACCAAGAATCGACGGGGTCCCTCCGGGGACCGGCGACCTGTTCGCGGCCCTGTTCCTGGGACACAGGCTTGGTGGCCGCACCATTCCGGAAGCCCTGGGGCGGAGCGCCAGTGCCGTCCACGCGCTTTTGACCCTGCACCAGAGCCTGCCCATCCCACGGTTGCGGGAGCTGCCCCTGATCCAGGGCCGGAACGTGTTATGCGGGCAACAGGGGCTTGGTAATTTTCCGGTAACAGTCTTTCCCGGCTGAGTGTGTCCCGGATGCTCTCGACCTAAACGGGATCTCTATTACCCTCATGTAAGTGTGAGACGGGGGAGTTTCTGCCCGCAGGTGGTGCCATTGGGATGGACCAGCACCCGCGGGGCAGACGTTCTTAGCAATAAGCACCCGATTGACCTTGCGAGAGTTTTCCGCCGGAGGTGTGTGCGCCCAGGGCATGGGCGTCATCTCCAAAAAGCTAGGTTTGCGGGGCATTCCGGTAACGGAGGCCAGCACGATGTATCAAGGCGCATCCGCGTTCGAGACGGCTATTTTTGGTTCAAGTCGACCGCAACGGTTCCGGTCCTCTGGGGGCAGCCATGAAACGGCGCACCGGGCGCCCCGGCACGACGCCCAAGGTCGCGACTCAGGCGAACTTGGTAGCGATACCCGGCGTCACGATGCCTGTCTCAGTGCCAGACAAGCAGGGGCCCGACAAGTAGGGGCCAGACCAGCAGGAGCCCAGCAAGCAGGGGCCCAGCTCACCCATCAGCCGCCTTTGGATCTGCCGCCCTCGATCACCGGATTGCGCGCCCACGATCAGACCGACACCCTTCAGCACCGGCTGACGGAAATGGCGTTGGCCTCGATGGTGCGCCCGGAACAACGCGCCCATGTGACGGTCTGCACCTTTCAAATCAAGCGGCTGCTGCAACTCTCCTTCCGCAAGCAGATCAAACGCCATGAACTGTTCGGCTCCTATGCCCGGGGGACAATGCTCCCCCGATCCATCGACAGACATGCGTGTGTCGATTACCTGATCCAATTCACCGACCGCCGGATCACCGCCGACGACTATCTGGATCTGCTGGCGTCTTTCGCTGAAATCCATTTCCCCACATCCCTATTCCGGATGACCCGGACCGGCGTTCAAGTGGATATGGGTGAGGACGTGGTGTTCAATCTGGTGCCCGCCATCATTCATGACGGGTCCAGCCTGGGTATCCCCGCTCCATCGGGGACCGGAGCGACAAGCCAGTGGCAGGAAGCCGCTCCCCTCTCCCTGAAAGAACGGATTGCCAAACAGGACGCCAAATTCGGGCATAACATCCTACCGGTGATCCGCATCCTGAAATGGTGGAATACATCTGTGGGCGAACCGTTCCAGGGCATCCAACTGGAAAGCCGGATAGCCGAGCACAAATTCCGGTCGAGCTCGGTCCTGAGCTTCCTGTTGTTTGATGCGATCGGTGGCCTGCGCGCCGATTGGACAGCGCCCAAGGCAGACCGGAACGCTCTTCGTGACCTTCAGGCCGCGGCCCGGCAGGCAGATGACGCCGAACGCAAAGGCCGCTTTGCGGAGGCCCTCACCATCATGAACAAGGTCCTCCCGGCCCCCCTGCATCTGGGGTCCTGATCACTGAGGCATCTGCCTTCCCGATCCATTTGATCCGGGCTGATCTTGTCCAGCTAGAGCGGCGGGCGCAAAATCACGATCACCTTCAAACAGGGTGGCCGCCGCTCTATTTTTTTCGCTCACGGCGCGAGGCGCCTCCGCGAGGGCGGCGCAGTGGCACCGGACCGCAGTCGCGGCCTTGAGCATGATGCGGATTAAACGCCTCATGCTCTAA
>CAZLPU010000074.1:0-23180 GCA_964561475.1 uncultured Alphaproteobacteria bacterium
TTTTGATCTCACGGCAGTTCGCTTCGCTCACGCCTCCGATGGGGCGGCCTGACCGGCCAGCGCGCGGTCGCGCTTGCGAACCCGAAGGGTTCGGGGGACATCCGGCGTGCGTGGATGCCCGATGCATGGATGCCCGATGCGCGGATGCCCGATGCGCGGATGCCCGATGCGCGGATGACCGGGGGGCGGCGCGCCGCACAGACCCTCAAAGGGGCCATTCGTCGGGGAGACGGGCGGCGGCGCTTTCCAGTTGGGCAATCAAGCCGTCGGGCAGGCCGTCGATGTCATCTGCGTCCGTCGGATTGCCTTGGCTGGTCATAAACTCGGCCATGGCCGACCGGGTCCGCTGACCCATGATCCCGTCGATGCCAAGAGGGTTGTAGCCCACGTAATTCAGGTAGAGCTGGGCGGCGCGCACTTCGACATTCGGCGCGGCACCGGCGGAGAATTTCTCATATTCCGCCTTGAGCCGGACATCGTAGGAGTTCTTGGCATAGGCCGGACCGTTATAGCGGCGGGCGAATTCCGCCCATTCCTGGCGCTGAAGATATCGCTCCAGACCTTCCCCCAGGATGAAGGCCGTCAAGGCTCCCAGGTGATTGTCTTCGTTGTGTCGGGACAGGGTTATGAAATCGTCCAGGTCCCGGTAGCCGATCAGTGTGGCATTGAAGCCCATGACCTGACCAAGCCCCCAGGACGCGCTGCGCATGGCCGCGTCATAATCGAGCTGGGCGGCGCGCTGGAGACGGGGATATTCCCACTCCCGGCCGAGATAACCGCCGGCTTTGGCGTTACTGATATCCGGGTGATCCCGGCTGAACCGGCCATCGGTCTCCCGGTGGAAGATGTGACGCTCAAACAGGATGATCGGCAGACGGTTGAACAGGAAGCCATAGCCCGGGGTTTCCACATTGATCAGGGACCACAGTTCCGCCGGGCCGACGCCCAACTCCCGCATGGCCCGCTCCAGACCCTGGATGCTCATCGCCCGTCCGAAACCCAGCTGGGAAATGGGCGCGGGCGCAAGGCCCGTGCTGCGCCGGGCCGATGGATCAGAACTGGCGCCCGGCGTCGGGGTCATGGCCACACCGCCGGAGGCACTCTTGTTGGCCGTGTCGTCCTCGCCGCCAAACACCCAGGACCAGAAACCCATGCCACGCCTCCTCATGTCAGCGGCACGGATGAAACCACCCATCCGCGTCTCGAAACCCACCGTCACCGGTGCCGGTCACCCTTGTTCCACTCGACGGTTGAGCGACTATACCGCACAATCCCGGCGATGGGCACCGGGGCATCGGATGTGCCGCGAGGGCGGTATTGAGCCGCAGGGTTGCAAAATGCAAAACAGTACGGCGGAAATGCCAGGACCGGTCGAGGGCAGATCCGGATCGGGGCGCGTGGGAGAGCAGCAATGAACAGGACAATCCGTGGCGGGCAGCATGGCACGGCCCTGAAGATCGCGGCCTTTGCGGCAGGCACCCTGGTCCTGGCCCTCGCCCAGACCGGCTGTACAACCCTCCCGCCGCCGGATGGCGCTTCGACCCTTTCCGACGCCCCAGCCCCTGCACAAGCCCCAACCCCTGCGCAAGCTACACCCCCTGCCCAAGCCACAGCGCAGGCCGGACCGGACGGCACCGCCAGCGTGGATCCGGACATCGAAAGTGCTGAGACAGACTTAACAGAAGGTGCACCCGAGGACCGCGCCCCGGATGCGCCGCAAGGCACCGCCGACGCCACTCGATCCCCAGCCCTCCAATCCCCGGCCCCCCAATCACCAGACACTCGATCCCCGGCGGGACAAGCACCTGGGGCGGACGATCTGGCGTTGTCAACGGGCAGCCTCACGGCAGGTGCCACCGCAAGCGCCCGCAGCCTTGGGGAAGAAGGCACAGCTTCCGGCGAGAGACGCGAAGGGCTTGTCCTGGATGCCATGCTGCGCACCGGCACCTGCCGCCATTCCTCCGGTCGCCGCATCGCCGGTGAGAACGCAGGGCCACGGCTGATCGTCGATGCCGCCGGGCAGATCACCTACCGCTACCGCATGCGTCTGACCGCGCCCTTCGATCCCACACCAGACCGGGGTGTCGTGCCGTGGATCGGCATCACCGCGACCGCCAACATTAACGACCTGGACTTTTCCGACATCACAGTCACCCGGATGATCGGCGACTGCGCCGTGGTGGAAGTGTTCTGCAAGGAGACGGAATGTGTGACCCTGACCTCCCCCCGGGGGCGGATCCGCATCTACAGACACCAAATAAACTTCTATGTCCGCTCCCCAAACCTGCGCGCTCCCTTTGCCAATTATCTGCGCCAGTACATCGGACAGAACGGCACCCGCATCGGACAGTAAGTCTTGGCGAACTGCCCACAGCCCTCTACTCTCCCGAGTTGAAAGGCCCGGGGGGCGCGCTGGAGCGGTGTTGAGAGAAATCCAAATCCGATCGTGGACCTTGACTTGGCGTAGCATTATCCCGGCCTTGGGCGGCAAGGCGGGCGACATGACACAGCGTGTGGGGGAGAAGACGCGTGGGCGGAACCGATGGGGCTTGGCAAGGCGACGATGCACAAACGATTGCGCGGATCTACGAACACGCCCTAAAGGGCCGACCAGTCAATCTCTTTGAAAGGGACCTGGACCAGAAAGATGCTCGCGAATATGCGTTGGATCACACGCGCGACTGGCCGGGCGCAACGATCGAAGCGGAGGTTCTGCGCGACGTCATCCTCGCCGCCGCCGCTGACCCAGAAACCCACGCCAAAGGCATCACCATCCAGGGGCTCAGCGTCAAAGGCGACCTTGACCTCTACAATGTTTCCTTGAGCTTTCCTCTGCGCTTTCAGTACTGCCGTCTGGAAGGACGCATCCTGCTGGGTCACGCCCGGTTGGAAACCCTGGAAGTCACCCAATGCTCCCTGGCCGGACTGTCGGGGCGCGGTGCCGTCTTCGGCGGCAATCTCAAAATGCATTACTCCGCATCCAAAGGGCCGATTGTGCTCGAAGGGGCCAATATCGGGGGCTGGGCGGACTTCGACGGGATGCACATGCTGACCGGCGGGGCCGCCCGCGCGGCCTATCAGGGCAGCGGCGGACTGCCAGCGGAACTCATCCCCCGCCACAGCGAGGAGAATATCTACGCCCTGCTCCTCTCCGTCGCCCGGATCGGCAATGACCTGCGGCTGAGCAATGTCCAGGCCCTGGGGCCGATCCGCATGGAAGAGCTTGTGGTGGGCAAGCGCCTGTTCCTGGACCGGGCCCGGATCGGCGTGCCGGCACCGGATGGAGAAGTCGAACGCAATTCCTCCCATGGGGCCGACCTGCCGGAAGTGGCTCTCAAGGCCGGCGGCATGACCGTCCGGGGCCACGCGGCCCTCACCGAAAGCCAATTTTTCGGTCAGGTCCGCTTCACCGGCGCCCACATCTCCGGCAGCCTCAGACTGTTCGGTGCCAGGATCCATGGGCGCAACAATCGCAGCCTGATGCTCGACCGGGCGGTCATTGAGGGGGACCTGCTGTTCGGGAACAGCAAACCCTTCAACGCTCCGGGAACCGACGACGACGATGACCCGGAAGTCCAAATGCGGCGCAACGAGGCCGTGGAGGAGCCCACCGTCATGCTCGGTGCGGTGCGCATGCGCAAGGCCCTCGTCAAGGGGGACTTGAACCTTTCGGAAACCAGGCTCAATGCGCGCGGCTATCCGAACGGCTTTGCGCTGAGGGTAACTGGTGCCGAAATCGAAGGGGAGTTGATCTGCATTCGGCTGAAGGCCAAAGGCACCGTTGATTTCGCCAATGCCGCCGTCCGAAGAAAAGTGCGGATTTACAGCTCCTGTTTTGAAAAGGCGCCCACAACGAGGCGGGAACTCAATGCCGCCTTCGAGGCCAATCACCTGCAGGTCTCAAGCGATTTCGTCATTCAGAACTGCACCTTCAACGGCCCTCTCTACCTTCAGGACGCCAACATTCAGGGCACCCTGTATCTTACCGGGTCCCATTTTGACGGTACGGATACCAAAGCCGACCAGCATCAAATGGCCTTGGCGGCGGAGCGGCTCCATATTGGCGCGAATATTCAAATCACGGACTACCGGAACGGCGCCGACAAAAAGCCATCCGATGAAAACACGCCCGATGATGAGACGTCCAATGATGAAAACCCGGCTCCTGATGTCACGCAGCCCGGCGGCGATGATACGCCCAACGGCACCAAATCAATGGTCCGGTCCTGCCGGTTCGATGGCGGTGTCAGTCTTGCGGATGCCCATGTCAGCGGGGCGCTGATCGTCCTCGGCGGCGAGTTCATCGGACTTGAGGAGGAAAAGGCAAAAGCCAGCCAGTTCAGCCTCATGCTTGTCCACGGCGAGGCTTTTCATGCGGGCGGCATTGCCGTGGAGCGCAGCATCCGCCTCTCAGGCAACGGGATCTATCGCGGCACGGTCAATTTCGAAGAAGCCACCATCGAAGACGAGATCCACATTGAGCAGGTGGTTCTTGTTGGCGGACGGCGCAATCAGAGCCTGCGTTTTTCCTTGGGCGAAATCCGGGGTAGCCTGTTTCTTGGCAGCCGCATCGCATGCCTCGACCCGGCGGTTGTCGAGCAGTTCAAACAGGACCATGAGTGTCCTGAACTGATGCCGTCCGGGCGCCAGATCAGCGTCCTGTCATTCGGGCAGGTCAATCTGAGTGGCTGCCGCCTCGACGGCTTCCTGGCCCTCCAGGGCCTCCACATCCACAACAATCATCCGGCAAAGGATCACTACCGGGGAAGCGAAACCCTCTCCTTCAATGCAAGTCTCGCTGAGATCGGCAAGGATATCTATGTTCACCGGGCCCATCGGGACGACATTCAGGATACGCCCGGGTCCATGGACCCTGCCGAGTTGCTCAAGGAGCCGGTTACGGTCACGGTCATCGGTCCTGTTGATCTGGGGCAGGCGGAAATCAAGGGCAATCTCTCCCTGGACCGCATGCTGATTTATTCACGGCGGGCGGCGGGCACGGCCTCCTCGACCGAAGGCGGCAAAGGCAAGGGCCCCCGCGGCGACGACGGTGTTGCTCTGATGGCCGCCGGCATGAAGGTCCGGCGCAATGTTTATCTGGGCCCAGACTTTGCCACCAAAGGCGAAGCCGAATTCGCCCGCGCGGAAGTGGGCCAGACTTTTCTGTCAGAGGGCAGACATGAAGCGGACCAGCCGCCGGAGAAACAGTTTCGTCCCGGCAGCGGCAAGGCTTTGGACTGCCAGGGGATCCAGGTCGGCGAAAATGTGGAGCTGCTTTGTCCGTTCACGGCCAAGGGCAAGGTGGATTTCACCCAGGCCCAAATCTACAGCACCTTCCGCTGTAAAGGCGCCCACATCGCGGTCACGGTAGAGCCCTCCCAATGCAGTCGGCCTGAACCAAGACGGGCCAAGGCCCTCGAACTGCCTGGCGCCACGATCGGGCGCAAGGTCATCCTGGACAAGAAGAGCCGTTTTGCGGGTCACGTGGATCTGACCGCTGCACGCATCGACGCGGACCTGGAGTTCTGGCGGGAAAACTTTCTGTCGCCCAAAGCGGAGGATGGGGAGAGTGTGTCCTCGGTCAAGCCGGAGTGCATGGCCTCCCGCATGAAGGTCTCAGGCACCCTGTTCTGCGGCGTGACCTCCAACGGCATTAACAATGAAGGCACGGGCACCAGTACGCCCTCCTACATTCTCGACCTGACCGATACCTCGGTCCGGATCCTCTGGGATCATCCCTCCGCCTGGCCCGACAATCAGGACCTCCGGCTCAGCGGTTTTACCTATGAACGCATTGCCGAGGGGGCCCCTACGGATCCGGGCAGCCGAACCGATTGGCTCAGCCGCCATGCACCCGCCGACGGCCAGGTCGATTCTCAGCCCTATGATCAACTCGTCCAGGTTCTGAGAGACCAGGGCCGCCCCGCGGAGGCGGAAGATGTGGACGTGGCGAAATATTGGAAGCGGACGAAACATAAGTCGTGGCCCGCATGGTTCTATTGGACCTTGTTCGGCCGTACCATGCGTTTCGGCTACAGACCCTCCCAACTCATTGGCGTCATGGCCTTGTTCATTGTGCTGGGGTCTGTGCTCTTTGGCATCGCGGACCGGACGATTGTTGATGTTCCGCCTGCGGTGCGGGCCGAATTGGCCGAAGCCTCTGATACGAAACCAAGCCAGATCCCAAGCAAGAGCCGCTGCATGGTGCCCGCCGACGCGGAGTTCTTCTTTGGCCGGTCGGAGCCGGACAATACCTCCACGCCCAATGATTATCCGGCCTTCAACACCCTCCATTTCTCCGTGGATCTGATCATTCCGATTATTGATCTGCGCCAGTCCAATTACTGGATTGTCGCCAGCCTGCCCGGCTGCCGGGGTCCGAGTCTGCTGCCGATATTCACCTGGAATGAAGACATCAGCACATGGCTGACCAAAGACAACCAGTCGATCGTGGGCAGCTTCAAGGTGGGTCCGCTCAGCGTCGGCATCCGCCATACCGCGAACTGGATCAACTGGATCAAAATCTACGAGGCCATCCACATCGTTCTGGGCTGGGTGTTCGCAAGCCTCTTCGCGGTGCTGATCACCGGCTTGATTCAGCCCCGGCGGGATACATGATCCCGTCACGGAGTCAGGCACAGCGGGAGCGTAACCGCCCACGCCCATCATGACCGAAATTTATGTATGAAAGCGGACAACCTCGACGTCACATGACATAAAATATGTGCAATCTTGGAATTGCACTTTAAACCTGTATTTCCTGTTAGGCTCTCCGCAGTGGCCAAAGTACCGCTGGCGAAAAGCAAGAAGGGAAAGCAGGCGGTGGGGAATGCCGGAGCGCTGGGTTGGTGTTGTGCTGTACAGCCAGTGGATTACCATTCACGGTCCATATGAGACCCCGTGGAAATGCGCACCGCAGGAGACACGACAGGATCGCCGCTGCCGTCATTGCGTCCTGGGCGGCATGGCGTGAATGTGAAACGGGCTTTCTGACGGATTTGTAATATTCATTTGCGCGGCACGGCGCATTTGGGTTACGACCGTCACTCTGGATGGCGAGCAACAGACACACGGGCTTCACTCATGACGCGCATCCTCCTGTCCGCGATATATTGCGAACCCAACCGGGGCTCGGAACAGGGTGTCGCATGGCATTTCGCGACGGAACTCATCCGCCTGGGCCATGAGGTCACTGTGCTGACCCATGACCGCCAGCGACCCGCGATCGAAGCCCATGTCGCCGCCCATCCGGACACGCGCTTTCCGGATTTCCTTTACATCCCCTACCCGGCCTGGATGGAGGCCCTGGATAAGCGGTTCGGCGTGCCCGACCAGATCACCCTCTTTGTCTGGCAGCTCAAACTGAAGACCTTTGTCCGACAACAGGTGGATCTCGGGCGGTTCGACCTGATCTGGCATGTCACCGGCGCTGTGCGCCAGGCAAGTATGCTCTACGATATGGGCCTGCCCTTCGTGTTCGGCCCCGTGGCCGGCGGCGAAACCGCCCCCTGGAAACTGCGGGCCAATTTCACCCCGTTTCAGCACGCCAAGGAATTGTTCCGGGACAGTCTCAATCTCGAAGCCCGGATCGATCCGTACCTTCAGCCCCTCTACCGCAAATCCACCTGTCTCCTGCCCCGTTCCGAGGACACAAAGGCCCTGTTTCCGAAAGAAGCCCAGTCCCGGGCCTACTGCAATATCGGCATCGGCATCGAGCACGTGGACGAGGCGCCGTCCAATCCGAACCGGGAGCCGGGCAGCCCGATCAAGGCCTTCTATGTGGGCCGCTTTCTCCATTGGAAACAGCCCCTGCTGACCATTGACGCCTTCGACCGGTTCCTGTCCTCCGGCGGCACGGGCACGCTGACCATGCTGGGCAGCGGCAAGACCGAACCCCAATGCGCCGAGCGCATCCGGCAATTGGGCCGGGAGCAGGACATTCAGATCGTCAAATTTCTGCCCCAGGATGAATTCTTTGCCCTGCTCCGCTCTGGCGACGTGCTTTTGTTCCCGAGCCTCCATGACGGCGGCGGCATGGTGGTGCTGGAGGCGCTGGCCCTGGGCATTCCGTCCATCTGTTTTGATCTCGGCGGCCCCGGCCAGATTGTCACCCCTGAATCGGGCATGATTATTCCGTCAAAGGATCTTTCCATTGACGGGGCCGTCGAGGCCATTGCCGACAGTCTGCGCAAACTTCAAGCCCATCCGGAATTGCGGTCCCGTCTGCGCTACGGCGCCCTGGAGCGGGCCCGGGAGTTCACATGGGGCAATGTGGTGGAACGGGCGATTTCCCAGATCGACGAAGCCCTTGCCAGCCAGGGCATCGACTTGCGTGTGAGCCAGGGGGGACGATTGCACGCCCCGGCCCCTGAAGAGGCCACGCGCGGCGAGGCCGCCCCGGCACGCTGAAGGTGGACATTCCCTTGCGGCGCGCCCTGCGCCTCCCCCCCCGGCGGAGTGGCCGGACACCATGAGCGAGACGATAGCGGAGCCGAGCCCGTCTGGACGCAAGCGAGTCCAGTCCGCGTGGACTACCTCCCGGCATCCGCACTGCCCGAGAACGGAACAGGTTGCGGCACCGGCAGGTCCGAGGCCCGGAACAGCAGGGATCGGACTTCCCCCTCCAGTTCCACGTTCACCAGATTTTTCTGCTCAGGGAAGACATCCATCAGGATTCGATTGTGCACGGATAGACCCTGCCAGCCCTCTTCCGGGATGCTCCCCAAGGCCGCCGCGGGCAGGAGCTGGTAAACGAGCACCATGTCCCCGTCCCGCTCCGCCCCCACAAGCTCCAGGGCAAGAGGCGCGCCGGACGGCCCCACAAGGGCAAAACCCGGCGTGATCAGAGTAATGAGGGCCGCCACATCATCCGAGTCGGCCTCGATCCGGGGCATGCGCTTGAGTGTGTCGCCAAAGGCATGGTCCAGATCATGAAGGGACAGGGCGTGGATCACTTCCACCCCTTCCGGACCGTCCAGCAGGATGGTGGTCAACGCCGTATTGACCCGGTGGGCGGCGGCGGGACAGGCGAAGGCCATAACCATCAGCATGGGAATGACATAAGCTGCGAGCGTCCGGTTCCATCCCCGTCTCAAGGCTGAAGGTCCCCACCGATATGCCCCTTGACCCGGCGCTCCATCAGATCGGGCCCCAAGGCCGGTGTAGATGCAGGCTGATCATCAAGCTCCGAGACCGTAAAGAACAAGATCTCGCGATCCTCACGGAAGGATCGGTCCGGACCGAACCCGGTCAGCTTGGGATCCATTTCCCGGGCAGGATCTGCCGCGCCATCCAACTCTTCCAGGGCCCGTTGGCGGAAGGCGCTCAGACGGCTTCGAGTGGCACCCCTCGGATAGGCATTGTTTGCATGGTCCACATCTCCGGTCTCGAACCGGGGGTCCACAATGACCGATTCAATCACCTTGTCCGTCACGACCAGCTTGGTGGCCCGTTCCGGATTGTAGCGCCAGAACTCAGCCGGAATATGAATGTCTTCCTTGGTACCGTCCGTATAGGTTATTTGCAGAAGCACCGGCATGACGAGGCCGCCAACATTGTTGAAGGTCAGGAAATAGAAACTCTGATTGGCCTGGAGGAGCGCGCGCTCATCCTCGCTCATGGTGCTGACGAAGCGTTGATAGTAGTGGCGCATGACCGGAAGAACGGCAAAGTCACCGTCCTCGTCATAGAAATCGAACAGTGCCGGACGGTCCCCCGCACCCAGAACAAACGCCCCGTTGGCCCCGCTGCTCACGGACACGGCATCCCCTGCCTGGGGTAACGGTGACCAGGGCCGGTTTCCGTCCGGGTGATTGGTGTTCATGCGCGCCCGCTGAACCGATTCAATGGCAATGTCCACATGATCGGTGGAGTAGAACCACCCCCGCCAGAACCAGTCCAGATCGATACCGGAGGCGTCTTCCATGGTCCGGAAGAAATCCGCCGGGTTCGGACGGCGGAACTTCCAGCGCCGGGCATACTCCTTGAAGGCAAAATCGAACAGCTCACGGCCCATCACCGTTTCCCGCAGCACATTCAGGGCGGTGGCGGGCTTGCCGTAGGCATTATTCCCGAACTGAAGGATGGATTCCGAATTGGTCATGATCGGCACCTGAAGGTCCGAGCGCATGTAATCGGTGATGTTCCGGGGATCGCCCCGGCGGGAGGGGTAGTTTTCCTCCCAGGCCTGTTCCGCCACATATTGCATGAAGGTGGTCAGGCCCTCGTCCATCCAGGTCCACTGGCGTTCGTCGGAATTGACGATCATCGGGAAATACTGGTGACCGATTTCGTGAATGATCACGGAAATCAGGGCGTATTTGGTCCGCCGGGAATAGGTGGTCCGGCCATTTGCATCCGTGTAGGGACGCGGACCATTGAAGGTGATCATGGGATACTCCATCCCATAGACCGGTCCGTTGACGGATTGAGCCGTGGGATAGGGGTAATCGAAAGTGTATCCGGAAAAGACCTTCAAGCCGTGGATCACAGCCCTGGTTGAATAGCGCGACCAGAGGGGCTCTGCCTCATAGGGGTAGAACGACATGGCCATGACCGGATCCTGGCCGGGCTTCTGCAAAAATCCCTGGGCGTCCCAGATGAATTTGCGCGACGAGGCAAAGGCAAAATCCCGGACGTTCTGCGCCTGGAAATGCCAGGTTCTTGTCTCATCCGTCCCTGCGGTTTCGTTGGCCAGCGCCTCTTCCGGCGTGACGATGAACACGGGCTGGTCGGCGGTGCGGGCCTCGTTCAGGCGGCTGCGCTGCACCTGGGTAAGCACCGCGTCCGGATTGGCCAGAGTGCCGGTGGAACTCACCACATGATCAGCAGGCACCGTAATGCGCACATCATAATCGCCGAATTCGAGGGTGAACTCCCCCCGGCCCAGAAAAGCCTTGTTGTGCCAGCCTTCAAAATCCGTGTAGGCCGCAAGCCGGGGAAACCATTGGGCAAGCTGATAGATCCGGTTGCCGTCCCGCTCGAACAGTTCCCAGCCACCCCGTCCGCCAAGCACAGGCTGTTCCGCAATCCGGTAGCGCCAGGTGAGATTGAAGGTCACCGTATCCCCGGGCATCAGGGGTTCCGCGAGGTCGATGCGCATCAGCGTGTCTTCGATGGTGTGCCTGAGGGGCGTACCATCCGCATCCAGAACAGCGGAGATGACAAACCCGCCGTCGAACTGGCGCCGGGCCACTTCCGTGCGCAGGGCATAGAAAGACATCTGCATCTGTTCGCTGGCGGTCAGCGTCCGGGCAAACCGCGAGTCCGGCTTGAAGCGGTTCTGGTCCAGGAGCATCCACAAATAATCCAGCCGGTCCGGGGAGTTGTTCTTGTAGGTGACCGTCTGGGCACCGGTGAGAAGATGGCGCTCCTCATCCAGGGTCACGTCGATCTGGTAGTCGGCGGCCTGCTGCCAGTATCGTGGCCCGGGAGCACCCGACCCGGTCCTGTACATATTCGGCGTGGGCAGGACTTCCTCAAGCTGACGGAAACTGTCGACAAACTCGCCCTTGGTCTGCACCACGGACTGGGCCCAGGCCGCCGGCGGGACAAGACCCGCGGCACCAATGATGACCACCAGCCCAATCGCCTTGAAAATCAGACTGTCCACCACGCCGGAGAAACGCCACACCATCAAAAAAATCCCCTTGCCCAGGTTTGTCCCAGTTCAAGACACGAGCCTAGTACAGTATCACTCCATCAGGAACCGCATCCAGGACGGGCGGGGTCACCCACCATCGCGTGGCGGGAATGGACCAAGGATCATGCCGCATGCCACGGGAATGCCGTTGGTTGGAGAGAAGGGATGAGTGCCATGTTCACACGTTTTTTCACCGTGAGTGCCACGCTTCTGGCCGCCTTATCACTTTTGACACCGGGGGAAGCCAGGGCGCAGACCCCGGTCGGATCGTCGGGCACGCCGGTTGAGATCTGTAACCGCACACCCCACCCTGTGGACTGCATTCTCGTGCACGGTCCCGGCATCCAGCCCAAGGCGAGCGGGCGCTACCGGATCGAATCCCGGGCCTGCCGGACCATGGAGGAGGGGGAATCCCCGGTCTATTACCACTGCACCCAATGGCGCCAGCGGCGGGGTCAGGAGGTTCAAAGCGGGATTTGGGACGGCGACATCACCTTCTGCGCGCCGCGTTATGCGCCCAGCTTTACGCTCACCCAGACGAGCCGTCTGCGGGAGAACTGCGAAGGCTCCGGCTACATCAGCCTCGGCTTTGCCCGCGCCGATGCGGAACGCGGCCGCATCGCCATCATCCTGGAAGACGCGGAGTAAGGCACGCTCTCAAGGCCACGAATCTCTGCCAACGAAGGCTGCCCCTTCGAGGGTAGGGGCAAGCCGGTCCGGCAGGCCCACCGCCCGCCGGACCGCTTGTCAAACCACCCGTCACAACCTGGGATCCGACAACCCGGATCAGCCGCCGACAAATTCCTTCAGTTTCGCCAGACCGAAATTCGCCGCCTGCTCAAGAGTGATCCGTGGCGGGAAGATCAACTCGTCCGGATTGACCGCCACATCAATCACACAAGGTTTGTTCGACGCCAGGGCACGATCCAGCGCAGGGCGGATTTCCGATGGTTTTGTCACGGAAATCCCCATCCCTCCGCAGATCCGGGCGTATTCGGCAAAATCCGGATTGACCAGATCGATGGAGTGTTCCGGATAGCCCTTGCCCTGCTGTTCCAGGGCGATGAAACCCAACTTGGCATTGTTGAGCACTACACAGATGATCGGCAGGTCATATCTCGCGGCGGTCACGAAATCGCCCATGAGCATGGCAAAACCGCCATCCCCCGCAATGGCAAACACTTTCCGCTCCGGATACTGAAGCTGGGCGCCGATCGCTCCGGGCAGGGCAAAGGCCATGGATCCGAGGGCGGATGACAGGGTGAACCGCTGGTCTTCTTTCACGGGAAGATGCCGGGCCGTCCAGGCGGTCGATGTGCCGGTGTCACAAAGGAAAATGGCATCGGAAGGAGCCGCGTTGGCAATCTCCGCGATCAGACGCTGTGGCTTGATGGGATCGGCGTCGGACACTTCCGCCACGCCCTGGCTTTGCCGCCAGCGCTTTTTTTCATCCTGAATGGAACGGTAGAAGGCATCCGATGTCTTGTCCGAGACCATCCCCAGGAGGGCCTGGAGCGAGGGTTTGGCATGGCCACGCAGGGGAGCGGCAACCGGGGCCCGGCGCCCCATCCGCTCCGGTACCGGCTCAATCTGGATGATCTTCGAATTCTTGGGATAGAAGGTCACATAGGGATAGTCCGCACCCACCACGAGGAGCAGGTCGCAGTGTTCCATGGCCTCGGATCCGGGGGTGCCGCCCAGCAGACCCAGGCCGCCGACACATTCCTCCACATCCTCGTCAAGGAAATCCTTGGCCCGCAGTGTCCGGACAATCGGCGCATTGAGTTTTGCGGAAATCTCCAGCAGTTCGTTGCGCGCTCCCGCCGCGCCGATCCCGGCCAGAATGGCAACCTTGTCAGCGTCTTCGATCAGCCGGGCCGCCGCCTCCAGGGACGGATCGCAAGGCCGGGTTTCCCCCTTTTCGGACCCGATGGCGAAATCACGCCGCTCGGGCTTGACCGTGCGTCCGGCCACATCCGTTGGGATGGAAATATGTGCCACGCCGGGCGCGGAAATGGCCGCCTTGCAGGCTTCCATCAAAAGGGCGGGCATCTGATCTTCGGTCATCACCGTTTGGGAGTATTCCGAGACATCCGCAAACAGCCCTTCCAGGTCCACCTCCTGGTGATACCCGGTCCCCACATATTCCGTCGCCACCTGACCTGTGATGGCGATGACCGGGGCATGGTCCATCTTGGCATCGTAAAGACCGTTCAACAGGTGAATGGCGCCCGGACCGGACGTACCCACGCAGGCCGCGAGCCTTCCGGTCAATTTGGCTTGGGCCGCGGCCATGAAGGCGCCCGCCTCTTCATGGCGCACAAGGATGAACCGCATGTCATCTCTCTTGCGCAGAGCATCGGTAATGTCATTGATGGCATCTCCGGGAACGCCGAACACATCCCGCACCCCATGGGCCGCCAGAATATCCAGAACAAGATCCGCAACGCGCATGGTCTACCTCATCAGCTTAAAGAAAAATCAGACGTCCAGCCCCTGCCTGACTGACTTACTGCCTGCCGGCCCGTCGGGGCGCGGGGGACCGTCCACGGGGTTTATGGTCATCCAGAGGCGGACAAATCCCGCCATTGTGAACACGTTTCCCACTCCGTTGGTTCTCAAGGCCTTATCGAAAGGACGCCATCACGCCCTGTGCGCTGCGTTTTGTCGCTGGTTCATCCAACCCCGTGCCAGCGGACGGGTTCTCCAAACCGGCAGAAAACAGACTCAACAGCCACCGATTGCGGTTTAGGGTTGACGGTGGCGGTTCCGAAATTGCGGGCCGCTCCAGCGATGAAGTGAAGGTTCTGGGAACACAGGGCCACACCAGGAGGCCGGGAAACCGGCCCCGATCCAAAGCCCGATAAAGAGCCCAACGGAGAGGAAGACACCCATGCAGATCTCAACCATGACCCCCGCAGTCGTGACTGGCGGCGCATCCGGCCTGGGCCGCGCGAGCGCCGAAGCCCTTGCCGCCGCCGGCGCCCCCGTGGCCATATTCGACATCAACGAGGCCGCCGGCCGGGAGGTGGCCCAGGCCATCGGCGGCTCTTTTCACTGGGTCAATATTCTGGATGAGGACTCCGTGGCCGCCGGATTTGCCGAAGCCCGGTCCCTTCACGGCCAGGAACGCGTCTGCGTCCACTGCGCCATGACCGCCCGCGGGGGCAAGACCCTCTCCTTCGACAAGGAGACGCGGACCTACAAAAGACTGTCCACGGAAGATTACGAGGAAGGGATCAAGGGCGTCCTGGTGGCGTCCTACCGGGTCGCATCCCATGCAGCCCATGGCATGGCCCATGCCCAGCCCATGGAAGACGGGGAGCGCGGCGCCATCACCCTCACCGCGTCAGTGGCGGCCCAGGATGCCCAGATCGGTCAGGTCATTTACGGGTCCGGCAAGGCCGGTGTGAACGGATTGGTGCTGCCCTTGGCCCGGGATCTGATGGATCTGGGCATCCGGGTCAACGCGATCATGCCCGGCATTTTCGCAACGCCCCTGATGCTGGGCGCGCCCCAGAATGTCCTGGACAGCCTCGCTGCCTCGGTCCCCTTCCCCAAGCGCCTGGGCAAACCGGAAGAGTTCGGATCCCTCGCCCTGGAGCTGGCCCGCAACACCTATTTCAACGGCCAGTGCATCCGCCTCGACGGCGCCATCAGAATGGCCCCCCGCTGAGCATTTGGAACCCGGGTCGAACGGCGCTCCGGCGCCGGGCGACCTGGGTGCTAAAGAGGGTTTGGTGTCAGCACCAAACCCTCAGCACACTGCGGAACAAACTCGCTCGGATCAATACGCCTTGGCAAACAGCGCCTCGACTTTCGCCTCGCCGCCGGTCAGCACGCACGGGCCAAGGTCCTTGGGCTGATCGAAGGGGAGGCAGCGGATGGTGACGCCAAGGGCGTCGAGTTTTGCTTCGGATGCGGGATCGGCGCACCAGGGTGCGCGCACGAAACCGACACCGCTGGTGAAGCTCACTTTGTCCGCGTCCCCCTTGCCGCCGAAATGGTCGGCGAAGGCGTCGTAATCAGTGATATCCGTACGGATCTTGCTGTCCATGAGGGCCTTGGCGTCCTTGAACATCCCGGTCTGAATCTCCGCGAGAATATCGGCAAAGCCTTCCGCGAGTTCACCCAGGGGCAGAAACGCCTTCTTCTCATCCATCCGGTCCCGCCGGGCAAGCGCCACCTTGCCTTCGGCAATATCCCGGGGGCCGACTTCAAGCAGCACGGGCACGCCCTTGCGGATCCATTCCCATTTCTTCTCCGGCGTGGGCAGGTCCCTGCTGTCGATTTTCAGGCGCAGGGGCTTGCCGTCATAGGTGTGCTGGTCCAGTTCCCCGGCCACTTTCTCCGCATAGGCCAGAACCTCAGCCTTGGTCTCTTCATCCCTGATAATGGGCAGGATCACCGCCTGGCGCGGCGCGATGCGCGGCGGCAGACGCAGACCGTCATCATCGGAATGGGTCATGATCAGGGCACCGATCAGACGGGTGGACACGCCCCAGGATGTGGTGTGGGGATGAGCGAAGTCGCCCTCTTCCGTCTGGAAGCGGATGTTCGCTGCCGTGGAGAAATTCTGGCCCAGATAGTGGGATGTGCCGCATTGCAGCGCCTTGCCGTCCTGCATCAGCCCTTCGATGCAATAGGTGTTTACGGCCCCGGGGAACCGCTCCCCCTCACTCTTTTCGCCCATGATTACGGGCACGGCCATGTACTCCTCCACCACCTCCCGGTAGATCTCCAGCATCTGGAGGGTTTCTTCCCGGGCCTCTTCTTCGGAGGCATGGGCCGTATGGCCTTCCTGCCACAGAAATTCAGACGTGCGCAGAAACAGTCTTGTGCGCATCTCCCAGCGGAAAACATTGGCCCACTGATTGATCAGCACCGGCAGGTCCCGGTAGCTGCGGATCCAGTTGGCGAACGCCTCACCGATGATGGTCTCCGAAGTGGGGCGGATGATCAGCGGTTCTTCCAGCTCACCGGCGGGGATGAGCTTGCCGTCCTTCGCCTCCAGCCGATGGTGGGTGACCACGGCCATTTCCTTGGCGAAACCGTCCACATGGGCGGCCTCTTTTTCAATGAACCGCAAAGGAATGAGGAGGGGGAAATAGGCGTTCTCGTGGCCCGTTTCCTTGAAGCGCCGGTCGAACTGGGCCTGCACCGCTTCCCAGATGGCATAGCCCCAGGGCTTGATCACCATGCAGCCGCGCACCGGGGCGGTTTCGGCCATGTCCGCGCCCCGCACCACCTGCTGGTACCACTCGGGATAGTCCTCGGCGCGGGTGGGGGTGATGGCGGTTTTCTTTGCTTTGCCCTGTTTCGCGGCATCTGCCATGGGGGCCTCCTGACACGGGATCGGAATTGGGCCCTTGGCTTACCCCGCGCCGCGCTTCAGGACAAGCGATGGCAACACCCTGGTCCAACCGCGCTCCTGCCCCCGGTCAAGTCGCCCTCGGCCAAGTCATACCTGGCTAGGCCTGAACCGGCTCTTCCGGTTCCGAGCGGCCGGCGGGCACGCGGATCTTGGGCCGGTCCCCGGCGCCGGCGGCCTCGAGCACCAGCTTGCCCGGCTTGGCCGCGGCGATGAAGGCCTTCTGGGCCTCTGCCGCCTTGTCCAGGGGGAATCGGTCGGCAATGACCGGGTCAAGGCGCCCGGCCTCCAGGTGATGCACCAGATTGATCAGATCTTCCCGGTACCAGCCGGGCCGGGCCTGGCGCAGCGTGTCGATATTGTAGCCCAGCACCGCCTGGGCCCTCAGAAACAACGTGAACAGGGAGGTGGAGGCAGACAGAAGATCCGCACCCAGCCTTAAGGTGCTGCGCCGCCCCTTGGGAAAGCCGCCCATGGAGCCGTAAAGAACCAGCCGCCCATTCTGGTTCAAGGTCTTTAGGGTCCGCCGGGCATGGCGTCCGCCCACCGCGTCAAAGGCGGCCATGACCCCCGCCCCATCACTCAGGCGGCGCACTTCCTTGACGAAATTCCGCCGCTTGTAATCGATGGGATTGGCGCCGAACCGCTCCACGATCTCTGCCTTGCGCCGGGAGACCGTGCCATACATGGTCAGATCGTAGAGGCCGCCCAGCTCAAGCAGGGCCGTGCCCACACCACCACCGGCCGCATGGACGAGGATCCGGTCCCCGGGCTCCACAGCGGCGAACCGGTGCAGCATCTGACAGGCGGTCACATAATTCAGGCACAGCGCCACGATCTTGGCCGCATCCGGACCTTCGGGCACAGCCACCAAATGCTCCACGGGCACGATCACATAATCCGCATAGGCCCCAAACACGGTAACCCCGGCCACCCGGTCGCCCTTGCGGAACCGGCGGGAGGCTTCCCGGCCCAGGGCTTCCACCCGGCCGCACAGATCATAACCGGGGGTCATGGGAAATCCCGGCTGGCCTGGATAAAGGCCATTGCGCTGAACAATATCGGCAAAGGCCAACCCGGCGGCCTCAACCTTGACGCAGACCTCACCGGGTCCGGGCTCAGGCACCGCTTCTTCAATCAGCTCCAGGACAGCAGGACCGCCGGCCGAGCGATAGATGACACGTCTGTTGGTCGCCATTGCTTCCCCTGGCCATTACGTTTCCTGGCCATTCCCTCCCGTGGGAGGACGGTTCAGGCCGTGGAGGCGGTTCGCAACAGCAACACGGGGATGCACCGGAGAAAGACACAGGCCCAAAAGGCGCCCTGTGTCCGTTTCCGTGCTCAACCCTGGTGGCGGTCACCGCCTCTCCACCCGTTCAACCTCACTGCTCCGCCCGGACGGGCAGACGATCCCCATGCACCCCATTCATGGAAAAAGCAGTCTGCGCACGATTCGACGGCCAAGTCGACTTTGCGGGCCTGGGCCGTCCCACTAGGCAGCGGCGGCATCTTCCACGGACCGGGTAAGATCCCCTTTCAAGGCCTCCGACTCGTCAATCAAGGCGTCGGAAAGGGCCAGAACCGCCCCGCAGACCTGATGGGCCGCATCCACCTTTTCCATCACGCCGCCGATTCGGGCATGGATCGTATCCAGGGCCTCGGTCGATTCGGTGACCAGCCCATTGATTTCTTCCGTGGCCGCAGTCTGCTGATCCATGGCCGCGGCAATAGCCGTAGCGGCTTCATCCAATTGGTGGATGGTCCCGGAGATATCCGCAAGCGCCCCCACGGCGTCCTGGGTGGTGCGCTGGATTTCCTGAACCTTGGTGGAGATACTCTCCGTTGAGCGGGCGGTCTGGCTCGCCAGGTGTTTCACCTCGCTGGCCACCACCGCGAAGCCTCGGCCTGCCTCTCCCGCCCGGGCCGCCTCGATGGTGGCGTTGAGGGCAAGAAGATTGGTCTGCTCGGCGATCTCGTTGATCAGCTTTACCACATCGCCGATTTCCGTGGCGCTCCTGGACAGGGCGTCGATGGTCGCCCGGGACCGGTCCGTGCCCTGCACCGTGTTCCGGGACAGATCCGAGGCCCGGGTCACCAGCCGGGAAATGTCCGCAATGGCGCTGCGCATATCCGCGCTTGCC
This sequence comes from uncultured Alphaproteobacteria bacterium, assembly GCA_964561475.1. Lineage (GTDB taxonomy): Bacteria > Pseudomonadota > Alphaproteobacteria > JAJFIK01 > JAJFIK01 > CAYUYV01. Next base: position 19,154 of record CAZLPU010000074.1, read on the forward strand.
CCCGCTGCCAATTCGCTGCGCTCCTGCGCGGAGCGGGCCAGGGTGTCAATATCCCCCGTCGCGGCCTGAACATCCGCCGTACTCGCACCCAAGGCAGCGGCCTGGCTCTTCAATCCATCTGCCTTCGACCGGATACCACCGAGGCCCGCCTGCGCCCGTTCCGACAGCATGTCCACGAGACCGGCCAGGGCCGCCTGCCGGGCGGGTTCCGCCTCCCCTTCCGATGGCCTTTCTCCGCTTTCAGGAAGGGCAGGTTCCGCCTGGGACGCCTTGGCATCCCGCAACGCCCTCGCTCCCCGGGCCAACAGTCCAATCTCCGTATGGGGATCAAGGGTCCGGGGTGGTTCGGTGCTCAGGTCGCCAGCCTCGATCGCGGCCATGGACCGGGCGATCCGTTCCACGGGGCTTGCCACCGAGCGGACCAGGGCCACGGCACCGGCCAGCGCCAGCCCTCCAAACCCCAACCAGACGCCCAGCCACAGGGCCAGCCCCCGCGAGGCCCCCTGCCCGCTTTGGCGTCCGGCCTGGGTCAGGCGATCGGTCAGGGCGGACTGGGCCGCGCGCAATCCGGCGAGGCGGGTATCGGCGGGGCCGAGAAACTGGCCTGCCTCAGCGGACGCTGATGATCCGGCCACGGCCATAAGGCGCCTGCGGGCAGGCATGAACCCATCCCATCCCGGATCACCGGTCCCAACATCAGTGCTGGCATTGGCCCTGGCCCTGGTATTGGCATTAGCCTTGGCGCTGGCACCAGGGGCGGCACCCCATCTCACCCGGTCCAAGTCGAGCCGGGTCTCGGGGCCCGCCCTGGCGAAGATCTGATCCCGCCAAAGATCCTGGGTGGCCATGGCAACGGCCAACCGCATCCGGGCTTCCGGGCCTGCGACTGTGGCGCTCGCCAGCACCTGGGCCACCGCACGCTCCTGTTCGGCACTGTCGATCAGCATGGTCAGACCATGGCGGGCTTCCAGGGCTGCCATCAGGTCCGGGCCCGCGCCGGACTGTCCCGCAGCTGCTGCAAGGGAGACCGCCTCGGCGCTCACCATGCGCACGAGCCCGCCATAACCGGCAATCACCTCCCCTGTTGTGACATTTTTGCCATCAATGGCCAGTCGCAGGTCTTCCAGGGTGGAGAACACTGGCTTGATGGACGAATCTCGAGTAACATTAAGAATATGTAAAGCCGCTTCATCAACTTCTCGCCGCGCTTCGGTGAGGGTCGAGCGGGAGTATTCTGAGTGACTTTTCTGCGATGGAGTGAAAGATCCCCCTGAAGATGTGAGAGACATGATGGACAGCGCGCGCTCCCGGTGGAGCCGGTTCGTCAGGTCGGCAGCCAGAACGGCCCCAAAGATCGCATCCTGAACATGGGTGCCCTGGGACATCCGCCGCCCCGTTTCCGCAATCAAAATCAGCGCAAGGACGATCAGCGGCAGCGCGACGGCAAGTCCAAGGCGCGTACGGATGGTTGTTCCGCGAACGTGCCGGGTCAGTCCGGTCATGGATACCCTGCGCATCTGCCCTCCGTTGTGGCCCTTGACGATGGATAGCTGCCCGCCCGGCTGCCGCCGTCAGGGTCATCACCGGACCGGGATCGGTCTGGCGGTTATTCATCCCTACGAAGATGGGTTTCCCGGACCGTGGAACTGCGATGACACCACGGTGATCCGCACCGGGTTAATACAATCTGAAGGCTGTCTGACCACCCGACGACTTAACCATTTCGTTAGAAGTTTCAACGAGACGGTGCCTGTGCCGACCCATACGGATGTTTCGTATGGAGACACAACCGTCATTCCCGCCCCGCATCCCTCCCCCCCAAGAGGATGCCCGTTCCTCAAAAGGAGTTCCCAATGACCGGAGCAGACCTTTACGAAGCCACACGCCATACGGAACAAGTCTTTGTCGCGGCGGAAGCCCGCAGCAAGGCGACGCTCCGCGATTTGTTCAAGGACGATGACGATGTCCTGACGCTTGAAACGCCCAATGCGGTCTTCAACTTCAATGACACCCACGACCACCGCGCATCCATCAACCACACCGTCAACTTCCTGGACGGCCAGAATGAAATCCAGCTGGCCCACGACATCACCGACTACAGCATCGTTTTTGAAGATGGCGATGTGATCATTCAATATCTGGGTGAAGACGGTTTTACCCCCGGTGCGAAGGTTCGGTTCACCAATTTCCAGGAAGGTGATGACAGTATCCGGGACAATGTGGGTCGCCTGCAGACAAAACTGGTTGACGGCGAGGTGACCGGGTCGAGCCGTGGTGACTCCGGCAACCTTAATCAGTTGTTCAACGATAATGACGGCATTGTCGACCTGGGCCTTGGCAATGACATTTTCAGCTTCAACGCCACCGGCATCGGCTTTTACACGGTGAACGGCGGCGGCGGAACGGACACAGCCTCCCTGCGCCACACGATCGAGGACTACAGCATCATCGGAAATTACGGCGGTGACGATGAGCTCGACTCCATCACCTTCGTGATCGAAGAGGGCGGTGACGAGACCAGCGTGACCTTCACCGATTTCGAAGAGTTCCTGTTCCTGAACAAGGACCGGGATTCAGAAACAGACTATACGGATGACCGTCTGAGCTTCGAAGATTTCGAGGCTATTTTCGATACGATCAAACAGGAGGAAGCCCTTGCTGAGGGCCTCCAGGACAATTTCGACACGACGGTGGAACAGGCAGAAGCCATTGGCGTGGAGCTCACGGCTCTTATTTCCGGCCTTGGCCTCGACCCCACCGCCTTTGATGCCGACGGAGACCTGACCGCGTCCCTGGATTTCAGTGTGGCCTAATCAGTCATAACCGCCAGAATCGGCAACACCACTGGCCAAGCCGCCTCCACCATTGGGTTCAGGAGTTGGCTTGGCCAACCTTTCGTGCCGTCAGGCACGATACGGGGTGGATTTTCGCTTGAATAACCTGATGCCCGGCAGAACCATCAGCCATAGGACGATACAGACCAATGTGAAATTTCTCGCTCCTGTGAATATTGCTGAGTAGGTGTTCGCAAATATGTCTAAGAAACCGACCGAGCCAAACAGAACCAAAACACCCCAACCACTCAAGGTGACCAAAAGGATCCGACAAAAAACCGCATAAATTACTCCTACAACAAACGCAAAAATTATAACTCCCTGAACCGACGTGAACAGAAACATTGACTGAAAGATATTACTTGGCGGATCTGACCCACGCAGACCAAAGTGATTGCTGACAAGCGCTCCAGAATTATGCGTCGGCTTCTTGCCCGGCCATAGTATGGATGGAATAGCCCTTGAAAATTCAAGAACAAAATATTCAAAATCGATGAGTGATCTCCCGTAGCGGAGCGCATTTATCTGGCTTGCAAGAGATGCACTCCACGAGTAACCCCGGAAGAGTGGACCCGCTTTCTCCAGCGTAGATGCAGCGGGTCTGGCTTCACCGAACGGATTCAAAGCGTTCGGCGCATGGACGGTAATCAGATCAGTTGTAAAAGAAACAGGATTTTCAACAGCGTAGCTGATATCCTCTCTCAAAGCGATACGGGCTGACAGGATAATATTAGATGCGACCAGAAAAAGCGGAATAACTATAGCAACAGTCTTTAAAAGACGTATCAATCTCATTTTGTAGAATCCGTACTGCAGAATGCTAAATACAAGAGCCGTTATACTAAAAAATAGGGACAGGCGACTCCCACCTAGAATGCTCATGAAAAGAAGTAATGCGATGTAAAAGAGCCAAACTCGATTTTTAAGAGATAAACCGAAAGCAAGTGCGACCAAAAGGCATGTCAGATTATCCTGGAGCATCCATATCGGATTCTCCGTGACCTCAATCGAGGCGATTGAGTGCTTTTTCATCCAAGTAAAATACGCGCCGCTAGTAATTTTTTGAAGTCGCACGGCCAAATCTACGATCCCAAGGACAACCACGACTCTGACGAAACGGGGGCGCAAGTATTCTGTGAGACTTAAAGATGATATTCTGCCTATACGTCCAATGTCGGATTTGTAAGTGATTA
>CAZLPU010000075.1:0-23160 GCA_964561475.1 uncultured Alphaproteobacteria bacterium
CGCCCGGGGCATCGTCACCGGCGGCACCCTGTTCGAGGAACTGGGCTTTTACTATCTGGGTCCCGTTGACGGCCATAACCTGGACCATCTCATCCCCATCCTGAAGAATGTCCGTGATACCGGTGATGGCCCGGTGCTGATCCATGCGATCACCAAGAAGGGCAAGGGCTATCCCCCTGCGGAGAATTCCGCCGACAAATATCACGGTGTCGCCAAGTTCGACGTGGAAAGCGGCAAGCAGCACAAGCCCGCTCCGAACGCACCGGACTACAAGAATGTCTTCGCCCAGGCCATGATCGCCCATGCGGACCGGGACCCCAAGATCGTGGCGGTGACCCCGGCCATGACCGACGGCTCCGGCCTGGTGAAGTTCGCGAAGGTGCACCCGGACAAATGCTTCGATGTGGGCATTGCGGAACAACATGCGGTGACCTTCGCCGCCGGTCTGGCCACGGAAGGGTACAAGCCTTTCGCCGCGATCTATTCCACCTTCCTCCAGCGGGGCTATGATCAGGTGGTCCATGACGTGGCCATCCAGAGCCTGCCCGTGCGCTTCGCCATCGACCGGGCCGGTCTGGTGGGTGCGGACGGTCCGACCCATGCGGGTTCTTTCGACATCGCGTTCCTGGGCTGCCTGCCCGGCATGGTGATCATGGCTTCCGCCGATGAGGTGGAACTGATGCACATGATCGCCACCGCCGCGGAAATCGATGATCGTCCCAGCGCGTTCCGCTATCCCCGGGGCGAAGGTGTCGGCCTTGAGATGCCGGAAATCGGCACGCCTCTGGAAATCGGCAAGGGCCGGATGATCCAGGAAGGCCGGACGGTGGCGATCCTGAATTTCGGTGCCCGTCTGGCGGAGGTGCGTCTGGCGGCGGAAGATCTGAACAGTCAGTACGGCGTGATGCCGACCATTGCCGATGCCCGTTTCGCCAAGCCCCTGGATGAGGAGTTGATCCGCACCCTGGCCGCCAACCACGAAGTGCTGATCACCATCGAGGAGGGCTCCATCGGAGGTTTCTCCAGCCAGGTTCTGCACTTCATGGCCGTGAACGGTCTGCTGGAGCGGGGCCTGAAAGTCCGCCCGATGATCATGCCGGACATCTTCATCGACCATGACAAGCCCGCGAAAATGTATGATGTGGCCCGTCTCAACGCGCCCCAGATTGTCGAGACGGTCCTGACCGCCCTGAACCATGCCGAGGCACCGGCGTCGTTCCAGTCCGCCTGAGGCGGATGAGGCTCCGGCGGCGCCAGCGGGGGCTCCGGAGACCGGGCAAGGCTCGCGCGCGGATCAGTGGCTGGTGGACCATGGCCTGGCCCCCAGCCGGTCTCGGGCCCAGGCGGATATCAAGGCCGGCTGTGTCCGTTGCGCCGGCGTCCTGGTGACCAAGCCGGGCTGGACCGTTCCGGCGGGGGCTGTTCTGGAGCATTCCGGGGAAGGGCTCGCCTATGTCTCCCGGGGTGGTCTGAAACTCGCCCATGGCCTTGACCATTTCCGGATTGATCCCGCGGGGCTTCGGGTTCTCGATGTGGGGGCCTCCACCGGGGGGTTCACCGATGTGGTGCTGCGGCGTGGGGCGGCCCATGTCACCGCCATTGATGTGGGCCACGGGCAGCTTCACGAAACCCTGCGTTGCGACGACCGCGTGACCAGTATCGAAGGGCTGAATGCACGGGATCTGAGCGCGGATCATTTGGCCTCCGCGCCCGACTTGATCGTCTGTGATGTGAGTTTCATTTCCCTGACCCTTGCCCTGCCGCCAGCCCTGACCCTGGCTGCCCCGGGAGCCCGGCTCGTCGCCCTGATCAAGCCCCAGTTCGAGGCGGGCCGGGACCGGGTGGGCAAGGGAGGCGTGGTCAAGGACGTTGCGGTCAGGACAGAGGTCTGTGAGCGGATAACCGTCTGGCTCCAAGAGCAGCAGGGGTGGTCCGTGGCGGGGCTGGTGGACAGTCCGATTTTGGGGCCGGAAGGCAATGCGGAATTCCTCATCGCGGCGCGGGCGCCGTCCTGAACGCACTACGCCACAACCGGTTCCCTTCGAGGGGACGGTGAGCCATGTGGGCGCTCAGGGGGACGGGATCATTCCGTCTTCTGACGGCCCTGTGTACGCACCGGCGGTTCTGCCTGGGGAACGGGTGCGGGGCGAGCGGTGGGGCTCCCGCCTTGACCGTATCGCGCTGATCGAGACTTCGCCGGACCGGGTCGCGCCTCCCTGTCCCCATTTCAGCCCCGCCTTTTCCGGGCAATCCGACGTCGATCCCAGCGGAGAAGGCTGCGGCGGCTGCACCCTCCAGCATATGGCCCGGCCGGCCCAACTGGCCTGGAAACAGGATCAGGTCCGGGCTGCCCTGGCCTCCAGAGGCCTGGACACGGTGCCGGTTGCGCCGGTGATCGGCCTTGAGCCGAAGGGGCGCCGGCGGGTCACCCTCGGCTTTCTGGTCCGCCGGGGCACAGTGCAGCTTGGATTTGCGGCCCGGCGCTCCCATCGGCTCGTGCCTGTGGATCACTGCATGATCCTTACCGACGGTTTGAGCGCGGCCTGGCCCGGCCTTGCCGATCTCGCCAGACAAGCAGCTACCCTTCTGCCAAAAGACCGGCCTGGCGAAGGGCGCATGCACATTGTGGAAACCGAGACGGGCCTTGATATCGACCTGCGCCTTGGTCTCGACGGACCCATGCCCGATCCCCTGGCTCTCCAAGGGGTTACGGAGGCCGCCGCCGCCCTTGAGGCTTCTCGGTTGACCATGGACGGTGAGTTGATCCTGCAGTGGCGTGCCCCCCGGCTCACGGTGTCCGGTGTGGCCATCGAGCCCGCTCCCGCCGGATTTCTTCAGCCCAGCCGGGAGGGGGAAGATGCCTTGAGCGGCTTGGTCGTGGCGAGCCTGTCGGGAGGGGAGCGGCTGGTGGCGGATCTCTACGCAGGCAGCGGGACCTTCACCTTTCCCCTGGCCCGCCGGGCCAAGGTCGCGGCGGTGGAGGCGGATCCCGGTGCCGTGCACGCCCTTGAAAGCGGTCTGCGCTACGCCGACGGCCTGAAGTCCGTGAAAGTCCTGCGGCGGGATCTGGTGCGCCGCCCGATGCTGGTGAAAGAACTGGCGCCCTTCGACGCTGTGGTGATGGATCCGCCCCGGGCCGGGGCGGCGGAACAGGTGGCCCAATTGGCCTTAAGCACCGTGGGGCTGATTGTCTCGGTCTCCTGCAACCCGGCGACATTTGCCCGGGATGCCCGCGTTCTGGTGGATGGGGGCTATGTGCTGGAAAGCGTGCAGCCGGTGGACCAGTTTGTGTGGTCGGCCCATATTGAATGTGTGGGTGTTTTCCGACGGCCCGGATAGGCGCGGTCTCGCCTCTTTTATGCCTGAGTTCGTCCGAAATACACCGTTTTCAGTTGACCCTTCATTCCGCGTTGGAGAATGAACCATGGCCTCCCTGATCGACCGCATGCAGTACGGCGTATCCCAGACCACGCGCATGGCTTGGTTCGGGGCCCATTATCTGGCGGCCCAGCGCCTCTCCGGTCCGTTCACCCCGCCGGGGGAGGAGCCCTTCCGTCCCAATGGTCCGGTCCCGGATCGCATGTCCCTGCTGACGGCCCTGCGGGAAGTTCTGGAGCGGGACTGGCGCAATATCGAGCAGGGGGTTTACGCCAAGCCCCACGACATGATGCCCAATCCGCGCAAGGTTCTGGAAGACAGCCGCCGGTTTCTCCGGGATGCCCCTAAAGTGGACAAGCGGCGTCTGGACCGGTCGAATTCCGAGGTGTTCACCCCGGAGACGCGGGGCAAATATCCGCGCTACTACCTCCAGAATTTCCACTATCAGACCGGAGGCTGGTTGTCGGAGGAATCCGCCAAGCTCTACGACACCCAGGTGGAGGTACTGTTCACCGGACTTGCCGACGCCATGCGCCGTCAGGTCCTGGTGCCTCTGAGGGATGCCATCGCGGGCCGGGATCAGCGCCGCCTGAGTCTTGTGGACGTGGCCTGCGGCACGGGGCGGTTCCTGACCTTCGTGAAGGACAACTATCCGCGCCTCCCGGTCACCGCCCTTGATCTGTCCAGTGATTATCTCAGCGAGGCCCGGCGCAATCTGCGGCCCTGGAGCGGGACGGATTTCATCGAGGCCAACGCGGAGACCATGCCTTTCCAGGATGGAACCCACGACATTCTGACCTGCATCTACCTCTTCCACGAACTCCCGCCGAAGGTCCGCCCGGTGATCGCCCGGGAAATGGCCCGGGTCGTCAAGCCCGGCGGTACCCTGATCATCGCCGACTCCATCCAGTTCGGAGACCGGGACGGCTGGGACGGGCTTCTGGAGGCCTTCCCGGTGGGCTTCCATGAACCCTACTATATGAGCTATCTGGAAGAAGACCTCACCGCCCTCTTCAGCGATGCCGGGCTCGATTTTCAGTGGTCAGACCATACCTTCCTGACCAAGGTCAATGTCTTCCGCAAGCCGGAGGATACCGCCCGGATTGCCTGAACAAGGGGTGGGCGCGCTCAAGCAGCCAGAGCGCGCTTCACATCCGTCTGGGCAAAATCATTGCCGATAAAAAGCAGCGGCGCGTCGTGGTGCTTGGCCAGGGCGTAGGCGAAACAGTCCCCGAAATTGAGTTTGGCGGATGAGCCGAAGCCTTTTCCGAATCTGATCCGAGACTCCAGAGCAATATCAATCAGCCCAGATGTCACCGGCGCGATGTCAATTTCACCATGCATGAGAATGGATCGTGTATCGGTTGCGATTTCTGTAGGCTTGATGTGGTTCCTGCCTGCCAAAACGGTCCCAAACTCAAGAACATTGGCCGCTGAAATCAGACGAGCGGCCGCTTGATCCAGGCATTGGCTTATGGCGTCCGCTTCCTGCTCTTCGAAGAGGAGGGCAATAAGAGCTGAGGTGTCGACAACTACAGTAGTATTCGGTTCAAGCATGAGACCACGACGTCAGCCTTTTATTCGGCTTCCCCCCAGAGACGATCCATGTCCTGTTTGGAAACCGGCTCCGGTTCATATTTCTTGCGTATCTCGGCCATGGACGCCTTCAGGCGTTCTGCCGGACTACCGGATTTTCTTGACTGGCAATGGGCTTCTTCCACCCGCTCCAGCCGTTCGCGAATGGACTGGCTTACGGCTTCTGTCAGGGATTCCCCCGTCAGTTCAGCCAGGCGCCGTGCCATTTTCTCCGTTTCCTCGGTCTTGATGCTGATACCCATGCTGTGCTCCGTGCCAACCCGTGCCATTAATTCTAGCACAGACCGGCTTAAGGGGGCCGCGCTGCCAATGACAAGGGGCCACCCCATTCCGGCGGGGGCGCCACAAGCCCTCTTAGAGAGCCCAGTTGCGAGATCGGCGCAGACGGCGGCGGACTTCGGCGAACAGGAAATCCGGGTCCACATTCAGGGTATGAAGGCGGATGCGCAGGACGTTGAGTTCCTCCAGCCGCCAGACCATCACCTGGAAGGTCCGGGCAATGGTGAGATCCGCCTGGGGTTCGATGGTGTATTCGATGGATTCCCGGGTGGTGATAACTAGCTCGGGCACACTGTCCGGGTCATCGCTGGTGACCGCACGCAGATCGATGTCGGTGATATCCAGCCAGATGATCGAGCCCAGGCCCTCCACGAACAGCCCATCATCGTCAATGATCAGTTGCGGGCGGTCGTTGAGGCGCATGGGCAGGTGATAGCCCGCAACGGCCATGGGGATCAGGCTCATCAGCATCACGAACCCGTCCTGATTGACAAACCCAGTGATGATCAGGAGCAGCGCAACAATCCCGGTCCCAAACACGAGGGGCTGGATGATGCCGTCCAGAAAATAGACCCGTAACGGGGGCACTGGTCCGTCCGGGCTCCCCATTCCGCTCCCCCTTGGTCCGGGGCTGACATGCTTCCTGGTCGCGCTCACCCGCCCGATTTCCCCACTGCCATCACGCTCAACCGTTTAGTCACGTGACGAGTTTGACACGGGCGCCGGTGAAGCGGAATGGGGTGAAGGGGATTTGACCATCCGGGCAGGGCCGGTGCGCCCGGTCTGGGCCCTGTGCCGCAGGGCTTGGTCGGCAAGCACGCAGGCCATCATGGCTTCCGCCACGGGCACGGCCCGGATGCCGACACAGGGGTCGTGGCGTCCCTTGGTCATGACCTCGCGGCTCTCCCCGGTGCGGGTGATGGTGGGCACGGGGGTGAGGATGGAGGAGGTGGGCTTGACGGCGAACCGGGCGACAATGTCCTGGCCCGTGGAGATACCGCCGAGAATGCCCCCGGCATTGTTCGCGCTGAAGGTGATGTCCTCCCCATCGGCTGCCATGGGGTCGGCATTGGAGACACCGTCACTGGCCGCGGCGCTGAACCCTGCGCCGATTTCCACGCCCTTGACCGCATTGATGCTCATCAAGGCGCCCGCCAGATCCGCATCGAGCTTGCCGTAAACCGGGGCGCCGAGGCCTGCGGGTATGCCCGAGGCCACCACTTCGATAATGGCGCCGCAGGAGGTGCCCTGTTTGCGCACGCTGTCCAAATAGGCCGCCCAAGGCTCTACGGCACCTGGATCGGGACAGAAAAAGTCGTTCCCGTCCACCGTATCCCAGTCCCAGCGTGCCCGGTCGATGCCATTGGGGCCAAGCTGGACCATGGCGGCACGGATGGTCATGCCGTCGAACAGGTGCTCCAGGACCAGCCGCGCCACGGCGCCTGCCGCGACCCGTGCTGCGGTTTCCCGAGCCGAGGACCGTCCGCCGCCGCGATAATCCCGCAGACCATATTTCACATCATAGGTATAATCCGCGTGGCCCGGACGATAGGTATCCCGAATATCCGAGTAGTCCTTGGAACGCTGATCCACGTTTTCGATCAGCAGGCTGATGGGGGTGCCGGTGGTCCGTGGTCCCTCGGTCCGGTCATCCTCGAAAACGCCGGAGAGAATGCGCACGGCATCTGGTTCGCGCCGCTGGGTCACATGGCGCGACTGTCCCGGACGGCGCCGGTCCAGGTGGTGCTGGATCATGTCCGGGGTCAGAGGCAGGCCAGGGGGCACACCGTCAATGACACAGCCCAGGGCGGGTCCGTGGGATTCCCCCCAGGTGGTGACCCGGAACAAGTGGCCGAAACTGTTGTGGGACATGGGGGCTCCCGTCGGTCAGGGCGCTGGCGCGTGATCCATCCCGTGGCCGGATGACGTGATCAGGCGACGGAAATATCCGGGGCGTCCACCGCTTTCATGCCGACCACGTGGTAGCCGCAATCCACATGGTGGGTCTCTCCGGTCACCGCCGTGCCCATATCACTCAGCAGGTACAGGGCGGAATTGCCGACCTCGTCCTGGGTGACATTGCGCCGGAGGGGGGCGTTGTATTCATTCCATTTCAGGATGTAGCGGAAATCGCCGATGCCCGAGGCGGCCAGGGTCTTGATGGGACCTGCCGAAATGGCGTTGACGCGGATCCCGTCCTTACCAAGATCTTCCGCCATGTAGCGGACCGAGGCTTCCAGGGCGGCCTTGGCCACACCCATGACATTGTAGTGGGGCATCACCTGTTCCGCACCGTAATAGGTGAGGGTCAGCAGGCTGCCGCCGTCGGTCATCAGAGGGGCTGCGCGCTGGGCCACGGCGGTGAAGGAATAACAGGAGATCACCATGGTGCGCTGGAAGTTTTCCAGGCTGGTGTCGATGTAGCGGCCCTTGAGTTCTTCCTTGTCGGAAAAGGCGATGGCGTGGACAAGGAAATCGAGCTTGCCCCATTCCCGGGCCAGGGTGGCGAAGACCGCGTCCACACTGTCCATGTCGGTCACGTCACAGGGCAGAATGATCCGGGAACCGACGGACTCGGCCAGGGGCTCGCAACGCTTACGCAGGGCCTCGCCCTGATAGGTGAAGGCGAGTTCCGCACCCTGGTTTGCGCAGGCCTTTGCAATTCCCCAGGCGATGGACCGGTCGTTGGCGACCCCCATGACCAGGCCGCGCTTGCCGGCCATCAGGCCCACTTGAGAAAAGGCTGTCTCGCTCATGGGTTCTTCCATCTTTTCCGTTGAGGTTCGCTGTTACCGGAGGGAAGCCTTATGCATGGTGATTCCGGAGGTTTACGCATCGTCGCCGTGTCTCCGGCTCACAATGGGGAGTCTTTGAACCCCCAGACCTCCCGACGTGATCCGGCGGGAACAGCAGCCTGCATTATGGTAAACGTACCCGTGGTCTATAGCACGCGGAGCAAAAGGCGCAAATCGGCGCCAGCGCTTCAAGAGACCAGTGCTCCCTGGTCTTGCCTCGATTTCGCGGCCGGTCCGGGCCATGCCCATCCGGGAGGGGCCATGTCTATCGGGGAGGGGCCATGCCCATCGGGAAGGGTCCACACCCGTCGGTGAGGGGGATGGCACGGCTCACTCCAGACCGAAGTGATCCCGTACCGAGCCGGTCCAGCGTTCAGACCACTTCTTGACCGTCTTCACAAAATCCTTGGGCGGGTCATCGGGAAGGGCGATCTGGAGGGTCACCAGCTGGTCGCCTGCGGGCGCATCGCTGGCCCCGGGGGCCTTTTCCGGTTTGATGCCCCGCCCCTTGAGGCGCAGGGTGGTGCCGGTGTTGGAGCCGGGCGGAATGGTGAGTTGGACGGGCCCTGAAATCGTGGGCACCTTGATTTTGGCCCCCAGCACCGCCTCCACCAGGGACACGGGCAGGGATAGCAGCACGTCATTATCCCGGCGCTCGAAATAGGCGTGGGGTTCGATCTCGATGGTGATGAGGGCATCGCCTTGTCTGCCGTCCACCACACGGCCCATGCCCTTGAGGCGGATCTGCTGGCCTTCATGGACACCGGCGGGAATGCGCACATCCACCCGGCGCTCATCCCCCAGGCGCAGACGACGCTTGGCGCCACGGGCCGCCTCCTCGAAAGCGATCTTGAGACGGAAGGACTGATCCGATCCCGCCTTGCCGCTGGAGGAGGGGCCGGTTTTGGGCGCATCCTGCCCGTCCTTGGTTTTCAGGCCGGCGAAGAAATCGGAGAAAATTTCCTGATAGCGGGAGCGCACGGCCTCGCTGTCCATGTCTCCATAGCCGCCATTCATGCCGTGCTTGTCGTCCCGGCCCAGAGGGTCGGCGCCGAAGCCGGACATGTCTGCCGGGCGGGTCGTGTGGCGGGGCCGCGCGCGGGTCGACATGCCCGCGGCATTGACCTCACCCCTGTCGAAGCGCCGGCGCCTGTCCGGGTCCTTCAGGAATTCATAGGCAGCCGTGACTTCCTTGAATTGATCCGCTTTGCCCGGATCCACATCCGGGTGAAATTTCTTCGCCAGGATCCGGTAAGCCGATTTTATGTCCGCGTCACTGGCCGCGCGCGCAACGCCCAGCACTTCGTAGGGATCACGCATGCGTCATCCAGTCCCCAACATTACTGCGCCCCGCGTCCCTGGACGCCGGATCCGCCACTCTATCACCAACAAGCCCCTGAATTTCGTTACCCCACGTTGCCCCATACCTCAACTGCAAGCCTTTCCCGCCATCCTATTCGCCGCCGCTGCGTCAGGCGGAGCCTTGCGGTCCGCAGACCCTGGCAGGGCTGCCTGGAAAGAGGTCTCATACGCTTCGCAGTGCGCGTCTGAAGCCCGTTTCGGGAGGGAAAATGCAGTCAGCTGGCCACATCCAATCCGGGAGAGCCAATCCGGGAGAGCCATTGTCACGCCTTCCGTGCCGCCGCCGGGTCATGGAGCCGGGCTTCAGCGGTTCATGATGGCATCCTGGCTGTCCTGCGAGGGGCGCATCCGGGGCGAGATATGGTCAATGCCCATGTCACCGTAAAGGCTTTTGCGGTCTCCTCGCGGCAAATTTGAGGCCTCGTCAGAGTCCTTGTCTGCTGCGCCAGGATCCGGGTCTGGGGAAGTTCCCCCATTGGCGGTGCCGCCATTCAGGCCATCAATTTCCTGCTGCATTGTGCTTGGGGGCTCGGAGGGGGTGTCCTGGGTATCCGTGCCGCCGGTCTTGCTCCGGTCCGTCCCGCTCGAGTTTGCGCCGTCTGGGTCCATGCGGGCCTTGTTGAGCCGGATGAGGGCCTTCCGGGCGGCCTCATGGCCGGCCCTGGCGGCGGTCCCGTAATAGGCCCGGGCGGAATCCAGGTCCCGGGTCACGCCGTGGCCCTTTTCCAATTGTTCCGCAAACAGATATTGAGCGTTCAGGTTCCCGGCCTTGGCCAGATGGTAGAGCATGCGGGCCGCGTCACGGGGACTGGCCGGTCCCCCCTGACCATCCCGGATCATCAGAGCCAGATTCACAAGAGCGGTGCTGAGGCCGTAGCTTCCGGCCTGGGCGTAGTATTCCCGGGCCTTCTTGAAGTTCTGTTCCGTGCCCAGACCCTTCCGGTACATCTGGGCCACGTTGCGCATGGCCGAGATATCGCCGCGATTGGCGAGGCGCCGGAACAGGCGAAAGGCGGTTTCATAATCGCCGCTCCGATAGGCCGCCAGCGCCCGGTCGAAGGGGGGCAGATCGTCCAGATCCGGGACTGCGCCGGTCGCCTCCGCCGATGGGGACTTGGCGTCAGTCCTAACGGGATCCTCGCCCGAAAGTGTGCCCGGATCGGCTTGGGCGGTGAGAAATTCCGTTCTCAGATGAGCCGTCTGGCCGCTGCCCGTGTCCCAGGACAATGGGCCTCTCAAGGGGAGGGGCTCAGTATCGGGCAGAACAGGTTCACCAAGTAGGTGCGCTCTCAACGCAGGATGCTGGCGCGACTCCGTGGGATGAGCAGGGGCGTAGGAGGGCAGGGCGGGCTTGGCGAGAACCGGCTCGTATCCGAAGGTCGAGACGACCAGGATCATCGACAGGGCCAAGATCCAGCCATAAAAAAGGGTCCGGGCGCAGGGAGTGTCGTGCCGCAGCCCTGACAACCTGCCTCGCGCCCGTGAGGTATCACCCCGTGAGGCAGTGCCCCGTGAGGCAGTGCCCGCCAAGGACTGCCTTTCCCCCACAATCAACCCAACCATCATGTCCACAAGCATAAGGGATTCCTGACCAGGCCGCCCGGATTTCCAGGCGCCGGCCGTCCATGCCAACTGCATTCCGCCACAACGGCACCTTGGCAATTGACAGACCTTTGTGTCTATCTTCTGCCACCCACCCGCATCAGGGCATGATCCTAACGCGTAAGACAGGTTGAAACGAGTGCGTGTTTCGCAACGGACAACGCCGCTGAAACAAGAGGGACCGACCAAAACTCATGCCAACCCAATCCAACCCGCCCCAAGACGGCACGGATGGTGCCGCGTTCAAGCCTATCCAGGGAACCGATCCTTACGCCCTTTTTGAGGCCTGGATGGCCGAAGCAAAGGCAACCGAAACCGCATATGCCAATGCCGTGACCCTGGCCACGGTGGATGAACACGGCATGCCCGATGCCCGGGTCGTCCTCGTGAAGGAGGTCGAAGCGGGCGGGTTCAATTTTTACACGAACACGTTGAGCGCGAAGGGGCGCCAGCTTGCGGGTCAACCCAAGGCTGCCCTGTGTTTTCATTGGAAGGCCCTGGAGCGCCAGGTCCGGCTGCGCGGACCCGTCTCGCCCGTGTCTGCGCAAGCGGCGGACGCCTATTTTGCCAGCCGGCCCCGGGGCAGCCAGATCGGCGCCTGGGCCTCAAACCAGTCCTCGCCCCTGGCCTCACGAGACGCGTTTCTGGCGGAGATTGCCCGGGTCGAAGCGCTCTACGAAGGCCAGGAGGTCCCCCGTCCGCCCCATTGGTCCGGCTACCGCCTTGAGCCGTTGTCCATGGAGTTCTGGCAGGAGGCGCCCTTCCGGCTCCATGACCGTCTGGTGTTCACCCGGCCCGATCCGGGTGCGCCCTGGTCCACCCAGCGCATCTATCCGTGACAAGGCCCAAATATCCGTGACGGGGCCCAAACGAAAACCGGAGGCATCAGCACCGTGAGACAGCGTGCCCGTTCAGACCAGGACGCGGATACCGACCGGATCATCCGGCGCCGGGCCACGCAATTCGCGGTCTGGGCGGCGGGCTTTCTGGTGGTGATCAAGGCCATGGCCTATCTCGCATCCGGATCCGTGGCCATGCTCGGATCCCTGAGCGACTCCGTGCTCGATCTTCTGGCCTCGGTGATCAATTTCCTGGCCGTGCGCCATGCCATGACCCCGGCGGACCACGATCACCGGTTTGGCCATGGCAAAGCCGAAGCCCTTGCGGGCATGGGCCGGGGGCTGTTGATCCTGGTCACCGCCGGGTTCGTGCTCATGGAAGCGGTCCGGCGGCTGATCGAACCGGAAGCCCTGCGCAATGAGGGCCTCGTGGTGTCCGTGCTGAGCGTGTCCGCCCTGGTGTCCCTGGTGCTCGCCTTTTACCAATATTGGGCCTATCGCCAGACCCGGTCCGTGGCCATCGGCGCGGATGCGGCCAATTACTCTGCGGATGTGCTGGTGTCTTTCGGGGCCATCGGCGCGGTCTGGCTCACGGGGCTGCCGGGCCTGTCCATTGCCGATCCCCTGTTCGGGTTCGCCATCGCCATTGTCATAGCCACCGCTGCGGTCTCGATCATCCTCAAATCCTATGACGAACTCATGGACCGGGAGATGGACGACGAGGAACGGGAGCGCATCAAGGCCATTGTCCTCAGTCACAGGGAAGTGAAAGGGGTCCATGATTTGCGGACCCGCCGGTCCGGCATGGACCTGTTCATTCAATTCCATCTTGAGCTGGACCCGAATTTATCTCTGCGCGAGGCACACCGGATCGCCGATGAAGTGGAAGCCCTGGTCGCCAAAGACTTCCCGGGCGCTGACG
This sequence comes from uncultured Alphaproteobacteria bacterium, assembly GCA_964561475.1. Classification (GTDB taxonomy): domain Bacteria; phylum Pseudomonadota; class Alphaproteobacteria; order JAJFIK01; family JAJFIK01; genus CAYUYV01. The sequence goes on from CAZLPU010000075.1 coordinate 12,774, forward strand.
TGCTTGCCCACCAGGAGCCTGTGGGCGAATTCATCGAAAATGACCTGGTGAAGACCTGAGCCCTGCCGAAGGTCCTTTCTGTTCCCCGCACGACACCCTGTTTTTGCATCTATTTCAGCGCAAGCTGGCGGGAAGTTTCTTTCCGTGCAGGTCTATTTTTCGGCAACCTATGGTAACGGGAAGATGGGAAAGGTCTTGTAACACTTAACCGTCAAAGGGTTATGATGTCCGCCTTGGGATAAGAACCGCGGTGTGAGAAACGAGACCTGGGGAAACTGCATGGGAGGTGGTACGGCGGAAGAAGAGTTGCGCGCTCATTTGTCGCGGGCTTCGTTCTGGAAGGTCGGTGAGACGGACTTCTCCATCATGGAGACCCATATCGCCGTTGTGTATCTTGCGGGTCCACACGCCTATAAAATGAAAAAACCCGTGGATTTTGGTTACCTGGACTTCTCCACCCTGGAAAAGCGCTATTGGGCCTTGGAGCGGGAGCTGCGTTTCAATGAAAAGTCGGCTCCCGGGCTGTATGCGGGGCTGATTCCTCTCACTCTTGGCGAGGATGGACAGGTTTGCCTTGATGGCGGCGGTGAAGTGGTGGACTGGGTGCTCAAAATGCACCGGTTTGACCAGGATCTGCTTTTGTCCCGTGTGGCCGCCCGGGGCGATCTGACGCCAGGGCTTGCGGCCAAGCTCGGTGTCATGGTGGCCGGTCTCCATCGCGCCGCGCCGGTATGCAAACGCTCCGGCTGGGCATCGGCCCTGGCCCGGGTCGCCATGACCACAGTGCGCCATCTCAGGGAGGGGCGGGCTGGCATCCTCACCCGTGAAGAGATCGATCAGCTTGCCGATGAGATCTTCGATGCCCTGACGCCGCTCTCCGCGCTGCTGGAGGACCGGGCCCGGGACGGGCATGTCCGCCATTGCCATGGGGATCTGCATCTCCAGAACATTGTCCTGCGGGATGGGACGCCGGTGCCCTTCGACTGCATCGAATTCAGTGACGAGATCGCCTGCCAGGACACCCTTTACGACCTGGCCTTTCTGCTGATGGATCTGCGGTTTCGGGGGCACGGACAGGCGGCAAACCGGGTCCTGAACGCCTATCTGGCCGCGCTCACTCTGGAGGAAATGGACAGCACTCTGGACAGTCTGGCGCTGCTTCCGGTCTACGGCGCCATCCGGGCGGCGATCCGCGCCTCCGTTGCGCTCCAGACCCGGGCTGGTCTTCTGTACCGGGAGGATATGGAGGGTGTGCCCGCGGACAGGGGGGAGGTGCAGGCGCTGGCGTTTGCCGCGAAGGCCTATATCACCATGGCCAGGGCCGTGGTTGCCCCCAGGGACCAGATACTGGTCGCGATTGGGGGGTTATCCGGAAGCGGAAAGTCCACCCTCGCCCGGGATCTTGCCCCGTGCCTGGATGCCTTTGCCGGCGCGGTGGTCCTGCGCAGCGATGAAATGCGCAAGAAACTGTTCGGTGTACCCCATACGGACCATCTTCCCGACCAGGCCTATACCCCGTCCATTTCAACCGTGGTCTACCACCGGATGGAAGAGGCTGCTGAACGGGCCCTGGCCGCGGGCCAGCAGGTGATCATTGACGCGGTTTTTGCCCTGCCCCGGCAGCGGTTCGAGGCGGCCATGGCCGCCGCCCGGCGCGGCGCGGCCTTCCAGGGCCTCTGGCTGGATGCGGACCCCCAGACCATGCGCGATCGTGTCGCCGGGCGCCGGTGCGATGCCTCCGATGCAACACTCAATGTGCTGGAATGGCAGATGGGCCTGCCCCTCGGGGAAATTGAATGGCCCAGGCTGAACAGTGCCCGGGATCGGCGGGAGGTGTTGGATGACACTTTGCGGATCCTCAACCTCCCGGCAGACCGGACGGGTCCTTGGGAAACGGAAGGGGGCGCATAATCCGGAAGGGGGCGCATAATCCGGCGGTCGTGGCACATCGCACCGTTGTTTCCCGGGTGATAGGAAGCACGGCACCAGGGCGCACTTGGCCCCCACAGCCCCTCTGAGCTAGTCTGGCAGGGCGAAAAACGCTTAAACCGGCGGGCTCTGTACTCTCAATTCTGTGGCCTTTTCATTTGGTGGGCCTCTGAATTCAGGGGGCCTCTGATTTCAGGGGGGCTCTGATTTCACTGGGAATGCGTTCATGGTTCCTGAACGCTTCTGAAGCGGATTGGGCCTGGTTTTTGGGACTTCTCGAGTGTCATGACCGCTCGCGGCGCGCCGTGAAAATGGCACTGGTTTAAGGGAATGTTCCGGCCGCGTGAAACCAAACGACGGGACAACGGTTTGTTCTGCATGGCCGGAGAGGGCCGTGGGGACCGGATCATACGGGGAGACGATTCATGTACGGACTGATGCAAGACTGGCCGCTGCTGATCCACACCATCATTGATCACGCAGCCCGCAACCACGGCGACCGTGAGGTGGTGACCCGCACCGTCGAAGGCCCCATCCACCGTTACACCTACGCGGATCTCCATCAGCGGGCGCGGCAGGTGGCCAACGGTCTGTCCGGCATGGGGGTCAAGCTCGGTGACCGGATCGGCACCCTGGCCTGGAACACCCACCGCCATGCGGAAGTCTGGTACGGCATCATGGGCCTTGGTGCGGTCTGCCACACCATCAACCCCCGCCTGTTCCCCGGACAGATCACCTACATCGTCAATCACGCCGAGGATGACTACATTTTCGTGGATCTGACCTTCCTGCCGATCCTCGAAGGCATCCAGAACGACATTCCCGGCGTGAAGGGGTTCATCGTGCTCACGGACCGGGAGCACATGCCGGAAACGACCCTGCGCAATGCCATCTGCTACGAAGACTGGCTGGCCGCAGCGAGCCCGGATTTCGTCTGGCCCCAGTTCGATGAGAACACCGCCGCTGGCATCTGTTACACCTCCGGCACCACGGGCAATCCCAAGGGGGTGGTCTATTCCCACCGCTCGAATGTGCTCCATGCCCTGTGCTGCAACAGCGCCGATACGATCGGCATGAAGAGCGTGGATTCCATGCTGCCGGTGGTGCCCATGTTCCACGCCAATGCCTGGGCCATCGCCTTTGCCGCCCCCGCGGCGGGCGCCAAGCTCGTGCTCCCCGGCGCCCGCATGGACGGTGAGGCGATCCATCAGCTTCTGGAAGACGAGAAAGTCTCCGTGACCGCCGCCGTGCCCACGGTCTGGCTCATGCTGCTTCAGTATCTGGAACAGACCGGCAAGCCCCTTACCAGCCTGGAACGGGTGATCATCGGCGGGTCCGCCGCGCCGCGCAGCATGATCGACACGTTCAAACAGCGCTACGGCATCGACGTGGTCCATGCCTGGGGCATGACGGAAATGAGCCCCATCGGCACCCTGGCCCAGTTCAAGCCCGGCATGGACGAACTGCCCTGGACGGATCAGCTCGATCTGCGCTGCAAGCAGGGCCGGGTGCCCTACACGGTCGAAATGAAAATCGTCAATGACGAGGGCACGGAACTGCCCTGGGACGGCAAGACCTTCGGGCGGCTTCTGGTGCGCGGACCTGCCGTGGCGGCCGCCTATCTGAAAGGCGAAGGCGGCTCGATCCTGGATCAGGACGGCTTTTTCGACACGGGCGACGTGGCCACCATCGACCAGAGCGGCTTCATGCAGATCACCGACCGGGCCAAGGACGTGATCAAGTCCGGCGGTGAGTGGATCTCTTCCATCGACCTGGAGAACCTGGCGGTGGGACACCCGAAAGTCGCCGAGGCCGCCGTCATCGGCATTGCCCATCCAAAATGGGATGAGCGCCCCCTTTTGATCATCGTGCCCAAGGAAGGGGAGACGGTGACCAAGGAGGAAGTGCTGGCCTATATGGAAGGTAAGATCGCCAAGTGGTGGATGCCCGACGACGTGGCTTTCGTGGACGACATTCCCCACACCGCCACGGGCAAAATCCAGAAAGTGTCTTTACGGGAGCAGTTCAAGGATTACGTACTGCCCACGGCCTGAGGGCGGAAGCCTGACAGGTCAGGGGCGTGAGAGCAGGGGAAGGGCGTTCCCCTGTATTTTCGCAAGAAAGGTTTGAACCAATGAGAATTGTTGCAAAGGCGGCGGGGGTGCTGGCCCTGATCGGCGGCATTCTGGCGGCCATCATGGTGATCGGCGGGCCCAGCGCTCATCGGTTCGGCTTTCTGGATTGGGAACCGTCCCTCGGCATTTTCGCTTTGTCGATCCTGCTTTCGGCCATCACCCTGGTTCTGGCTCTGGTCGGTCTGGTTTTCGGCTTTTTCGCCAAGCCCAGCACCGGGATTGTCAGCCCGCTTCTGGGCGGAGTGCTGGCCGCCGGTATCCTGGTGGCGGTGAGCCCCGGGGTCATGGTGCTGCTCGACGATCAGGTCCCGCCGATCCACGACATCACGACGGACACGGAGAACCCGCCGGAATTCGTCGATTTGGTGCCCTTGCGGGAAAAGGATGGGGCGTCCAACCCGCCGGACTATGCCGGTGAGGACGTGGCCGAACAGCAGCGCAAATACTATCCCGACATTGTGCCCATGTGTTTCCGGCAACCCCTGGACACCGTGTTCGAGCGGGCCAAGCAGACCGTCGAAAACTGCGGCTGGTCTCTGGTGGCCGGTCACAAGGATGGCGGGCGGATCGAGGCCATGGAGACTTCGTTCTGGTTCGGGTTCACCGATGACGTGGTCATCCGGGTCCGGTCGGAAACGCCTGAGATCACCCGCCTGGACATCCGCTCCAAGTCCCGGGTGGGGATCAGCGATCTGGGTGTGAACTCACGACGGATCCGGAATTTCCGGACCGATTTCGGCACGGAAGCAGCGGTGGCCTGCCCGTCCTGAAACGGACGATCTGCTTTTCTCCAAGGTTAACGAACCGGGTGCGGACAACCGCGCCCGGTTCTTTTGTATCCCCCGCACTCAGGGAGCGGTTACCTCCAGGACCCGGTGGCCGGTGTGTTCCGCGCCATAGGCATCGGTCCCGGTCACGGTGATGGTGTAGATGCCCGGCTCCAGGCTCCGGGGCAGGCGGGCCGTCCAGATATGGCTGGCGTTGGCCGCACTGACCCAGGATTTGTACTCATCACTGAACCGGCTGATCATCTCGACGGAAGTGGGATCGGGCATATCCGTCCGGACCATCTCCACCGGTTCCCGTGGCAAGGTCACCCCGTCCGGGCCGCCGGTGATCCGGTAGCTGACGGTGGAGCGGGGGCCGCCATAGAACAGGTTGACCACCAGATCCGTCGCGTAGAGCTGTTCCATGGACACAGGCGAACTCTGGAGGGCGCCGTGGGCATAATCCCGGTTTGAATTGCCCGAGATCCGGTGGAACTGACTGTCGAAGGTGATGCGCATCTGATGATCCGCAGGCAGACCGGCCGCCTTGTAGCGCACGCTGTAATCGGTGCCGGAGACGGTCAGGATGGAATAGCCGTTCGGGACGCCGTCGCTTTGCAGGGACATGGGCACACCGCGCACATCTTTCGGGCCACTCCACCAGGAGCCCGAGACCGTGGCCAGGGTGTGGTGGTGCAGGGTCTGACCGTCTTCAAAGCCCCAGTCCGGACCGAATTCCAGCACATCGCTGGTGTGGGTGTGACCGGCGAAGGAGACCACATGGGGCCGGTCCAGGAGGAGGGAGAACAGTTCATCCTTGTTGGACACATTCACGCTGGCCTGATCCGGTCGGCGCGGTTCCATCAGGGGAATATGCATCACCAGGACGATCAGCCGGTCTTTGGGCACCTGGGCCAGATCCTGCTCCAGCCAGCCCAATTGCTCCTCGGTCAGGAACCCGCGATACCGGCCTGCTCCCCTGGGGTGGGGCGGGTCATAGGCCGCGTCGGTGCCTTCGTAATAGACATCATCCATCACGATGAAATGGGCCTGTCCGTAGGCGAAGGAATAGGATGTGGGGCCGAAGACCCGCTTGAAGGTCTCCAGGGAATAGTCATCATCGGGGCTGAGGAAATTCAGTTCGTGATTGCCGGGCACATTGTACCAGGGAATGCCGATCCGCCCGATGATCCGATTGAACCGGCCGGTCATGGACATGTCGTCAAAGAAAATGTCGCCGGCGGTGATGCCGAAGGCCGCATCCGTTCCGATCAGTTCGCCCACCACATCATCACGGATGAATTCGAGTTCCTTGAAGGTCTGGGGCTGGGTGTCGGCGAACAGAATGGCGGTGAACTCTTCCGACTCCGGAGATTCTGTCAAAGGAAAATCGATGGAGGCGGGCAGGGGACCCGTGGGCCGCACCCCCTCATAGCGCAGGTTCAGATCTTCCGGTGTGCCGTCCGGGTCATGGATGTAATAGAACTGGGGAAGATTGTCCGAAGACAGCGGAACGGCGTATCCCGAGGGCTTGGTGATGAAGAGCACATCCCGCTTGCGCAGGGAAATCTCATAGCGGCCCATGGTGTCGCTCACGGTCACGTCCCGGCCGTTGGAGACGGAAACGCCCGCAATGCCGGTCTCTCCCTGGTCGAGGACACCATTGGCGTTGGCGTCAAGGAAAACCCTGCCCCGTGCCCGTTCGCCGCCGTCTTCCGTCTCTCCCGGCGGGGTCGCGTCCGGCGCCGGGGGGACGGGATTGGTGATCGGCGGCGTCTGGGCCTTGGCGGTGTGGGTCACAACCGGGGCCATGAGGGCTGTGAGGCTGACGGCACATAGGGCGGCTAGGGCCGCGCGGGGCCGGTGCTGGCCGCGGGCTGGCGTGGTCGCTGTGGTCATTGCGGATCTCCCCTCCCGGACGGGATACGGTGATGGTGGTCCCCTGTTCGGATGGCGGGACCTGCTGGATGAACGCGGGCAAAGGATGCCGCCCGGACAGCCCCAAGTCGAGGGCCTGAACCTGAAAGACCGTCAATGGTTGCCTATCCTCCTGCCGGTCTGGAGCAGGCGGTTGCAGGCTGGCATGGTGCAATGGGTGGGTGACAAGAGGCGCATCCGGGTTTGATGACCCATGCACTGGAGGTTGGGGCTGCTGCTTTGCTAGAATGGCGGTTCACTGGGAGCAGGCATCACGGCATTGCCATCTCAGGGGCACAGGTGCGGCGGCACGGGGCGGGAAACGGCAAAGGGTCTTTCGTGGCAGGTGGTTCAAAACAGGGGGGATCTGGAAACGGGTCCGGCTCGATTGAGGATCTCGGTCCTGGCGCCCAAGGGGAGCCGTGGTCGCTCCTTGACCTGTGGCCGGGGCCGCCCTGGACCGCACCCCTTCCTGACCAGTCACTGCCGGGCCAGTCCCCGTCAAAACAGTCCCCGTCAAAACAGTCCCCGTCAAAACAGTCCCCGCCCGACCAGACCGCTTCCGCCAGCGATAGCCCTGAACTTGTCAACCCCTGGGCAACCATAATGCCCGGCGCCCGGCCTGCCCCAAACCAACCGTCACCCGGCGCAACGTCACCAGGCCCAACGTCATCTGGCCCAGGGACTCCGCACAAGCCTGAGCCGACGAGCCCAGCCCAAGAGTCCCCAGCCCCGAAGTCTCAAGCCCCAAACTCTCAAGGAGCGCAGGGCAACCAGCCCATCCCGCCGACCATCGGGCCAGGGGCCATCGGTCCTCGGCCACCGGTCATCCCCGGCGCGAGTTCTGGAGCGGGGTCTGGGAGCGCGCCCGGACGGGGCGGGGCGGGATCAGCGGCAGCGGTCTCGCCAACGGCTGAGGCGCCGCGCCGTCAGGTGGTGTTCGTGGACGACAAGGAACGGCTGTGCCAACTCGTGTTCTGGAACACCGTGGCCACGTTCATGACCTTCGGGCTTTACCGGTTCTGGGCCCGCAATCGTCTGCGCCGCCATTTCTGGCACCGGGTGATCGTCGAAGGGGCGCCCGGAGAGTATATGGGCCGGGGAATGGAGCTGTTCGGCGGGTTTGCCGCCGTGTTCGGCGTCATGGCCGTTGTCTTCTTCGCCTATTTCGTCGGTACGATCTTCTTCGTGGCCAAGGACGGCAATCCGGCCTTTCTAAGCGTCGCGCCTTACCTGATCATTCTGTTTCTGCTGCCCCTGGCCCGGTTTCGGGCACGGCATTACCGGCTCAGCCGCACGGTCTGGCGGGGGATTGGCCTGGGCCAGGACGGGTCGAGCTGGGTCTTTCACGGTATGTGGTTCTTCTGGCTGGCGGTGGTCATTCTCACCTTCGGGCTGGCGATGCCCTGGCGGGACATGGCCCTGGAGCGATACCACATCCGCCACACAAGGCTTGGTGACGGCCATTTCGATCTGGACGTGAAAGGCCATGACCTGTTCGCGGCCTGGATGCCCGGCTGGGCCGGTGTGAGCCTGTTCATGGCGTCCTGCGCCGGTCTTGTGATCTGGTGGAGTATCCATGCCCAGGCGGGTTCCGTGCCCGCCGGCGTCAATCTCTCTCCAGTCGGGGCGCCCTGGTCGGACATTTACGCGGTCTCCCCAGCGGTATGGATCCTCCTGATGCTGCTCACCGCGCCGGTGGCCCTGGCCGGCTATGTGGATTACCGCACCCGCCAGTACCGGTATGTGGTCTCCCGACTGCGCTTCGGTGAAGCCCGTTTCAAGGCCAGTCTCAGTGTGCGGGCGGTCATGGCGGCGGTACTGCCGTTCGCCTTGGGGGCTTTCGGCTATCTGGCCCTGTCCTTCGGTCTGGTGCTGGTGCTGGCCCGGATGCTCGGGGGGCTGGCGGTATCGGACGGGGGCGGGGTGATCACGGCGCTGACTTTGCTCACGGGTCTTGCCTGTCTGGGGATCCTGTTCGTGGCCTCCTACGGCATGTCACTCCTCTACAATCTGACCATGCGCACCCGGCTGCTCACCTTGATCGCTGCCGGGTTGACCATCGAGAATGCCGAGGCATTGACCAAGGTCGGCCAACGTCCGGAAGGCCGCCCGGAATTCGGCGAGGGCCTCGTGGACATTATCGACGTGGGGAATTTCTGAGCCATGACGAGCGTTCCCCCGATCCGCCCGCCCATTGGTCCCTCATCCCCCAGCGGTCCTTCATCTCCCAGCGGTCCTTCATCTAGAGACACGCCATCGGGCCCAACGTCAGGAACCGGCCAATCGGGCGGGTCCGGTCCAGCCGCCGGGGCGGGCACCACCGGCGGCCGGGCGGTCTATCACGATGGTCAGTCGGCGGCGGACCGGTTCGTGGATCTGATCCTATCGGGAGAGGATCTGATCATCGCGGATTCCAGCGGCACGGAAATCGCCCGCTGGCCCCTGGACAGTTTGGTGCTCGCCGGTGGCAGTGTCATCGGCCATGAAATGCGTCTGCGCCGCCGGGGCCGCCAGGAATACGACCGGCTGGCGATCACCGATACGGCCCTCAAGCACGAGCTTCAGCGCCGGGCGCCCCAACTGGATGAGGAGCCCATCTTCGACCTGAAACGGCTTCGGCTGGTGATCGGTCTGATGTTCACCATGGCCGGATCCGTCGGTGTGCTGCTGTTCCTCCTCATTCCCCTGTCAGCCACTGTCCTTGCGCAGCTGGTGCCGACGGCTCTGGCGGACCGGATTGGTGAGCGGATCGAACAGGCGCTTATGGAACGCTACGCCCAGGATGCGGGCCGCAGACCGGAAGACCTGCCCTGCTCGGACCCGGTGGGCCGGGAAGCCTTGGACAAGATCATGGTCCGGCTTGCCGAAGGCGCCGGGCTTGACCAGCCGCCGAAAGTCAGCGTGCTGGATATCGATATTGTCAATGCCTTTGCCCTGCCGGGTGAGCGGATCCTGGTGTTCAGCAAGCTGTTTGATGCGGCGGGGGACGGGGATGAAGTGGCGGGCGTGCTCGCCCACGAATTGAGCCATGTCACCTCACGCCATTCGATCCGCAAGATCCTTGAGGAAGGGGCCGTGACCATGCTGCTCGGCACCCTGTTCGGGGATTTCGGCGGCCGGGGTCTGGCCCTCAATGTGGGGGAAATGCTGATCGCCGCCCGGTATTCCCGGCAGATGGAAATCGAGGCCGATAGAGGGGCTGTCGAAATTCTGGAGGCTGGCCGCATCGATGCACGGGGGTTGGCGCGGTTCCTCGACCGGCTTGCTGGCGGGCCGGAGACCACTGCACAGGGCCATCGCTGGCTCGCCACTCACCCGGATACGGGTGGGCGCGCCCAGAAGGTGCGGGACATGATCCGTGCCCGTCAGACGAATGCCGATACCCCAGCCACAAGTCCGGCCCTGAGCGCCGCCGAATTTCCCCGTCTCCGGCTCATGTGCTGGCGCCGCCCAAGCCGCCCGGAAGACCGGGTGCCCGCCAAGTCCCGCCCCAATGAGCGGGATCGTTCAAACGGTCATCTCGGCGGCCATCTGGGCAATCTCAACTAAAGCGGCGGGCGCAAAATCACGATCACCTTTAAACAGGGTGGCCGCCGCTCTAGTTTTTTTCGCTCACGGCGCGAGGCGCCTCCGCGA
>CAZLPU010000076.1:0-22829 GCA_964561475.1 uncultured Alphaproteobacteria bacterium
CAGTGGCGCCGGACCGCAGTCGCGGCCTTGAGCATGATGCGGATTAAACGCCTCACGCTCTAAATCAGAAGTGGGGTCCGCAGCGCTGCCGACCTCACTCCCACGCGCACCCCTCATTCCCACTCGATGGTGCCGGGGGGTTTTGACGTGATGTCGTAGACCACCCGGTTGATGCCGCGCACTTCGTTGATGATCCGGGTGGCGGTGCGGCCCAGGAAGGCGTGGTCGAAGGGGAAGTAATCAGCCGTCATACCGTCCGTGGAGGTCACGGCGCGCAGGGCACAGACATTGTCGTAGGATCGTCCGTCCCCCATCACCCCGACGGTCTTGACCGGGAGCAGGACCGCGAAAGCCTGCCAGATGGCGTCGTAAAGACCGGCATTGCGGATCTCTTCCAGATAGATCGTGTCCGCCTGGCGCAGCACCCGGAGCTTTTCCCCGGTGATCTCACCGGTAATGCGTATGGCAAGGCCCGGCCCGGGGAAGGGGTGGCGGCCGACAAAGGCCTCATCCAGGCCCAGCTCCCGGCCCAAAGCCCGCACCTCGTCCTTGAACAGGGCGCGCAGGGGCTCCACCAGCTTCATGTTCATGCGTTCCGGCAGACCGCCCACATTGTGATGGGACTTGATGGTCACGCTGGGGCCGCCGGTGAAGGAGACGCTTTCGATTACGTCCGGGTACAGAGTACCCTGGGCCAGGAAGGCGGCGCCGCCCACCTTGGCCGCTTCCGCCTCGAAGACATCGATGAAGGTCTTGCCGATGGTCTTGCGCTTGATTTCCGGGTCGCTCACCCCGCTGAGCTTTTCCAGGAACAGGTGACCGGCATCCGCATGGACCAGGGGAATGTTGTAGTGGCCCTTGAACAGGCTCACCACCTGCTCCGCCTCGCCTTCCCGCAACAGGCCATTGTCCACGAACACGCACGTGAGCTGGTCGCCGATGGCCTCATGGAGAAGCACGGCGGTCACCGCGCTGTCCACGCCGCCGGACAATCCGCACAGGACCCGTTCCTTGCCTACCTGCTCCTGGATCCGCTCGATCGCCTCGGCCCGGAACGCGGCCATGGTCCAGTCGCCGGACAAGCCCGCGACCGTATGGGTGAAATTGCGCAGAAGCGCCCCGCCCTGGGGGGTGTGGATCACTTCAGGATGGAACTGGACCCCATAGAAACGGCGGGTGTCGTCGGCGATGGCAGCAAAAGGTGCGCCTTCGGTCACCGCGACGACCTTGAACCCCTCGGGCAGGGCCGTGACCCGGTCCCCGTGGCTCATCCACACCTGTTCCTTGGCGCCCGCGTCCCACAGGCCGTCGAAAAGGGCACACTCCGCCGTGACATCGATGAAGGCCCGGCCGAATTCCCGGTGATCGGCGCTTTCCACCTGGCCGCCGAGCTGGGACACCATGACCTGCTCGCCGTAGCAGATGCCCAGAACCGGAATACCCATCTCGAAAAGCCGGGCCGGAGCCCGGGGGGTGTCCAGGTCCGTGACGCTGGCGGGGCCACCGGACAGGATCACTGCCTTGGGCGCGAGCCGGTCCAGGGCCTCGTCGGCGGACTGGGAGGGCACCACTTCACAATAGACGCCGTTTTCCCGCACCCGGCGGGCAATGAGCTGGGTGACCTGGGACCCGAAATCGATGATCAGGACCTGTTCGTGGGCCCCTTTGGCTAAACCCAGTCCGTCGTCCATGTGTGCTCCTGTTGTGCGTTCTATTCCGCCGTCTGTTCGGCTTCCGCCTCGGTCACCGCCCGCTCCAGGGACCGCTGCTCCGGGCAGCGTCCGCCGCAGACCGTGCGCAGCCGGGCCAGATGGCCCTTGGCGGTTTCCATGTCGCCGGTTTTTGCCGCCGCTTCACCGGCCCATTGCAGGGCCTTGCGGTCGTCCGGATCAATGGCCAAGGCCGTGGTGTATTTCCGGTTCGCGACCTCCGGACGGCCGTCCAGGTCGTGGGTCCGGCCCAGATAGGCAAAGGCAGTGGCATTGCGGGGATGGGCCACAACCGCCTGTTCGAAATAGTCCAGGGCGGAAGCGAACTCTTCCCGGTCGAGCGCCTTGACACCCTCACCCATGAGGTAGTCGGACACTGCGCCGGCGTTCTCGGAGGTCACGCCCTGGGCCGGGACCGGCGCCGTGGACAAGGACAGGCCCGTTACCACCAGCACTGCCAGCATCGCCATTCGCATCATTACCGGATTCCTTTCCTGAATGAGGTGCAGAGGGATAAGCACTATCGCCTGCATAGCGTCAAGTTTTCCCGATCCGGCCCCAAGTGCTCGGTTTCTCAAGGACCGCGATAGGGGCGCCGCGCGTCAGTCACGGCGCCGGAAACTCGTAAAGTAAAAGCCGTCCGTCCCCGATAGGTGAGGCGCCAGAAGGAGACTGTCCTCAAGAATAAGCCGGCTGTCCAAGGGCGCATCGCCGCCCAGTGCGCTGCGCCAAAGGTCCGACGGAGACTCCGGCACGAACTCCCGCGCAGTTTCAAGGAATTGGCGGGTGCGATCCAGGTTTTCCGCTCCGAGCATGGAACAGGTGATGTAGACGAGGCGGCCTCCGGGGCGTACCAGCCTGCTGCCTCGGGCCAAAAGCCCCGCCTGGATGGCGTTAACCTCATCAAGCCAGTCCGGACGCAACCGCCATTTGGCTTCCGGCGCCCGCCGCCAGGTTCCCGAGCCGGAGCAGGGCACGTCCAGAAGCACGAGATCCGCGCGGCCCGCCCAATCCTCCAGGTCCGGGTCAGCCTCCCCCCCGGACTTCGGTCTGTCGTCTCCGGACTTCGGTCGGTCGCCTCCGCACCGGGGCGGATGCCAGGGGGTGAGGCGCCGGGTCTCCACCGCGGCGAGGCGGGACCGAGCCACCCGGCGCCGGGTCTCCGCAAGGCGTCCGCCGGCGGTGTCACAAGCCATCAGGTTCGCATTGGGTCCCAGGATCGAGGCCAGGGCCAGGGTCTTGCCCCCGGCCCCCGCGCACAGATCAATCACCGTCAGGGGGGGCTCGCCGTCACGGGAAGCGCCAGGATTCAAACCGCCATCATCCGAGAGCCCGGCGGCGGCGAGGAGGCTGACAATCTGGGATCCCTCGTCCTGCACTTCCGCAAGACCGTCCTGGAAGGGGGGGAGTTTTTCCACATCCACCGTCCGGCCTTGCGCCGGAACCAGCCGCAGTCCCGCCGGGCTGAGGGGCGTTGGAACAACCTGGATCTCCTGGCCGGACAACGCCTCCTCCAGGGAGGCCCGGACCGTGTCCCGGCTGGCCCGCGCCGTGTTCACCCGCAGATCCAGGGGCGCCCGGTCCACCATGGCCCAGCCACCTTCCAGGGGATCGAACCGCGGGTCGAACCGGCCCTCCAGCCAATCCGGCAGATTGGCGCGCACCGCCGGGGGCGCATCCTGCCAGGGCGTGGACAGGCGGGCGGTCTCTTCGCGGGTCAACGGGGGTGGGCTATGGGGGGACCCATCGCAAAGGGCCGCCAGATCATCCGCCGACAGCCCTGTCTCGCCCCGTTCCCGGGCCAGAACCAGAGCCCGGGGTGCGTCACTGGCCATGTGCCACGCCCATTCGGCCCGCCGGCGCAGGACCGCGAACACGGTTTCCCCGATCCGCCGCCGGTCACCGGAGCCCGCATACCGGTTCTCCCGGCCCCAGGCTTTGAGAACCTCATCGGCGGGACGGCCTGTGGCGTCGATACGGTGGAGAATGGCCATGGCCGCGGCCAGCCGGGCGCCCGAACGCATGGTTCAGTCCCCAGCATCCAAAGATGGGTCCGGGGATGTATCCGGGGCGGCGGTATCGCACCGGTCCGGGTCAGTTTGAGCCTCGTCCCCCTCAGTCTTGAAGCCTTTTGCTCTCAAACCCTTCGCTCTGAAACCCCTCGCTCTGAAACCTTGGGCCAGCACATACATTTCCGCCGATCCGGCGCGGCTGGCATCGGGCTTGGCGTGGCGGACGGTGGTGAAATCCCGCTTCATGTCCGTGAGCAGACCGCTTTCCGTGCCCCCTTGAAGGACCTTGGCACAGAACACCCCGCCGGGAGCCAGGACCGTGCGGGCAAACGCCAGGGCCAGTTCGCACAAGGACACGATGCGCAAATGATCCGTGGGCCGATGACCCGTGGCCGGAGCAGCCATGTCCGAAAGGACCGCGTGGACGGGACCGCCGATCATGGCCATCAGCCGTTCCGGAGCGTCTTCGTCGAGAAAATCCATCTGGGCCAGCAGGGCACCGGGCACCGGATCCATTTCCAGAACGTCGATGCCCACAACGAGATCCGCCCCGGCGCGTTCCACCGCCACCTGGGTCCAGCCGCCGGGGGCAGCACCCAGGTCCAGGACCCGACCCCCCTTTTTGAGGAGGCCGAACCGGTCGTCCAGCTCGATCAGCTTGAAGGCCGCCCGGGACCGGTAGCCCGCCCGCTTGGCGGCGCTGACGTAAGGGTCATTGAGCTGGCGCTGAAGCCAGCGGGTGGAGGACAGCCGTCGTCCCTTGGCCGTGGCCACCCGGACCTTGAGCGCCCGGTCCCCGTCCTCCGCAGGCCCGGCCGTCTTGGACACGGGTTTGGGCGCAAGGGTGCGGACCGCCGACCCGGCCCGTCTCTGGGTGGGCTCAAGGGCATCCGGTGGCGCGGTGTTTTTCGCCCGGTTTTTTGTTTGGCTTTTGGCCTGTCCCCGCTGGGCGGATTTGGACCCGCCGGTCCCCTTCGACTGGGTTGGCGCCTGGACCCTGGACCCGCCATGACGGGTTTTGGGCGCAGGAGAACGGGGCGGTTTTGCTCGGGAAGTCATGGCTGAGTCATTCCGGCCCGTGAGATGCCCGGCTGGTGACCGACTGGCGACCGGCAAGGGGGGGCTGATTACAAAAAAGCGGCTGATTACAGGTAGCGCCGGCGCCGGTTTCGGTTCACCCGGCCGGACCCTTTGCCCCCGGGCCCTTTCCGGTCCGCCTCCGCCATCAGGGACAGCAGGATGCCTTCCCGCAAGCCCCGGTCGGCCACGCGCAAGCGGGGACAAGGCCACAAGGACTGGATGGCGGTCAAGATCGCGCATCCGGCCAGAACAAAATCCGCCCGGTCCGCGCCGACACAGGGCAGCGCCTGGCGCCCTTCATGGGAAAGGCCGGACAGAAGATCGGTCAGCCGTTCCACTTCTCCCTGATCGAGCCAGGTGCCATCCACCCGGTCCCGTTCGTACCGCTCCAGCCCCAGGGACAGGCCTGCCAAAGTGGTCACCGTGCCGGAGGTGCCGACCAGGTGCACACGGCCCGCATCGAAAGGGGCCCGCCAGGGATTGGCGCCGCCGAAGGTGGCGAGGACGGAGCGGACATGCTCCACCATGGGCGCGAACGTCTCCGGACCCAGATGGGGCGTGCCGAACCGTTCGGTCAGATTGACCACACCGCAGGGCAGAGAGGTCCAGGTGGCGATCCGGGGTTCCAGGGAGCGGTTCTGGGTGCCCTTCACGTCAATCCAGATCAGTTCCGTGCTGCCGCCGCCAATGTCGAAGACCAGGGCCATGTCGCAGGACCGCTCCACCAGCGGCCAGCACCCCATGGCCGCCAGCCGGGCCTCTTCCGCCGGGCTGACAATATCGAGCATGAGACCGGTTTCCTGACCCACACGGTCGAGGAACTGGTTGCCGTTGCGGGCCATCCGGCAGGCCTGGGTGGCCACCGCCCGGCCCAGGGTCGCGCCACGGCGGCGGATCTTGGTGCCGCAAATGCGCAAAGCCTCAATGACCCGGTCCATGGCTTCCGGTTGCAGTTCCCCCGTGGCGCTCAAGCCTTCGCCCAGGCAGACCGTGCGTGAAAAGGCATCGATAACGGAAAAGCCGCCCCGTTTCGGGCGAGCGACCAGCAGACGGCAACTATTGGTGCCCAGGTCGATAGCGGCGAAAACCTGCCCCCAGCGGCCATTGCGAAACCGGGGGATGGGCCGGCGGGCCCGCGCGGAAATCTGATAGAAAGACGGCCCGCTGAGCGCCCCGTGCGGTTGACCCTGATGGGTTGATTGATCTCTCGGGGATGATTGGTCCCGCTGGGATGACTGGTCCCGATGGGATAACTGGTCCCGATTGGATGACGGGGCGTGCTGGCGGGCCTGGTTCTGCGCCCGAATACCGTTGGGGGCGCTCGTGGAGCCGCCAATGGAACTGTGGCCAGCAGGCTTATGAGACGGATGCCCTGTTTTGGGGGACTGTTCCGGAAGGGCCGCAGAGTGACCGGATCGAGAGGTCGGCTCGGGCACCGCGCTGTTCAAGCGCCGGCCTGGCGAACCACTCGTATGCATCCGCTCAGCCACGTGATCACCTCCAATCGTCACCGGCGACACCGCCGGATCCGCCTCACTCGAAGCCTACTGAAAAAATAGGAACTGCGGTACCGATTTTTCCTGCACCCAAAACGTACAACGCCGACGATACAACACCCTGAAGTCATTCATTGCGCTTTTAAAGCGCAATACGATCCCGTGTAAATCCAGAGCGCGCCAAGCTCAATGTAAGAAAAACACCATAAATTTGAAAGATTTAGGGCAGGATCGCACTACCCCTTTTGCGCGAAAACGTGAGAATACAACATTAGGAACGGGTCCGTTTCGAGTTATACGAGTGAATGTTCACCAACTATTTATTGAGACAACGCAGACGATGATTTATTAGTTTGCAATAATTATGAAAATGGTTCAAAAGCAGACTTTATTAAAGGGTGTTTCCCTATAGTCCGCACTCATTAAGACTATTGACCGAGATCAACCCTAACCTTTGTAAGGGGTGTCTCGATTGCGCAGTGGAGTGTGGGATGGCGGCGCGCAATCCGATCGATTTACATGTGGGACGGCGTGTCCGCATGCGGCGTATGCTTATCGGCATGAGCCAGACTGAATTGGCCAATCAGCTTGATCTGACCTTTCAGCAAATTCAGAAATACGAGAAAGGCATGAACAGGATCGGCGCGAGCCGGCTGTTCGAGATCGCGGGCGTGCTCAAGGTCCAGCCGTCGTTTTTCTTTCAAGGACTCGAAGGAGAGACTTCGGACAACCCCGATGACATGGCGAGTGAAGAAGATCTGATCTCGCTGGAGGCGCTCCAATCCGTGGCGACCCGCCAGGGTATCGAGCTGAACCGGGCCTTTCTCAAAATCACCAATCCAATGGTGCGCAAGCTGCTGATCGAGCTTGTGGCCTCCATCGGCGATGACCAGGGCGGCGGCCCGTCCGGGAAAACCAATGGTGATCCGTCGGGAGACAATCCGAATACGGAGACACCTCCGGCCGCGAAGGCCCACTCGATCTCCCAAAGCTGAGCCGGATTCAGGCAGGAAAACCACGGCCCCGGCGGCCCGGTTAAAGGTCGCTTAGGACTGCACCCGCTAGGGTCCGCCCAGCCCGATCCTGCCTTTGAGATCAGCGGGGCCTTGCGCCGCCGGTCCCATGGAAGCGATCGCGGCTGATCCTCAAAGCCTTCTCCGCGCCGGCCAGGGCCTGTCCCCGATCCCGCGCGGGTTGAACATGACAAGCCGGAACAGGAGGCCGACCCACGATGGGCCCGCAATCCAATGACAATGCCCTGGATGCGCTGCATTCCATGGAAAATGAACTGCAGACCCTGCGCGCCGAGATCGAGAAGGTGGCGGTGGTCGCCCAGGAAATCGATGCCATCGCCAAGCAGACCAACCTGCTGGCCCTGAATGCCACCATCGAGGCCGCCAGGGCCGGAGATGCGGGCAAGGGCTTCGCGGTGGTGGCCGGCGAAGTGAAACAGCTTTCCGGTCAGACCAGCAAGGCGACCGATCAGATCAGCGCCACCCTCCAGGCCCTGACCAAACAGACCGACCGGCTCCACGAGTTGAGCGCATCGGCTATTGCCGGTCTGGGCAAGGAACCGGGCAGCGACATCGGTATCGGCGTGCGCGACGACGGGGACCAGGACATGACCGGCGCCTATGACGGGGCCGCGTCCTCGTCCCATCAAGCCGCCTGATCTGAAGCCCGGCGGCCCGGATGCCGGTGACCTCGTGGCGGGCGTACCCGCCATGACCGGCAGGACCGTTCAGGATCCGGGCCGTCGAAGATTTCCGCGTTCAAGGATGTCCACGTTCAAGAACCCAAGGATGGGACAGCACAGCCCGAACCCTGCCTGCTGTCCCCTTCCTCCCTGGTATCCCGCACGAGCGTCATCGACCCGCAACCGAACCCACCGGATCCGGTGGCGGATTTCTGATCCGTGCCAGTCAGCAGGATCAAGGGGATGGAAGCGGATCCCTGCGGACGGACATTCGCTTCCGGTGCCGCTGACCGGCGAAAACGCTGCCCCGCTCCCGGCACCTAGCCTTTTGGTTTAGTGTGACACTCTAGCCTCATCCGCGGGCCGAATTGACCGTTCTTTTCTGGTCCATGGTCACTCTTTCCCCCACACTATGGGGCTGAGGCATTGCGCTTGGCGCCGTCATTATTCATCATACACCTTAGGCATTCGTACTGACAATTTGTCAGATAAGGCAGTCCGCACGGTTTCGCCCTGTGGGACCGACCGGGGTTTTGGGCTTCTTTTTGCCTGGGCGGTGGGGCGGCAGGATATCCGGTTATGCACATCCGGCCTGGGGGAGAGCCCCGGCCATGAAAATCCGACCAGGGCAATCCAGACGCCGGCAATCCGGGACTGGAAGCCCCGCATCGATCATGATCCAACCCGCGTTGCCTGTCGGCCATGAATGGCATTGCTTGGCACGCGCTCCGACTGGTTTCGCTGCGTAAGCGGGCCGATGACCTCCGGCCAACGGCACTTCCGCGACTGGCATACGGCCTTTGGCATCCAGCCTTTGGCACACGGCTATTGGCATTCAGGGACATCGGCTGCCCGATCAAAAACAGACGCTCTCAAGGGGGCAAAAGTGAACCGCTCATTCATCCTCGCCGGCATCATCGCAGCCGGCATCATCGCCTGGATGGCCTCCGGTCAGTTGGGCGCGAACAACGATCCGGGCCCGCCGGAAACGGAGCCGGCGGCGCAAGACGCACAAGCGGCCTTCCGGGTGCGGGCTGTCGCCTTCACGGCCAGCGAGCGCACCGTGTTCCTGCAATTGCGCGGACGCACCCAGGCCCTGCGCACGGTCTCGGTCCGGGCGGAGACCAGCGGACGCGTGGTGGAACTGCCTGTCCAGGAAGGCGCAATCGTGGAAGCGGGCGCGCTTCTCTGCCAGCTCGATGTGCGGGACCGGGAAGCGCGGGTGGCCCAGGCCAAGGCGGCGCTGCGTCAGCGGACCCTGGAATATGAAGCCGCCCAGCAATTGTCCGGCCGGGGGTTCCGGTCCGAAACCCAGGCGGCGGGGGCCCAGGCGGATCTGGAGGAAGCCCGCGCCAATCTGCGCTCGGCGGAACTGGATCTGGCCAACACCCGTGTGACCGCCCCTTTTGACGGGATCATGGACAATTACAATGTGGAGATCGGTGACCTGATGCAGACCGGTGAGACCTGCACCACGGTCGTTGATCTGGATCCCTTTCTGGTCATCGCCCAGGTGGCGGAAAAGGAAGTCAGCGGACTGGAAGTCAACACACCGGCCCAGGCCCAGCTCATCACCGGCGAGACCGTCACCGGCACCATCCGTTTCATCAGTGCCCGGGCCCAGGAAGCCACGCGAACCTTCCGGGTGGAAATCGAAGTCCCCAATCCGGATCTGGCCGTGCGCCGGGAAGGGGTGACGGCGGAAATCCTGGTGCCCCGGAACACGGTCTATGCCCAGAAAATCCCCGCCTCCTTCCTGACCCTGAATGCCCTGGGCCAGATCGGCGTGCGCACCGTGGACGCAGACTCCATCGTGCGTTTCATGCCCGTCGAGGTGGTCGAAGATGCGGGCGAAGGAATCTGGGTGACCGGTCTGCCCCAGGAAGTGACCATCATTTCCGTGGGCCAGGACTATGTGGTGGACGGCCAGAAGGTGGAAGCGGTGGTGGTTCCAGCGGAAAGTGATGCCGCCCCCGAGGACGCCATGGACACCAACTCGGATCTGCGCCTGATCAGTGCGCCGATCATCGAACAGATGCGGAAATAAGACCTTGACGGGACTCATCGATGCCGCCGTGGGGCGATCCCGGACCGTACTCAGCATTCTTCTCATCGGCATTATCGCCGGGCTGGTGGCCTATCAGACCATCCCCAAAGAGGCTGATCCGGACATTCCGATCCCCTTCATTTTCGTCTCCCTCACCCTCCAGGGCATTTCGCCAGAGGACGCGGAACGGCTTCTGGTCAAACCCGTCGAGACGGAGCTGAAATCCATCGAGGGTGTGACGGAAATGCGGGCCTATGCCGCCCAGGGCTCCGCCGGCATCATCCTCGAATTCGACGTGAATTTCGACAAGGACAAGGCTCTCGCCGATGTGCGGGACAAGGTGGATACGGCGCGGGCGGAACTGCCGGCGGATGCGGATGAACCGGCGGTGCTGGAATTCAACACCAGCACTTTCCCGGTGATCGTGGTCACCCTGTTCGGCAATGTTCCCGAACGCAGCCTTTTCCATCTGGCCAAGGACGTGCAGGACGAGCTTGAGGCCATTCCCGGCATTCTCGAGGCGCGCCTGGTCGGTCAGCGTGAAGAGCTTCTCGAGGTGATCATCGATCCGGCGGAGCTTGAAGCCTATAATATTTCCCAGGAGGAACTGGCCGCCGCGATCACCCGCAACAACCGCCTCGTGGCGGCGGGCTCCATGGACACCGGCGAGGGCCGGTTCACGGTCAAGGTGCCGGGCCTGTTCGAGACCGCCCAGGATGTCTACGACCTGCCCGTCCGGGTGGCCGGTGAAGGCACCGTGACCCTCGGCGATGTGGCAGAGATCCGCCGGACGTTCCAGGATCCCAATGGCTATGCCCGGTTCAACGGCAAACCCGCCATCGCCGTGCAGGTGACCAAGCGGGTCGGCGCGAACATTATCGAGACCAATGCCGCCGTCCGCGAAAGTGTCGCCCGTCTCCAGTCGGCATGGCCGGAGACGGTGAATGTGGATTTCACCGGCGATGCCTCAAGCTGGATTCGCCGGTCCCTGGATCAGCTCCAGGCCTCCATCATCACCGCGATCTCCCTGGTGATGGTCGTTGTGGTGGCAGCCCTCGGTCTGCGCTCGGCCCTGTTTGTGGGGATCGCGATCCCCAGTTCCTTCCTGTTCGGCTTCATCATTCTCCAGACCATTGGGCTGACCATGAACATGATGGTCATGTTCGGTCTCGTGCTCGCGGTGGGCATTCTGGTGGATGGGGCCATCGTGATCGTGGAGTACGCGGACCGGAAACTGGCGGAGGGCCTGCACCGGCGGGAGGCCTATGCCCTGGCGGCGAAACGGATGTTCTGGCCCATCGTCAGTTCCACCCTGACCACACTCGCGGCCTTTTTCCCCATGCTGTTCTGGCCCGGCGTATCGGGCAAGTTCATGAGCTATCTGCCCATCACCCTGATTACGGTGCTGTCGGCGGCTCTGTTCGTGGCCCTGATCTTCCTGCCCGTTCTGGGGGCGGTGTTCGGGCGGCGGGCGGCCAATGGAGAGGCCAGCGCCAATCTGAAGGCCCTGGCTGCGTCCGAGACCGGGGATCTGCGTGACCTGACGGGCATGACCGGTCTTTATGTGCGCACGGTCAGCATGATGATCCGCATGCCGACGATGGTGATGGCGGCGGTGCTGATGCTGCTCATTGTCATCATCACCCTGTTTGGCCAATTGAGCCGCGGGGTCGAGTTCTTCGTGGAGACCGAGGCGGAGCGCGCCTATGTGATCGTCTCGGCCCGGGGCAATCTCTCCGTGGACGAGGCCCGGGATCTGGTGGTCGAGGTGGAACAGACCATCGCCGACGTGCCGGGTATCCGAACCATATTCACCACGAGCCAGACCGTGGGCGGCGGCTCCGGCGGTCCTTCCGGTCCGGGAGGCGGCGGCGACCTGCCGCCGGACATGATCGGCCAGATCCTGCTTGAATTCGACGAGTGGGAAGAGCGCCGGCCGGCCAATGCCATTCTCGCGGAAGTCCGGGAACGCACCGCCGAACTGCCCGGCATCCGCACGGAGGTGCGCAAGCAGGAAGACGGTCCGCCCACGGGCAAGGACATCCAGATCGAGCTGTCCGGACCGGATTATGACCGGCTCCTGGCGGGGACAGCCCTGGTGGCCAACCATCTGGAGAATGAAATCGACGACCTGATCGAAATCGACGACACCCGTCCCCTCCCCGGCATCGAGTGGGTCCTGGAAGTGGACCGGGAACGGGCAGGCCAGTTCGGCGCGGACATCACCACCATCGGTGCGACGGTTCAGCTTGTCACCAACGGCATCCTGATCGACACCTACCGTCCGGACGATTCCGAGGAAGAGATCGACATCAGGGCCCGGTTCTCCGAACCCTACCGGACCATGGACCAGCTTGATTCCCTGCGCATTCAGACCAACCAGGGCCTGGTGCCGATCAGCAACTTCGTGCGCCGGGTCCCCCGGCCCCTGGTCAGCCAGATCGACCGGATCGATGGGCGGCGCATCATGACCGTGCGGGCGAACACCGCCGATGGGGTTCTGGCATCGGTAAAGGTCGCGGAAGTTCAGACCTGGCTGGCGGAAGAAGCGCAACTGCCTCCGGGTGTGACCTGGCGGTTCCGGGGCGCCGACGAGGAATCCCAGGAATCAGCAGCCTTCCTGGGCAATGCCATGCTCGCCTCCCTGTTCCTGATGTTCATCATCCTGCTGACCCAGTTCAACAGCTTCTACCACTCCACCCTGATCCTCTCCACGGTGGTGCTGTCGACGGTGGGTGTGCTGGTGGGCATGATGGTCATGGGACAGACATTCAGTGTGATCATGACCGGCACGGGCATCGTCGCTCTGGCGGGGATCGTGGTGAACAACAATATCGTGCTGATCGACACCTATCAGAGGCTCCGGCGCGAGGGCCGGGATGCCTATGACGCGGTGTTGCGGACCGCCGCCCAGCGTCTGCGCCCTGTGGTGCTGACCACCATCACCACCATGTGCGGCCTCCTGCCCATGATGTTCGCCCTCAATGTGGACTACTTCACCCGGGAATTCGTCATCGGCGGCCCTGTGTCCGCCTGGTGGGTGCAGCTTGCCACCGCCGTGGTGTTCGGCCTGGGTTTCTCAACGGTCCTGACCTTGATGCTCACACCGGTGATGCTGGTGGCCCCGTTCCATTACCGGGACTGGGCGCGGAAGGTGATGCGGCGCAGGGCGCGGGGATAGGGGCTGGCCTTATGGGCCGTCCCCATCCGTCCCTGATCACGCTACGTCTTCTTTGCTGACTTGTTGTGGGCCGCCTTCTTCTTCACTCACCAGGGCCTGCTGTTTCTGGCGGTGCCACATGGCGGCATAGATTCCGTTCCTGGCCAGAAGATCCGTGTGGGTGCCCCGTTCGGCGACCGTGCCCTTTTCCATGACCAGGATCTGGTCCGCGTCCATGACGGTGGACAGGCGGTGGGCGATGATCAGGGTGGAGCGGTTGGCGGAGACGGTTTTCAGGGCGGACTGAATGTCTTTCTCCGTACGGGTATCAAGGGCCGAGGTGGCTTCATCCAGGATCAGGATCGGCGGGTCCTTGAGGAGAGTACGCGCAATCGCCACCCGCTGTTTTTCTCCGCCGGAAAGCTTCAGTCCCCGCTCCCCGACAACCGTGTCATAGCCCTTGGGCAGGGTCGCGATGAAATCGTGGATCTGGGCCAGTTTCGCTGCCCGCTCGATGTCGTCCTGGGTGGCATCCGGGCGGCCATAGGCGATGTTGTAGCCGATGGTGCTGTTGAACAGGACCGTGTCCTGAGGAACCATGCCGATGGCCCGGCGCAGGGAATCCTGGGTCACCTCCCGCAGGTCCTGGCCGTCAATGGTGATGCCCCCGTCCTGGACGTCGTAGAACCGGAAGAGAAGCCGGGACAGGGTGGACTTGCCCGCCCCTGTAGGTCCCACCACCGCAACGGTGCGCCCGGCGGGGACCGAGAAATCCACATCCCGGAGGATCTGCCGGTCGTCATCGTAGCCGAACCCCACATGATCAAAGCGGATGGCGCCGCCGTCCACGGAAAGGGGTTTTGCATCCTTGCGATCCTGGACCTCCGGTGTGGTGTCGAGCACATCGAGCATCCGCTCGCTGTCGATCAGGGCCTCCCGGATCGTGCGGTAGACAAAGCCGAAATTGCCCAGGGGACCGGAAAGCTGGATCAGCAGGGCATTGACCATGACGAAATCGCCGACGGTGAGCTTGCCGGAGACCACATGGAAGCCGGACAGGAGCATCAACCCTGTAAGCCCCACGGTGAAAATCACGTTCTGGCCCGCATTGAGGGCGGAGAGGGAATAGCTGTTCAGGACCGTGGAATGTTCCACCTTGGACAGAGCATCGTCGTAACGCGCCGCCTCATGACGTTCGTTGGAAAAGTATTTGACCGTCTCGAAATTCAAAAGCGCGTCCATGGCCCGGGAATAGGCGGCCGAATCCTGATCCATCATCTCCCGGCGGAACTTCTTGCGCCATTCAGTGATTGCGAATGTGTACACCAGATAGGCCACCACCGTGGCCGCCGTGATGGCCGTATAGGTGACCCCGAACAGGGTGGTGAGGATCACGGCAACGAAAATGAATTCAAGCAGGGAGGGCGCCACCCGGAACAGCACCGTCTCCAGCAGGGCGGAAGCGAAATAGATGCCCCGGGACATGATCCGCTGGAGCCCGCCTGTGCGCCGCTCCAGGTGAAAGCGCAAGGACAGGTCGTTGATATGGCCGAACAGGCGTAAAGCCAGGCTGCGCTGCATGGCCTCGCTCACCCGGGCATAGATGGCCGTCTGCACTTCCCCGAACAGGAAGCCGATCGCCCGGGCCGTACCATAGGACAAGACCAGAAACACCGGCACCGCCACGGCAAGGGCCACCGCATTCCCGTCAACGCCTGCGTCACCCGCTCCGGTTCCGGCGGTGAGCTGGTCCACGGCGCCCTTATAGAAAAACGGCACATAGACCGTGACCAGTTTGCCGAGCACCATGGCCACCACCGCCAGGATCACCCGCAGACGCAGGCCCGCCCGGTTGGCTGGCCAGAGGAACGGCAGCAGTTCACGGATGATCTGGCTCGTGGAGCGGGTGCGGGTTTCCATGGCGCCGCTGGCGGCGCCGGCGGCCTGGGCAGTGGCCGCGGCGGCATGCATTGAGGTCATGGCTGTTTTCCCAGAAATGTCAGGCCCGAGAACAGGAAAGCCCGGGGAGTCCAAGGCGCATGGGCAGGACCGTTGACCGGGGCTCCCGTCAGGATCAGGCGCAAGCTTTTACCGTAATGTGGGGTCCGGACCGGTCAGCACCACCCCTCGGGGCGGTGTAGCCCCCGGAGCTTTACATCACGGAGATCGTTGCGCTTTCGGGACCGTTGCGGTGCACGACGAGACCGACCCCGCCCTCATCACCCGAAAGCCTGCCCTGATCACCCGAAAGACAGTGCGCTGCGCGAGGGGATGGACGCCGGTCCGAGGCGCAATGTCAGCCCTCCCGGACCGCGGCCTCCGCCTGCTCGTCCTGGGCCGGGGCGCCGGGGACATTGAAGATCTGGCCCGGATAGATCAGGTCCGGATTGCGGATCTCGTTGCGGTTGGCTTCATAAATGACCGTGTAGCGGAAGCCGCTGCCATAGACGAAGCTGGCAATGCGCCAGAGATTGTTGCCCGGCTGGACCACGACCCGGCCCTCGGCGAAGACGAGATCCTCGGGAGAGGCCCGCTCGAAGGGCATTTCCACCCGGCGCGCCACCTGACCGCTCTCTTTCATTTCATCGACCCGCAGGGTGTAGCGGCCCGGGGCGATGATATCGCCCGGCTCCAGAGTCCAGCGGCCGTTCTCGTCGGACTCGGTCTCGCCGATGAGCTGATTGTTCAAATACACCCGCAAGGTGGCATTGGGCTCTGCCCGGCCGCTCAGCATCACATCGGCGACTTCGTTGTAATCGACGCTTTCGATCACCAGAGAACCCTGGCCCACCCCTTCGCCCGGAGCCTGGAGCACCCTGCTGGGCATATCCTTGCCCGCAAGCACGACCAGCGGACGGCTGCCCGGACGTTCGGGAACGGCGACCACCACTTCCTGTTCGGAGGGCATTTCGGCGCCGTCGTCCAGACGCTGAACCAGGGTCAGACGCTGGGTGCCCTGGTCCAGGGGGGCTTCGATCACCATGGTCCACTCGCCGCGGGTGTCCGCCAGGGCCTCGAACAGGGCATCCCCATTGGCCAGGAGAACGACCCGGGCGCCGGGCATGGCCCGCCCCGCCAGGACCGCGTACCCGTCAGGCTCGACCCGCACCACATCGAAGGTGGGCGGTGTTGGTGCCGGGCGCACCGGTTCGGGCGCAGGCTCGGGCTCCGCGGGCTCGGCCTCGACGACGGGAACCGGCTCCGGCTCGGGCTGCTGTTGGGTGGCGATCTTGAACACGATAGCGCCAGCCAGTGCGGCGCTCAGAACAACACCAATCAGATAATACCAACGCATTGGAACTCTCCCCGGACCCCGCCCTATGCGGAGAATAGGCCGGATTCAACATGAGGAAAAGCGGGGCCTGCCCTTGACCCGCTTCATCAGTCCGTTCCCTGGGCCGCACCCCGGAGAGAAACGGCAGGCCACCGCCGACATGCCCGCCCCACCGATCACAGCCGTTGGATCAGAATGGCCTGATCAGAACGGGAGAAAACCCCAGATGGCGTATTGCAGGGCCAGGGCCATACCGGCAAATCCCGTGAAGGTCAGCCCGAGCACCGTGTTCCGGGGCACCCCGGTCTCGCTGCTCCGGGCGCCCCAAATGCCCAGCACAAGGGTCAAGGCACCGGTCAGCCCCGCTGCCAGACCGGCCCAGAGGAACCAGACCACATAGCCGGCCAGACCCAGAGCCAGGACGATCTCGGAACTCTCCATCGCGGCCAGGGCTGCGGCGATGACACCGGCGAGGCTCGCGGTGCCCAACACGGCGGTTGCCCAGGCCATCACCCGGGCCCCCTTCACCGGAGGCGCATCGGGCCCCACGCCCTCGCCTTCCACAAGGCGCATCAACGGCGCAAGGGTGTAGGCCAGGGCGCCCAGGGCCAGGATCAGCGCGGTGACCGCGATAAAGATCACGGGGGGTGCCGCCGTACGGGGCTCTTCCAGGGCGCGGGCCAGCAGGACCGGTGCGGTGTCGTTGAGGAACAGGGGTTCCAGATATTCAGGGGGCTTCATTTCCCCGACGCAGCTTTGGTCAAGTTCCGCCGTCGGATCATCGAAAAAGGCGGTCATCATCTTGGCTGCACATTTGACCGACCGGGTCGGGCCATGGCCCGCATGGGGAAACTCGATATAGGTGCCGTTGGTGAAGCCCGGCATGATGCTCTTGGCCAGGGGCGGCGGGGTCGCCGGATCGAGGGCGCCCTCAATGATCAGACTGGGAATGTCCGTCTGGAGGAGCGTGTATTCACTGGCCGGCCTGGGCAAGAGGCCGAAGTCCCGGCAGACCTGGGCCAGGGCCTCGCCCGTGCCCGGCTGGAAAAAGGTCTTGGCGAACACGGGATGCTCGTCGGCGTCCCTGCGGGCACCGGCCTCGATGTTCTTCATCCAGCCGTCCCGGCAATAGACCGCCCAGTACATGCCCCGGCTGGATCCGCCAAAGACGGGCTCATACAGCCCCAGGATCTTGAACCGGTCGAAATCCCGGGCGGCCACCACTTCGTCGAGAGCCTTGATGACCCCGGGCACCCGGGGATAGTCCCGCTCGTTGTAGAGCATGGAATAGATCACCCCGCCGATACTGGAGGGCAGGAGCGCGACTTGTTCCTTGGGGAACAGTTCCGGATTGCCCGCCTCGATCACCGCAGGATCGTTTTCAAGGCCCATCATGGCTTTGCGCAGGGTGCCGATCATATTGGGATAGGTGGCGGCGCAGACCGGATCGGCATTGCAGCTTTCCTGAAGACCCTCAAGGGACCAGGTCATGCTCTGGGCCCGGCGGATGGGCCGCGCGTTCCGGTCGAGGGGCACGATGGCATCCAGGATGGCCGCGCGGATCCCCTCCGGATCCTCCCGCAGATAGGCTTGGCCCACCACGGACCCATAGGAAATGCCCCAGACATTCCAGTCGCTCAGCTCGAGGGCGGTGCGCAGGGCTTTGACATCCCGGGCCACCTCGATGGTGGAATAGCCCCGCAGATCCACGCCAAGGGCCTCGGCCCGTTCGAAACAGGCCCTGGTCCGGGCAACGGTGCCCGCTTCCCGCTCCTCAATGGACAGGGGGTTGGACAGGGATCGTTCCCGTGCGGAAAAGAAGGGGCAGAAGTTGCCCGAAAACCCGATGCCCCGTTGCTCCAGGATGTACAAATCCCGGTGGTCGACAATGCCGTGACCCTTCAGGCGGCTCACATAGCTGTTGACCCGGACGCCCGGGCCCCCGGTCAGGTAGATCACCGGATCCGGCCGGTCCGCGGAGGTGTCCTCTTCGTCCTTGTGCTTGTCGGCGGGACGGGCTGCGATTTTCACATAGTGAAGCTCGATCTGGCGGGAGGCCGGATCATCCCGGTTCTCCGGGACCTGGAGCAGACCGCAGGAAATCTCACCGGGCTTGTAATCGATATCGGTCTTGAAGGGGCAGACAACGGGGGTGAGTTGGTAGGTGTCCCGGGCGAACGGATCCGCCGCCAGCGCACTTTCGCTCTCGGGCTCAAGAAGCAGCGCGGGCTGGTCCCCACCTTGGCCGCCCGCCTGTCCTGCCCCGCCCTCCTGGGTTTGCCCATCGTCCGGGGATGCGGGCTGGAGTTGGGGCTGGGTGTTCGAGACCAAATGGAAGGGCATGCCCGGGGTGAGGGCCAGGGGCATCTTGGATGCGGGCATCATCTGCCAGTGGCCCCAGGAAATCAGCGCCACGGTCAGGCAACCCAAGACAAACAGCAAAAAAAGGATGACCCGGCCCATTGTTACCCCCTGAAATCCACAAACGACGCCTTTTCGCGCTTTTCGCCGCAGGAGACTACCACATCCCCGGCCCGGTTCCCCCCACTCTCTTGCACGCGCCATCTGTGCGCGCCCACGGAGCGGACTTTGGGGTCGGAGGCGCTCCAGGGCCGGTTACTGGCCGGTTACTGGAAGGATTTCACCGCAAAATAGCCGATACCCGCCGAGAGCGCGGTCAGAAACGCGCCCCAGGTCACGTCCACGAGCACCATGCTCAGGGGGTAGTCCTTCAAAGTGGCGTAATTAGTCATGTCGTAAGTGCCGTAGCACAGCAGGCCCAGAAGCATGCCGTTGAACAGGGCAAGGCCGATGCCGCCCCCCTGGAGGGCTGGCTGGATGGCGAAATAGACGATGCCGACGCCGTAGAAGAGGTAGAACCCCGCCGCCGCCGGCAGATTGACCGTGTCCGCCATCAGATGGCCGATGCGGCTTTGGAAGAAATTCGTGGCGACCACGCCGAGCCAGATGGCGTCGATAATCAGGAACGGGATGATCGTGGCGAAATAGGCGATCAGCCAAGTCTGCATGGTGCCTTAATCCTTCTCGGTGGAGTGATCCTTCTGGGTGGAGTTCTGGCCTCTTATGGTGGAGTGCTGGCCTTCTGGCTCGAATGCCGGACCGTCTCTCCCGATTACGAGCAATGCTCAGGTACCGGATTGGTCCTTGCCGGAACTCCCCTCGACCAAACACCCCTGACCCGACTAATCCTGGCCCGAATACCCTTGACCCGAATACCCCATAATCGTGTCGGTGTAGAGCAGGGACAGGTTGATCAGATCACGCAAGGGAATGCGCTCATCAACCTGATGCATGCCGCCCCGGCTGCCATACCCCTCGGGCATGCCGCCGGGAGGATTGTTGCCGGCCTCGGGCAGATCGTCCGGATTGTCCACATCGGCGGGGTAGATGTAGCCCACCACGCCGCCATGTTCCGCCGCACCCAGTTCCAGAATTTCCGCATCGGGAAAATAGCTGTGGACGAACCGCCCGTCCGTGGTGCCTCCGGAACAATCGACGGTGGCCTCGACACCAAGCCGCGCCGCGTGGGCCCGCTGGGCGGCCTCGAGGAGGCCCCCCGGGCGCCCCTGATAGGGCTGCGAGACCGTATCCACATTGGCCGAGACACTGACACGCTCCAGAAGGGCCGCATCCGGATGACCGGCGGCCCATTGCGGCGGATTGCGCAGGGCATTTTCAAGTCGGGCCACAAGGCTTTCCGGGGTCTGCCGGGGGGTGAACCGCAGGTTCCACATCAGCCGGGCCCGTTTGGGAATGATGGCGCTGGCGCCGAAATCCCCCGACTCCGTGGCGATGATCTCGAAATTCGTCGCGGGCATGTAGTCGTCGCCGTCGTCCCATTGGAGCGTCTGCAAAATGGACGCAGCCAGGGACAGGGCGCGGTTGGGGTTGATGAAGGTGCCCGGATAGGCGGTGTGCCCTTGAATGCCCTGGGCATTGAGCCAGCCCACAAGACTGCCCCGGCGCCCCAGTTTCACGTGGCTGCCCAGAATATCCCGGGATGTCGGCTCGCCCACCAGGAAGGCATCCGGGGCAATGCCCTGGCGGGACAGGGCCCGCAGGACCTGCCGTGTGCCGTTTATGGCGGCCCATTCCTCATCCGTGGTGATGATCGCGCCGATCCTGACATTGTCGCACTCCCGCACGGCCCGGCTCGCGGCAGTGAAAAAGGCCGCCACCGCCCCTTTCATGTCGGTGGCGCCCCGGCCATAGAGGAACCCGTCCCTGATCTCTCCCGCAAAGGGTTCCCCGGACCAGTCCGCTGCACTGCCTACCGGCACCACATCCGTGTGGCCAATGAAGCAGAGGAACCGGTCCGCTGAGCCCTTTTGCCACTCCACATAGAGGTTATCGACCATATAGTCCCATCGGTCGTGGCCACCCTGGGAGGGAAACCGCTTGGTGCGCGCGCCGTCCGCTTCCGCCCGGGCCTCCAGCAGATCGAGGGTACGGCTCGCAGTGGGAAGGTCCTTGGCATCCACCGGGGTGATGCTGGCCAGCTTGATCAGGGCCTGGGCGAGTTCGATGGTGTCCCGGTCGTGCTCGTCGTCGCTGATGACCCCAGGTTCGAATGTGCTCATGCCCCACCCTTTGATATCGTTGGCCAATGCCGATAGCCGCAGTCTCCGGAATACCCATTGCGGCATTCTACGAGAAGCGCCAGTATGCGCTGCAAATGAGAACCAGTAAGAAGAGCCGAAATTCCATGTCAAACGGATTGCATATCCGTCCCGCCGAACGCGGGGATATACCGCATCTTGAGGCGCTATACTTGCGTTCTCTGCGCAAAAACCCGGATGGCTTCATCCAGGACGTGGACTTCCACGGGGACATGGGCAATTTCATTGACACTGCTTTCCAGCGCGGTGGTGGCACTTATGCCGCAATCCATGACGGTGAAATCATCGGCATGGGCACCCTGATGCCGTGTCAATCCACACCCCATGCAATCAACACGACCCACGGGCCGGATGTGGGCCAGAACGATCCTGGTCCGGAGGTTGAAATCTGCCGCCTGCATGTGGAGGCGTCCCGGCAGGGGCAGGGGTTCGGCCGCCAACTGTGTGAGTGGCTGATGGCAGAAGCGCAGACCTTGGGTTTCGGCAAAGTGGTTCTGCATGTCACGACGACCCAGACCGCCGCGATCGCCCTTTACCGCAAACTCGGCTTCCATGAAGACAAGACCGAAGTCTGGTCCGGCAACATCAACGGCACGGCACTCTCTTTTGAGACCCTGTTCATGCACAAACTGATCGAGGCGACCCAAGACCGGGAGGGGGACCGGGAGGCGGGCCGGGACCGGAAAGCGGGCCGCCAGAGTGCCCGGGGGCCCATGCGGGCCAATGGACCGGCGGTCTGACCGTTGAGCGTCTTTGGATCGAGGGAATGGGCTTATGAATGTCAGTGACGCGGTCGAGAAACGCTCTTCCATTCGCACATTTTCCGATGCGCAGGTCCCGGACGCGGTTTTGCGCCGTGTTCTGGAACGGGCAGCCCGGGCCCCGTCCGGCGGCAATCTTCAACCGTGGCATATCTATGTGCTGAACGGCCCGGCCATGACCCGGTTCAAGGCCCACATGGAAGAGCGGCTGTTCGACCGGGAGCGCCAGGAAGATCCGGCCTACGTCATCTATCCCAAGGGTTTGAAGGAGCCCTACCGGTCCCGCCGGTTCAAGGTGGGTGAAGACATGTATGCCCTTCTGGGGATCGCCCGGGAGGACCGCTCCGCCCGGCTGACTTGGCTTTTGAACAATTACCGGTTCTTCGGTGCTCCGGCGGGGCTGTTCTGCTTTGTGGACCGGATCATGGGTCCGCCCCAATGGTCCGACCTGGGCATGTATCTCCAGACGGTGATGCTGCTGCTCACGGAAGAGGGCTATGACACCTGCGCCCAGGAGGCCTGGTCGAATTTCCCGGACACGGTCGCCAGCTATGTAGGGGCTCCCGCGGACCACATGCTGTTCTGCGGCATGGCCATCGGCCGGGCCGACCCGGAAGCCCCGGTCAACACCCTCCGAGCCGACCGCGCGCCCCTGGCGGAAACGGTCACGTTCCTGGAGTAAGACACCCCAAAAAGAACCTCCGCACCAGGAGGGCCGCCTGCCGCCCTCGTAAGGGCGGGTGTAACCATCCCGGCGTCCGGCCCCAAGCATCCGAGCGTTGAAATCCCGGGCCCCATACTTGTCGGGTTCCATGTCGTGGACATGCGGAAAAAACCTCGAACCACACGAACCCGCAGGGTCCGCAAGCGCGACCGCGCGCCGGCCGGTCAGGCCGCCCCATCGGAGGCGCTGCGCGCCGCGAGATCAAACGAAAGGTGGATCAGGAGGGAGAA
>CAZLPU010000077.1:0-22760 GCA_964561475.1 uncultured Alphaproteobacteria bacterium
ACGAGAGCGGCGGCCACCCTGTTTAAAGGTGATCGTGATTTTGCGCCCGCCGCTTTAGGGCCAGTTCGGTTGATGCGGATGGTGTTGCCTTGCGCCGCGAGTCGGACGATCTTTCGGCACATTTTCCGCGTTCTTAAAGGTTGCGCCGGGAACACCGCTGAGATTTAGGTGTTTCCGCACTGAGATCAGTGACATCAAGCGATGGGGAGTTTTGGAAAAATGAAGATCAAGCAGCGTTGTCTTGCACTTGCCGTAACCGGCGGGCTTGCCGTGTCCGCCCTGAGCCTTGGGGCGGGTGCCGCCCTGGCCCAGGACCGGTATGCACCCAGCGGCCCTCAGGAAGGACCCTATGCCCAATTCTTCCTGGGCTTCGACGCAGGTGGTGAATATGAATTCTCCTCCGGCGGAGGATCCTTCGATGTGGACCGGAGCACCAATGTGGTCGCCGGCGGCACCTTGGGCTACCGGTTTCCTTTCGGCCCCGGCGGGTCCGTGCGGCCGGAGGCTGAGTTTTCCTACGCACCGACAGGTCTGGAAGACACGAGCTTCGGAGACGGCAAGACCTACGGCTTCCTGGCCAATGGCTGGTATGACTTCCACCTGGGCAACGGCTTCACGCCGTATGCCGGCGGGGGCCTCGGCATCGGCGTGATCGATTTCGAAGACGGGGATTCCGGCACCGGCCTGGGTTACCAGATCGGCGGCGGCGTTCTGGTGGATGTACCGGGCACGGAAGCTTTTGTCGGCGTGAACTACCGCTATACCGGTGTCACCGAAACCGAAATCGACGGGGTGGACGTGAGCACCAACGCCCACCGGTTCACCGCCAGCGTGGGTCTGCCGTTCTAAAACGCTCTCAGGAAAGCTGTGCGCGGTTTCCGCCCGGAAAGCGTGCACAACAAAGATTCTAGAGCATCTTCAGGGTGCGGAAATTCTTGGGGATGCTCAAAGACCGGTACGTTCCTTCCCACGGCGCGTCTGGCTGGTCCTCGACACACGGAATGGGGCGTGGCGAGCCAAGACGCTTTGCCATGCCTCCTTCCCGGCACGCCCCGTGGCCCGGATACATATCTTGCCTCAGGTCCGCAATTGCCGGGCGAAATAGCCCAGAACCATATCCAGGGCCTCCCGGGTCGGATGGCCCTCCTCATCGACAAAATGCAGGGTAAAGACGGAATGGCCGGGGCCGGGCAGGGTGGTCAGATTGACCCGCTTTTGTCCGTCACTGTTGAAGGCCGCATTTAGGGCCTCGAATTTCTGGGCCCGGCAGATGGCGTCCCCTTCAAACCGCAAGGCATGGGCCGGGCCGATATCATCAAGGCGGGTCCTGATCGTCTCCACATCGCTTTTGCTCATATGCAGATCGTCATGGGCCGCGATAGGCATGGAGGGTTGGGACGCGACCGCCGCCAGCACGCTGTCATCGGCAAGGAGGGAGAGGGCGAAATTGCCGGTCAGGCACATGCCCACCACGCCGACACCGGGGCGGCCACTGTCATCGCGCAGTTTCCTGCACAGGGCCATCAGCCAGGAGACCACAGGGCTGGAGTGGTCCTTCGCGAACAATGTGAAGAGCCGGCGCATGCACAACACTCGCAAGGTGTTCATGGCCATGGAGATCTTGCCGATGGGGCCGAACAGATGGGGCAGGGCCACCCGGTAACCGGCCCGGACCAACTGGTCCGCAAAGGCCAGGGTTTCCTGACCGATCCCCGGCAGTTCCTGCATGATCATGACCACCGGCCCGTCGCCCCGGATGTAGACCGGTGCCGTGTGGTCCTGGCCTGAAGGCAAGGGGGCGGTAAAATCAAAACACTCGAAAGCCTCAATCTGAGGAATGGCCGCCGTCATGGTGTGCTCCTGTAAAGTGGTCCGCGCCTGCTGAGTAGAGCCCGTGATCTTAATGAACCTTGGCACTGTGTCTCATGGTCCCTGACCCGGCTCCTCTTATTTTGGCCCTCAGGGAAAAGCCCGATAGACTGTTCCCTTGAGCGTTGTAACCACGCTTTGCCCCATGGGAGTGCGGATCAGGGGGCGGAGCGGTCGGGAGAAGAAGGCAGCCATGGCCCATTTCAATCCCACGGTGGATCTTGCCACCCATGAGGTCTTCAATCAGGTGCCGGCGTTTGAGGATCGCAATGTCTATGACCTGGACCAACCGCTTCAGGAGGCGGTGGCCAGGGAAGGGGCGGGCTGGGCCCAGGAGCGGTTCAGGGCATTCGGCGAAAGGGTGGGCTCAGCCGAGGTGATCGAGTGGGGGATGCTGGCCAACCGGAACACACCCCAGCTGCGCAGTTTCGACCGCTACGGCCACCGGATCGATGAGGTGGAGTTTCATCCGGCCTATCATGCCCTGATGGATCTGGGCCTGTCTCACGGGGTTTCTTCCATCGCCTGGACCGCCAGGGCGGACAAGGGGGAGAAGGGCTACGCGGCCCATGCGGTTCTGCTTTATCTCATGTCCCAGGCAGAGCCTGGGGTATGCTGCCCCATGACCATGACTTTCGCATCGGTGCCTGCTCTGCGTCAGGAGGACCGTCTGGCGGCGGTCTGGGAACCGCTGATCCGGGGCTCTGCCTATGATGCCGCATCCCGTCCGGTGACGGAGAAATCCGGCGCCACCGTGGGCATGGCCATGACGGAAAAGCAGGGCGGCTCGGATGTGCGGGCCAACACGACCATGGCAGTGCCCGAAGGCGCCGGCGGTCCCGGGGCGGCCTATCGTCTGACCGGGCACAAATGGTTTTGTTCCGCCCCCATGTGCGACGGGTTTCTCACCCTGGCCCAGGCCGCAGGCGGACTATCCTGTTTCTTCGTGCCCCGCTGGCGCCCGGACGGCAGTCGCAATGCCATGCATATCATGCGGCTGAAGGACAAGCTGGGGGACAGGGCCAACGCCTCAAGCGAGATCGAGTACCACAACGCCCATGCCGTTCTGGTGGGGGAAGAGGGGCGGGGTGTGCGGGTGATCATGGACATGGTGCAGCACACCCGTCTCGACACGATCCTGGCACCGGCCTCCTTCATGCGCCAGGCCCTGGTGCAGGCGGTCTGGCATGCCCGTCACCGGACCGCGTTCCAGCGTAAACTGATCGATCAGCCCCTGATGCGCCGTGTGCTGGCGGATCTGGCAGTGGAGGCGGAGGCCGCGACGGCGCTCTTCATGCGGATCGCCCGGTCCTTCGACAACGCGGCCCAGGATCCCAGGGAAGCGGCCTTCATGCGCATCGCCACCCCCGCGGCCAAATACTGGGTCAACAAGCGCTGCCCGGGTTTCATTTACGAGGCCATGGAGTGTCATGGAGGCGCGGGGTATGTGGAGGAAAGCGTCCTGCCCCGGCTTTACCGCCAGGCCCCCCTGAACAGCATCTGGGAAGGCTCCGGCAATGTCATCTGCCTGGATGTGATGCGCGCCCTCTCACGCACCCCCGATGCCCTGACCATGGTGCTGTCGGACCTGGACAATGCCCTCGGGCAGAACCGACATTATGACACGGCCCTGACGGATCTGCTGTTTCTGGCCAGCGGCCCCGGACCCGATGAGGGATCCGCCCGTCTGTTCACGGAATGCCTGGCCAAATGCCTCCAGGCGTCCCTGCTCATCCGTCACGCGCCGGCCCCGGTGGCGGATCTCTACTGCGCCCGTCATTTGAGCGGCCAGGGGGGCTCCAGTTTCGGCGCCCATGGGACCGTGGATGACGCCACCATCGAAGCGGTGCTGAACCGGGTGCTGCCCGCCGAGTGATCCCGGAGCTCTTTGGCATTCATGCGCATCTCATCGCCCCACGGATGGAGCCCCACGGACGGAGCCTCACGGACGGAGCTTCAGGGGCAGGCCTTGATCCAGTCCACCTGGAGTTCGAACGGGCCGTCTTCCTTGTCGTAAATGAAAAAGCCCAGATCCCGGATCCGGGCCGGGTCGAGGACGCGGTCATCGAGAGGTTCGCCGAAGAAATAGGACTGGAACCCGGACACGGGCAGGTCCGTCTCTTCCCAGCTGCCCGTGTTCAGGGCTTCGAATTCGGACCAGTACTGGAGGCGGAAGAACAGGCGCCGCCGCTCACCGGTTTCCGTACTGAACTGGTAGCGCCGGCCGTCGCCCCGGTAGCGGATCCGGAAAGAGGTCACCCCCTCCAGTGATCCTCTTGGGACTGAGGCCTTGACGGAGGAAAAGCCGCCCCCGTCCGTATTGGTCACGCCGGAGAAGATCAGGGTACCGTCGGCCACCGCCGGGCCGCCGCTGGATCGCCCGCCCATGACATTGTCGTTGGTGGTCTTCCAGGCCTCGATGGCGTCAGCGGCTTCGAAATCGAAAAGCACCCGGCATTGTGCGTCTTCCGCGCCCGTCTCCTGACCGGCGATCGCCTGGGCGGAAACCGGCGAACCCATCCCTGCCGCCGCAAGGACCATAAGTGCGATCCGATGGCTTTTCACTGTCTGCCTCCGTGTTCTTTCATGATGGTCAAGGGCGCCTCCAGGTCCCGGCACCCGACTGCGCGCAGGTGAGCGCATCTTGGTCATGGCTGCCCCTCAAGGGTGACCTGACCGCATGGTAACGCGACCCAACACCCAACCTTTGATACGAGTGACGCGTTTGGTTGGACGGGTTGTAGTTGAGACCTGTCACATCCGTCATGAAATTGATCAGAACGGGCAAGGGAAGACCTTCGTCCCGTTCCAGGCGTGCGGCATCTGGTGCATGTCGCATCTTGTGCATGTCATTGGGGGACAGCATGGATAACGTGGTCTACAAGGCGAATAGAAACGGCCAATTCATTATTGATACTGAAGATCTTGACGTAGGCGGCGCTTGGGAAAAGGTCACCAAATATCCCGGTATTGACGGTGACAGCGCCTGGTTGTGGACCGGCAACAACATCTACAATGCCCGCAACATCACTGAGGCAGCCACCTTCACCTTCGACGTTCATGTCACGGATCCTGGCCGGTATCACATCGCCCTCACCAGTGGCCGTACGGATGATCTGGGTAATGAGTTCCGGGACGATCTGTCCAACGATGTCTGGTTCTGGGCCGAGGACAGCAGTGGCGACCAGGTTGTCCGGGTCAGCAAGCTGTTCGGCGGCAATAATTTCAAGTCCAAGCCCTGGGACACGGTCCACGGGGTCTCCAGCAATTTCGACTATCACAGCCAGAACGGTACCCGGCCGAGTGCGACCATCACCTTCGACAGCCCTGGGGTATACACGATCAGCGTGGCGGCCCGGTCCGTCGGTTACATTCTCGACCAGATCCATCTCGGCAAGGTCAAGAATGAGATTGGCCAGGACGGTCTTGAGCTGTCTCCCCTGGCCAACGGACCCGTTTTCGACGCCGAGCCGGAGCCTCAACCGGAACCGGAACCCCAACCGGAGCCGGAGCCTCAACCGGAGCCCGAACCGGAACCGCTGGCGCCGTCCGATGATCTCACCCTGGACGATCTCACCATCTTCCTGGTCGATTCCCAGAGCGACACGGTCATCACCACACTGAGCGACGGCGCGGTGATCGGTCAGGACCTGCTCAAGGGTATCGATCCCTCGCTGCTGACCGTGAGTGTGGCGTCCGATGAATCCATCGGCAGCGTCCGCTTCACCTTGAACCAGAGCACCACGGCGACAGAAAACGTTTCGCCCTATGCCCTGTTTGGCGACACCGGCGGTGATTACAACGGCGGCGGCGCGTCCGGGCTCAAGCTCGACCAGCCGATCAGCCTGAAGATCGAAGTCTTCGAGAATGGCGGTGCGGGCGGCACGGAACTGCTTGACGTGACCATCGGCTTTGAGCTGACCACTGATGATGAGAGCCAGGACGATGGTGGGGCCGATTCCGGGGACGTAGCCGTCAAGGGCCTTGAGGTCCGGGAAGGCGAGGTCTGGGCCAATGCCTTCAATGCCAATGTCACGGTGGAGAACACCGGCGGCAATCTGGATACCTGGACCCTGGATTTCGACCTGGAGAACGGGTCCATCGCGGCGATCTGGGGTGCGGAGATCCTGTCGGAATCCGATGGTGCCTACACGATCACCGGCGCCGACTGGAACACCTCCATCGATGCGGGCGAGGAACTGGTCTTTGGGGTGACGATCCAGGGCACGCCGGAAGATACTCTGTTTGCCTCCGATGGCCCCTCCAAACCCGTCGCCGACTGGGATGCGAGCCCGGCCACCGATGCCGACCTCGCAAGCGCCATGACCATCCGGGACGGCAACACCTGGGGCAGCGGCTTTGTGGCGGATATTGCCGTCACCAATGAAGGGTCTGAGGATCTGCCGGTCTGGGTGGAGGAGTTCACCCTGGAGAACGGCACCATCACCAATATCTGGGGTGCCGAGATCGTTTCCGAACAGGACGGCGTCTATCAGGTGCGCGGCACGAGCTACAATGAAGATATCAAGGCCGGAGAGGAATTGTCCTTCGGCGTGGTCGTGAGCGGTGCCCCTGAGACCGTTGTGTTTGCCGACGACGCCTTCTGATCGATACCCCCAATAAAGATACCTGCGGCAGTTCGTGGTTTTCCATGGACTGCCGCTGGCCCTCGGCGCTCCGCCACGTCTCTCCCTTGCTGTCATAAAAGTGAATTGTCCCGGCCCTACGCTGTCCCTCGCGCGTTTGAACGCGAGAGGCTGCGTGACTGCATTTTTGTGTTGGGACACCTTATGGCACCGCTCCGGATCATCCTTTTCACACTTCTTCTGCTTCTGCCCGTCTCTCTTCATGCTGAGGATGGCCAGGATGCCCCGCGGGATGGGGCTTGCGAGGACAGGGAGGCGCCCTGCCTGCCGGGCTTGCGGATGAACGACATCCAGGCCGTCGGATCCCACAACAGCTACAAGAAATACATTCCCGAGACGGAATTGGAGCTCCTGGCCTCCACTTCCCGGGAAGCGGCACTGGCCTTGGATTACGGGCATCAACCGCTCCAGGAGCAATTGGATCTGGGCATGCGCCAGCTTGAGCTGGATGTCTTCTACGATCCATACGGGGCCCGTTACGCCGAGCCGATCCTGCCCAAGATTTCCGCCGGTGTTGGCGGTGAGCCCTATGATGCGTCGGGAATGCACGAGCCCGGTTTCAAGGTGCTCCATGCCCAGGACATTGACGTGCACAGCCACTGCAAGACATTCATTCTGTGTCTGGAGCAGATTGACGAGTGGTCCCGGACCAATCCGGACCATCTGCCCATCCTGGTCCTGATCAATACCAAACAGGCCCCCATCGATCAGGTCCCCGGGGCGGTGGTGCCCTTTCCCTTCACGGCGGAGGCATTCGATGCCCTGGACCGGGAAATTCGGTCGGTCCTGGACGAGACACGGCT
Source organism: uncultured Alphaproteobacteria bacterium (assembly GCA_964561475.1). Classification (GTDB taxonomy): domain Bacteria; phylum Pseudomonadota; class Alphaproteobacteria; order JAJFIK01; family JAJFIK01; genus CAYUYV01. The sequence goes on from CAZLPU010000077.1 coordinate 7,319, forward strand.
GATCACGCCGGACGATGTGCGGGGGGAGGCTGAAACCCTGCGGGACGCCATCATCGCCCGGGGGTGGCCGTCCCTGGAGGACGCACGGGGAAAGATCCTCTTTGCCCTGGACAACAACAAGGAACTGGTGGCCATCTACCGGCGGGGCCGCGCCTCCCTGGAGGGGTTGGCGATGTTCGTCAATTCCCATGATCCGTCAGCGGATGACGCGGCCTATATGACCCTGAACAATCCGGTGCGTGACGGGGCTGAAATCAGATCCGCCGTCGAGACCGGCTTCCTGGTGCGCACCCGTGCGGATGCGAACACGATGGAGGCCCGGGGGAATGACACGCGCCGGCGCGAAGCGGCCTTTGCCTCCGGTGCCCACTACATCTCCACGGACTACTATCTTCCCCGGACGGAGTTGAGCCCCTATCAGGTCACCCTGCCTGAGGGCGGTGCCGGACGGTGCAATCCGGTGCGGGTCGAGACACCGTGTGATGGAGCGACACAATGATGCGTGTAGTGATTGCCCTGACGGCATGGGTGCTGCTCTGGTCCGGCTCGGTTTTTGCGGCACCGGCGGGAGAGACGCGGGACTCGGTCACCTTCACCGGCACCGTGACCTGGCAGGATTTCCGGTCGTATATCTATCATGAATTCGTGATGCCCGAGGGCGTCCGGGAGATCCAGGTGGCCCTGGAGCGGCAGAATACCAAGGATGCCAGTCTTGATATCGGTATTCTCGATCCGGACGGTCTGCGGGGCTGGAGCGGCGGCGGCCAGCCAGTCTTCAAACTCGGACGGTTCGGTGCCAGCCACGGCTATCTCCCCGGAGCCATGACGCCGGGCACCTGGTCCGTGATGCTGGCGGTCCCCCGGATCGAACAGGGCGTTTCCATCGACTACACCGTCACGGTCCGGTTCAATCCTGAGCCGGAGCAACCGCAGCAGGCGGACGGGGGGCGCTGGCTGAGGGGAGATTTCCATGTGCATACCGGCCACGGGGATGCCACCTGCGAACGGAATTCAGGGGAGGGACGGTCACGGTGCCCGGTCTTCCGTAGTGTCCTGACGGCCCTTGATCATGACCTGGACTTCTTTGCCCTCTCGGACCACAACACGGTGTCCCAGATGGTCACCATCGCGGAACTGCAACCCCATTTCGATGATTTCCTGCTGATCCCGGCCATGGAAATCACCACATTCTACGGCCACGCCAACGCGTTCGGGATCCGGGATTATGTGGATTTCCGCATTTCCCGGGAGGAAGGCAGCATGGACCGTCTGCTGAATGATCTTGCCGCCCAGGATGCCATCATCTCGGTCAACCATCCTCTGCTCCATTTCGGGTCCCAATGCATGGGCTGCGGCTGGGATGTGGAGACGGACTATTCCAAGGTGACGGCGGTGGAAGCCGTGGGCGGAGGAATCCTGAAATTTTTCGGCACTGCGGAAAATCCCATTTCCGGCCTGCGATTCTGGCAGAACCTGCTCAACCAGGGGCACCGGCTCACCGCCATCGGCGGATCGGACAATCATGATCCGGTGGATCCCGGCGCCAGCCAGCCGCCCATTGGTGTGCCGACGACGGTGGTGTGGAGCGAAAGTTTCACGGTCAAGGGCATTCTGGATGGGGTGCGGTCCGGCCGGGTGTTCATCGATGTGGTGGGCGAACCGGACTGGAAGATCGATATTCAGGGCACTGTTGAAGATCAGTCCATCCCCATGGGTGGTGTGCTGATGGTCAAGCCCGGGGACCGGGTGAGTATCAGCGCGTCCGTGGCCGGTCCCACCGGGCATGTGGTGGAATTCATCGACAACCGCACGCCGGAGAAGCCGGTCCGGGTCGTACCGGCCGGGCGCCCCCTGGATGGATCGGCCCAGGCCGAATTTGAAATCAGTGAGGAATCGAAATGGATCCGCGCGCAGATGCGTACCGTTGACGGTACGGTGGTCCTCTGTTCCAATCCGGTCTATTTCAGCCAGCCCTGAGATCAGATGGCATGATCACATGTCTTGATCATTGGGCATCATGAAAGATAAGGCCCAGGGTGCGCCGGTGACCCCGGCGGACCTGGCTGACCCCGTGCCGCATCTGCACCCGGTGGTCCCCCCGGCTGCCCCGGCGGGGCCGCTCCCGCACCGGGAAAACACAGGCGGCGCCCTGGGTGAGCGGAATGACCATGGGGCGGGACTGCATGCGGGGGCGCTGTTCGACGAGAATGAACTCCCCGCCGTCGAAATCCGTTCCCGGATCACTCAGCAGGATGACCACCTGCAGGGGGAAATGGATGTCGCCGTAGAGATCCTGGTGGAGACAGTTGTAGCCCCCTTCCCGATAGTCGAGCAGCAGGGGCGTGGGTCTGATCTGCCCGCTTTCGTGGCATCGGGTCAGCAAGGTGTTCAGGTCCGCGGGCCAGTGGGCGGGCAGACCCAGCCGATCCGCCCAGCGGTTGGCGATGGCCGCCAGGGGCGGGTAGAAGGCCTCGCGCAAGGCCGTCACCGGATCCGGCAGGGGGTAGGCGAAGTATTTGTATTCACCGTCTCCGAAGCCGTGGCGGGCCATGGTGATGGTAGAGCGGAAGGCCGTGTCCGGATCATCGTAGAGGGCTGCAATGCGCTGGCACATGTCCGCAGGCAGCAGGCCGGGGATCAGGGCATGGCCGGTCTCATCCAGCGCCTTGCCCAGGCACGCCCAGTCCAGAGATTGGAAGGTTTCTGCCGTGTCCATGGCCGCCCTGGTGATGGCCACCCGCCTCTGTTCGGATCGGGTGTGCCTGCATTTTTGCCGTCAGTCCGCGTCCGCCTTTTCGACCTTTTTGGCAGTGGATTTCTTGGCGGCGGTCTTTTTCGAGGCTGTCTTCTTCGCGGCGGTTTTCTTGGTCGCGGTCTTCTTCTTGGCGGTGGTCTTTTTCTTCGCCGCCGTCTTTTTCTTGGCTGCCGATTTCTTCTTGGCCGCAGGCTTCTTGCCTGCCTTGGCGGCCTTTTCCGTGATGAGCTGGACGGCAAACTCCAGGGTCACGTCCTCGGGCTTGGTGCCTGACGGGATCGTGGCGTTGATCTTGCCGTGCTTCACGTAGGGCCCGTAGCGCCCATCATAGATGCCGATGGGCTCCCCGTCTTCCGGATGGGCGCCCAGTTCTTTGACAGGTTTGGGGGCTGCCCGGCCGCCCCGGGTCTTCTTCTCTGCAAGGACTGTCACGGCACGGTTGATCCCGATGGTGAACACGTCCTCGATGCTGTCCAGGCTGGCGGATTTGCCTGCATGCTGAATATAGGGTCCGTAGCGGCCCAGATTGGCCTTGATCATTTCCCCGTCTTCCGGGTGGGCACCGATTTCCCGGGGCAGGGACAAGAGGGCAATGGCCTTTTTGAGGTCGAGTTCGGCTATCATTTCCTTGGGCACGCTGGCCCGCTGGGGTTTCTCCCCCTCCGGTGCCTCACCAAGCTGGACATAGGGGCCGAAGCGGCCGGAACGCAGGGTGATGTCCTCGCCCGTATCCGGGTGCTGGCCCAGAACCTGGGGTTCGTTGGCCAGTTTCGCGGCGTCATCGTCATCCTGCTGAGTAAGCTGACGGGTGTAGTTGCAATCCGGATAATTGGAACAGCCGATGAAGGCACCGTAGCGGCCCAGTTTCAGGCTGAGCTGGCCGTCATTGCAACTCGGGCAGGCCCGGGCCGGAGTGCCGTCTTCCTTGGGCGGAAAGATGTGGGGGCCCAGGATCTCGTTGAGGGCGTCGAGCACCTCCGAGACCCGCAGGTCGGAAATTTCGTCCACCCGGGCGATGAAGGCTTTCCAGAACTCGTCCAGCAGATCCTTCCAGCCCAGATCGCCGCTGGAGACAAGATCGAGTTTCTGCTCCAGATCCGCCGTGAAGTCATACTCCACATAGCGCCCGAAAAAGCTCTCCAGGAAGGCCGTCACGAGCCGGCCCTTGTCGTCGGGAATGAACCGGTTGCGGTCCATGTGGACATAGCTCCGGGCCCTGAGCACTTCCAGGATGGAGGCATAGGTGGAAGGCCGCCCGATGCCCAGCTCCTCCATTTTCTTCACCAGGGTCGCCTCGGTGAACCGGGGAGGGGGTTGGGTGAAGTGCTGGTTCGGCGTGGTCTTGAGCAGATCGGCCTTTTCCTGCTCGCTCATGGCCGGGAGACGGCGGGAATCCTCGTCCGCCTCGTCATCCCTGCCTTCCTGATAGAGGGTGAGGAAGCCGTCGAAAAGCACCACCTGCCCCGTGGCGCGCAGGGTGGCGCTGGCGTCCCGGTTGCCCAGATCGACGGTGGTCTGCTCCAGCCGGGCGCTTTCCATCTGGCTGGCGATAGTGCGCTTCCAGATCAATTCATAGAGCCGGCGCTGGTCCGGATCCAGGAACCCGGCCACGTCGCTGGGCAGCCGCGCCAGGGAGGTGGGGCGCACGGCCTCGTGGGCTTCCTGGGCGTTCTTGGCCTTGCTGGAATAATGCCGGGGCGAGGAGGGGAGATATCTGTCTCCGAACCGCTTGCCGATGACGGACCGGGTTTCGGTCACCGCCTCCGGTGTAATCTGCACGCCGTCGGTCCGCATATAGGTGATCAGGCCCTGGGTCTCGCCCCCGATATCGATGCCTTCATAGAGCCGCTGGGCGGTCTGCATGGTCCGGTTGGCGGAGAAACCGAGCTTGCGGGAGGCTTCCTGCTGCATGGTCGAGGTGGTGAAGGGCGCGGGCGGATTGCGCTTGAGGGGCTTGGCCTCCACGGATTTCACCGCGTAGCCCCCGCGCTCCACTATTTCCACGGCGCGGGTGGCGTCCGCCTCGGTCTTCAGGTCGAATTTATCGAGCTTTTTCCCCTCAAGGGCATGGAGACGGGCGGTGAAGTCCTCGCCCGCGGCGGTCTTCATGGCCGCCTCGATGCTCCAGTATTCCTGGGTGACGAAGGTCTCGATCTCCAGTTCCCGCTGGCAGATCAGACGCAGGGCCACGGACTGGACCCGGCCCGCGGACCGGGATCCGGGCAGTTTGCGCCACAGCACCGGCGAGAGGGTAAAGCCCACCAGGTAATCCAGGGCCCGGCGGGCCAGATAGGCCTCCACCAGTTCCATGTCGATATCCCGGGGCTTGGCCATGGCGTCGAGCACGGCCTTTTTGGTGATGGCGTTGAACACCACCCGCTGGACCGGCTTGTCCCTCAGAGCCTTCTGCTGCTGGAGCACCTCGAGGACGTGCCAGGAAATGGCTTCTCCTTCCCGGTCCGGGTCAGTGGCGAGGATCAGCCGGTCGGCGGATTTCACACTGTCGGAGATGTCCTTCAGGCGCTTCTTCGAGCGGGCATCCACGTCCCAGATCATGGCAAAGCCGTCGTCCGGGTCCACGGACCCGTCCTTGGCGGGCAGGTCGCGCACATGCCCATAGCTGGCCAGGACCTTGTAGCCCGAGCCCAGATACTTGTTGATCGTTTTGGCTTTCGCCGGTGATTCGACAATGACGACGTCCATGACGCCTCGTAGCGTTGGATTTTGCGGTCAAGATCCCGACTGGATCCCCTGCGGCAGCGGAGCCCGGAAACAGGTGCCCCTGCTTTCGCCCCTCTGTATGTCCCGTTTCCGTCCATACCGGAGTTTCGTCAAGGCTGGAATAGGGACTTCCGCCCGGCTCTACCAGAGAGAAGTTGCCCGGCTGTTCCCAACACCATGCCTTATTCAATCGCGCCCACCCCCATCGGGGTGTCATTGGACGAAAGCGAAAGGGCTTTGCGGACAAAGGATTTTGGGGGCCTCGTGGCCATCCGGCCCGGGGTTCCACCCCTCCTTATTGCCACCGCCTGATTATCCCGATTGATCCATCCGGCGCGAACGGGCGGGGAGAGTGGGGAAAAGCCGGTGCGGTGTCAACAAAGCGCCCACGGGATGCAACGCGACCATTCTCGCAGGCGATTGGACCGGCTTGCAACCTGGCTCCCTTTAAAGGTGCATTTTTCTATTATCGTGCGAGAAGGTCACATTACACACGCTCCTCGCGCTTAAGTTAGTACCGGATCGCCACGAACTATGCGAGCCAAACCATGACAAGGGAGTTGTACAGCGGTGTGATGCACTCGGGCGCTAAAATTTATGCGTGTACCACCGTTAGGGGATCTCTGAGCCAGGATGTCGCGGATTGCAGCGGCGGTATGGGCAGCGCGTCCATAAGCAGTTTGTGATTCGCTCGTACTTGCACGGGCAACCGTGTGTGAGGCAAATCTCCGTGGGTAAAATCCGCAACCCCTGTTTGTAGTGACTCACATTACTCAGCCGAGAAAAATGCTCCGGTTGGGTGAGGGGAGTTTGTGGTTTGTCCCGTCGGACGGATGCCGGGTGCCGCCTTCATGCGGCTTGACCAAGGGCACGCCTCCGGGTTCCCAAGGGCGGAAAGTCATAATGGCCGGTTCTGGTTCCGGTGATTTCAACGGCATGTCTCCTCGGGACATGGCGGAATATATTTTTGACCTTTTGCAAAGCTTGCTGGTGGTTGCCCGGCAGGACCCAAAGGTCATGGCCGATCTCATCTATTTGCTCGAGATGGCGGCGCTTGAAGCGGACAGGATCAAGCGGGACGGGGAATAAGGGGCCGGGCCATGGCCGCGTTCCCGACCGTGACGTGCACTGTTCATCCCGTGCATAAGGTTTGCGCCGGTGTCCTCTGGGCCGGTGTCCTCCGGGCCAGTGTCCTCCGGATTAGGGGCGCGACGTCAGATCGTGGGCGTACCCGCAGATTGAGGCGCCGCGCAGTAGCCGCCGCCGGGGTCGCGGATGATGCGCCCTGAAATTTCCCATTCCAGAAGCAGGGTGCGGGCCTCATGGGCGGGCAGTCCGGACGCGCGGATCAGATCATCGGCGCCCACCGGGGCTGAACCCAGCAAGGGCCAAAGCAGGTCCTCCGCCTCCCGCCGCTGGGGCCCTCCTATTTCCTGATGCGGCTGGGTGTCTTGAGCCCGCGTGTGGTCGGAGGCGTTGGACAATGCGTCAGCGGCCGGCAAACCATCCTGGAAAATGGAGGGTTCCAGACCGGGAAGCACCGGTTCCGATGCGCCCCCAGACGTTGAGCCGGGCTTCGAGCTGTTGTTCGTTCGCAGGGTGCCGGAAGGGCCGTCCGAGGGGCGGTTGAAAGCGCCGCCGGGATGATCCGCCATGGGACGGATCACGGTAAGGACATCCTCGGCGCATTCCGTGAGCACCGCGCCCTGGCGCAGCAGGCTGTTGGATCCCCGGGCCCGTGGATCCAGGGGCGAGCCGGGCACCGCGAAGACTTCTCGGCCCTGTTCCAGGGCCATCCGCGCGGTGATCAGAGAGCCGGACCGGGTAGCGGCTTCCACGACCACCACCCCGAGCGACAGGCCCGAGACAATGCGGTTGCGGCGGGGAAAGTGCCGGGCCTGGGGGCTGAACCCGAAGGGCATCTCCGAAATCAGCAAGCCCCTTTCGGCGATGGCAGCGGCCAAGTCTTCGTGTTCCGGCGGATAGACATGGTCGATGCCCCCGGCCAGGACCGCCGCGGTCCCCGAATGCAGGGCCCCCTCATGGGCGGCCCGGTCGATGCCCCGGGCTAGGCCCGAGACAATGGTGATGCCTTCTTCTCCCAGGTCCCGCGCGAGGGTGTCCGCGAGGCGCCGGCCCAGGGCGGAGGCGTTGCGGGCGCCGACGATCGCGATCGCCGGGCGGGCGAACAGTTCCGTCCGGCTCCGGACCGAGAGAAGCGGCGGCGGCGGATGGGCTGCCGCAAGGGCTTGGGGATAGTCCGGATCCCCCAGGGCCAGAAGGCGCGCACCCAGGGCGTCGTGGCGCTCCCACTCCTCCACGGCCTTGGCCTCGGACATGATCCGCACGGGCTTTGCGCGGCCGCCCCGTTTGGCGAGATCCGGCAGAGCCTCGAGGGCCCGGGCGGCGGAACCGAACCGGTCCAGAAGCTGCCAGAAGGTGATGGGACCGATATTCTCGCTGCGGATCAGGCGCAGCCAGTCCAGGCGCTCCCCATCGCCATCGGGCCAATGATTGGGCCGGTCCGCCCCGGTCATCCCGGCTTGCTTTCGGAAACACCGCTTCCGGACATGGAGCCGCCCGACACTGGCCCGCCCGACATTGGCGCCTTCTTGCCCCGGGAGCCGATGCGCGGTTCGACGCCGCGCCACAATCGGGCGACATTGGCATAATGGCTGACCCAGACCACCAGGGCCATCAGGGCACCGAATTCCTGAAAACGCGGATCAATCAGCCAGAAATAGAACGGTGTCAGGGCCGCAACATAGAGTGCGGCCAGGGAGGAGACACGGAACACCAGGGCCACGATGATCCAGGTGGCAATGTTCAGCAGACCGACGGGCCAGGACAGGGCCAGAATGATGCCGCAGCCCACCGCCACGCCCTTGCCGCCCTTGAAACGCAGCCAGATGGGAAACAGGTGACCGAGAAAAGCGCCTGCTCCGGCCCAGACCATCAACAGGGGGCCGCCGAGTTGACCGGCCACGATGACCGGCAGGGCTCCCTTGACCACATCGAAAAGCAGGGTAATGGCGGCCAGATCCTTGCGCCCCGTGCGCAGCACATTGGTGGCGCCGATATTGCCTGAACCGATGGACCGGATATCGCCCGCGCCGCCGAAACGGGTGACGATCAGGCCGAAGGGGATGGAGCCCAGCAGATAGCCGCCCAGAAAGGCAGGCACGACGAAAGGCGCAATCATCAAAAGATAGTCGATCCCCTGGATCATCCCATGTCCTCCCTGGTCAGCCGTTCACTTCGGCTCCGGTGGGGTCCGCCCCCGGATGATTGCCGGCCTGGCTGTCTGCCCCGTTCGACCTGTTCGCCCTGTTCGCATCGAATACGGTTCGTCCGCCCACCACCGTGCGCAGGACCCGGCCCTGGAAGCGCCGGCCATGGAAGGGGGTATTGCGGGAGCGCGAGCGCAGCCGCTCCCCGTTGAGCACGAAAGGCGCACCCACATCGATCAGCGCAAGATCGGCGGGCAGGCCCTTGGCGATCCGCCCGCCGGGCAGCCCGAGAATTTCCGCCGGACGCACGGTCATGGTGGCGAGCAGCTTGGGCAGGGTCATGTGGCCGTTGTGATAGACCTCAAGGGCGGCGGGCAGGAGGGTCTCAAGGCCCACGGCGCCGAAAGCGGCCTCGCCGAAGGGCAGCCGCTTGTCTTCCGGCGGCTGAGGTTCATGGCTGGAGACGATAACGTCGATGCGCCCCTGGGCGAGGGCATCCACCAGACCCCGGCGGTGGTCCTCGGAACGCAGCGGCGGCAGCACCTTCAGGAACGTCCGGTAATTGGCAATATCGATCTCGTTCAGGGTCAGGTGGTGGGCGGACACGGAACAGGTGATGGGCAGCCCCTGATCCCGGGCCCGGTCCAGGGCCTCCAGGCTGGCGGGGCCGGAGACCTGGGCCAGGTGATAGCGCGCACCGGTGAGGCCCAGGAGCGCCATGTCCCGTTCCACCATGATGGTTTCCGCCGCATCGGGAATGCCGTTCAGCCCCAGCCGGGTGGCCAGTTCGCTTTCATGCATGGTCCCCTCCCGGGTGAGGGCGGGTTCCTGGGCGTCGTGCATGATCAGGCTGGAGAAGGTCTTGGCGTAGGCAAGGCAGCCCCGGAAGAGCCTTGCATCGGACACGGACTGACCTGCATCGGTGAAGCCCACGGCGCCGGCCTCCGCGAGAAGCCCCATCTCGGTGATCTCGCTGCCCTTCAGACCCCGGGTGATGGCCGCCATGGGCAGCACCCGGACCACCGCGGTGTCCCGGGCCCGGCGCAGAATGAAATCCACCAGGGATGCGTCATCAATGACCGGGTTGGTGCGGGGCATGACCACCATGGTGGTCACCCCCCCGGCGGCGGCGGCCTCGCTGGCGGAGGCCAGGGTTTCTTTCTGCTCGGCGCCGGGTTCGCCGGTAAAGACCCGCATGTCGATCAGCCCCGGGCACAGGACCGCCCCGGCGCAGTCGATGACCTCGGCGCCGCCCGGAATTCCCGTGGGTACGCCGCTGGCTTCGGTCCGGGTCCAGTCGGCAATGATGCCGTCCTCCACCAGAAGACTGCCCCTTGCATCGAGACCGCTGGCGGGATCGACGATCCGGGCATTGATGAAAACGGTTTTCTGTCCGGTGGTCATGATGGCTGCTCCCCGCCGGTTGTTGCCGGTCTGTCCCCGCCGTTCTGGGTGTCTCCGCTGTTCTGGGTGTCTCCGCTGTTCTGGCCGGTCAGGGGACGGCTCAGGGCATCGAGTACGGCCATGCGCACCGCCACACCCAGTTCCACCTGATAGGCGATGACGCTGCGGGAGGGGTCGTCGGCCACCAGACTGTCGATCTCGATGCCCCGGTTCATGGGGCCGGGATGCATGACTAGGGCGCCGGGCTTGGCCACTTTCAACTTCTCCTGGTCCAGGCCGAAGAACCGGAAATATTCCCGCACGGAGGGGATGAAGGTGCCGGTCATGCGCTCGAACTGGAGCCTCAGCATCATGACGATGTCACAATCCCGCAGGCCCTCTTCCATGGAGGTGAAGACTTCCACCCCGAGCCGGTCCGCATGGGGCGGCAGCAGGGTTTCCGGGGCCACGACCCGCACCCGAACGCCCATGGTGTTGAGCAGGTAGATGTTGGAGCGGGCCACCCGGCTGTGGAGCACATCCCCGCACACCGCCACGGTAAGCCCTTCCAGCCGCCCCAGCTTGCGCCGGATGGTGAGGGCATCGAGCAGGGCCTGGGTCGGGTGTTCGTTGGCCCCGTCGCCCGCGTTGATGACCGCGCAGTCGACTTTCTGGGCCAGGAGTTCCACGGCTCCGGACATGGCATGGCGCACAACGATCAGGTCCGGGTGCATGGCGTTCAGGGTGGCGGCGGTGTCGAGGAGGGTTTCGCCCTTGGTGACCGCCGATTGGCGCACGGCCATGTTCATGACATCGGCGCCGAGGCGTTTGCCCGCCAGTTCAAAGGAACTCTGGGTGCGGGTGGAGGGCTCGAAAAACAGATTGATCAGGGTGCGGCCCTTGAGGACCGAGGATTTCTTGTTGGTCTGGCGGCTCTGGTCCACATATCCGTCCGCCAGGTCAAGGAGCATGGTGATTTGGTCGGCGCTCATGCCCTTGATGCTGATCAGGTGGCGGTGGGGATAGCGGATCGGCTGTCCTTCCTGATCCTCCATCGGCCACTGGTCTCCGGGCGTGGGGTTTTGGCCTTGGGGCCCGCGAGGGTCGGCAGATCCGGCCTGGGTTTGGGCCTGTGGGTGGACTTGGGACTGTAGAGGTTTGGGGCTTGTCATATCGGGCCTCTTGTCTGGCCGCGGGGGAGCGCGTCTGGCGGACCGGCCCGGGGCTTTTAGGGCGAGCGGCCCAGGGCTTTCAGGGCGAGCGGCCCGGGGCTTTCAGGGCGAGCGGAATGGGGCCAGCCGTTTTCGCGCATCAGCGGGTGGGTGTCCTATACCACACCCACCGAGCCAGACCACTGATCAGGACGCGACCCGCTGAAGGGGCCACTTGAGGGGGGACCGGTCACGGGAGGGTGGGCCAGTCATGGGAGGGTGGGCCAGTCATGGGGCTAGGAGCCAGAGCATCAGCGGCATGGTCACCAGGGCGCACAAGGTCGAAGCGGTCACCAGGCCCGCCATGAGGCCCGCGTCGCTGCCCAGTTGCCGGGCCAGCACATAGGACGAGGTTGCGCCCGGCACCGCCCCACACATGACGATGATGGTCAGGGTGAGCCCCTCCAGACCCAGCATGGTGCCCCAGATGAAAAACAGGAGCGGCATCACCACGAGCTTGAAAATGGTGGTCACGGCGATGATCAGGCCCCGGCCCTTGAGGGCGGCGAAATCAAGTCCCGCCCCGACACCCATCAGCCCGAGAGGCAGGGCCGCCCGGCCCAGAGTTTCCACGGTCATGCCCAGGGGGCTGTCCACCACCAGGGTCTGGCCATTGAGGGCCACACCGGCGATGCAGGCGAGAATCAGGGGGTTGGTGATCAGGATTTTCGGGAGGCTGGAATAGGGGGTGGCGCCCGCATCGTTGGTCCGGGCCAGCACCAGAACGCTGAGAATGTTGACGGTGGGCACGAGGGCCGCGACCACGATGGCGACAATGGTCACCCCCTGGGCCGAGGCAAATCCGGACGCGGTGGCCAGAGCCACGAAGCCGTTCCACCGCAAGGCCCCCTGAAACATGCTGGCGAATTGAGGACCCGGAAGGGCCATCACCATCCGCAACACGCTCACCAGAACGACCCCGCAGGCCAGACCCAGAAGCACCGTCGCCGCGATGGGACCGATGGCGTAGCCGGTGAGGTCGGCCCGGACGAGGCTCGTGACCAGCAGGGCCGGGAACATTATGTAGTAATTCAGCCGGTCCACCAGCCGCCAGGACTCTTCTTCCGTGAAAACGGTCCGGCGCAGCCAGAACCCCAGGGCAATGATGGCAAAGACCGTCAGCAGCGCCGCTATGATGTCCGTCATGGGTTCCCTATCCCCTCTCAGTCCCCAATCCCCAGATCTCAGCCCCAAAGCCCAGTATCAGGCCAGAAGGCCGGAACCGCCGGACAGCCGGTCGAGGGCGCCCTGGAGGATGTAGCTGGCCGCCAGTTTATCCACGACTTCGCCCCGTTTCTTGCGGCTCAAATCCGCCTCGATCAGGGTCCGGGTCACGGCGGCTGTGGACAGGCGCTCATCCCACAGGGTCATGGGGATGGCCCGCAGCTTTGCGATATTGCGGGTGAAGGCGCGGGTGGACTGGCACCTGGGGCCTTCGCTGCCGTCCATGTTCACGGGCAGGCCGATGACCAGTCCGGCCGCCCCGTGCTCGTCGATAAAAGCGAACAGGGCGGCGGAATCGGCCGTGAAGGTCTTGCGTTTGATGGTCTCCAGGGGGCTCGCGATGGTCCGGCGGGTGTCCGAGAGGGCCAGACCGATGGTCTTGGTGCCCAGATCCAGCCCCATAAGCCGGTCTCCCGATGCCAGACGGCTGTTCAAATCGGTGAGGGAAAGGGTAGGGTCCATGATCGCCTTCAAAGGGCCCGCCATCCGAAGGGGCCGGCCCGGTGCTTGCGCCCGCGCGCGCTGGTTGATAGTGCAGGCCGGATCCAACGGGGCCGGCTCCCCGGTCTTTCACTTCCACGAGCCTGAGGATGAGCTGGGCCGGGATGATTGCCGGACCATAGCAGAAGAGAGGACACCGACAGCCATGTCCGTGGACAAGGACACAGTGCATAAGATTGCCCGGCTTGCCCGCCTGCGCGTATCCGAAGAGGAAGCGGGCGCGCTCCAACATGATCTGAACGGGATTCTGGACTGGGTCGAGAAACTGAACGCGGTGGATACCGCCGATGTTCCCCCCCTGACGAGCACCGTGGCCATGGGCCTGCGCCGGCGCGCGGACGTGGTCGATGACGGGGGCGACGCAGGCCGGGTGACCGCCCATGCCCCGGGGGCCGAGAGCGGCTTCTTCACCGTGCCGAAAGTGGTCGAGTAAGGGATTGACAGACTGATGAGCGATTTGACCGGGCTGAGCCTGAGCGCCGCGCGCGACGGGCTCGCCAAGAAAGAGTTTTCCGCCGTCGAACTGACCGATGCGTTTCTCCAGGCCATGGAACAGGCCCGTGTGCTGAACGCCTACATTGTCGAGACCCCGGACAAGGCGAAGGCCATGGCCAAGGAGAGCGACGACCGCATCGCCAAGGGCGAGGCCCGTCCCCTGGAAGGTCTGCCCCTCGGGATCAAGGATCTGTTCTGTACGGACGGTGTCCAGACCACCGCGGCCAGCCATATCCTGGAAGGCTTCACCCCCAATTACGAAAGCACCGTCACAAGCCAGCTTTGGCGGGACGGGGCGGTGATGCTGGGCAAGCTCAACATGGACGAGTTCGCCATGGGCTCCTCCAACGAAACCAGCTACTACGGCAATGTGATCAATCCCTGGCGCATCGCCGGGGAAAGCGGGGAGAACGCGGCCAAACTGGTGCCCGGCGGCTCGTCCGGCGGCTCCGCGTCTGCGGTGGCCGCGGATCTGTGCCTTGCTGCCACGGGCACGGACACGGGCGGTTCGATCCGTCAGCCTGCGGCTTTTACCGGCACTGTGGGGATCAAGCCCACCTACGGGCGCTGCTCCCGCTGGGGTATCGTGGCCTTTGCCTCCTCTCTGGATCAGGCCGGACCCATCACGAAAAATGTCCGGGATGCGGCCATCCTGCTCAAGAGCATGGCGGGTTTCGACCCCAAGGATTCCACCTCCGTGGACCGGGACGTGCCGGATTACGAGGCGGCCCTGGGCGGCGGCGTGAAAGGCATGACCATCGGAATTCCCAAGGAATACCGGGTGGAGGGCATGCCCGAGGACATGGCCAGACTCTGGGATCAGGGGATTGAATGGCTGAAAGCGGCCGGTGCCCAGATCAAGGAGGTTTCCCTTCCCCACACGGAATATGCCCTGCCGGCCTATTACATCGTGGCGCCTGCGGAATGTTCCTCCAATCTCGCCCGTTACGACGGGGTGCGCTATGGCAACCGCAAGGACGGCGGGGATGTCACCGGCATGTATGAAGAGACCCGGGGACAGGGTTTCGGCCAGGAGGTCAAGCGCCGGGTGCTGATGGGCACCTATGTGCTCTCCGCCGGCTACTACGATGCCTATTATGTCAAGGCCCAGAAAGTCCGTACCTTGATCAAGCGGGATTTCGATCAGGCCTTCGAAAGCGTGGACGCGATCCTGGCGCCCACCACCCCCAATGTGGCGTTCGCGGCCGGCGCCAAGTCCGCTGATCCGCTGGAAATGTATATCAACGACGTGTTGACCGTGCCCGCCAACATGGCCGGAATTCCCGGACTGTCCGTGCCCGCGGGCCTGTCGGAAAGCGGGCTGCCCATGGGGCTCCAGGTGCTCGCCGGTCCGTTTGCTGAAGAAACCCTGTTCCGCGTCGGCGCGGCCCTTGAAGAGGCTGCTGGGTTTGCCGCGCGGCCGGATGCCTGGTGGAGGGCTGCCTGATGTCGACAAGCGCAAACACCGAAACACAATCCAACCCGGCCCCCGGCGGCGTCATCCAGGGGGCCACGGGTCCTTGGGAAATGGTCATCGGCCTTGAGGTCCATGCCCAGGTGACCTCCAATTCGAAACTGTTCTCCGGCGCATCCACCGCGTTCGGGGCCGAGCCCAACAGCCAGGTCAGCCTGGTGGACGCGGCCATGCCCGGCATGCTGCCCGCGATCAACGCCTATTGCGTGGAACAGGCCGTGCGCACGGGCCTGGGGCTCAAGGCTCAGATCAACACCTATTCCGTCTTTGACCGGAAGAACTACTTCTATCCGGACCTGCCCCAGGGGTACCAGATCTCCCAGTACAAATACCCCATCGTCGGGGAAGGGGTGGTCGAGGTGGACCTGCCCGACGGGCGCACCATCCAGGTGGGCATCGAACGGCTGCACCTGGAGCAGGACGCGGGCAAGAGCATCCACGATCTGGC
>CAZLPU010000078.1:0-22673 GCA_964561475.1 uncultured Alphaproteobacteria bacterium
GAATGCCGATCATCGAGGCGTCCCGGGCCAAGACGGTCTTCGTGCTCAAGCGCTCCATGAACCCCGGGTTCTCCGGTGTCGAGAACGCCCTGTTCTACAAGCCCAACACCTTCATGATCTTCGGCGACGCCAAGGCCACCATGACCAACCTGGCCGCGACGTTTAAAGAGGAAGACTGAGGGTCAAAGACCAAAACTGGCGGAAAACGGGCGCGGTATGGCCGGTGCGGGCGGAAGGATCTTCCGTCTGCACCGGCGGTTTCGCCCCGACCCGGGTTTCGATCCTGTAATTTCCCTATTTCTTGAAGACTGTAACGCTCCTTTCCGATAAAGATCCCGGAACTTTGATTGCGGGGATCCGATGGGGAGGAGGGGCCTATGGTGGGGCAACGGCGTGTCGCGATTATCGGCGCGGGTCTTGGGGGACTGTGCGCGGCGATCAAACTGCGCGAGGCGGGCTATGAGGTGCTGGTCTTCGACCGCAACCCCAAGGTCGGCGGCGTGTGGTACGAGAACGCCTATCCCGGCTGCGCCTGCGACGTGCCCGTTGCCCTTTATCAGTTTTCCTTTGCCCAGAGCCCGAACTGGACCCGGATCTATCCCCAGCAGCCGGAAATCCAGGCCTATGCCGAAGCCCTTGTGGACATGTTCCAGCTTCACCCGGTGCTCCAGCTTGGCGAAGCGGTGGACCGGGCCGAATGGCATGAGGACGCCCGGGTCTGGCACCTGACCACTGCCAGCGGCACGGTGGTGGAAGCGGACGCGGTGGTGGGCGCCCTCGGCCAACTCAATCGTCCCTCCTGGCCGGATATTGACGGCCTTGAGGAATTCGCCGGTCCGGCGGTCCATTCCGCCCGCTGGGACCCGGACCTGGACTGGGAGAGCAAGCGGGTCGGGGTGATCGGCTCGGCGGCGAGTGCGGTGCAGATC
The DNA here is from genome assembly GCA_964561475.1 of uncultured Alphaproteobacteria bacterium. Classification (GTDB taxonomy): domain Bacteria; phylum Pseudomonadota; class Alphaproteobacteria; order JAJFIK01; family JAJFIK01; genus CAYUYV01. Next base: position 930 of record CAZLPU010000078.1, read on the forward strand.
ATTCCGGAACTGGCCAAGACCGCCTCCCATGTCAGCGTCTTTCAGCGTACCCCGAATTGGGTCGTGCCCCGCAACGACGCAGCGATCAGCCCGGAACAGATTGCCCTGATGATGACCCAGCCCGAAGTGGCCCTGGAGCTGAACCAGCAGAACCGGGACGCGATCTGGCGCACGGCGGATTATTTCAACTGGCAGGTTTTTCAGTGGACGGAAGAGGGCCGGGCGGCCTTCACCCGCATCGCAACGGACCATCTGCGAAGCCAGGTGCCGGACAAGGGGCTCAGGGCCAAGCTCAAGCCGGACTATCCCGTGGGGTGCAAACGGATCCTGATCAGCGATGACTTCTATCCGGCACTTCTACAGGACAATGTGGAACTGGTCACCAAGGGGATCAAACGCATCCATCCCAATGGCATCGAGACCCAGGATGACCGCCATCATCTGTTTGACATTCTGGTGTTCGCCACCGGGTTCGAGACCACGGACTGGAAATGGTCCGTGGACGTGGTGGGCCGCAACGGCCGTTCCCTGAACGAAAGCTGGGCGGAGGCGCCGGAGGCCTATCTGGGCATTACCGTCGCGGACTTCCCCAATCTTTTCGTGCTCTATGGCCCCAACACCAATCTGGGCCACACCTCCATTACCATCATGCTGGAAAGTCAGGTGGACTATACCGTCCGTGCCCTGCAGGCTCTGGACAGTCTCGGTGCCAGGGCCTTGGCGCCCACCCAGGCGGCCCAGACCCGGTTCAATGAGGAGCTTCAGGCTGCCCTGGCCCGCACGGTCTGGGCGGATCCGGACTGTCTGTCCTGGTACAAGACCGGCGACGGGCGGATCACCCAGAACTGGTCATCCCATACCCGCGCCTACAGGCAAGCCACCGCATCGGTCCGGCTCCAGGACTACGATCTGATCCGTTGACCCGGCCGCCAGCCTCGTGAGACCGCCGACCGCGCGAGACCGCCAGCCTTGCGAAACCGCCTGCCTCGCGGATCCACCAGAATAGACGTGTGGTGATTGTCCCGGTCAGGACTTTATAGTCAGGAGCGTGTCTTCGTCCCGCAGCATGAACAGCACGATGAGGGCGCCAAGGGCGGGAACGGCCGCCCAGAACAGGTGATTCACGCCGGAATAGGGATCGATCAGCCGCTCCCAGGTCGACAGGGTCGACAGGGCGTGCATGACCATGAGCAGGCCGGTGGCGTAGAACTTGAACGCGCCCACGATGAACGCGATCAGCGCAGCACCCTGGATGACGCCGATCACATAGGAAATCCAGAGGGGCAGGGCGTCGACGAAATAGAAGGCCGCCCAGATGGCCTGGGTCTTTTCCGGCGCCACGAATTTCTCGACCACCCAGATGGCGAAAAAGGCCGCCACGCTCAGTCTCAGGATCAAGAGAGCGAGTCTTAGTGTTTCAGTCTGGCCCATGGCCTTGCCTCCCCGTTTTATGAAGTCTCTGCCGAGAACACCCGAGCGCCACTACTCTGACGCCGGCGGGGATACGGTGCTAATCACAAAAGCGCGGGGCGCACGGGCCATGGCGACGGTGAGCCGCTCCATCAACAAAAACTGAGCTAGGGCACACCGGGTCGACAGAAGGTGCCCCTTCTGTCGGAGTCGCTTCACTAGCGGCAGGTCACCGTATGAAGACGGTGGCAGAAGCGGCCCGTGCACAGACTGCCATCGGTTTGCGTCCGGGTAGGGGGGGCATGGCGTGCCACGGTGTAGTCCACAGCCTGACCATGACCCTTGGCCGCGCATACCGCCTGGGCTGCCGGCAGGCCGCAGTCGAGACCGGCGCTGAGGCACAGATCCAGGCCCAGGGGTGCGCCGTCCTTGAGGGAAGGGTCCCCTGGCTCGGACGGGGGGGCGAAATCGGCCTCCTGGTAGGTCACCGGGCCGCCCGCGGAACCGGCGGCTGTGGCTTTCAAGCCGTCCAGTTTCACCCCGGATGTGCAGCAGGAAGACGTCCAGCCCGGGGTCAGGCTGTCCCGCAGCCAGCACCGGCCCTTGTCATGGCCGGAGGACGACGGATCCACATAGGTGAAGGCCACGCAGCGGGGATTGCCCGCGCAGGCCGCTTCGCAGGTGGCGGCATCGGGGGGATCGATTTTCAGAATCTCGAAGGCGGCTCCCGGCCGTTCCACCCCTTTCTCCACGCGCATGGCGCCAGTGTTATTGGCGAGGGAAGCGGAGCCCTCGATTGACCCTGCGAACGCCTCCGAGAACGCCCCTGGGAACGCCCCCGGGATCGACATTGGGGACCAGGGCGCGGCCAACCCCGCCCAGAGCAGCGCCATCATCAACCAAGCTCGGCTCGTCATCCCGCCTGTCCTCCGTTTTCGGGAAAGTCTGCTTCAGTAATCAGACCTTTTGGTGCAAAAAACGGCGAAGGGGGCGCAATTTCCTGATTGGCCATTCTGTATACATACCGTGTCCCAACCCCGTGTTCGAAGGTGGCCCAGTCCGGTGTCCCCTTTTATGGTGCTTGTTCCCTGACAAACGTCATCGAAATTGGTTGAAAACAGGGGTCAATGAATGACCAGGGTCTGTCAAACCTAAGGTTGTTTTGGTGCAATCGGAGGCCCTGCAGACCTATCATACAGGTTGCGAATACTCTCGTGCTGACCTAACTTCCGCTTCGGTATCTCGACACATCAATGCCTTGGCGACGAGCGGCGTCGGTCAAAGGGTCACGGGGCCCGTCCTCGACCTGCCGGCCTCTCCAATTCCATTTTCGGGACATGCGTATTTTTTGGTCTGGATACGGTCGGAAAAGCGGTTTCTGGGGCCGCACTGAAGAGATTTAGGCATTCACAATCCAGCGATGCAGACCAGCGATATGAAACACCCAAGTTCCTCCGAAGAGACCGAGAACAATTCCGATACGGATCGCCTGGAACCCCAGGAAGACCAAGATGATCCGATCGTCCTGAAACCAGACGTGTCGGGCGAAAATCAGCCAGCGGATGGAGATGACGTCGATGGGCCGGAACTCGGCCAGATCGATAAGTCATTCTTTCTGGTCGCGGTCGGTGCTTCGGCCGGAGGATTGGACGCCATCCGGACATTCATCAGCCAGGTGCCGGAGACCTGTCCCCATAGTTTCATCTTCATTCAGCATATTTCTCCCGACTACAAGTCCATGATGGCCGACCTTCTCAAAAAGGACACGGCTCTGGCCATCGAGGAAGTCAAGAATGGCATGACGATCGAGCCCAGTCATATCTATGTCATTCCGCCCAAGGCCAATGTGATAATCGAGGGGACCCATCCGTCCGAGTGGCAGCAGGAGACTGAACAGGAGCGGTCCGAGGCGGAGTGTAATCCCCGGGGGAACGGGCGTCTGCGTTTTGCTCTTCTGGATCAGGCACCCCGGCGGACCCTGAACCTGCCCATCGATCTCTTTTTCCATTCCCTGGCGGAGGCCGTGGGTGACCGGGCGATCGGTGTTGTCCTGTCAGGAAGCGGGTCCGACGGCAGCCGCGGCCTGCGGACGATCAAGGATGCCGAAGGCTTCATCATGGTCCAGGATCCTGAGACCGCAGCCTTCGACAGCATGCCGCGCAGTGCCATCTCCACCCATCTGGTCGATGTGGTCTGCTCTCCGGACTCGATGGTCAAGGAGCTTTACGGATACCTGTCACTGCGAGCCTCCAAGACCTTCGTCTATCAGGATCTTTTCGAGAACAACGAGGCGGACTACAACGCAATCATTCAGATCGTCAGTACGCACGTTAATATAGATTTCTCCAAGTACAAAAAGCCGACCTTGCAAAGACGCATCGGCCGGCGCATGGCGTTGAACGACTGTCAGAGCCTGCGCGCCTATCTTGACTTTCTCCAAGACAATGCCAATGAGATCAAGGTTTTGTATCTGGAGTTTCTGGTCGGCGTCACCCATCTGTTCAGGGATCGGCCTGCCTGGGAAGCCCTTGAAACGACGGCCTTTCCGAAACTGTTCGAGCAGAGAGACATCACGGATCCGCCGGTGAAAATTTGGTCCGTGGGCTGTAGTACCGGCGAGGAAGCCTACACGATCGCGATCATGCTGGATAAGTACTGCCGGGATAACAGCATCCAGCGGGATTTCCGGATTTTCGCCACCGACGTCAATGAGAGCAGTATAAGGATCGCCCAGGAGGGTTTTTTCCCCAGTTCCGCCATTGAAGACGTGCCTCGTGAGTATTCTTCAAGATACTTCAAATACAGTTCAAGCGGTATTCGCGTTAAGGATAGCATCCGGCGAAAGATCGTCTTCGCCAAGCATAACGTCGTGGAAGATCCGCCCTACATCCACACGGATCTGATCATCTGCCGGAATATGCTCATTTATATGACGTTCACGTTGCAATCCCAGATCATGGCGACGTTCTCCTATTCACTGCGTGCTGACGGGTTGCTGTTCCTTGGAGCGAGCGAGAGTGTGGAACGGGGCATTTCCCGTTTCGAACCGGTGGACAGGCGCTGGCGGTTGTTCCGGAATGTGGAGAAAGCCAAGAGCAGGGATCTGCGGGTTCTCGATGCACGGGCCTATTATGCGACTGCCGGGACCGCGGCCGTGAGTGTTGCGCCTCTGCCCCCCAATAATCAGCCTTCGCTCAATTTGTTGCAGGTGGTTCTGCCGCAATTGAATGCCTGCGTGATCATAGTGGACGAATACTGGAAGGTGATCGATACCCATGGCAGCTACCAGCGGTTTCTGACCCTGCCGGCCTCCAAGTTCTCCACGAAGATTGTCGAGCTTCTGCCCAAACGGCTGTCGAGTGCCGCGGTCATCACGATCCGTCAGGCGGTGCTGAATGGCCAGTCCTCCCATCCGCCGGTCCGGGAAGAACTGGATGGCAAGTCCACCTGGGTCTCTATCATCTGTGAGCGGATCGAATCCGACAACAAGGGGATCTATTACGTTCTGACACTCAATGAGGTGCCCAACGCCCAGTCCCAGGCCGGCAGCGGCGCGGTGGGGGCGGGTGATACCCCCGCGGAACTGGATCACGAACACTACACCGCGGAACTGGAAGCGGAACTGACCCGGACCCGTGAAAACCTTGAGGCAACCATTGAGGATCTGGCCTCCTCCAACGAGGAACTCCAAAGTTCGAACGAAGAGTTGATGTCGGCCAATGAGGAGCTTCAATCCGCCGGCGAGGAAATGCAGAGCGTCAATGAAGAGCTCCACACCATCAACACCGAGCATGCGATCAAGATTTCAGAACTGGAAGGGGCCTATGCGGATATCGACAACCTGCTGAAGGGAACCGATATCGGCATTGTTCTTCTGGACAAGGACAAAAAGATCCGGCGATTCAGTCAGGCCATAAAGGGGTGTTTCGCCCTTGATGACCAGGACATTGGCCGACCCTTTCATCATTTCACCTCCTATCTCGTGGATGACGGCCACCGGTGCATTCAATCAGCCATCGAAACGGTCCTGGAGACGGACCACGTCGAAAGTCAGGAGATCCGGGGGGTGGACCGCGGCACCTATCTTGCGACGGTCAAGCCCTATCGCACCATATCCGGAGAGCCCGAGGGGCTGATCCTGACCTTCGTGGACATTACTCAGATCAAGTCTCTCCAGGACGAAGTGGAAACGAAACGGGATGTTCTCGAAGCGGTCCTCGAAGGCCAGATGGCCGGGTTCTGGGATTGGAACCTTGTGGAGAACACGGAATATCTCAGCCCCCAGTTCAAGCTCATGTTCGGGTATGGGGACCATGAACTGGAGAACAGCCCCGAGACCTGGCAATCTCTGATCCATAAGGATGATCTCCCCAAGGTCATGGAATGTCTGGATGCCCATGTTTCCTCCAGGGGCAAGATTCCCTTCGACAACGAGGCGCGTTACTTCCACAAAGATGGATCAATCGTCTGGGTGTGGTACCGGGGCAAGGTCATCGAGTGGACGCCGGAGGGCAATCCGGTTCGGATGGTGGGCGGCCATGTGGACATTACGCCCCTGAAGAACCGGGAAGAGGAGATCCTGGCCCAGGCGGACGAATTGCGGCAGTTCGCCTATATCTCCGCCCATGACCTGCGTGAGCCGATGAACACCATCGACAACTACATCACCATGCTGAGCAAGAAACTGAGCGACCGGCTGGATGAACGCGAAGAAAAGATGATGGGGTTTGTCAGCGGGGCCAGCCGCCGCATGAAGGCGCTCATCGCCGGTGTGATCGAGTATGCGAAACTTCAACAGGGTGAAGGCGAGCGGGCCGATATCGACATGGAAGCCCTGGTCGGCGCCTGCCGCAGCGATCTCCACGAAGTCATAGAGGCGGCCCAGGCCGAATTGCAGATCGATGACCTGCCAAAGGCCCACGGCGTGAAAGGGCTTGTGCACCGGGTGCTGCTCAACCTCGTTTCCAATGCCGTCAAGTTTCACAAACCTGGCCACAAGCCTATTGTGAGGATCGGCGGGACCGGTGACGGGGCATTCAGTCAGTACTACGTGATTGACAATGGCATCGGGATCGCGCCTGAGTTTCGCGGCACCGTGTTCGAGTTGTTCACCCGGCTGAACGCCAATGCGGAATATGAGGGTGTGGGACTTGGCCTTGCCCTGTCCCGCAAAATCATTTCCAAACATGGCGGACGGATCTGGGTCGAGGACGGAGATGATGGGGGCACCGCGATCCGGTTCACCCTTCCGGCGGATGGAGGCAAGCCATGACCAGGCCGCTCAGATGTGTCGTGCTTGTAGATGATTCAGAGGCGGATAATTTCCTGCATCGGATGCTTCTGGAAGACGCGGACGTGGCGGATGAAATCCGGGAGTTCATCTATCCCCGTGATGCCATGCGCTTCCTGCGCTCTCCGGACCGGCCCCATGTGAACGCCATGCTGCTCGACATCAATATGCTGGGTACCAACGGTTTCGACTATGCGGACGAGTTCGCAAGCCTTTATCCCGAACTCAGGGAAGGAACCAAGCTGTTCATCCTCAGCGGCTCCGTGTCGCCCGATGACCGCGCGCGGGCCGAGGCCCATTCCGCAATTGCCGGGTTCCTGGAAAAGCCCCTGGACCCGGCCCTTCTGCTGGACCGCATCCAGTCCGCCTGAAACGACAATCCCTCTGGTGGCACAAAGACGGGTCCGGATGGTGTATCCGGACCCGCCACATTTTTGGTGACCGCAGATCCCCTTGGAGCGACTTCAGGGATTTGCGTGTCATGATGAAGATCTGGAGGCTCTCTTGTGCGCGCTTTCCCGGGGGAAAACCGCGCACACTTTTTCTGACAGCGCCCTAGAACTCGTGATGGTGATCATCCGTGGTGCTGGACTCGTCCGGGCTGCGGAACCGGTTGATGCTGTCGGCGAAGTAGAGGGCATTCAGGATGATCTTGTCCGTACCGGGAAAGGTCGCCCGGAAGGTCAGATTGTCCGGCGTGATCACCACCGCGCCCCGGCCCAGCCGTTCAGCCACCAGCATGGGCGTGCCGGTCAGGTCCTCCTGGCGCATGGGTGAGGCGTAACCGGCAAGCAGGGGCGTGTCCGCATAGCGCGCCACGGTGGCGATGGGGCTTTCCGGCGTGTCCAGGGCAATGGTCGTGTTGCGGTGGCTGGCGGCCTGGCGGCGGGTCAGGCCGAACCCCAGGGGATGGGTGATGTCCAGATCGCTGGCGAAAATCGCCCCGCCGATGACATGTTCCGCATTGCGCCGGGACAGGTTCTCATAATCGAAACGCCCCGTCTCCGTCTCCGTCTCCGTCTCCGGCTTGTCTTCCTCGTCGTCCTCATCCTTGGCGGCGGGCGTGAGGAAGGTGTCCTGGGCAAACAGGGCAGCCCCCCTGGCGGCATAGACCACACCGCCTTCCTCCCGGATCCACTGGGTCATCCGCTCCACGGCGGCATCCGACAGGTCCGGAGCATTGCCGGACATGAGGATGTGGGTGTAGCGGGACCAGTCCAGCCCGCCGGGCAGCCGGTCCACATTCATCAGGGTGACGGGGATGGCCATTTCCCGATCAAGCAGGTGCCACAGCTCACCGGTGTCGTACGCGGAAAGGCCACCCTCATAAAGAAGGAGGGCGGAGGGTTTCTCCAGGGACCTGGCGGAGGTAGGGGCGCCCAGATCCCGGCCCGGTTCGAAACTGCGACCGCTGGTGAGACCATGAACGCGAAGGCCATCCTCCTCACCGATGCGCGCGATCACCTGGTCGATCTCCTCCCGGGAGACGGTCTGGCCGACAAGGGGCACGAACACGGAGCCCCGTCCAAAAGCCACTTGTCCGTCGGGGGTCTCCACGGTGACCGGCTCGAACACGGCCCGGGCCAGAATATCCGCACCAAGAAGACGGTAGAGGGCCCGGGGCGCATAGGTGTTGGACCACTCGAACATATAGCCGTAAGTGGCGGTCTCCGGGTCCGGCGCGGCAAAGACGGGGAAGCTGCGCGCGTCCATGTCCTCACCCATCATGCCTGATGAAAAGAGATCAGCGCCCAGGGCCTGGTATTCCAAACCATAGGCCAGGGGCAAGGTCCATCCGGAGACGTCATAGAATACCGGGTCGATGAATTCCGTGGGGCGGTCGAAAATGCCCCGGATCATGCGGTACTGGCGTTGGTTCGTGGGCACCACGATGGCCTCGCCCGCCCGGTAGGTGGTGCCGCCCACGTCCAGGTCCCTGGCAAGGGTGAACCCGTCAATGGCGTGGGATTTCAGCAGCCGGATGAACCGGTGCAGGCGGGCCGCGTCCCCGGTGGCCTGGAGCACGAAGGCCTTGCGCTCGTCTTCGGCGGCGTCCTCCAGGGCCATGTCGTAGAAGCGGCGCTTGTAGGCCCGCAGGTCATCGGCGATCGCCAGGGTGCCTTCGATGGTGGTCAGTGTGGTGCGGAAATGGGTGCGAATATTATCCGCATAGGTGATTTCCCCGTTGGGGGTCTCCAGGCGTCCGCCCCGGGCGCTGAGCGCCTCGAACAGGATACCGATGGATCCGTTCACATGGGGATAGGTCGAGCCCTTGCCGATGTAGAAATTGTCGAAGCCTTCCTCGGTGAAATAGAGGCGGCCTTCGCTGTCGAGCCAGCGCACGTGATAGCCCGCGATCCGGTCCAGCAAGGCGCGGGATTCATCTGGGATAAGGGGATTGCGCCGGGTGGGAACGCCCGGGTGGAAATAGTAGGTGGACTGTGGATTGCTCATTTCGTGATAGTCGGCGGAGACATGGGGCTTCCACCGCTGCCACTGGCTGATCCAGGCCCGGGATTCGGGCTGGGTCAGCAAAAGCCACTGGCGGTTCAGGTCGAACCAGTAGTGGTTGGTCCGGGCCTTGATCCAGAGCTGATGCTGGGCGTGGGCCGGATCGGTAACGGGCACGGCGGAGGAAAACCGCTCCACGTGGTCCACCCGCCGGGTGTGGCCGTCGGGATTGAAGATGGCGGTGATGAGGATCACGCTGTCTTTCAGAGTGCGTTCGATCTCAGGTCCTTGGGCTGCCGCGAGGTGGTAGAGGGCGGGAATCGCCGCGTCCATGCCACTGGCTTCCGCTCCGTGCACGCCGTAATTGATCCAGGTGATGACCGGCTGGTCCCCGTTCCGGGTGCCGCCCAGACCGCCATCCCGACCGCCATCCTGACCGGCACCCTCACCGGCACCTTGATTGGGGGATGGATTGAGGGCCGGGTTCTCTGCCCTGTTGCCGCCGTAGATGTCCGCCAGGTGGGCCTGACGGATCTCTTCGATCCGGGCCAGATTTTCCGGTGCGCTGACGGTGAAGAACAGGATGGGCCGGCCCTCATGGCTCCGGCCGATGGTCTCCACGGTCATGCGGTCGGAGTTTTGCGCAAGGTCGCGCAGGTAGGTGACCATCGCTTCATGACGCACGGGCCGTTCCCCCAGACCGAAGCCCAGGGACTCTTCCGGTGTGGTGACCGTGCTGTCATAGGTGATGCCGTCGGGGAGAAAGAAGCTGATCGGCTCAGCGAGGGCGGGCGTGCCGGGAGCAGTGCCCAAAGTGGCGGTCAGGGCACCGGCCATCACGGTCGCGGCGGCCAGGATGAGGCGGCGCAGGGAGACCGGACGGTGGTGTGTGGACGCTCGGCGGTCGGGTGCCCTGCCGGGGAGCGTGCCGCCGTTGCTGGAAAGGAAGCCTCCCTTGGATGTCAGCCTCATGATGTGATCCTCCCCTGAAACCGGACAGTGCCCGCACGTGGCCTGTCCGCGAACCTGTACAGTCTGCCAAACTCCACTGGGAATAGGTCCTGGACGATCGGTAGGCCGCAGTGCGTGGGGGCCTTGGACACTATTCCGGCAGCCAGTGTAGGGATGAACCGGTCCCATCGTCCAGGATGGCTGTTTTCCGCCCTCGCAAAGCGCCCCGTCGGCGCCGCCCCGTGGGCGCCGCTGGGTGAGGGGGCGTCCGGTTGTTCATACAAGAAGGGATTTCGCCCATGACCGAACCACCAGCCCCCGATGGACAGGCCAATCCGTTGATCACTTTGGTGCTCGGCGGTGCCCGGTCGGGCAAAAGCCGCCGGGCCGAAAATTTGGTGCGCGGATACGGCCTGTCGCCGGTCTATGTCGCCACCGCTCAAGGGTTGGATGAGGAAATGGCCCACCGGATCGCCGTCCATCGCGGGGACCGGTCTGAAGATTGGCGCACCATCGAGGAGCCATTGGCCATCGACACGGTTATCGCTCGGGAGGCCCGGCCCGGTCAGGCAGTGCTGGTGGATTGCCTGACCCTGTGGCTCACCAATGTGATGCATGCCCCTGAAGACTGGGGTACCAAGGGTGATGTAGGGCACCCGGATCATCCTGACCCTGACGACCATGCCCTCGCCGATGCCCAGGCGCGGCTTCTGAGCGCCCTTGCCGAAGCCCGTGGCCCCGTGGTGCTCGTCTCCAACGAAGTGGGCCTTGGCCTTGTGCCCGAAACCCCCTTGGGCCGAGCCTTCCGGGACGCCCAGGGCCGCCTCAACCAGGCCGTCGCCGCCATGTCCGGCCAAGTGGAATTCATGGTCGCCGGCCTGCCGATGACAGTGAAGGGTCGGACGTTCTGAAGAACAGTGCAGGGCAATGCGCCGAAACCGGTGCCAACACGGTTCGGTGGCATTTCACTTGATTGGCTCTGCTCGCGATGCAGGCCGTTCTTGTCTGAATTGGATAAGTGTCCGTCAACCTCGGAAAACTCTCGGAGCTTTCCTCAGCATTGAAACTCTTATTAAAATTTTTCCGCCTTAGTCGCTTGCAAAAGCGGTTACCCGTTGCCACTGTCAGCGCACGCATGTGGGAGGGGTGGTCATGCTACTACTGTTATTGAAAGTAATTGGGCTCTTAATTTCAATAATTTTATTAATATATGTTATAATAATTTATATTCTTTCCGGCGGCTTGTTTGGAAAAGAAAGAATCAATTATAAAGAGGTCGCAAATAGTGTACTGGGGGTCATATCTATTCTCAGCACCATCTATTTTATTTATGAATTATGCACGGAATTTTGTGGTGATCCGACGACGCAATTGTCAATCGCGACCAAGAACGCCCGTCTCCCTGAAGGTGATGACTCCACCAAAGCGTTTCTGTTTGTGGCAAATAGGAGAGGCGACCTGGACGGCGACGTTTTCGTCGATTATCACGTCAGTGCGGATGGGGATGCCGACAGAGACGACTTCGGCGGGCACTTTCCGCGCGACCGGATCCAGTTGCGATCCGGCCACAGTCAGACCGTTATCCCAATCCTGGTCACAGGAGACCGGGAAATCGAACCGAATGAATATTTCACAGTGGTCCTATCCAACCCCACCCCAGACACAGCACTGATCTCCAGCAAAATGGCGACAGGCCTCATTCTCGATGATGATGCGCCGCCTTCGGTCAAGCAGTCCTTTGAGGCCGCCCGGGACAAGGGCACGACATCCGCTCTCCGCCAGTTTGTGGAGGATAATCCGGACGGTCCGTTAACGCAGCGTGCGGAAAAAATTCTGAACCGTCATGCCAATCTCATCACCAGCCTTCAAAGACGGCTGCTTGAGTTGAATTTTTATTCCGGACCGGTCGACGGCATTGCCGGACCCGTGACACAGGAAAGTGCAGAACGGTTCAGCGCTTGGTACGGTCTGCCCAAACCGGACCTCCATAGGTTGGACCGGGGGGAACGGCAGCCCATTGCAAATCTGGTGCAGTATGCCGAGCGCTCGACTGTGGGTCCTTCGTCCAAGGACGGACGGATGTATGGTGCGGCGCTGCCATTTCTCGATCGAGAAGAAGAATCTGTTGTTCGGCAGGCAGACCTCAGGCAAGCCTTGGACAAGGCTATTGAACAAAGCATGCGGGCCTATGCAGCCACAGAACCGAAATTTGCCGTCGACCATGAAAATCACAAAATCGATCGGCCCGATGAAGAGGCTGAACATTTGAACCGCCTGTTCTGGCTTGAAAACTCGAACCATACTGAAAAGCGGGACAAAATCGTTCAGCAAATCCTTCTCCAGGATCATGTGGATGTGCTGGTGTTCGGGGAGTATTATCTGGCTATGGGTCCTTACACGGCGACTTTGATGCCAATAGCCGTTTCCCGGAATTGTCGGAATTTTCTGTATGGAGAGGAGATTACGGTGGACAGAGAACAGCTTCTCTGCCCAAGCACCAGCCTTTCAGAATCCGGTGTCAATGCCGACATGGGGCTGTGCCCGCCCGTGATGGAAAAATTCAAGACATCTGTCGTGGAACTGCTCCAACGGGTGAACAGGGAGCCGTTGCAGTCTCGTCCCAGAACACCGCAATGTCAGCCTTTGGCCCATTAGGTGACTCTGTAATTGACACAATCCCTTGCCACTGGGTGCGCTCCTTGGCACCATGCCGTTCGCAACAGGGGAGGGGATGGTCCAATGCTTTTTCTGATTCTGAAAGCTCTCGGTGCACTCTTTATAATTATACTATCCCTCCTCATGTATTTTTCAGGTGGTGATCCGAAAAACAATGCGGACGAAAAGCAACCCTTTAAATTGTTGAGAATAATTGGGTCTGGACTCTTTGGGCTGCTTGGTATTATTTGGCTTTTCTATGAAATATGCACCGAGCTGGGTGAAAATCTCGGTCCCCAACCAGATCCGCGCCTGGCCATCGCCAGCCATGAGGCGGAATTGCCGGAAGGGGACACGGGCACTACGCCGTTCACCTTTATCGTCAGCCGGCGGGGCAACCTGGATGTCGATGTTTCCGTTGGATACGCCGTTGCTGCCGACGGTATGGCCGATGCGGCGGATTTCGGCGGCCGTTTGCCTGAAGGCCGGGTGACCATCGGTGCTGGCCTGGACCAGGCCCCGATTACCATTCCCGTCTCCGGCGACGGAAATCCGGAACCCAATGAAACCTTCAAGGTCACCCTGTCCGATCCGCTACCCGATTCGGCGATGATCACCAGCGATGATGCGATGGGCCGGATTCTGGATGACGATGCCCCGCCGACCACGGAAGAAGCCTGGAATGCGGCCGTTGAAACCGGCACCGCTTCTGCCTACCGGCAGTTTCTGGTCGATTATCCCAACAGTCCTTATGCGGATCGTGCACGCCAGGCGCTCAATGAGCACACGGCCCTGATCCGGCGCCTGCAACAGCGGCTGTTCGACCTGGGATACTACAAGGGCTCCGTGGATGGCATCGTTGAAGAGCGCCTGGATGCCGCCGCCGATGTCTTCAGCGCCGAAGCCGGAGTGCCCAAGCCCGACCTGGACCTGGTGCAGTCCGCCGCTGTCAGGGGGTTTGTGGAACGGGCAGAGAATGCCCCATCCCCGGTCGATAGTCAGGATGCGCCTTTCTACATCTCCAATCTTCCGTTCGTGGATGCCCGTACACGCGCGCCGCTCGAAGCGGGAGACAAAAAGCGGGTCATCGACCGCGCCGTCGAAGACGCCATGACGGCTTACGCGGAAATCACGCCCGGCGTCATCGCCAACGATCCCCGCTACAGTATTCCGAAATCACGCCAGGCCGCCACGGACCTCAGCGACATCTATTGGCGCGATGATTTGGACGCGGAGGAGAAATGGTCCGTGATTGTCACCCGTCTGATGGGTGAGAGAAATGTGAGCGGTCTGGTGTTCGGCGAGGTCTCCTTCGACGTGCGGACCGGCCTCGTCAATCTCCGGCCCAAGGTGGTTTCCGCCAAAGGCCCGTCCATGGTGTTCGAGGACATTGCAGTCGGTGAGGATGAAATTGTCTGCTCTGCATCCGGCGACAGCGCGGCCCGGTCTGCACAGCCCGTGATGTGCCCGCCGTTGCGGGAGACCTTCCAGAACACAATCCTCAGCCTGCTGCGGAGAATGGAACGATAAGGGCGGTCCGTGATGGCAAGACCGCCGTTTCTGACACCGCCATTCCCAAGACCTCAGAACGCCCGGCCCAGAAACAGGTAGCCGGACTGGCGGCCGGCTTCGGCGCGGCCATAGGCGAGGTAGAGGGGGCCGAGGGGGGTGTCGAGGCCGACCCAGAGGCTGCCGGCGTAGCGCAGGTCGAATGACTTGAAGTCGTCCCGGGTCTCAAAGACCTGGCCCGCCTCCAGGCTGAAGCCCACATAGACAGGCAGATTGACGAAACTGGTCTGCCCGCCGGTGATATCCCTGTAGTAGGACACCAGACCCAGAGCCGCATGCTGGCCGGACACTTCGTCCCGCGCCAGGCCCGAGAGGCGGAACAGACCGCCGAGTTCCGGACGCGAATCCACCGAGGGCGTGCCCTCCGCGGTGTAGCGCACCAATCCGCCGGTCAAGATGGTGTTCGTGTCGTTTTCGCCGAACGAGTACGCCGCAAGCCCCGTCGCATCAATCGCCCCGAAATCCTCAGAGGCGCCGAACGCATCCAGGGAACGGATATATTTGGTGGCCAGCCGGAACCCGTTCCGGGGAAAGCCCAGATCATCCAGCCGGTCTATATCCCAGCCAGTGATCAGTTCACCGATCTGGACATCAATGTCCGGGGTGTCGTCGGGCCGTCCGATCCGCACATCCGCCTCACCCCAACCGCCCCGGTACCCGAAAGTCAGGGCGCCATAGCGGCCAAACTGGTAGCCCACCTCCATGCCCACATTGGCGAACCGGACCCGAAATTCAGCCCTCTGCTGACCATCGAAAAAGACCGGCACATCAAAGGCGGTGAAGCCGAGACTGGGGCGCAGAAAGAAGAAATCCCGGGCGGCCTGGAGGGGCTGGAAGAATTCCGTGAACAGAGCCAGATCATCGCCCAGCACAAAGACCGTCCGCCACTCACCGCCCAAGGCGTTCAGGCCAAAGGCGGTCAGCTCCGCACCCGCATTATAGGCGGTCTGGCCCTGGAAGTCGTTCTCCAGGCTGAGCCCCAGGCGCAGGGTGGTCAGCCCGGTTTCCCGCTCGGTGGCCACAACCCGGATGCCGGTCTCGGTCCGGCCGGTGGGGCCGGGTCTGGTCACGGTCTCGTAGTCCACCAGATCGAAAATCCCCAGGCCATAGATGGATTTCATGCCCGAGCGGAGTTTTTCCGGATCGAGCCGGTCTCCGGGCTTGACCTCCAGGTGATCCCGGAGCAGATCGTCACTGAGGGGAGAATTGTTGTCGATCTCGATAAAGGCGATGAGAGGTTCAGGATCGACTTCGGGGGCCATCGGACAGACCGCCCGGGCCAGGGGCTTCAAGGCCTCGGCATGGGCCCGCGCCGCAACCCGTCCGGGCTCAAGCAGTTCCTCGGCCTTGTCGAAACCTGCCGCGCTGTAGCCGCTGACATCCACTTCGATCACCGTATGGTCGATCCCGTGCAGGAGATTGACGCTGCGTTCCACATTCTCGATCAGCATCAGGCTGAGTGTCTGGCTGAGCACGGCCACGGGGGAAGTGATGTCTTCGGCGGTCAGGTCGCCGGTCATCAGGCGCACGGCAATGACGTAATCCGGTTTCTCAGGACCGAAATCATCCAGGGCCGTGCCGACACCGAGATTTTCCTTGATCCCTCCGTCCACGAGCAGACGGCCGTCGAGCTTGACCGGCGGAAACGCTCCGGGTACGGAGATGGACGCGCGCATGGCGGTAGCCAGATTGCCCCGGTCCAGGGCCAGTTTTTCACCGGTCAGCAGATCGACGGCAATGGCCCGGAAGGGAATGGGCAGGTCGTCGAAATGCTCCACCTTCGGACGGGTTTCAAGGAGTTCGCGAAGCTGGAGGGTCAGGTCCTCGCCCTGGATCAGCCCCAGGGGGGAGCGCAACTGGCCATCCTTGATGCCGATCCGGGCCCGGGTGAGGAAATCCATGTCGTCCTGTTTGCGCCGGAAGCTCAGATCCTGTCGGGGCACGGAATCGTCGAAAATGTCGACCCAGTCGATCTCGCGCACCAGACGGGCAAGATCCGGCGCCTTGTAGCCGCTGGCGTATAGTCCGCCCACGACGGCGCCCATGGATGTGCCCACGACCGCGTCCGGGCACACTCCAAGCTCTTCCATCACCTCAAGCACGCCCACATGGGCAAAACCCAAGGCTCCGCCGCCCTCCAGCACCAGGGCGATTTTTTTGTACTGCTTCGGCGCGGTCGGGGAGGGCGCCTCGTCCGTGGTCAAAGTGATTTGGGGAGGGTGAGCCGCAGCACCGGTGATCTCGGAGGTGTCGACGACTGTGGCTTGGGGGAGGATGGTCAGGGCGGTCGGGGGTTCGCCCGCCAGGGCAACGGTCGGGCCCAGGGTCAGGCTCATGGTCAGGCCCAAGAATGCCAGCCACAAGGGGGCGGTGAGCCATGCACAAACAAGCCCCGCCTGTTTCCGAAAACCTCCGGCAATCCACCCGCACATGACCCTGCTCCCCACCATTCATCCGCCCTCTTCTCGGGCGGACCGACCCGGTACCCCTCATGCCGGTATATGAAATTTACCACATCCTGAGCGGCCAGACACGCGCGTCCGCGCCCGTCATCGCTTTCGCGCTCGAAAGAGCCTCGCCTGTGCGGATGTCAGGTCTTCAGCCGTTCCGGCCCGCCCAGTTCTTCCATCTGGCGAATGGCCTTGGCGGTGGCGATCTTGGCCAGCAGGCGGCCCTGTTCGTCCTTCCAGTCCGCCTCGATGTAGCCGGTGGTGCGGCCTCGATTGATCAACCGGCCCTCAATGATCACGAGGCCATGCTGGACCGGGCGGAAAATGCGGGTGGTCAGTTCCATGGTGGTGAACCACTCCCCATCCTCCAGGGCCGAGGCCATGGTCATGGAGACGATGTGGTCGGAAAAGCCGGAAATCCATCCGCCGAAGACCCGGCCATTATTGACGTCCCGGCTGCCGTCATTGGGCCATTCGTAGCGGACATAGCCGTAGGACACGTCTTTCAGCCAAAGGTCAGGGCGAATGCCCAAAGCCTGAATGCCCGGAGGAAGCTCCCAGGCACCGGACCGGAGCCGTTCGAAAAAGCCTTGCTGCTGTTCTGAAAGTTCAGTGCGGAGCGCCATGCCTGTGTCTGCCTGTTCGTGATACGGACCGGTTATACAAAGGCATCTTACTCGGAAGCTTCTGCACATGGCGACGTTATTGAAACTTTTGAGTCAAACACTTACAAGCGGGCAAGGCCTGATGGTCTCACCCTAAAGAGGTGCAACTCAGGAGAATCTCTTATAACACAATGGAGTAGGGGGTGGCGGCATGCCTCTTGCGAGACGCGAGTTGAAACGCTATCGTTGCGGTTCGTGAGTTACCACACGCCTCTAACCATGAAGCAATTTAGGTTAAATGAACTCGATGAGACATTCAACAAATAATACCGGTGCGGCTGCGGTCAGTGGAATACATCGGGTCAGTGAACAGATAAATGATTACGGTGATACCCCTTTACGAGCGTCCAAAGTCTGCGGGACTGACATTTCATCTGTACGATTTGATGACCTGGATCGTTTTTGCTTGGGCTGGGTTAATACTCACGGGTCTGAAGTAAAAGGCGTTGATATTGGGTGTGGCCTCGCGCGCCCCAGCATTACGATGGCCCTCATGGGTGCCACAATGATTGGAGTGGATATCCTTGATCTTGAACAATATTTTAATAATATTGTTGAGGATTTCCCCGGTCTTCAGTTTGAATACAGGCATGAGGATGCGCTGGAATTTCTGCTTGAAGGTGATGAAGTAAACTTTTTATACAGCCAGAGATGCTTGCATTATCTTCCATTTGACCAAGCAGTATCAGTACTCGAACGATCTCGGAATTATGTGAAGAACAGTGGCTGGTATTTTCTTTCTTTTTCCGGATTGAATTCAGAACTCGGGCAAAATTATCACGATGCGTCCTTGAGCGTCTCTGAACGATTTTGCAAGCTGAGCAATGAAATGCAATCGAAACATGAAATTTATCTTCCCGTTTGCCTTTACACAGAAAATGACGTTCGGGAGCTCGCCCACGAAGTCGGTCTCAGGGTCGACCAGATCTGGCGTTCCGATTTTGGCAATATAAAAGCGATTCTCCAGGCTATCTGACCTGCTGCCACAGTCCCTTTTCTAAGACGACATTGGGTGGTAGAGTTTCGTCCTTGCATGGAGTGAGGGGGCGAGGCATTGAAACAAGTACTTGTTGTGGGATCAGTCCACCTGGACATTTTTGGCGATACCTCGGACAACGAAACTGTGGATAAGAAAGGCGAGGCTACCTTTTTTGTCGGTGGAACAGGTTTCAATATTGCTTGCAACATTGCCACCCAACGCAACGGTGAAGAGGTATCGCTCTATTCCTATCTTAAGCGTGACTCCCTGATCACGAATATCATCAAGACTGTGGTAGAACGGAGCTTTGTCAAAAAGCGCTATCTGTTCCGCAGGGATAAAATCCTGGATTTCCCGGTCAATGACGGAGCATTTCTAGCGCACAGGGATGCAAAAACAGGCAAGCTTATTTCAGCTGTTTCTTCCATGTTTATGAACACCTGTAACTTTCTTGATGACGGTAAAGAACGGAAAAAATTCCTTAGAGCGGTTCGAAAAAGCGATGTGGTCGTCACTGAATGTAACGTGCAGTGCAACGCTCTTGAACAAATCATGTTCGAATGCGACCGGCTGAACAAACCGCTTTTCATCGCGGGTGTTTCCCAAAGCAAAATGGCGGATTATGTGCGGGTCTGTAGAAACATACCCACCTCCAATGTCGCGTGCTTTGCTGCCAACCGCCTGGAATTCTCCTATGCGATGCCGGAGTATAAGGATTTCTTCGAGGAATTGCTCTCAGCTCAAGATGATAGTTGCGGGTCGAGCTACGATGCAGAAATGGTGCGTGGTGTCTTGGACAATCTTTGTGCCAAAACAGCAATTTTGTCCGACAGATTTCGGTGGGTGATTTTGACTCGGCAAGGTGATGTGCTTCACTATCCAGCCCCGGAAGTCGTTGTGCGCACTGAAACAGGAGCGGGGGATGCCCTGTTTTCCGCGTTTATTTGCTATGTCTTGGAACACAATTGGGTGGCTCGGAATTACCCCATTGAGATTCTCAACCAGAGCGATGCGTACAAAAATAAGACATATCGCTTCATCCAGCGTGCTTTGAGGGCTCAAGGGGCGACACCAAGTTCAGCCATCTCTATTTCACAAGACTGGATACATGAAAACGACAACGCAGTCCTGACTTGGCTGAGTAAAATGCGGTTGGCAATTGTAGGATACTTCACGGAGCGAAGTGTGGAGTACGGCGTTCTTGCGGTTATTCTGGTGTTTGCCTATTTGATAAATGTCAGTGATCTCGGGTAGAGAGAGATTTTCATACCCCCATTCTCAAAAACTCTCGAGGACTCCGCTCAAGGATCAAGGCGGTCCGATACAGGATTCTCAAAGGTGTTCTGAGCTTCCCTGTCCAAGGATAATCCGGACTGGGGTGGTTGTCGCGGGGGGCCGAAAATGGTCTTGAAGGTGGTTTTCAGGGCGAGATCGGCGTCGGCCATGGTGACGGGCAGGCCCAGGTCCACGAGGCTGGTGACACCGTGCTGGCTGATGCCGCAGGGCACGATGCCTGCGAAATGCTCCAGATCCGGGTCCACATTGAGGGAAATCCCGTGAAAGGAGACCCAGTGGCGCACCCGGATGCCGATGGCGGCGATCTTGTCCTCCCGGCCGCCGCCCCGGTCCACCCAGACGCCCACCCGGTCCTCGCGCCGCTCGCCCCGCACATGGAACTGCCAGAGAGACTGGATGATCCATTCTTCCAGGGCGGAAACAAAGGCCCGTAAATCCTGACCCCGGGTTTTCAGATTGAGCATGACATAGGCCACCCGCTGTCCAGGCCCGTGATAGGTGTACTGACCACCTCTGCCTGTGCGGTGAACGGGAAAACGCTCCGGGGTCAGCAGGTCCGCCTCCCGGGCACTGGTGCCTGCGGTGTAGAGGGGCGGATGTTCCAGGAGCCAGACGCATTCCCCGGCCTCTCCCCTGGCGATGGCATCCACCCGGGCGGTCATGGCCGCGTGGGCTGCTTCATAGGCCACGGGGCCGTCCGTGTGGATCCAGTCCACCGGTGCCGGGGTGTTCACGCGGGACAAATCAGTCATGACCGGATGAGCCCTTCCTTTTCTTTGACGCCCAATGGCGGGATCATAGTCCGCCCGGGCCGTTTTTTACGGCGCGACTTTACGCAGGGGCAAAACATGGGGGCTAAGGTCCCAAGGGCCAAGTTCCGGTGGGCCAGGGTGCTGGAATGCAAAATCCCGCTGCCGGATCCGGCCACCCGCACAATGGGATGAATTCCGGGAGTGCCGGGAGGACGCGGGGGCCATGGACAAGGAGGTGAAAGCATGAGTGCGGTCGGAGGGGTCGGTGTCGAGGTCTCGGTGCTGCTGGGCCGGGCGGAACTACCCATGCACCAGTTGCTTCGCATGGGGCGTGGCGCGGTGATTGAGCTGGACGCCTGCCAAAATGACGAAGTGTGGATTCTGGCCAACAACACCCCCATCGCCAGGGGCGAGATCATGGTTCAAGGCGACAGGATCGCCGTTTCCATCACCGATCAGGTCGGCCGGGAAAGCTGATCCGCACCCAATGGTCATTCTGCAAGCGGGATGACCGATCAAACCCAATAAAGGTGAAGCCCAATGGATTGGGCCAAGGAAACGGGCGTAAGGATCACCGAAGCGTCGCTCGACCTACCGTCAATGAGGGCCACCATCGGTACGGGCCAGCGCCCGCCGCCTCACTTGCAGTTTACGGTGACGCGGCCGGAGGTGTTGGTGTCATAACGGCAGCAGCGCGCATGCCATTCCTTGCCGTCCGGGCGGGACACCGGAGCCAGGTTGGAGCCTGGTTCGCAGGGATCACCCCGATACACGAGACCGGTCCGGATATGGCCGCAGCTGCCCTCAGGCCCGCAGAGCATCATGAAATAATACGGCTTCGTCTCCGCCTCGGCGACAGCGACCCGATCTGAAGACTGGTTCGAGGAACAGGCCGCGAGACCGGCGGCGAGGGCGATCAAAAACAAGCTGCGACGTACCATCTCATACTCCGTCACTCTAATTCATCCCCCTGCGCCGAATGCGTGCACATCTAGACAACCAAACGCCGCGGAGACTACAGCCTTACCGCGTTACCTCTACTTCTACTTTTCCGCAAGCGGAAGTCTAACCCTTTATGGCCAGGAGATGGCGGGGAGGGGGCTGGGGGCGGCAATAACACTAAGTTCATACCGCCAAATTCAGCCATTGTCATCACAAGTCGCCGATTCGGGGCCGCAAAGAAATGTCTCACCAGAGGATTCCTGACCAATGGGGGGCTATTAGAGTATGAGGCGTTTAATCCGCATCATGCTCAAGGCCGCGACTGCGGTCCGGC
>CAZLPU010000079.1:0-22490 GCA_964561475.1 uncultured Alphaproteobacteria bacterium
GTCGGAACATCTATCTCCGCGAGGGCTGCTACAACTGCCACAGCCAGATGGTCCGCCCCCTGCGGGATGAGGTCGAGCGTTATGGCCATTACTCCCTCGCGGCGGAGAGCATGTACGACCACCCCTACCAGTGGGGCTCCAAGCGCACGGGCCCTGATCTGGCCCGGGTGGGGGGCAAATACTCCGACGAATGGCACCGGGCCCATATGCGCAATCCCCGGGATCTGGTGCCCGCCTCGATCATGCCGCCCTATCCGTTCATGGAGACTTCCAAGCTCGATTACTCGGACATCGAGAATCATCTTTGGGCAAACAAGATGGTCGGTGTGCCTTACACCGACGAGATGATCGAGAGTGCGTCGATCGACATCAAGGCCCAGCTCGATCCGTTCAGCGAGCATTACGATGCCTTCCTGGTCCGCTATCCCGGGGCCCAGATCCGCGATTTCGACGGCAATCCGGACATGGTCTCCGAGCTTGATGCCATCATTGCCTACATGCAGGTCCTGGGCACCATGGTCGACTTCTCGACCTATGAGGCCTCCGGCGAGAATCTGAGGTGAGGGGAACGTCATGGATTACGATACCGTTGCCGGTTTTTCAGCACTCTGGGGTCTGATCTATTTTGTGATCCTGTTCGCCGGTGTGCTGGTCTACGCCCTCTGGCCGGGCAATCAGAAAACTTTCGACCATGCGTCCCGCATGCCTCTGACGGAGGAAGAGCGCCATGACTGAGCGCAAGAAGGAAATCGACGAGCCGACCGGTGTGGAACTCAACGAGCATGAGTGGGACGGCCTGCGGGAGTTGAACAACCCGCTGCCCCGCTGGTGGCTCTACCTTTTCTATGCCTCGATCGTCTTCTCCCTGATCTATATGGTTCTCTATCCGGCGATCCCCCTGCTGAGCACCTACACGTCAGGGCTTCTGGGCATGTCCCAGCGGGAGACGGTGCAGTCGGACGTGGCGGAGCTGAAGGCCACCCGGGCGGAATACGGCGCGGGGCTCACGGAACTGCCCATCAGCGAGATCCGGGCCAATGAATCCCTGCTGGAGTTCTCCCTGGCAGCCGGCGCGGCCGCCTTCGGCGACAATTGCGCCACCTGCCACGGACGGGGCGGGGAGGGCTTCACGGGCTATCCCAACCTCAATGACGATGAATGGCTCTGGGGCGGTACCTTCGATGAGATCTACACGACCCTTCTGTATGGGATCCGGTGGACCGGCGAGAACACCCGCATGAGCCAGATGCCGGCCTTCGGCAAGGACGGTCTGCTTGAGGACGATCAGATCGACGATCTGGTGGAGTATGTGGTGCACCTGTCCGGGCGGGAGGCTGATCAGTCTGCGGTGTCCCGGGCCAAGCCCATCTACGATCAGCAGTGTGCGTTCTGTCACCAGGAGAGCGGCAAGGGCGATCAGAGCCAGGGGGCACCCAACCTGACCAACGCCATCTGGCTCTATGGCGGTGACCGGGAGTCCCTGAAAGAGACGATCTATTACTCGCGGGCAGGGCAGATGCCCTCCTGGGAAGGCCGTCTTGATGACATGACCATCCGTGCCCTGTCCGTTTATGTCCACTCCCTGGGCGGCGGCGAGGAAGAAGGCGAGCGCAGGGCGGACCTGCGCTGAACCCGGCCCGGTTCTGGCGCGGGTTCTGGCGCCGATTTCCGCACGGGGCGGACCATGTGCGGCGGCGGATGGCAGAGTTTGGTGCCCTCCGCCCCGCCGGATCACTCAGACAGGTGGCATGATGTCAGATCCTTCGGGGGCCGGCCCTTCTCAAGAAACCGGCGGAACGGGCCTCGCGGCGGAGGGTATCCGTCAGTGGGACGTGGAGCCGGTCAACGCCAAGGCGCACCGTGAGCTATACAAGAAGCGGGTCCAGATCTACCCCAAACTGGTGCACGGAACATTCCGCTCCCTGAAATGGCTGGTGATGCTCGTCACTCTGACGATCTATTACGGGACACCCTGGATCCGCTGGGACCGGGGAGCCGGGTATCCGGATCAGGCCGTGCTGGTGGATTTTGAGAACAGCCGGTTCTATTTTTTCTGGATCGAGATCTGGCCCCAGGAAGTCTATTTCATCACCGGACTGCTCATTCTGGCGGCTCTGTTCCTGTTCTTCGTTACGGCCCTGTTCGGCCGGGTATGGTGCGGTTATGTCTGCCCCCAGACCGTCTGGGTGGACCTGTTCATCGCCATCGAACGGTTCTTTGAAGGAGACCGGAACGCGCGGATCCGTCTGGACAAGGCCCCCCTCAGTCTCAACAAGCTGTGGCGCAAGTCAGCCAAACATCTCAGTTGGCTGCTGGTGGCCTTTGCCACCGGCGGGGCCTGGGTGTTCTATTTCAACGATGCACCGACCCTGCTCCAGGAGTTCCCCGCGGGGGACGCGAAGATGTCGACCTATCTGTTCGTGGGGGTACTGACCTTCACGACCTACTCCCTGGGCGGACTGATGCGAGAGCAGGTGTGCACCTATATGTGCCCCTGGCCCCGGATCCAGGCGGCCCTGATCGACGAGGAATCCCTTGCCGTTACCTACCGCGCTGATCGGGGGGAACCCCGGGGACCCCACAAAAAGGGCGAGTCCTGGGACAGTCGCGGGGACTGTATCGACTGCAAGCAATGCGTCGTCGCCTGCCCCATGGGGATCGATATCCGCGACGGATTGCAGCTTGAGTGTATTCAGTGTGCCCTGTGTATTGATGCCTGCGATGACATCATGGACAAGGTGGGCCGCCCCCGTGGTCTGATCGCCTATGACACGGACCTGAATGAGGAGCGGCGGGAGCGGGGAGAACCGGCCCGGTTCAACTTCGTGCGTGTGCGCACCGTCTTGTATGCGGTGCTCATTGCCGGGATTTCCGCCCTGATGCTCTATGCCCTGGCCACCCGCACCCTTCTTGAGATCAATGTTCTGCATGACCGCAATCCACTCTTTGTGACCCTGGGTGATGGGGGCGTGCGCAATGGCTACACGGTGAAAATCCTCAATATGCGCCGGGAGGAACGCACCTATCAGCTCAGGATCGAGGGGCTCCCGGGGGCCAATCTGAAACTGGTGGGGCGGCCTGAAACCGGCGCCACCCTGCCGCCCATCACCGTGGGACCCGACCGGAGCCACCGTTTACGTCTTTATGTCAGTGTGCCCGGTGATGCTCTTCCCGAGGCGGATCGTCATCCGATCCTGTTCGTGCTCGAGGACCGGGCGCTGGGCATTACTGAGACCGAAGAATCTGTCTTCGTACGCCGGTAAAACCTTGGTATAGTGACGAAAGATGCGGAAGATGACGAGGATGGCAGCCATGACAACCCAAGGGCAGCAGCAGGCCGGCAATGCGGACACTCAGGAATCCGCAGACGGACCGTTCACCGGCTGGCATTTCCTGTACATTCTCATTGGGGTGTTCCTCGTTGTGGGTGGTGTGAATGCCTATTTCGTCCACGCGGCCCTGACCAGTTTTTCCGGCGAGGCGGTCCAGGATGCCTATGCCAGGGGTCTTGCCTATAACGAGACCCTTGAGCGCCGGGCGGCCATGGCCGAAACCGGCTGGCAGGGCACCGTGTCCCTTGAGCCGGTCCAGGGCATGGAAGCCGGTGCCACCCACCGGGTGAGCGTCACCATGGCCGATGCCCAAGGGGTTTCCCTGGAGAGCGTTCAGGTGCGGGCAGATATTCGCCGTCCCGTCCATGACGGTGCGGATGTCTCCCTGGATCTGGAAGCCAGGGGCGGCGGTCTCTACCAGGGTCTGGTTTCTCTGCCTGCCGATGGTCAGTGGGAGGTGCGTGTGGAGGCTGTCCGGGGGGAAGAGCGCGTGGACCTCAGCCGCCGCGTGGTGGTGCGATGACCACCGCGTCCTCCCTGCCGTCCCATGAGCCTGCACCGGCGGGGATGGGTGCCGTGTCACCTTCGGCCCGGGCATCGGAGTCTAGGGCGGCGGCGTCCAGGGCGGCGGCTGGTTCGGCAACGGCTGGGTCGGCAATGGCGGGCTTTGTGAACCGTGATGACGGGGGCATGGCCCACCTGGATCTGATGGTGGACGGAGTCAAATGCGCCAAATGCATCCGGGATATTGAAGGGGGGCTGGCGGCCCGGCTTCCTCTCGCGACGGTGCGTCTGAATTTTTCCACCAAACGTCTCCATGTGGCCTGGTCCGGGGATGATGGGCTCGCCGACCGGATCATAGACACCCTCGGGGCGATGGGATTTGAGGCCAAGCCCCTCGATGCGCAGACTATGCGCGAGCGGGACGAGTATGGCCGGCACCTGCTGTCCTGCCTCGCGGTGGCGGGGTTCGCCAGCGCCAATGTCATGCTTCTGTCGGTCTCCGTATGGGCGGGATCGGACATGACCCAGGCGACCCGGGACCTGATGCACGCCATTTCCGGACTGATCGCTTTGCCTGCGGTCGCATTTGCGGGCCGGCCTTTCTTCAATTCAGCCCTGGGCGCGATCCGGGGCGGGCGCATCAATATGGATGTGCCGATTTCCCTGGCCGTCATCCTGGCGTCAATCCTCAGCATCGTGAAGACCGCTCAAAGCGGCGACCATGCCTATTTCGATGCCAGCGTGATGTTGTTGTTCTTCCTGCTGATCGGGCGTTATCTCGACCATGCCATGCGGGCGCAGGCCCGGTCCGCCGCCGCCGATCTGCTGGCCCTGCGCGCCCGGACTGCCCAGCTTGTCGGTGCGAACGGTACGGTCAGTGTCCTGCCGGTTGCCAGTGTGCGCCCGGGGGACCTGCTCCATGTGGCCTCCGGGGAGCGCAATCCGGTGGACGGCGTTCTGGAAAGCGGCACCGGTCAATTCGATGTCAGCCTGCTGACCGGTGAAAGCGCACCGGTGCACCCCGCACCCGGGGACCCGGTTTTCGGCGGCGCCCTCAATCTGGGGAGTGCGGTGCAGGTCCGTGCGACCAAGACCGCCGAGGGCTCCCTTCTGTCTGAGATTGTCACCCTGATGGAAACGGCGGAGCAGGGCAGGGCGCGGTATCGGCGCCTCGCGGACCGGGCCGCCGGTCTCTACGTGCCCCTGGTGCATTTCCTGGCCGCGGCCACGTTTCTGGGCTGGGGGCTTCTCTCCGGTCTCTGGGGCGCGGCGGCGGAAAATGCCATTGCCATACTGATCATCACCTGTCCCTGTGCCCTGGCCCTCGCGGTGCCTGTGGTGCAGGTCATCGCCTCCAGCCATTTGTTCCGCCGGGGAATCCTGGTGAAGGCGGCGGACGGACTGGAACGGCTGGCGGAAGTCACGGCGGTGGCCTTCGACAAGACCGGCACCCTCACCACCGCCGATCTGCACCTGGCGAACCGGGAGGAGATCGACGGGGCTGACCTCGCCCTGGCCGCGTCCCTGGCCCGCGCCAGCCGCCACCCGTTGTCCCGTGCCCTGAGCGCCGCCGCCGGGCCGGGGCCGGTGCTGGAGACGATTCACGAGGTCTCGGGCTTCGGTCTTGAGGCGCAGACGGAGGAAGGCACGGTCCGGCTGGGCCGGGGGAGCTGGTGCGGTGCGCCGGAGGAAGACGGCTCGGGCGGCACCATGGCGGATCCCGATCATCGGGGGCCGGTTCTCTGGCTGCGCCGGGCCGATGGCCGCTGTGTGAGCTTCCTGTTCCAGGATCAGATCCGGGAGGATGCCGCCGGTACCATCGCCATTCTGAAAAAGGCGGGACTGAAGATCAGTCTGCTGTCCGGTGACCGTGCCGATGTGGCCGAGCAGGTGGGCCGGGCTGTGGGTATTGATGAGCGCCATGGCGACCTTCTGCCCCAGGACAAGATCGCTCGCCTCGATGCCCAGTCCGGCGCCGGTGAAAAGGTGGTGATGGTCGGCGACGGCCTGAACGATGCTCCGGCCCTGGCAAAGGCCCATGCGTCTATTTCTCCGGCGGGCGCGGCGGATATCACCCAGACGGCGGCGGATTTCGTCTTCCAGGGGGAAGCGTTGCGGCCTGTGCTGACGGCCTGGCGGGTGGCCAAGGCCTCCCGGCTTCTCGTGCTCCAGAATTTCGGCCTTGCCGCCCTTTACAACATGATCGCCATTCCTCTTGCGGTGTCCGGTTTCGTCACCCCTCTGATTGCCGCGATCGCCATGTCCGCGTCGTCGATCATCGTCACCCTGAACGCCCTGCGGCTGGGGATGATCGCGGAAGGCGGACCGGCGGCCCCACAGGGCAGCCCCACAGGGCGGCACGGATAAAAGGGGGGAGTCAGACCATGTCCGCGATCCTGTTCCTCATTCCCGTAGCCCTGGTTCTCGGATTGGCAGGTCTGCTGGCGTTTCTCTGGGCCCTGCGGTCGGGCCAGTATGAAGACCTGGACGGGGCGGCCCACCGTATTCTGTTGGATGACGATCTGGAGGAAATGGCGGGCAAGGATCATGGCAAGCCCGATGAGATTCGCCCGGATGATCGCGACAGTCCGGGTGGAGACGGCAGTCAGTCTCGCGGGAGCAGGGGCTGACGGGTCAGGCGTAGAGACCGGCCAGGACACAATGCTCCCCGCCCAGACCCTGTTTGAACCGGGTCACGCCTTCGGCCATTTTCGGATGGATCCCACCCAGATCGAAATTCACGATGCCCCGGTTGCGCAACCGGGCCATGGCGTTCCAGAGCAGCAGATGGTGGGCATTGCGCTTGCGCCCCTCGCCGGTGTTCCAGCCCGCCTGATAGGTGGCCGACGCACCGTGGAGCAGGATGAGAATGCCCGCGATTGGGCGCCGGTCGTAAAGGGCGCGCAGGATCCAGCAGTCTCCAAGCAATGCGGCCTCATGGGTCAGGCTGCGCAGGAACGCCGGTGACGCGCCCCGATAGGCCTTTGCCCCCTTGTCCCGCCGGTAGCCTTTCAGGAACCAGGCCATTTGCTCTGCTTCGGGATCGAAATCGATGGTCAGGCCACTGCGCTCCGCCTTGTTGAGCCCATTGCGCCATTTCTGATTGAGGCCCATGCGCAGGGCAGGCAGATCCGGTTTCAGGGAAACCCAGACGGTCTCATAGGGATCGCTTTTCGGACGGAACCCGCAGGCGCTCATCAGGTCGCGGGTTTCCTGGGTATCGGGAAGATCCGGCATCAGGCGGCGCATCCGCCCGATCCGCCGGGGAAAGGCCGCGTCGAAACATTCCACGAAAGCCTGCCAGTCGCTGAGCGGCGTGTCCGGATCAAACCAGACAGGCCCCCCATGGAGCTGGACAATATGGAACGGCCCGAGGGCGACATCCTGGATCTGGAACAGGCCCAGAAGGTCATTGCCCTGCCGGATCCGTGCGGTCCGGGACATGATCTGGTTCTGGATCCGCATGGCGCGCGCATAGGGCCAGGATTGCAGAAGAGGCACACGGGGGGCCTGCGCCAGCAGGGCCTGGCGTTCCGTCAGGGCCATGGGGGACCAGTCGAAATCCATCGTGAGCATCCGTTGCGTATCTTGCCCTCACAGATCACTTGCGTACCCGGCTGCCCGCAGCCAGCACCGTCGGGACAGGGCGGTGTGGGCAGCACAGAACGGTGTGGGGCATCCCTCTTCACCGTTCCAGACAAGCATGAGCTCTTTTCCGCTTCGTTAATGGAGGGCGGGGGCCTTGGGTGTTCCCCGGTACCGGCGGGGCTGGATCGCGGCGGCGTGATCGAAACCGGCGACGGGTTTGGCGCGGGCGGGCGTTTGATCTCACAAGGCGGCTGAAGAGGGCCGGCCGAAAGGGGCCAGCTGAAGGGGGGCGGCTGAAGAGGGGCGGGCGCAGACCCTGGTCCAGCGCCGCTTGTGCACACTCTGTCTAAGGAGGAGAGATACGATGATGGTTCAATCGACTCTGGCCCGCCGTGGGGCCTTTGCCCTGCTCGCCGGCGCTTTGATCTGCACAACCATGGCCATCCCGTCCATGGCCAACGCAGGGGGTCCTTTCGACCGGGCGGAAGACCGGTTCGACCGGCGCGAGGATGTCAGGGACCGGCGGGAAGATCGCCGGGACAGGCGGGAAGACCGCTGGGATCGACGGGAAGATCGGATCGACCGGCGGTTCTATACAGGGCCCGGCGACCGGATCGAAGACCGCTGGGACCGCCGTGAAGACCGTCGGGACTGGCGCGAAGATGTCCGGGACCGGCGGGAAGACCGTTGGGATCGCCGGGAGGATCGTTGGGACCGCCGCTGGTGATCCGCATGCTGTGGAGCCCTGACCTTTGGGGATGAGGGAGCGGCGTTGGACCGTTCCGGTCATGATCTCATGTCATCAGACGGGGGAAAGTCCGCGCATGGGGGAAGGGCCGGCTAGGGGGGAAAGACCGAAAAGGGGGGATGGGAGTCCTACTCCCTTCAGGCCAGTACGCCATGGTCAGGCGTGCTGCGGGAACAGTGGTTCAAGCCGCATGGGCTGATCCGGCCCTTGATGAGCCGGACGGTCCGGGTCAGTACAATCGGCCCCGGCTTGCAATGCCGTTGGTGCGCACATAGCGCGCCCGGTGGAAGGCTCGGTCAAGTTTTTGCGTGGACGACCGCTGGATAATCCGCATCACGGTGGTGCTGCCGATCAGGGCAACGAACAGTCCTATGACAAGCCACATAATCCCCATTGAATTGGTCCCCTTCGATCCTCGGCCGCTCCGGCTTATTGCCGGTTACGGCCGCATTCATCGGCCCATGCCCCCGGAAGCGCTAACCAGTCGGAAGGTTCGCCACGAGGCTGGCAGTCCTTCGGGAGGTGGCCAATCGGGAGGTCCGACCATTAGGCCCTCAGATCGACCTGCCGCCATTCGTCCCCGGGCCAACGGCAATTCCGCTCATACGCCATCGCGTTTGAGGATGGCCGTTTGAGCATAAGGCGGCGGACATAGCCGCCGGTATCCTGCCTCGGCCAAAGACCCGTCTCTCATCAAAGCTGCCGCAGGGTTTACTCTTTTTATTCCCACGCGACCCAACCTGTCATCCCCAACAACGTAATGAGGCAGGTCGATCGTGACAGTAATAGGGCATTGGCGACGGGCAATACTCAAGATCTGGGGGAAGAGGTTTGGTCGCACCCCCCATATCTGGTCGATATCTCAGATTTAATTCCGGCTTGTCTTATTCACGTGTGGATCAACTTGATCAACACTGTGCGGCCCCGTTGGTCAGTGGGTCATTTCCGGCTTCATTTCATACCGGGTACCCAGAAACGCTCCGAAGAAATCCTTGATTTCCGGGTGGCCGACCGGCCGTCCCGTATCATCGGCCAGCAGATTCTGCTCGGAGACATAGGCCTCGTAGTAGACCGTGTCATTTTCCGCAAAGAGATGATAGTAGGGCTGCTCCTTGCGCGGACGGATTTCTTCGGGAATGGCCAGCCACCATTCCTCGGTATTGGCAAATTCCGGATCCACGTCGTAGATGACGCCGCGAAAGGGAAACAGCCGGTGGCGCACGACATCCCCAATGCCGAATTTCGCGGATATGTCTTTCATTACCCCATCCTCCTCACGGTCCCCACCATGCTGTCCAATGTCTTAGCGCATTGGTCCTAATGGAGCGTGATCACAGGACCAGTTTACGAAAGCGTCGCAGGTCATGTTGCGCAATCACTTCCCATTGCAACCCTCAGGGTTGAGGCCGGTCCCCATGTCTGCCTGAAAAGGTCCCTCAAGTCACGATCCATAGACTGTTCGCCCCACCAGCCTATTGAATGAGCGTGCTCCATCCTGTGACGGTCAACACACAGCTTGAAGAGAGACACTACCCCATAATTCATCCAGAAACTGTATTGTGTTACCGCCTCTAGTAGAATTGTACGGATTAGCTGCCGCGCATGGTGCGCCATTCAGATTCGGTAGTCCATCCACCAAGTTTCGGGGAGCGTCAGACCCGCCGTTTCGCATTTCTGCCGGTGGTACGGCGGCCTTGGCAACAGTGTTCCGGGACTGTTCGGCCAGACCAAGGATGGAATGGAGCAAAGCTGGGACAAAGCCGGCGTTGGCCCCGCTCCGCGGCCCACCCTTGAAGAGGTGGAGACCATTCGCAGGATCTCCTTACCGGTGCGGGAGAAGGTTTTGCCCCTCGGGCGGGTGACGGAAGGGGATGTCCCTAGGGTCCTGTCCACGGTGGGTCGGGAACGGACCGATGACGGAGAAATCCGCTTTGAACCGGACAGGCCGGACCAGGCGGGGTGACCGGTCAGAGGCGCTTGATGATGACCCAGTAGCGGTCTTCCTGCCTGTGGGCCTTTTTCAGGTGGACATTGACCCTGGTCGGGTTCATTCGATAATCGAATGTGTACTGAAAATAGGTGTGCATCCTGCCGCTGCGGATGCCTTCATCGAACTTGCCCTTGAACTGCCTTGTATTGGTGCAGGGGGCGATGTTGGTGAAGAAATTCCGTCCAATGACCGAATTGCGGTCGCGGTTGCAGATCTCCGCCTCGGTCCGGTTGTATTTCAGGATGCGCCCGGTCCCGTCCAGGAGAACCACGCCATAGGGCAGAGTGTCCAGGTCCCTGTCGGACAGGTCGGACAGATCCGTCTCAGGTTTCGGGGCGGCCAGGGCGGTGATATCCATCAGCATATCCTTATACTGAAGGGCGGCCCACGCAACGGGGGCTCAGGCGTCCTCACCCGGTAATGCTACGCCTGAGAGCTTGCGGTCCCGTTAAGGGCGGGAGAGGGGCAGGCAGGGCCTGGAGCGAAGGGGAGGGGCGCTGGGAGCCTTCTCAATCGAGGCCAGCCAAAGCCCGGGCGGCGACGGCCCTGGAGCACCGCCAGATCCTGTGCTTCCATTCCGGCGCATCCGGATAGAACACCCGGCGCAGCTCATCCTTGATGCCCTTTGCTTCCGGACCCGCGGGATTGCCGAGGGTGTGGAGCCAGTTGTCCGCCCGGGTGGCCCGGAACACTTCCGTGCCGCTACAGGTCCCGAATTCCAAACAGGTTGAAGTGGTTTCCGCCCCGGGCAGCAGGGACGGCAGGACCGTGTCGATGGTGCCGGTCAGCCGTGCGGACACGGATTCTCCGGTGACGGTGGATTTGACCAGATCGCCCCACCAGGCTTTGGCCCGGGCATAGGCCGGATCGTCCGCTTCCACCTCGACAATGAGTTCCGCGGCGCCGTAATCGCCCAGCCCCGTGTGGATGTCCACCAGGACAGCCTTTTGCGCATGGGCGCCGTGGTGGCTCACCAGGGAACAGAACAACTCGTTCGACCAGGTTTTCTTGCGCCCGCCGAAATAAAGCCCGTTTTCGTATCTGTACTGACCGGCGGTGATAGCGCTCTGGAGCGCGTCGAACCCATGCTCCTGGGCGTAGGTGCGCATGGCGCTGTTGGCCCCCTCGAGGGTCGCGTGGGTCAGATCCGGCGGGCAGATCGCATCCTTGAGCGCCTCATAACCCTCATTGTTCGGGGGCGGAGCAGCATGGTCGATGAAATTGCGGTTGAGATCGACATTGTCCTCGTTCACCCGGCGAACCCAGGCAAACCCGTAGGGATTGAGAGCATGCACCAGGACGATCTTGATGTGCTCTGGCACCTTGGCCGTGAGGCTGTCGCGCAAAAGACCAAGCTGGCAGCCGGAGCCGCAGAAGCCTTCCACCCCGTGGGTGGCCGATTGGATGAACAGGACATGGGGCGCGTCCGGTCGGCCCAGAACCGCACAATCCGTAATCAGAGCATCACCGGCAGGCCCGAGGGCATGGGGGTTCTCATGGGAGGTGATCGCCGCGCCCCTGGCTGAGGCGGCCTGAAGAAACCGTGTCCGGGCCTCGCCATAGGACCGGGAGAAAAACCCCACCCCTTCCATGCCGTTATCCTCTCTGCACGCCGATTTTCCCTTTGTCAGGGCTGGCTGCGGTCTTGAGTGGGTCGTCCGGATTGATCAGGCCGCCCCAGAGGCCGCCCTTGCCGGGCCGGATGACACTGCCTTGAAACTCCAGGCCCGGTTCCCGGTCCTTGGACAAAAGCAGAGGTCCGTCCAGGTCCACATAATCCGCGGCGCCGGCGAGCAGGAACGCGGGCGCCATGGCCAGGGAGGTGCCCACCATGCAGCCCACGAAGACCTTCATGTTCTTGGCCCTGACCGCTTCCAGAACCCGGATGGCCTCGGTCAGGCCGCCGGTCTTGTCGAGCTTGATGTTGACCGCCTGATAAAGGGAGGTGACATGGGGCAGGCTGTCGAGGTCGTGGAAGGATTCATCGGCACACAGAGGAACCGGGCAGTCCACCCGGGCCAGGCCCCGGTCATCCGCCGCCGGAAGGGGCTGTTCGATCAGGCGCACCCCCAGCCGGTCGAGGCGGGGGCCATAGGCCTTGAGTTGCTCCACGCTCCAGCCCTCGTTCGCGTCGGCAATCAGGTCCGCCTTGGGCGAGGCCTCGCGGACGGCGGCCACCCGTTCATCGTCTCCATCGCCCCCCAGCTTGAGTTTGAGCAGGGGCCGTGCGGCATTCTCCCGGGCCTTGGCGGCCATGGCCTCGGGCGTGTCCAGGGAGATGGTGAAGGCGGTGGTCACAGCCCCGGGGGCGGGCAGATTGGCAAGGTCCCACACAGGCCGGCCCGCCATTTTGCTTTCCAGATCCCACAGGGCGCAGTCCAGGGCATTCCGGGCCGCACCGGGTCCCATGCGGCGGACCAGTTCCGCCCGGGTCAGGCCCGCCGCGAGGGAGGGGCGCATTTCTTCCAGATCCGCCTGCACACCCTCAAGGCTTTCGCCGTAGCGCATATAGGGCACGCATTCGCCACGGCCCGTGTGACCGTCTTTCGTCAGGTTGGCGACAATCACCTCCGCATGGGTCTTCGCGCCACGCGAAATTCGGAAGCCGCCGGAAATGGGCCATTGTTCGACCTGGATGCTCAAGTCAGGCATCGACGTGGTCTCCTTTTTTCCCTTGCCGTTCAGCGCCCTCCGGACCGTCGCCTGCCGGGTGTGACAGGCTTTGGGGGGCGACAGGGCCGGGGGCGGCCTTTACAGGCCCAGTTCGATGATCCGGTCCACGATGGGCATGGTTCCGGTACGGACGGGATCGCAGGCGGGCAGCCCGTAAGTGCGTGCCGCCTCATCGAGGCAGGCCTGGGCCGCCGCGTCGTCCAGGTTCTGGGTGTTGATGGCCAGCCCGACACACACGCTGCCCGGATTGGTCAGGGCCGCCAGGGACTGGTTCAAGGCAATCACCTCGCCAATGGAGGGCAGGGGTGTCGAGACATTGCGCATGGTCTTGCGTGTGGGTTCGTGGCAGACGACCATCGCGTCAGGCTGGGTGCCGTGGAGCAGACCCAGGCTGACCCCCGCGAAAGAGGGATGGAACAGGGAACCCTGGCCCTCGACCACATCCCAGTGATCCGGCTCATTAGCCGGTGTGAGCCATTCCGCGGCCCCGGAAATGAAATCCGCAATGGTGGCGTCAATGGCCACGCCGCTGCCGGCAATGAAAATGCCGGTCTGGCCCGTGGCTCGGAAATCCGCCTTGAGCCCCCGGGCGCGCATGTCCCGTTCCAGGGCCAGGGCCGCGTATTTCTTGCCCACGGCACAGTCGGTCCCGACGGTGAGCAGCCGCTTGCCCGGCCGCCGTTCGCCGGATCCGGTCTTGAACACCTGCGCGTTGCGCCGCACTTCGATCAGGCGCCGGCCCGAGCGTTCGGCTGCTTCCTGAACCATGGGGATGGAGGCCAGAGGGGTGTGGAGGCCGCTGGCGATATCGAGACCCGCCAGCAGGGCCTGGGAAAGGGTTTCCGCCCATTCGTCTGGAATGACACCGCCAGGGTTCACCGTGCCGATGACCAGGGTCTTGATGCCCGCTCCGGCGGCGTCCTCGACGGTCATGTCCGGCAGGCCAAGGGTTGTCCTGCAGGCGGGCAGACGCAACTGGCCCGCAGCCCAGGTCGGGCGCCAGTCCAGGATGCCGCGGGCCGTCTTGATGGCCAGGTCATCACGGGCGTCGCCGAGGAACAGGAGATAGGGCGGAAAAAGTTCCATGACCGATAGCCCCACTGACATTTGCCCCACTACCAATGGCGCCGGACAGTCATCCCGCCAAATTCGGATGCGCCGGAAACACCAAGCCTTTGGCCGCCAGGACCAGGACCAGGACCTAGACCTTTGACGGATGGCGTTCTGGCCGTAGGACCCACGCGCCGATTGGCTTGCAAAACGCTTTTAATCGCCCGGCCTCTTCAGGCGCCGCGCGTGTCATGACCCACAAGTCTACCATCATGCCAAGGAATTCAAGACGGACTTAAGTCAGGGCGGGAAAAGGCTTAGCCACTCACCACACCCAATGAGGGATGGCGTGGTGAGAATTTTCCCGGAAATCCGCCTTGCCTATGAGCCCCGCCGACTCCCAAACCTGACGCGATCGCTCACGGTGGGATCGCTCATGGTCGGTTGGGCGCGCGGGCTGCTTGCATTGCGCTGCGTCCGCCAGGAACCGGGGGACGACATCTCCCGGATCCGGCAGAATACGGCGTGGGTGCGGATCAGCCCTTAGCGGCTGCCTTCACCACCAAGCCGCTCGCGGGTTTCCGCCTGCATGTTCCGCAGACGGCGGAGCAGGCCTTCGAACCCTTCACGGTTGATCACGGAGGCAAACTCTTCCCGCTGAGAGATCACCATGCTGATGTTTTCAACGACAACATCAATGATCTTCAGGCTGTCGCCATATTTGCGGACCCGCCAGTCCACGCTGGTCTGATCCCGGGACCCCACAATGTCGCTACGGACATAAACGTCCCGGCCACCGGCTTCTCGGGCGCTGGTCACGACAAACTCTTCACCGGAATAGGCGTTGAGGATCGTGGAATACCGGTTCAGCACGAAGTCGCCGAAGAGCATTTCATATTCCGCGAGCTGCTCTTCCGTGGCGCGGCTGCGATACCGGCCCAGGGCCAGACGGGCCAGGAAGGGAATATTGAAGGCCTCTTCCAGAATGGCCTGGAACACCCGCAGGCGCTCGGCGTCATTCACATCTTCCCGCTGGAGGATGGACACCGCACGGTTGGCGACGTTCTGGATGAAATCCTTGGCTTCGTCGTAATCCGGACGCTCGTCGTCTTCCTGGGCCATGGCCTGACCCCCCAGAAGACCATTGAGTGGACCTCCGGCGGGGACGGCCACCACAGCAAAGCCGGCCAGGATGGCGACGCACCCGGCCATCACACTCTTGTGAAGCCCACGGATGACTATGGATGCGCTGTTCATGGTTCCGCCCTGCTGGCCTCCGCGTTCGACACTCCCGCTCACGCTGCGATCCCCCACTGCTACACGTCCTGTTAAGGGTGCCCGGTCGGTCCCGGAGCGCCCCGATTGAAGTCCATTTGGCTGAAAGCCCACTACCGGGCTGGCCCGCCATCTTATACTACCGTTCCGCTTCACCTTCGAACACACTCCGGGGCTGTTGGTTGCCCGTTCATGAGGAGCGGAATCGGCACAAGTGCGGCGACACGCTAGCGCAGCCGCACCTAAACGGAAATAGGCTCAATCAGGCAAGGGCTCCGTTGATGAAAACGTGAGCGTGACCTGCTTTTCGAATGGAGCGCCGATGGTCCGCTCCGGCGTGACCGGTCCTGTTCCCGAATGACCTGTTTGAATAAGGGGCTTACCGGAAGGAGGGCTTAACGGGCGGGCCCCTTGGCGACGGGAAACGGCGTGCGTTGGAGAAATCACCGGACCGGGGGGCGGAAAACACCGTCCCAGTCCTGGCCCGGCGGATTGGCTTGGAGATACCCGATCCGCTGGGTGTAGAAGCCGTAGAGGGCGGGAATGGCGCCTTTCATGGACCGGGCCTCATTGACCCGCTCAAGGGCGCCGTCCCAGTCCCTGGACCGGTAGGCCTCCATCAAATGGCGGTGGACCTGCTCGAGGGCCTTGAAGCGGGGATTGGCGCGGATCACCGGATTGCCCATGAGGGCAAAAGTGCGCAGACCCGTATCCCGGCCTTCCATGCCCAGCATGTCCAGTTCCAGAAGGGCATAACGGGTCCTGACCACATTGAATGTGTGCTCGCCCACGATCACCGCTGAGCCGTAGATTTCCGAATAGGCCTTCAGGTGATGGGCGGTCAGAACCGGGTCGCCCTGGGCGGTGTAGTCCACATGACGGTCCATGCCCAGATCGCCGACCAGGGCATGGCCGGTGTTGATCCCGATGGACAGGCTCACAGGGGCAAAGGACTTGCCCATGTTTTCCGCTTCAAGCTCCAGACCCTTGTTGAAGGAATCCAGCCCGTCCAGGAGACGCAGGGCACAGTCGCAGGCCTTCTTGGCATGATCCGGATCGTCCATGGGCGCGTTCCAGAAGCCGATCAGGCCCGTGCCCTGGTGGGTGTTGGACACCCCGCCGGTGGCCACCACTTGGTCGACCACATAGGCATGGAAGCGCTGGAGCAGATAGGCCATCCACGCCGGGTCGTCCCGGTGCATGGCGGCAAAGCTCGGATAGCCCCGCAGATCGCAGGCCATGACCGTGATCTTGCGCAACTCGCCCGCCATGGCCCGGCGGCCCCGCCCGGAACTCAAGGTGCTGACAGCGGGCAGGGGCAGATGGCGCCCGATGGCACTGAGCATGTGGCGGCGCTGTTCCGAGGCCCGGGCGAACACGGTCCAGAGGATGCTCAGAACGATCAGCCCAAGACCCACCCCGGGCATCACCGGATCAATCAACCAGCCATACTGGCTGAATCCATAAAGGTGGAGGCTCACCATACCGGCGATGAGAAGCCCGGCTGTAACCAGGGCCGAGGTCACCAGTCCCATGGCCGCGAGGGCCACACAAATGACGCCGCCGCCCAGAAGGACCGCGTCCTCCACCAGGGAGGCCCAGTCGGGACGGTCGAGAAAACGGCCGGACAGAATCTGATCCAGCGCCATGGCCTTGATCTCGCCGGAGGGCATGTCCTGACCCACGGGTGTGGGCAGATGGCGGGCATTGACCGGCGTGGTCGGTGCGATCACCGCAATGCTGTTGGCAAAGCGGCCGGCCCCGAAACCGGTTTCCAGCACTTCCCAGGCGGACACACGGCGCAACCTGCCACTTTCATGAGGGAACCAGTGCAGAGTGCCGTCCTCGGAGACGGGGATGGACCAGGGACCGGTCTCGATGCGGCGCACACCGTTGCGCTCCACGGTGGAGAACCGGTCCGGCGCGCCGACCACATCCAGGCTCAGTCTCGGTGTGTTGGAGAGGGTGTGACCGGACAGGAACAGGGTTTCCAGAAGATCCGAGGCGACCACGTCTTCGCCGACCCGGCCCATGAGGGTGAGCCGTCGCACGGCGCCATCCCGGTCCCGCACAACGCCGTCAAGCCCAACGGCCCGGGCTTGCGTGCTGAACCGGGGCAAAGGCAGGTGCACGGGCTTGAAGGCCATGAGGAAGGGGGCGGCGTTGGTTGCGTCGGACAAGGGCTTGAAGAGCCCGCTGGCCTCGGACGGGCCAGCGTCTGTCGCATCACCACTCCGGAGGCTCGTTTCATTCGCGCCCTGTTGACGAGCGGGAGCCGGGAGCACCACCGGGTGGTTCCCGATCACCCTGGCCAAAACCTGATCATGGTCTTGGGCGAAACCGACAGCGCCGCTGCCGCCATCGGGAAACGGGGTGCGGCTTGCCAGATGGCGGGACACGGTTTGCGGGCTGGTCGGGTCCGGGTGGGCAAGGGTCTGATCCAGGAGGACCGCCCGGGCCCCGGCCTGGCGGGTGCCGTCAACGAGTTCCGCAAGCCGGGTTCTGGGCCAGGGCCAGGGTCCGAGCCGCTCCAGGCTGGCTTTGTCGATGGAGACCAGCACGACGGCGTCAGGCGGGCTTGCCGCCAAGCTGCCGTCGCTGGAGGAGTTGCTGTCGCCGGAGGAAGAGTCATCCGCGGCTGGGGTGTTGTGGGCCGGGGTGTTTTGAGACGGGATCGTTTGGGGAGCGAAGGAGTCGGCGAGGCGGATATGGAGGTCGAACGCAGCATTGCGCCCCTTGGTGACAATGCTCCAGGGATCAGTGCTCACCACCGCAATCACGGCCAGGAAGACCGCGGCAGGCCACAAAACTGGAAGTCGCTCGCCTCTCGCCTGTTCCATTGGTCCCCGCACATGTCCGGCATCGGGCCAGGAGTGTGCCCTCCCGGCGGCCGTGACCATGCCCCTTATGTACCATGCCCCTTGTGTTCACCCGCCGGCCCGGCGGTTTTCCGCCTGCTTGTTCCGGAGAGCGCCCCTCACTCAAACCTTTCCGCCACAATATAGAGCGCAGCGGCTTCGTAAAGCCGCTGCGTTCACCATGTTCAAAGGCAAAACAATCAGAAGGCGAAAGCCCGGCCAGTCCCCAGCGCAGAAGGGGGCACGCCCGCCATGCTTCGGTGAGGCTACTGCTTATTCTGCGGGGCCGTTTTCCTTCAGATAGGCAATCATGCTGGCCACATGCATGGGATTGCGCAGACCCACGAAGCTCATATTCGTGCCGGGCACCACACCCCGGGGATTGGCGAGATACTCGGTCAGGGTGTCTTCATTCCAGACCAGACCTTCTTCGCCTTTTTTCTTCATGGCGGCGGAGTATCCGTTGTAGCCCTCGGCGGTGCCGGCGGTCCGGCCGATCACGCCCCAAAGATTGGGACCGACCCGGTGGGGGCCGCCTTCATTGATGGTGTGGCAGGCCTGGCACTGGCCATAGAGGCGCTTGCCCAGAGCGGCATTGCCTTCCGGGCGGGGTTGGTCGGCGGTGGCTTCGGCTTGTGCGCTGCCGGCAAAGCCAGCCAGGGTCAGACCGGCGGCCAGGGCCACGGAACGGAAAGTCAGACGGATCATGGCTTCAAACTCCCTCTTTAGGCGGAAAATGCGTGATAAAGCATTGGGTGCTCCCCGCGCTCAAGGCCATGGCAGCGATCGCAGGCCATGCGTAGCGGGCCGGGAGGACCGGGCATTTGGCCTCGTCCGCAGACTCGGCAACACTGCCATTTAGGCTTACTGCCAAGGGTACGGGAAGGCCTCGGGAAGGGGCTGAGGGGAGTCAAATAGGCACACCCAACTCAAGTATTAGGCGCTGATCGGCCCTGCCTGGACCCATCGTCTGGGTGGACACAACGAAGTGATCGGGTTCCTGGATCCTTGCCTCACCGCATCGCTCCAGGCTTCATGCCCGGTATGCGTCGGACTCCGGCCCATGGTGGCCGCCGACCAGGAGTAATCGTGATCCGTGGCACGGGCGGTTCATGGGATCGGGTGCGGGCCGCAAGGCCACAGGGGCCGAGGAGGCATCGGAACGGGCATGTCGGCGGAGCGGCGGAACGACAGGCGGAATGACAGGCGGAATGACACTGTAGCCGGCTGGCGCGGCGCCTCGGCGGACCGTTACGAGGGGGCCGCGGCGGGCTTCAGCCTCGGGGAGCGGCCCGGCACCGGATCGGTGATCCGTCTGACCGGTGCCTGGACCGTCAAGGATCTGAGCGGGCTCGATCATGTGCTCCGCCAGATGGAGCCTCGTCCCGGACAGCCGGTCATGATCGACGGCACCGGGCTGACCGTGCTCGATACCGCCGGGGCCTGGCTCATTCTCGATCTCAAGAAGCGCTGGGCCTCCGCCGGGGAGGTTACCATCCACGGGCTCGACGAGGGCCGGGACATGCTGCTGCGGCGGGTCGAGGCCAGTTGCAGGCCCTGTGAGACCGAGCCCCCTTACGTCAACGCCTTTGTCAATGTGGTCGAGCAGACCGGCCGCTCCGTCGTGGCGATCCTGAAAGAAGGCACGGACATTCTGGCCTTCGCGGGGCGGGTGCTTGCCGGGTTCGGCTCCAGCATAATCCGGCCCAGGACGATCCGTTTCACCTCTTTTGTCGTCCACCTGGAACGGGCTGGCCTGAACGCTGTTCCCATTGTCGGGCTGATGTCGTTCCTGATCGGATCGGTGCTGACCTTTCTCGGCGCGGATGTGCTTGCGGATTTCGGTGCGGAGATTTTCACCATCGACCTGCTGGCCTTCGCGTTTCTGCGGGAATTTGGGGTTCTGCTCACGGCCATCATGGTGGCGGGCCGCTCCGGCAGCGCCTTCACCGCCGAGATCGGCTCGATGAAGCAGCGCGAAGAAGTCGACGCCATGACCACCCTCGGCCTGGATCCGGTCGAAGTGCTGGTGCTGCCCCGGATCCTGGCCCTGCTTATCGCCATGCCGCTTTTGACGGTGGTGGCGGATTTCATGGGGCTGCTGGGGGGCGGGGTCGTCAGCGTGCTGTTTCTGGATCTCACCCCGGGGGCCTTCATGGCGCGGCTCAATGAGGTGACCCTGGTCAGTTACTACATCGTCGGGATCGTGAAGGCTCCCGTGTTCGCCTTTCTGGTGGCGATGATCGGCTGTTACCAGGGGCTCATGGTGGGGGGCAGCGCGGAGGCCGTCGGCCAGCGGACCACCAAGGCCGTGGTGCAGGCCATCTTTACCGTGATCGTGGCGGATGCATTTTTCGCCGTCCTGTTCTCCCAGATCGGATACTAGCCGTGAGCGCGTCTTCTCCATCACAACCCGGCCCATCACCGTCATCGGGGCCGTCCGGGACACAGGACCGCTCCGGAGAGCCCGGTGTGCCCGGTCAAAGGGAGGGAGGCCGCAAAGGGTCCTCCCATGGTCAGGGTGATGACATCGTTCTTTCGATCCGGGGGCTTACCAACCGGTTCGCCAGCCATGTGGTGCACGACAATCTCGATCTCGACATCCGGCGCGGTGAAATCATCGGCGTGGTGGGCGGTTCGGGAACGGGCAAGTCCGTCCTCTTGCGGACGATTGTGGGGCTGAACCGTCCCGCATCGGGTCATATCGAGGTTTTTGGCGAGGACATGGGCGCCCTGTCCCCTGCCGCGCGCCGTGCGCTGGAGCGGCGCTGGGGGATTCTCTTCCAGGACGGTGCCCTGTTTTCGTCCCTCACGGTTGCCCAGAACATCCAGGTGCCCCTGCGGGAGCATCTCAAAATGCCCCGCCATCTGATGGATGCGATCTCGGCCCTGAAAATCGGTCTTGTGGGCTTGAGCCCGGGGGACGGGCCGAAAATGCCCTCGGAACTTTCCGGCGGTATGCGCAAACGGGCGGGCCTCGCCCGGGCCCTGGCGCTGGACCCGGAAATCGTCTTCCTGGACGAGCCGACGGCGGGTCTCGATCCCATCGGTGCGGCCGCCTTCGATCAGCTCATTCTCGATCTGCGGGAGACTGTGGGCTTCACGGTGGTCATGGTCACCCATGATCTGGACAGTCTGTATGCCATCTGTGACCGGGTTGCGGTTCTGGCGGAGAAGCGCGTCTTGGCCGTTGGACCTATCGGGGATATGATCAGTATCGATCATCCCTGGGTGCAGGAATATTTCAACGGTCCCCGGGCCCGGGCAGCCCGGGCGGGAGACGCGTCATGACCCGGCTGGACGCCCTGACCATGCGGGCCGGACCGGTCCTTTCAGGCGGCCTGGTCATTCCAGACAATCTTGTCCTGCCGGGCAGATTGGGCGGGCGAGTTGGGCGAGGGGGATGAGATCATGGAAACCCGCGGGCACTATCTGTTGATCGGAGCGTTCACCCTGGCCATCGCGGCGGCCGGGCTCATGTTCGCGTTCTGGATCGGCAAGTTCCAGTTCGACCGGCAGTTCGTTTACTACGACATCGTTTTCCCCGAGGCCGTGACCGGTCTGACGGAAGGGTCCGGTGTGCGCTATCTCGGCGTGCCCGTGGGTGAGGTGTACCGGATTTCCCTTGATCGGCGCAATTACGGGCAGGTGCGGGTGACCATCCGGGTGCAGGAAGACCGTCTGGCCGGTGGGCTGACGATCTACGACATCACCCAGGCCAATCTGGAACTGTTGAGCATTACCGGCGGGGTCTTCATTCAGCTGACGAACCCGCCCCTTCCCGAAGGCGCGCCACCGCCCCAGGAACTGCCCCGGATCTATGTGTTCGACCAGGATGGGACGCGGCCGGAAATCCGGTATCTGGTCTCGACGATCCAGGCCCTGCTCAGCGATGTCCCCGGACTGATCCAGGAGGGCACGGAACTGCTGCGCAATCTCCAGGGTCTGACCTCCAAGGAAAATCAGGCCCATGTGACGGATATTCTGATGCAGGTGCGGATCCTGACCACCGCCCTTGCGCGCCAGTCCGGAGAAATCGAGGACATCGTGAAGAATGTCGGCCAGATCACGGACAATGTGGCCGAGGCCTCGGTGGTTCTGCCGGGCATGCTGGATAAGGTGGACGGGTTCATCGACCGGGATCTTCCGGTGATCGCCGAGGGTCTTTCGGGTGCGGCGGTATCCTTCCAGGATCTGGCGGGCAACGCCAACCGGCTGCTGGAGGACAATGAAGAGGCCATCAATGCCTTCCTGCAACAGGGACTGGGCCAGGTCGCCCTGCTGATGCAGGATGCCCGCCGCGCCATGGTGCGGCTGGAGCGGCTCCTTGCCCGGTTCGAGGCCAACCCGTCGGAGTTCCTGTTCGGCGGCAGTCCGCCCAGGGAAGTCCGCCCGGAACGGTGAGGTCTGGCAGCAAGTTAGAGCATGAGGCGTTTAATCCGCATCATGCTCAAGGCCGCGACTGCGGTCCG
>CAZLPU010000080.1:0-22468 GCA_964561475.1 uncultured Alphaproteobacteria bacterium
AGCCAGTTCGATTTCCTTGGCGACGGTCACGCCGTCCTTCGTGGTGCGCGGTGCGCCGAAGGATTTGTCGATGACCACGTTGCGGCCTTTGGGGCCGAGGGTCACTTTCACCGCATCGGCGAGGATGTCGACACCGCGCAGCA
The DNA here is from genome assembly GCA_964561475.1 of uncultured Alphaproteobacteria bacterium. GTDB lineage: Bacteria > Pseudomonadota > Alphaproteobacteria > JAJFIK01 > JAJFIK01 > CAYUYV01. Next base: position 144 of record CAZLPU010000080.1, read on the forward strand.
TTTTCTCGCGCGCTTCGGTCGAAAACTTGACTTCCTTAGCAGCCATTGTTCGCTACTCCTTCAGAGGTGTTCCAGAGAAAAAGGGGAGGGGCAGATAAAGAAAAAGCCCAAGTCAGTCATGCTGACTCAGGCTGCCGCCTTTCCCGCCTTCTTGCCTTCCAGAACGCCGAGAATGTCGGATTCTTTCATGATGATGAGTTCTTCACCATCGACTTTCACTTCAGTGCCGGACCATTTGCCGAACAGCACAACGTCGCCTTCAGCAACGTCGAGAGGGACAATGGTGCCGTCTTCCTTGCGCACGCCCGGGCCAACGGCGACAACTTCGCCTTGCTGGGGCTTTTCCTGTGCGGAGTCGGGGATGATGATACCGCCGGGGGTCTTGGTGTCTTCTTCAAGACGGCGGATCAGCACCCGGTCATGCAGGGGACGGAAGCTCATGGACGATCTCCATCTACGGATGATGATTTGATAAAGACTTCTGGGCACGCCACCAGCACCCGGTTGAGGGCGGCTGCCGGATCCGAAAACCGGCCGCCGAGAATTAGCAGCCTCATCGGGTGAGTGCTAACGACGTGCTGGACGGGAGATAAAAACGGAAGGGAGCGGAGTCAAGGCGGGTGCACCGGAAAAATTTTGCCCCCAGGCGTCGGCCGCTGGTTGTCAGACCGCAAGGGCCGGGTCTGCAGGCCGGGCCGCCCGGCGCCAGAACCGTGCGTCCTGGTAATGACCCACACGTGCCGCTCACCACCCACACGTCCTGCTAACCAACAAGTGTTAATTCTATCTTGTCCCAAAGCCTGCGGTTGAGCGGCTGTCTGCCATTGCATCGCCGGGCCAATGATCGAAACTGGCATCCAGACAGTGTCGCTCGATATGTATGGGGGGATGGATGGTTCACAAGGCTGGACGGCCTCAATATCTCGGCACAGACCCAGGAGGTCCGGCCTTTAATTCGGGAGGACGGCATGGCGCGGTCCCGATTATCCACGGGCATCCTGGTGGTTCTGGGAGTGTCCGGTCTGGGGGCTTGTGAGCGGGTCTCGGAGCCGGTTTGCACCTCTGAACCCACCCAATGCGCCACAATCCTGACCGAGGGGGTCGCCATGCGGGGGGAGGGTGCTTTCCGGGAGGCCTTTATCCGGTTGCGCAATGACTGCATGAAGCCGGTGGACCTGAAAGTCTGCTTCGAGGATCAACGGTTGACCGCCGATTGCCGGGAGACCACCGGTCTTGAGCCCCTCGCAGTGCGCACGGAAGCGAAATCCGTCCGCTTCTTCGCCGACGGGATCAAGCTGTTCGTGCGCTACTCCGATACCGCCCGCCAGTGCCGGTTCCCCTTGAGCGACCGGGTCACCTTTTCCCGGTCCTGAACGGGGCTTCCGGTCCTCAAGGAGGCGGGCCATCTGATGATCCGGCTCCGCAAGAGGTTGCGGCGGCCGGATCACCATTTGTGTCTTCTTGGCTAAGTTGGCCTGAGAAACCTGAACCGGTCAGTCGCGGGTGATGGAAATGGCGGCGGTGACCTGGGCCTTTTTCTTCGGTCCGGATCCGGTGCCCTCCAGGACCACCCGTTTCATGCAGGAATCCATCGGGGCCTCGCCGTCCATGGCGTCCTGGCCCGGCACGGTAACGGCGCAGCGTGCCGGATGGAGGGTGATTTCGACAATGCCCTCATCATCTGCACCGAGATCACCGGTCAGGTCGGCCCTGTCGCAATCCTGACGGCTGCCGGGATCCTTGTCGCACAGTTCCAGGGTGACTTCAGTCCGGCAGCGTTCGCCCGCTTCGCAGGTGAGGGACCAGTCCGTGTGCCAATCTTCCAGGTGTTCCCTGGTCAAGGCGGTGCGGTTGTCCACCCGGGGGAAAATGATCCGGTCGCCGTCCTCAGGGCTCACCACCATGAAGAAGTCCGCCCTTCCCATGGCTCCGCTGTCGAAGCGGGACAGGGCCTTCACGTCCTCGATTTCAAGCCTGATCTCGTAGCGGCCTTCCGCGCTTTGGTTTCCATTCTCCCCGGTCTCGGTCTCGGTCTGGGCCTGCACGGCACCGGCCAGCCCCAAACCCGCGGCAACCGCCGCGCCTAAAGCAACCCTCATTGAGAACATGCCTCTCCTCCTTTTTGTGTTTCCAGCACCGGGAACCGGACCCATTCAACGGGTCTCTCAGGGAGATCTGTCAGGGCCCATGGTCCCGGGTATCCAAAAGCCACCATATTTCCGGAATGATGGAAATATTAAGCCCATAAAGGGTGTGCGCACAACGCCTCACCCAGAAAAAGGTACAGGATTGCTCGTTTAAAGTGAATAGAGGCAGGGCTATTCAAACATTAACTGTGCGTGAGATCTCGGACCGTGCTGGCCCATGGGGCTGACGGTATGCGCGGGACAGACCTGGTCCACCGCCCAAAGTTCCGCCCCCTGAATTAATCCCGGGTGAAACCCACATCCCGGTGACAGGCCGATGACGCTTTGATGACCGTTGCCCGGGACCCGGCACAGGTCATGGGGATGAGGGTCAGGTGATCAATGCACCCTCATGGACCAGCAGCCAGGTCTTGCGGTCGAGACCGCCCGCATAGCCGGTCAGGGACCCGTCCGCGCCGATCACCCGGTGGCAGGGCACCACGATGGAAATGGGATTGAGACCGTTGGCCCGGCCCACGGCCCGGGCGGCCCCCGGCTCACCCAGGTCCGCGGCCAGTGCGCCATAGGATCGGGTTTCCCCAGGGGGAATGTGCCGCAGGGCTTCCCAGACCCGGCATTCGAAATCCGTGCCCCTGAAGGTCACGGGCAATCGGTTCACCACCGGTATGTCGCCGGCGAAATAGGCGGCGAGGGCTTCGACAAGGTCCGGCGGCGGAGTATCGGTCTGGCGGGCGTGGGTGGGAAACGTCTTGGCCATGAGCTGGTCGAGGCGCCCGCCATTGTCCGCGAAATCCAGACCGCAGAGCCTGGCGTCCACATGCACCGCCGCCAGATCGCCCATGGGGCTTTCCAGGGTCGACCAAACAAGGGTCGCGGCGGGTGCGCCGCCGGGATCGGCCTCGGCCGTTGCTGACTTGATCATGGCTGTGCCTCCTCAAGAAGGGCCCAAAGACGCATGGCGGCATAGGCCCGCCAGGGCCGCCATCGCTCCGCATGCCGGGAGAGGTTTTTCGAGGCCGCACTCGTGGTGCCGCCCTGGCCGCCCCCCTCCCGGCCATCTCCGATGAGTCCCAGCCCCTTGACCAGCCCCAGATCACCCTCGGGCAGGGCATCGGGCTCCCCCAGGGCGCGCATGGCCACATATTGCGCGGTCCACGGACCAATGCCGGGCAGGGCCAGCAGATCGGGCAGACCGCTCTGGAGCATGGGACCGCGCCCGGCAAAGGCCTGGGCCGCCGCTTTCAGGGTGGCCTGGCGGCGGGTGGTCAGGCCGAGCCCCTCCAGATCCGCATGGAGAACATCTTCCGGTCCGGGAAACAGGCGCTCCAGCCCGCCGGTCTGAAGGCCAGCAGGAAGGACCGGTCCGGCCCGTGCCGCGATCCGGCCCAGAATGGTGCGGGCGCCCTTGACGCTGATCTGCTGGCCCACCACCGCCCGGACCACGAACTCAAAGGCATCCGCGCCCCCGGGCACCCGGATGCCGGGCCGGCGCGCCACATGGGGCGCCAGGGCCGGATCGGCGCTCAGGGCTTCATCGATGGCCGCACTGTCCGCATCAAGATCGAAAATACGCCGCAGGGCGTTGAGGGCAGGGCGCACACCTGCTGCTTCCTGGGCATGCACCGTCACCATCAGCTTTGACGCATCCTCTGGCCACTCAACACTGACCACGGCTGGCCCATCGGGTGTAGCCAGGGTCCGGCGATAGACCGGGTCTGCGCCGCTCCCTCCAGTGAGGATCTCCAGGGCGCTCTCGACCCCGGTAATGGTACGGGCCCGGAGGAACCCGAGTATGAAGGCGGCGTCATAGGGGAGGCGGGTGGCCAGGGGCAGGCGGATCCGTGTTCCCATCCCGGGACCGTTCTCCGTCCGGCCATTGCCGTTCGCAAGCCCGTTGTTCTCGCCCACGACGGCGGGACTGTTCTTTCTCAAGGCGCTGGGGGGCTGGCGGAAGGCCTGGGTGAACGCGTCATTGAACCGGCGCAGGCTCGCGAAGCCCGCTGCAAGGGCCACTTCGGTCATGGGCATGTCCGTACCCGCCACAAGCTGGCGGGCGAGATGAAGCCGCTGGGTCTGGGCAATCGCCTTGGGGCCCGCGCCCAGCCGGTCCTGAAACAGGCGCCGCAGGTGGCGGGTGCCGACCCCAAGGCGGGCGGCCAGATCCTCAACCGATCCCCGGTCCAGGGCGCCGCCGCCAATCAGGCGCAGGGCCCGGGTCACCACCGCATCCGTGCCGGTCCAGGCCGGGCTTCCCGGTGCGCTCTCCGGACGACAGCGTCGGCAGGCCCGGTAGCCCGCCTGTTCCGCCGCCGCCGCGGAGGGAACGAAGGTGCAGTTGCCTTTCCGCGGTGTCTGGGCCGGGCAGATGGGGCGGCAATAGATTCCCGTGGTCCTGACGGCGGTGAAAAACACTCCGTCAAACCGTGGATCCCGGCGCTCAACCGCCCGGTAGCAGATGTCATCATCAAGGGTCATGAACCGGAGACTAGCGCCGTTCCCGGCCCAAGGCTCGCCATTTTCGGACTCCGCCGTTGGACGCAGGGACTTTGCCAATAGGAGCGGGCAGGGGGCGTCACAGACCCGGCCCTATTGCTGTGTGGACGCAGTCTTCTACTCGGCTGCGTCGGTGAGCTTCGCCCAGGCCTGACGCTTGCGGTAGATCGTGGACGGATTGATCTCAAGCTGGGCCGCGGCGGACACGACATTGCCGTTGCACAAGGTAATGGCTCGCTCGATCGTCTCCCGCTCCACAAGCCAGAGGGGTTTGATGCCTTCGTCCGGACCAGGATCGTAGGCGCCAATGGGCATGCTTGGGGGCAGACTTGGGGGCATGCTTGGGGGCATGCTTGGGGGCAGACGGCCATGGCGCAGGGCGTGGGCGGCCTGACGCAAGGCGGACACGCTGGTGCAGCCCGGCTCACGGCGCACAGCCTCGGGAAGCATGTCGGCGCTCACGGTCGGTCCTTCATGGAGCACGACGATCCGCCGGATGACGTTTTGAAGCTCCCGCACATTGCCGGGCCAGTCATGGGCTTCCAGAAGCCGCAGGACCTCCGGATCAAAGCCGGAAAAATGCTTGCCCTCTTCCGCTGCGAACTGGGTGAGGAACTGGCGGGCGATCAGCACCGCATCCCCTTCCCGGTCCTTCAAGGGCGGCAGATGAAGGGGCACCACATTGAGCCGGTAATAGAGGTCTTCCCGCAGCCGTCCCTGGGCCACGGCGTCTTCGGGATTGCGGTTGGTCGCGCAGATGAACCGTACGTCCACGGAGCTGCGTTCGCTCGCGCCCACCGCCTGAACGTCCCCGGTCTGAATGAAGCGCAGAAGCTTGGACTGGAGATTGATGTCCATCTCCCCCAGTTCATCCAGGAACAGGGTGCCCCCGTGGGCCTGGCGGGCGGCACCGGGACGGTCGGCGGTGGCCCCGGTGAAGGCGCCTTTCACATGGCCGAACAGTTCCGATTCCATCAGATCCTTCGGGATGGCGCCGCAGTTCAGGGCAACAAACGGCCGACCCGAACGCTCGCTCGCGCCGTGAATGGCCTCGGCCACCACATCCTTGCCGGTGCCGCTCTCGCCGGTGATGAAAACGCTGGCCTTGGAGGGGGCGACCTTGCCAATCATCCGGTAGACCGCCTGCATCTTGGCCGACGCGCCCACAAGACCAGCAAGCCCCGTGCGCTGATGATCCGCGTGGATCGACTCCATTTCCCGTTTCACTGCACCGGCGTCAAGGGCGTGCATGACTGCGGTGATGACCCTGGCCGGGTTGAAAGGTTTGGGGATGAAGTCCACCGCGCCCGCCCGCATGGCCGATATGGCCGTATCGATGGACGATTCACCGGTGATCACCACGGTTGCGGGCTGTGGCGTCAGGGTGCGGATGGTCTCCATCACCTCCAGGCCATGCATGTCCGGCAGCCGCAGATCCAGCAGAATGACCGCCGGCGCGGGCACATCGGTCCTGGCCAGGCGGCCGACCGCCCCAGCGCCGGTGTCCACATGATCCGTCTCAAGACCGGCCGCGCCCAGGGCCGCCCCCAGGGCGCGGGCGATTGTGGGGTCGTCTTCCACAAGCAGAATAGTGCCCGGGCCGCCGGATTTACGCGGCGCCGATCCAGGCGATGAAGGGGTCTTGCGATAGCCCGGCCTCAATGAGGACGGACCATGAGCCTTGAGCGCCCCGTTGCCGCCTTGACCCTGAATGGCCGGATGGACCGGCCGTGTTTCTGACATGCTGAAACCGTTTGCTGAACGAGTTGGTTGACCGGATTTGGTGACGGTAATGGTGACCGGGTCCGTGGACGCATGGGCGGCTGGACCCGGGACCGATGATCCGCGCTGCCGGAAAGACCGGACTCAATCGTCCGGGGACGGCAGTTTGCGCGAATCAATGCTGCCTTTCGAAAGGCTAGGACGGGGCAGGGGAAGCGGCAAGGGGCGGTTTGGTTCCCGAACCGGTTCAAAAAAGAGGTGTGCCCGCCCGCGTGACGGGAGGGGAACAATCGGGCTATGCTGCATGCGGGCGGTCTGTACCGCCCCAAGTCTTTCCGTGCGTGTTTGGGCTGACGATCGCCCGTTCTGCGCGTGTTCCACTGCTGCAAAGCGGAGACAGCAGGAGAAGAGAAAGGAGGCCCTGTATATGTTCGGCCTATCAATCGTGAGGGATCCGCATGCCCGCCAGGACCGCCTGTGGCGCCGTCTCCTGGACGGGAACCGGCACAAGACCGACCCCAACACTCCAGCTAATCTGACAGCTCAAGCCAGTCTGACAGGACAGGCCCGGCAGGCTGGCCTGTCCGCTGCCGTCTTCCTGACGGCGGCACTGGTGGTTGCATCCACCCTGTCAACCGTCCTGCCAGCACTCGCCGATGGCAAGGTGCTGGACCGGAAAAACCCGGATCTTGGTAGCTCGGTCGTTTTTGACCTTCTGGATGAACCGGCGCTGGTCAAGACAGCCTTCGACATGGAGGAGGAAGCCGAGGTTGAAGAAAAGCCCCGCCGCCGCTACCGCAGGCGGGCACGCCGCAGGGCACGGGTGGGCGTTGGTATCGCGATCGGCGGCGCCACATTCGGTCTCTTCCTGTCCGAACGTGAATACCGCCGGTACCGCAACCGCCGCGCCGGCGCCTACTATTACCGGGAGTACCGCCCGGCCCCAGGCCGCCGTTACCGCTATGACTATTCCCGGAGCTACCGCCGGGAAGGGGTCTGGTATGTGCCTGACCGGTTCGCGTACCGCCGCCGCCAGGGCCAGTGCCATCCGGTGTTCAAGCGGGGCTATTACGACGGCTACCGCGTCCTGATCCGTGGCCGGATGTGCTACGACCGCTATGGCCGGGGCTTCATTGTCCGGGGCAGCCGCCGGGTCGTGGATTACTACTGATGCGCCAGCGATGCGCTGTGCATCGCGGTTAGTAATAAAGAGCGGCCGGGCCCACGGGTCCGGCCGCTTGTTTTGTATTCGGCCCAGGCATCCGATGGGCGCGTGGAACTGTCGGCGCAAGCCTTTGTTTATTCAACGTGGTGTCTGTTGCCCGCGCAGTGTCTGGTGCCATGTTCCAGACATGCCGCTTTGTGTCGGAAAATGGGCGCGTGAGTGCTTGGCAATGGACGGGATTCTGCCGCCATTATGCCATTTCTGAAGATACTGATAAGGATGTCTCGCGCCGTGAAGCGGGGGCACCCTGCAGCACCGCAACCCGAGACATGCGACATTTGAACGATGTCAGAGACATTTCGACTTTGGAGGGGATCCATGAACACGCGTCTTTTGAAAATTACCACGCTTATGGCCGCCGCCCTGATGACCGTGGCAGCCTGTACCTCCGTTGACCCCTATACCGGCGAAGAGCGCACCAGCCGCGCCAGCCGTAATGCCGCCATCGGTGCCGGTGTGGGTGCCGTGATCGGCGCGCTGACCAACACCTCAAGCGGCAAGCAGGCTGCCAAGAACGCCCTGATCGGTGCCGGTATCGGCGCTCTGGCCGGTGGTGCCGTCGGTGGCTACCAGGACCGTCAGGCCGAGCGGCTGAACCAGCGTCTGGCCGAGACGGGTGTGCGCATCCGCCGGATCGGTGACGACATCGAGCTGGTCATGCCCGGCGACATCACCTTCGCCACCGGTCAGGCCTCCATCACGTCCAATTTCTATCCCGTGCTGGACGATGTGGCCCTGGTGCTCAACGAATTCGACAAGACCATCATCGAAGTTGACGGCCACACGGACACCGTGGGCTCCAGCCAGTTCAACATGAACCTGTCCCAGCAGCGGTCCAACTCCGTTGCCTCCTACCTGATCAGCCGGGGCGTGATGGCCCAGCGTCTGATCGTGCGGGGCTTCGGTGAGACCCGACTGGCTGTCCCGACCGCTGACGGCGTCGCCAATCCGGCGAACCGCCGGGTCGAGATCCGGATCTCTCCGCTGCGTTAAGGACCTGCCTTCCGGGGGCAGTGACCGGTAAATGGTTCTGCGATCCGACGTTGAGAAAAAAAGCAAAAGCCCGGCCCGCATTATGCGGTGCCGGGCTTTCTTGTGACTGGCCCCGAGCAGCTCGCTGGGACCTGCGCCGCGTATTCGGAGGTGCTGCGCACCGTGAGCGACAAACGCTTGATCCGCTTCCGTTTGATTGGAACCTGCTAGCCGGAGCAGTTGCCGCCGCCCAGAACACAGAATGTGGCACACCAGGGGTGATGGAGCCGCACCGGCTCGGCGGTGGCCTCCGCCAGGGTATGGCCCAGTTCAAAGGCGGGATCGTCGACGATCAGGGTGCATGCGGTCACCGTCGCCCGGTCCGATCCCTTGCGCCGGATCACCATCCGCTGGTCGGCGCACATGATATCCGCCGGGTTCTTGCCCAGGATGCCCCAGCAGGCCTCCGTGATCTCCGGCGGCGCGTCCTGGGGGCGCATTTCGGGAAAGAGCACCAACTCATTGGGATTGTCCGGATCAAGATCCAGTCCCAGGCGGCGTGCCAGGGCACCATAGGCGCGCCGGGCCGCGGCCTCGTCTTCGGTCAGTTCCATGCGCCCGGCAATGGCCGTGGGCAGGTTTGCCGCTCCAAGCCAGGTCAGCCCTTCCAGGGCTGCCTTGAACGCACCCGGACCCCGTTCCGCGTCATGCAATTCTTCCGTATGGTGATCAAGGGAAACCCTCAGTGTCAGGGCAGTGCCATACCGGTCGGCCAGATCCATCAGGCCTTTCTGAACCCGTGGCCGCGTCATGGGCCGCATGGCATTGGTCAGAACCAGGAGGGTATGCCCCCGCTCCAGCACCGCCTCCATGATGTCCAGGATCTCCGGCGCCATGAAGGGCTCGCCCCCGGTGATCCCCACCTGGACCGCGCCCATGGCGCCCGCGTCGATTTCATCCAGGAAAGGCAGTACATCGGCCCTGGTGAGATAGACCAGCCGGTCATTGGTGGGTGAGCTTTGAATGTAGCAGTTCTGACATTCAATATTGCAGAGGGTGCCGGTATTGAGCCACAGGGTTCGCAGTCCGTGCCAGGGCACACGGCCACGCCGTTCGCCGGTTACGGTCGTTTCTGGATCCTCGAAAGGGCGCAGGGGAAACCTCCATTGAGCCATGAACCACGGGATTGGGCGGATCTCCACCCGAGACATGACAGATACGCGTTCTAGGGCGGGAATGGTGAAGGGGGCAACTCAACTTTCCGCGCGCTCCCGTACTTCTGAAGCCCGGCACATCTGAAGAATGAGATCACGCCCTCAGATAAGACCGCTTCCAGAGTTAAGATGGCGCCTTCAGAGATGGCCCCAATAGGACCGCGGCGGGGGCCTCGCGCCAAGGCGGCCGGGGCGGTTAAGACCCGGTCAATGGCACACCCCTATTCCTGGCCTGTGTTGAACAGGGCGACCGGTCGCCCCTGATGCGCCCGGCTGCGCGGTTTTTCGTTCGGTTCTGCCGGGGAGCACTTGAAGGGAAGCGGGCTTATGGGTGCAGTCTTCAGGCTTGGCGCGGCGCTCCTGGCCGGCCTTGCGGCCTGGTTTCTTGGTGTGAGCCTCAACCGGGCCGGGCTGGATCCGTGGGTGGCCGGATTGGCGGCATGCCTCGCACTGATGGCCGCCTGGCAGTTGCAGGGCAGTCTCGTGGCTGTTTTCGAGCGGCGGTCCATGCGGGCCCGGATGCGGGAAATCACCAGATCCCAGACCATGCTGTTTGATCAGCTTGAACTGGTGCGCGCGGAGATGGGGGCGTTAACCCACACCTATGAATCCACCTCCCGGCAGCGGAACCAGCGGCTGATCTCAGAAATGCGCATGCTGGAGGATCTGGTCCAGCAATTGAACAACAGGAGCGGCGACAAAGCCGCTGACCTCGCCCCGGGACCGGACCCGGTGCCCTCGGCAAGCCCGCCCTCCCAAACCGTCCCGTCCCGGCAGGTGGATCCCCACGACCAGGGCCGGGTCGATGCCACCGCCATGGATGCCGCTCCCGTAGAGCCCGTCACCCTGGCCATGATCAAGGATGCCCTGGAGGACAACAGGGTGGACCTCCATCTCCAGCCCATTGTCAGCCTGCCCCAGAGGCGGGTGCGCTATTTCGAAGGGCTGACCCGTCTGCGCACCCGGGAGGGGCGCATTCTCATGCCCGGGGATTATCTGCCCATCGCGGAACGGGCGGGGCTGATTTCCGCCATCGACAATCTGTTATTGTTCAAGGGGATACAGATCGTACGGCGTCTCGCCTCCCGGGATCGCAAGACCGGTCTGGTGTGCAACATTTCCGGCTACACCTTGCGGGACGAGACCTTTTTCGGACAGTTCACGGATTTTCTCCGCGCCAATCGCGAATTGACCCGGCAGATCATTTTCGAGTTCGGCCAGAGCGCCTTCGACCATGCGGGGCCCGAGGAAATGGCGCGGCTGAAGACCCTGGCGTCCCTGGGCTACACATTCTCCCTCGACCGGGTCCAGACCCTGGATCTCGATCCCCATTATCTCCATGACCGGAACATCCGGTTCGTGAAGATCCCCGCCCGGCTCCTGCTCGACCGCCATGCCCAGGAGGCAGCAAGGATCGAGGCCGGCGACCTCAAGGCCCTGTTCGCCCGCCACGGGGTGGATCTGATTGTCGAGAAAATCGAGGATGAACGCACCGTGGTGGAGGTGCTGGAATATGATGTGGATTTCGGTCAGGGCTATCTTTTCGGTGCGCCCAAGCCCATCCACGAGGCCTTCGCCGACGCGGGCTGACCGCACGCCGTGCCCTCCCCAAGACGTACTGGCCCAAAGACGTACTGGCACAAAGACGTGCACGCCCACAGACGATCTGGCACACAGACGTGCAGGCCCCAACTAAGGCTAGAACAGAACTGGGCGCGCTGTCGTGGTTTGACCGGCTCAGCCGAACAGGGCGTCGATATCGCCCTGATCCACTTCCTTGTCTTCCTGACTGAACAGGGCGTCCACGTCGTTTTGATCGATGCCCTGACCGTCAAGGGCGGGACCGTTCAGCAGGGGGTCCTTTTCCTTGGCCGGCTCTTTCGGCTTTGAGGCGGTTTCGTTCCCCTCTTCACCCTCGGGCGCGGTCACCGAGGCGATGCGTTCCTCAATATGTTTAAGGGTCGCCACCACCTTGCTGATCCGCTGGCCGGTGATGTCCTGGAACGCACAGGCCTCGAAAATCTGCATCACCGCCGTGTCCACGGTCTGCCGGTAGGCGGTGAAGTCGGAAGGGTCCGCCCCCATGATGGTCTCGGCATTTTCCATGATGGTGTTGGTCGCGTCCTCGGTCTGGCGCACAATGGCGTCCAGTTCCTTGCCAGCCAGGGGGATGCGCTGGGCCTCGATTTCCCGGGGCTGGAGATCGGCGACTTCCTGCTTGGTCTGATTGATCTGCTCCGCGATGTTACGGAACTCGGCATAGATCCGTCCGTCCACCGTGGAAAAGAAACCCTGCATGGTACTGATCATCAGTTCCGCGAGGGAGAGGATATCAACGAGATCAAGGTCATCCTTGCCATCCTTGGATCGCAGACGCGTCACAAGGGTCTTGAAGGCCTCAGATGAGCTCGCATTGACGGTCATGGACATGCTCTCCCGGCCCCGAGCCCCCGGCACTCAGCCGCCCGGCGGGCCGTGTACAGATTGAAAAAGCCTCATATTGTGTGTCGTGAAACTAGGCGGGGGGGCATAACAATCCGTAAAGCCATCCGGGGCCATGTTTCGCGCAAAGAGTGTGACCGTGCGTCCCGTGCAGGCTTGAGATGCGTCAGCCCGTCCCGGTCTGCCAATCCAAAAGGGGCTACCAATCCAAAGGGGTCTGCCGTTTCAGGAGAAGGGTGCTGGTTCCGTTCTGCCGGGATCTGCATTAATGCTGTGCGGCTCATGCGGGCGGCGGGTGTTGACCGCTTTGTCATTCCCTTGCCGGACCATGGGCTCTCGCCTGACCGTGGGGGTGCCGGGCGGCGTGGATATCCGGGATTTGACCGATAGGTGATTGAAATGAGCGATCTGGGCGAACGGGCCGTGGGCCTGACCATCGAAGACATGACGATCGGCCTGTCGGCTGTCTTCTCCAAGACCATCACCGATGCGGACATCGTGCTGTTCGCCGGTGTGACCGGCGATACCAATCCGGTCCATCTGGACGAGGAATATGCGGCGGCTACCCCCTTCCAGGGGCGCATTGCCCACGGGATGCTTACCGCCGGGCTCATCTCGGCGGTTCTGGGCACCAAACTGCCCGGGCCGGGGGCTATTTATATGAGCCAGACCCTGCGGTTCAGGGCGCCGGTGCGCATCGGGGACACCGTGGTGGCGCGGGCGGAAGTCACGGACATCAATACAGCCCGGCGCCGGGTCACTCTCGGGTGCACCTGCACCGTCGGCGAGGCCATCGTGGCCGATGGAGAGGCCGTGGTCATGGTTCCCTCCCGGGAGGCTTGAGGCTCGCCGGGACCCGGCTGGCGGACGGGCTTAACGGGATCTTCATGGCCGTCCCCCCGTGCTGGGCTCTTGCTGGCCCCGTGCTGGCCCCGTGCCGATATGCGTATTAGGGGATGGGAGAGCCCGCCCCTGGGTCGGCGGTTGGCGGTCGGGGGGGGGCGTGAGTGCCATTCTCGTGCCCCAGGCCCCATGTTGTGTAAACGGGTATTGTGTTCGGTAGCGGTGTCAGGGCGTGAGGCTCAGGCCGTCCCATGGCCTGGCCCCACCATCGTCACCACCACCGCAAGTGCTTTTGAGTGTTGGAAATCGATCGCCGGAAGACCCGCGCGCCATTGTGCCCGGTCACCGGCGGCAGGAACCCGCAAAGGGCCGCCCATGCCACAGGCGCGGCCCATTCGAGAGACATGAACACGCCCCATGGACTTATTCGATCGATACTGGGACATCCCGCCCCATGCCCGCGGCTCCGTCGTGGCCCTGGGCAATTTCGACGGCGTGCACCGGGGCCACAGGGCGGTCATCGGACGGGCCGTGGAAGAGGCCCGCAAGCTCGGGGTCCCTGCCGGAGTGGTGTTGTTCGAACCCCATCCCAGGGAATTTTTCGCCCCCGGCGCGCCGCCGTTCCGTCTGACCCGGCTTGAGACCAGGGCCCGCCTGCTCTCGGCCCTGGATGTGGACCTGCTTTTTGCCTTGCCCTTCGATGCGGATCTGGCGGCCATGAGCCCTCAGGATTTTGTCTTTGAGGTGCTGATTGGGGGGCTGGGGATCATCCATGGGGTGGCGGGCGCTGATTTCTGTTTCGGCAAGGCCCGGGCGGGCAACATGGCCCTCCTTGCCTATCTGGGGGACATGGAAGGCTTCGGTGTCAGTGCCGTGGAGCCGGTCTATCCCGGAGACGAAGGGGCCGGCCATCCGGCAGCCCTTCAGATCTCCTCCTCCGCCATCCGGGCAGCCCTCAAGGACGGAGAGCCGGAACGGGCGGCCCGGCTTCTGGGGCGTCCCTGGTCCGTGGAGGGCCGGGTCACCGGCGGCGATCAGCGGGGCCGGACCATCGGCTTTCCCACCGCCAATGTCGGGTTGGATGGTCTGCTGGAGCCGCGCCTTGGGGTCTATGCGGTGATGGTCGAGATTTTCGACGGACCCCATGCTGGTGTCTATGAGGGCGTGGCCAATATGGGGCGCCGGCCCACTTTCGGCCATTCCGATGTGGTGCTCGAAGCCCATCTGTTCGATTTCGCCGGGGATATTTACGACGCCTGGGTCGGTGTCTCCCTGATCGGGTTCTTACGCCCGGAAGTGAAATTCGACGGTCTTGAATCCCTCAAAGCCCAGATCCGTACCGACGCCATCAGCGCGCGGGCGACGCTGGCCTACGCCCGGGACATGGGCATCCTGCCCAAAGTGCTTTAAGGGAGCGGGCTCTCGCGGACGCGGGCGGTTCCCAGTGTTGCTGGTTCCCAATGTTGCTGGTTCCGGGCCACGCTGGTAGAACCGCTTCATGGCACATCCAAGGCTCATAGTCCGGCCGCTCACATCCCGGCTTATCATTCGCCGGGCCGGGACGGCGCGAATTAGCCGCCCGGTTTCCCGCTGACGGCCCCCGGTTCCCGCACCGCTTCCGGAACCCCGGCCCGCCACGGAGAGGCCGGGTGATGCCACCGATCTATCCCCATACCCAACCGATCCGGCCGGTCCTCCTGCGCACTGAAAAGCGGGGGATCAGGCCTTGAAAGCGCGGACCTTTTGCTCCGGCGCTGACCACCATTGAGGACCGGGACCCATGTCCGAGAAAAAACGTGTGAAGCCTGAAGAAGACGCCGCCTCCGCCGCCTACCGGGAAACCCTGTTTCTTCCGGAAACGGAATTTGCCATGAAAGCGGGTCTGCCCCAGCGTGAGCCGGGCTGGCTGGAGGCCTGGGCGAAAATGGACCTCTACGGGACTTTGCGCGCCCGCTCCAAGGGGCGCACCCCCTTCACCCTCCATGACGGACCGCCCTATGCCAATGGCCACATCCACATGGGTACGGGCCAGAACAAGATCCTCAAGGACATGATTGTCCGTTCCCACCAGATGATGGGCCACGACGCGGCCTATGTGCCCGGCTGGGACTGTCACGGCCTGCCCATCGAATGGAAGGTGGAAGAGGGCTACCGGGCCAAGGGCAAGGACAAGGACGAGGTGCCCGTGGTGGAATTCCGCAAGGAATGCCGGGAGTTCGCCACAAAATGGATCGATGTCCAGCGGGAGGAATTCAAGCGCCTTGGGGTGCAGGGGGAATGGGACCGTCCCTATCTCACCATGTCCTATGAGGCGGAGGCCCGTATCGCCGCGGAATTCATGCGTTTCCTGATGGACGGATCCCTTTATTGCGGCTCCAAGCCGGTGATGTGGTCCGTGGTCGAACGGACCGCCCTCGCGGAAGCGGAGATCGAGTATCACGAGAAGAAATCCCCGACCATCTGGGTGCGGTTCCCGGTGGTTGAGGGCGATGGCAGTGTGAAGGGCGCTGCCATCGTCATCTGGACCACCACCCCCTGGACCATCCCGGGCAACCGGGCGGTCAGCTTCTCCTCGAAGATCACCTACGGGGTCTATGAGGTGCAGAGCGTGGCGGAAGGTGCCCTGGCCCGGGCCGGCGAGAAGATCGTGCTTGCCGATGCCCTGGCGGAAGGGGTGGCCAGGGATGGCAAGATCGAAACCTGGACCCGGCTGGGGGATGCCAATCCCTCAGGCGCGAAATGCCGCCACCCGCTCCATGGCTGGGGACCGGCGGAAGGGGGCTTTGATTTCGAGGTGCCCCTGCTCGATGGTGATCACGTTACGGATGATGCGGGTACGGGCTTTGTCCACACCGCTCCCGGGCACGGCCAGGACGACTATGAGATCGCCACTCTCAAGCACGGCATCGAAGTGCCCCATACGGTGGCCGAGGACGGCACCTATTTCGGCCATGTGCCCGCGTTTGCGGGCAAGGCGGTGTTCACGGCGGAAGGCAAGGACGGTGACGCCAACGGTGCAGTGATCAAGGCCCTGATCGAGGCGGGAACCCTGCTCGCCAAGGGCAGCCTGCGCCACTCCTATCCCCATTCCTGGCGTTCCAAGGCTCCGGTGATCTTCCGTAACACACCCCAGTGGTTCGTCAGCATGGAGAAGACCGGCCTCAGGGACAATGCGCTCAAGGCCATCGAGGAGGTGAACTGGGTGCCGCCCCAGGGGCGCAACCGGATCCGGTCCATGGTGGAAGACCGGCCGGACTGGGTGCTCTCCCGCCAGAGGGCCTGGGGCGTGCCCCTCACGGTGTTCCGCAACAAGGCCACGGGGGAGCTGCTTCAGGACGATGGGGTGAATGCCCGGATCTACGAGGCGTTCAAGGCGGAAGGCGCGGATGCCTGGTTTGCGTCCCCGCCGGAGCGGTTCCTGGGTGATCAGTACAAGGCCGATGAGTGGGATCAGGTTACGGACATTCTCGACGTCTGGTTCGATTCCGGCTCCACCCACGCCTTCGTGCTGGAGGCCCGGGACGACCTGCACTGGCCGGCCCTGGTCTATCTGGAAGGCTCGGACCAGCACCGGGGCTGGTTCCAGTCCTCCCTCCTGCAAAGCTGCGGCACCCGGGGCCGGGCGCCCTATGAGACCGTGGTCACCCATGGGTTCGTGGTCGATGACCAGGGGCGCAAGATGTCCAAGTCCCTGGGCAACACCATCGCGCCGGAGGAGGTGATCGGCCAGTACGGCGCGGAGATCATCCGGCTTTGGGTCGCCAGTGTGGACTACACGGAGGATCTGCGCCTCAGCAAGGAAGTGCTCAAGAATACCGCTGACGCCTACCGCAAACTGCGCAACACCCTGCGCTTCCTTCTGGGCAATCTGGCGGGCTTTGAGGAGGCCGAGCGGGTGAGCCGGGATGAAATGCCGCTTCTCGAGCAGTTCATCCTCCACCGGCTGGCCGAGCTTGAGGATGTGGTGCGTGAGGGCTATCGGCGGTTTGAGTTCTCGAAGGTGTTCCACGCCCTCTTTCAGTTCTGCACCGTGGATCTCTCCGCCTTCTATTTCGATATCCGCAAGGACGCCCTTTATTGCGACCGACAGGATGCCCTGCGCCGCCGGGCCTGCCGCACGGTGCTGGACCGCCTGTTCGAGGTCCTGACGGTCTGGTTTGCGCCGATTTTGTGCTTCACCATGGAGGATGCGTGGCTGTGCCGGATGGCCGCCGAAAAAGCCACTGGCAAAGCCTCGGGCGGGGATCGGGAGCCCTCGATCCATCTGATGGATTTCCCTGAAATCCCCGGGGACTGGAAGGACGATGCTCTGGGTGAACGCTGGAGCAAGGTGCGCCAGGTGCGCAAGGTGGTGACCGGCGCCCTTGAGGTGGAGCGCCGGGAAGGCCGGATCGGCTCGAGCCTTGAGGCCGCCCCCCGGATCCATGTCACCGATGAGGGTCTGCGGGCGGCCCTGGCGGATCTGGATCTGGCGGAACTGGCGATCACCAGCGGCGTGACCCTGGAGACCGGGGAGGGGCCCGAAGGGGCTTTCCGGCTCGATGACGTGCCCGGGGTGGCGGTGGTCCCGGCCCTGGCCGAGGGACGCAAATGCAAACGCTCCTGGAAGATCCTGCCGGAAGTGGGCACCCATCCAGTGTATAAGGACCTGAGTCTGCGGGATGCGGATGCGGTGGCCGATCTGGTGGCCCGGGGCCAATGGAGCCCGCCGGACAGGCTGGAGAGCATCAGCCCCAAGGCAGGGTGACGCGGCGTTCCTCATTTGAAGACCAGTCGCAGGTGAAGACCAGTCGCAGGGCCGATGGGTTGGTCGCGGGAGCGCCGACCCGCGGCGGAACTGGCCGATGAGGCAGACAGGGGCGAGCAGGTACACTGGAGCTACAGGCAAACAGGGCGGATCAGGGTGAAGACATGAGCGAACATGAGGTCTCTCAAACCCCATGGAACCGGGATCAGGTGGAGCAGGCGTCCTCCGAGACCGGCCCGGCACAAACGGCCCGGGCCAACGGTTCGGAACGCGCCGGGGGGAAACCGGCGGTCACCGCCAAGGCCATCGCCACACTCGGCTTTGGTGTGGCCCTGGTGATTTTTCTCCTGGATCAGGCATCGAAAAACTATCTGCTCTACGGCCTCGGTTTCATCGATTACCGGCCCGGCGATCAGATCGTGGTCACGCCCTTTTTCAATATCGTCATGGCGTGGAACTACGGGGTGAGCTTCGGCATGTTCCAGATGAGCACCTTCTGGGGCACGGCCCTTCTGGTGCTGTTTGCACTGGCCATGTGTGCCGGGCTCTCCATCTGGTTGTTGAAAGCCGGTACCCGTTTCCTCGCCGTTGGTCTCGGCATGATCATTGGGGGTGCCCTCGGCAATCTGGTAGACCGGGTGCTGTACGGAGCCGTCGCGGACTTTTTTGACTTTCACGTGTGGGGTTTTCACTGGTATATTTTCAATATCGCAGATGTGGGAATCGTGTGCGGCGTTGGCATTCTCCTTCTTGATTCCGTGCTTGATGGCAGGGACAGTAAGAAGGTGGAACATGCGGATGAGCCGGAAAAAAGCCCGGCCCATTAAGACTTTGCACAGGGTTGGGCCTTTGAATGAGGGGTCAGGAACGGCGCAGCCCGGACGCAAAAACATGGCGTGGTTACGGGGCAGCCCTGTGCGGGATAATCGGCCCGGTCGCATGCGGTCGGTGCCTTTCAGGCGCGGGTTGATCCGGATCAAGGACCAAAGCGCGCCGGGATGGGCTACTAGGCCGCACGGATATGGCGTTCGGATTGGCTTGTGAGGTCAGAATTGACGGGTGGCGCGGGATGCAACTGCGCAGATGTCATGCCGCAGCCTCAATTTCCGGTCATGTTATATGACCAAACAAGATGATCGGTCGACGGCCAAGCGTTGGTGGTCCGAACTGACAGGTCGGGACTGGTAGCGAGATACAGGTCACGGCCAGACGAAGACCGCGAGATGCGAACTGCGAGACGAAAGCGAAACGACGCTGACGGGGATCGACAGTCGGGGGTTAGACGGGCACCGGGAGAAAGACCCAAAAGGGCGCATATCCCATCCATGAGACGGTTCACGTCCCGCGAGACAGTGACCTCGTGGCCGCCAAACAAACCTTCGCAAACTGAGAGGTTACCATGGGCTTGACATCAACCGCCGCGACCGCTGCAGGATCCGGTGAAACCATGCGGGGCAAATCAATGCGGGACGTCACTATTCGGTTCGCTGCCGTGGCAGCACTTTGCGTGGCTCTGCCGGGCTGCGGCGGCTTCGCCAAGGCACTGGGCCTCGAGAAGAATGTCCCCGATGAATTTGCCATCGTGACCAAGGCACCTCTGGTGATCCCGCCGGACTTCACCCTGCGGCCGCCGCGTCCGGGTGCCAGCCGTCCCCAGGAAATTCAGCCGAGCCAGGTTGCCGCTGAAGCCCTGTTCAACCAGGTTGCCTCCGCAGACGGTCTGACGGCCAATGGCCCGAGCCGTGGTGAATCCGCTCTCCTGGCCCGGGCAGGCGCCCTCCAGGCGGACAGCTCGATCCGGGAAGTGCTTGAAGCGGAAACCACGCTTCTGGCCCGCCGGGATCCCACCTTCGCTGACCAGATCCTGTTCTGGCAGAATGCCGATGCAGGCTCCGCGCCTGCTGGTGGTGAGGAACAGGCACGGATCGAAAATGGTCTCGGTCTGAGCGAGGATGCAACGGCGGAGCGGGGCGAAGCTGAAGCTGCACTGCTGGATTATCGACAGGGCTGGTTCTAGCCCAAGCCCCCCTCCCGATACTGCCGGCTCCGCTGACGCAATAGCCGGCAGTCCTCTGCTCTGGCGGGTTCAATCCAATCTCCGGGCCGCCCAGGCCCGGTCCGCCAGAGGTGGCGCGACGGTTCTCGTCCCCCGCACCATCTTCGCCAGTTCGCAGAGCCTGACCCTTACGACGATCGCCTCGAGCCTCATGGATCCAACCGGTTCCGTGGGGACGGCTTTCGTGCGTCCTGCCGACCCTGAAACCATGCAAATTGGACAGGCTCGCAGCGCTCAAGGTCGAAGCGCCCAAGATCGAAGCGCGAAGGCCCAGCGGGCTCAGCCATCCGCTTCCGACCGCTCACCAAAAACGCTCACCGTCGCCCAAGCCACCGCGCATTCAACCGCCACCGCCCACGCGACCGCGGCGACCCGGAGTGATGCCCTCGATCGGGCTACCATGCCGGAGGGCACCCTCACCCTGGCCCATGCTGAAAGCCTGGATGAGGAAACCGCGTCGGCGTCCAGCCACCAGAATGATGCCCGTCCGAAAGAGCGTCCCGGCTTGGGGGCTGCCGCGCAAACGGCGGGCCACCAGAACGCCGGGGGATCCGCTGGGGGATCCGCCGGGGGATCCGATCGGATCACCTCCCTGCGCAGCGCCCGGTCCCTGGACCGGATCACCAATCTGGCCGCCGCTTACGGCCAGTCCCTGGCCGGGGAAAACGACCCGGTGCCCGATCTCACCCCGCCCGGACCCGGTCAGGGCAGCGGATCCGGCGTGAGATCGGCAGATATGGTGCCCATGCCCTCCCTGGAGCAGACCCTGACCTTGCGGCTGAATACGGTGACCCGGGCCAGTCCCGATCCGTTCTCCCCCATCGGCCGCCTGCTCTCCCAAATCCCCTGATCTCCAAAGCTCTTGATCACTTTCTCACGCCCTGTTGCCCCACGCCCTGTTGCCCCATGCCCTGTTGCCACCGTGCATCGGTGGTCAGGGCACGGGCGAATCGGCACCATTGGCAATCCATCGGCGGTCCGCCGCCCAACCGTGCCCCTGTTGCCCAGAAAGATCCCGCCATGGCGCCATCGGCCCGTGCTCCGGCCCCATCCTCCCTCGCGCGTGCTTATCCAGAGGCACCCTCCAATGCCGGTGGCCATATCCGCCGTCTGCCGGACAGCGCCATCAACCAGATTGCCGCCGGGGAGGTCATCGAGCGTCCCGCGAGCGCGGTGAAGGAACTGGTGGAAAACGCTCTGGATGCCGGGGCGACCCGGATCGACGTGGCGGTGGAAGAGGGGGGCAAGCGCCTCATCGCGGTCACGGACAATGGCCGGGGCATGGACCCGGAAGACCTGCGCCTGTGCGTGGAACGCCACGCCACGTCCAAGCTGGTGCCCGATGACGCCGGAGATGTGGATCTGCTCACCATCGCCACCCTGGGTTTCCGGGGGGAGGCCCTGCCTTCCATCGCCGCTGTATCCCGGCTGGATATCCTGACCCGGACCGAGGGCGGAGAAAACGGCTGGCGGCTCAAGGTGGATGCGGGAGCCGTTCAGGAGCCTGAGCCCGCGCCCATGCGTCTTGGGGATGGGGGCCACGGCACCCGGATCGAGGTGCGGGACCTGTTCTATGCCACACCGGCGCGGCTCAAATTCCTGAAATCGGACCGGGCGGAAATCGCCGCCATTTCCGATGTGCTGCGCCGCCTCGCCATGGCCGAACCCGGCGTGGCCTTCAGCCTGCGCCACCAGGGCCGGCTGGTCTTTGCCGTTGAAGCCGCCACCGGCGAGGCCGGCGCGATCTCCGGCGGGGGGCCGGGTGCCCTCAAAAAGCGGATCGGTGATCTTCTGGGGGCGGATTTTGCCGCCAATGGCGTGCCCGTGGAGGCGGGCCGGGAGGATCTTCATCTGGGGGGGCTGGCGGGCCTGCCCACCTTCCACCGGGCCACGGCCCAGATGCAGTTCCTGTTCGTCAACCGCCGACCCATCCGGGACCGGATGATCCTCGGGGCGTTGAGGGCGGCCTATGCGGACTTCCTGGCCCGGGACCGGCATGCTGTGGCGGCCCTGTTCATTTCCTGCCCGCCCCATTGCGTCGATGTGAATGTCCACCCGGCCAAGCATGATGTGCGCTTCCGGGCACCGGCCCTGGTGCGCTCCCTGGTGATCGGCGGGATCGGCGCGGCCCTGGCCCAGGCAGGTCACCGGGCCTCCACCAGCGTGGCCGACGGCATGGCCGCCGCCTTCCGCCCGGGCCGGTCCGCATATTCCGCCGCCTCCCCCCCGGCCCGACCGTCCCATTTGAGCCCCTCCGCCGGCGGATTTCTGTCTCCGGGTCAATCCCAGGCTGCCCGCGATTTTCATGCGCCCCTGCCCGGCATGAGCGAGGAGACCGCTCCCTCCGCCCTGGCTGGTGATCCGGATGCGGACGGCTTTGGCGGCGATACCACAGAACAGTCTGGGCTATCCGGGCCATCTGGGCAGCCTGCCCAGCCCGGTCATCCGCAAAGAGAGTATCCTC
>CAZLPU010000081.1:0-21285 GCA_964561475.1 uncultured Alphaproteobacteria bacterium
ATTTCGGCGACGGGGCGGCCAACCAGGGCCAGGTCTTCGAGGCCTTCAACATGGCGGCCCTTTGGAAACTGCCCGCCGTCTAAGTCATCGAGAACAATCAGTATGCCATGGGCACCAGCGTGGCGCGCTCGTCCTCCGAGACCCATCTGTGCCGCCGGGGCGCCAGCTTCAACATTCCCGGTCATGAGGTTGACGGCATGGACGTGCTGGCGGTCAGGGACGCGGGGCGCGAAGCCGCAGCCTACGCCCGGGAAGGCAACGGGCCGATCATCCTTGAGATGAAGACCTATCGCTACCGGGGCCATTCCATGTCCGACCCGGCGAAATACCGCACCCGGGAAGAAGTCCAGGAATTCCGCGAGCACCACGACCCCATCGAGATGGTCCGTAAGCGCCTCTTGAAGGAAGGCTGGGCCGATGAGGCACAGCTCAAGGAAATCGAAAAGGACATTCGCGGTCAGGTGGTCGATTCAGCGGATTTCGCTCAGACCAGCCCGGAACCGGATCCGGAAGAACTGTACACGGATGTCCTGGTGGCGAGCTGATACCGCCCCACCAGATCTTGAAATGTTGCCGCCAGCAGGCCCCCCCCGGAGGTGCCGCGAACGAGGGTCGCCCCAACGAGGTTCCCCCCAAAGAGGTTCCGATGTCCATTGAGATCCTGATGCCCGCACTTTCCCCCACCATGGAAGAGGGCACACTCGCCAAATGGCTGGTCCAGGAAGGCGATACCATCGTCCCCGGTGACCTGATCGCCGAGATCGAGACCGACAAGGCCACCATGGAAGTGGAAGCGGTCGATGAGGGTGTGATCGGCAAGATCCTTATTCCCGAAGGGACCGATGGGGTGAAGGTCAACTCCGTCATCGCCATCCTGATCGAGGAAGGCGAGGATTTCGAGGATTTGGAGACGGAAGGCCTGGCCAACGGGACAGACGGCACCGTGGCGCCCGCTGCCCATCCCGGATCGGGCTCAACCGGGAACCAGGCTGGGAACCAGGCCGCCGCCGCACCTCAAAGAGAGCCGGAACCCGCCCGGCAAGCCGAGCCTGAGCCACCCGCCAGGCCCCAGGCAGCCCCGGAAAATGCCCCAGGGCCCGAACCCCGCGCCGAGCGGGAACCGGCGGCCCCATCCGCCCCCAAATCCGAACAGGCCCGCCCGCCGGCCAGGGAACCCGCCTCCGGCAAGGACGGCGCGGCCTATGGTGAAGGCGCACGGGTCGAGGCAAAGGATGTTGCCCTACTGGTGGAGCCGGAAATTCCCGAGGGCACCAAGATGGTGTCCCAGTCGGTCCGGGAAGCCCTGCGCGACGCCATGGCCGAGGAAATGCGCCGGGACGACACGGTGTTCCTCATGGGCGAGGAAGTGGCCTATTACGAAGGCGCCTATAAGGTCACCCAGGGCCTTCTCGAAGAATTCGGCGACCGGCGGGTCGTGGATACACCGATCACGGAGCACGGCTTTGCCGGTCTGGGTGTGGGCGCGGCCTTTGGCGGTCTGCGTCCCATTGTCGAGTTCATGACCTTCAACTTCGCCATGCAGGCCATTGACCATCTGATCAATTCCGCCGCCAAGACCTTGTACATGGCCGGCGGGCAGATGGGCTGTCCCATTGTCTTCCGGGGTCCCAATGGGGCCGCTTCACGGGTCGCGGCCCAGCACAGCCAGGATTACTCCGGCTGGTACGCCCATGTCCCCGGCCTGAAAGTGGTCGCACCCTGGAGCGCCGCCGATGCCAAGGGCCTGCTCAAGGCAGCCATCCGGGACCCCAACCCGGTGGTCTTCCTGGAACATGAACTGCTTTACGGCAAAAGTTTCGATGTACCCCAGATAGACGATTTCGTTCTGCCCATCGGTAAGGCCGCCGTCGTCAGGGCAGGGACGGATGTCACCATCGTCTCCCACAGCCGGGGCATGGAACACGCCCTTGAGGCGGCCCAGGCCTTGAGCGGGGAAGGGATCGAGGCGGAAGTGATCAATCTGCGCTCCCTCCGGCCCCTGGATATCGACACGGTGATCACGTCCCTGATCAAGACCAACCGCTGTGTCACCGTCGAAGAAGGCTGGCCCATCTGCGGCATCGGCGCGGAAATCTCCGCCTCCCTGATGGAACGGGCATTCGATCATCTGGATGCCCCGGTTCTGCGGGTCACGGCGGAAGACGTGCCCTTGCCCTATGCGGCCAATCTGGAGCGCCTCGCGCTCCCGGACAGCAGGAAAGTGGTGGAGGCGGTCAAGGCCGTCACCTACAAAAGCTGAACACGGACTGTCCGGCTCCCAGGCGGATGGATCCGCCGGGGCCGGAACATCCCGGACCTCATGAAACCAGGAACCTGATCCACACCGGATTATTCCAGAACGGACGCTTAACAGGATCATTGACATGCCGACCTCCGTCCTGATGCCCGCCCTGTCGCCGACCATGGAAGAAGGCACCCTTGCCAAATGGCATGTGAAGGTGGGTGACACTGTCTCCGCCGGCGACATCATTGCCGAAATCGAAACCGACAAGGCCACCATGGAAGTGGAAGCCGTGGATGAGGGCACGGTTCACCAGCTTCTCGTGGATGAGGGCACCGACGGGATCAAGGTGAACACCCCGATCCTGATCATCCTGGAAGAAGGGGAAAGCGCGGATGACGCCGCTGCCGCTCCCGCCCAGGAACCTGCCGCCGAATCTGTGGCCAGCGAGCCTCAACGGGCCGCCGCAAACGGCACCGACGCCGCTGCGCCGGTGGCCAAGCAACAGGCGCCGTCCGCCCAATCCTCAGCACCCGCACAAACACCGGCTGCGCCCCGGTCCGGCGACGGCGCGCGGGTGTCCGCAAGCCCCCTGGCCCGGCGCCTCGCCGCCCAGGCCAATCTCGATCTCGGCGGTCTTGCCGGGTCCGGCCCTAATGGCCGGGTGATCAAGCGGGATGTGGATGCGGCCCTGGCCCAGGGCGGCAACCGTCAGAGCGCGGACATCATTCCCATGCGCCAGCAGTCCGAGGCTCCCGCCGCCCAAGGGCAGGGTACTCAGCCTTCCGCAGCTCAGCCCGCTGCGCAAGCCCCGCAGGCTGCGCCCTCCGCGCCGGCCCAACCCGTGGCCTTCACCGGTGAGGGCGAGGACGTGAAACTGTCCAACATGCGCAAGACCATCGCGCGCCGGTTGACCGACGCCAAGCGGGATGTGCCCCATTACTACCTGACCATCGACTGCACCCTTGATGAACTGCTCCGGGTCCGTAAGACCATCAACGACCGCGCGGCCAAGGCCTCCGACGGCATCAAGATCTCCGTGAACGACTTCGTAATCCGCGCCGCCGCCATGGCCCTGATCGCTGTCCCGGAAGTGAATACCTCCTGGGGCGGAGACAAGCTCTTCCACCATGCCCATGCGGATGTGGGCGTTGCCGTTGCCATCGAAGGTGGGCTCATCACCCCGATCATCTTCAAGGCGGAGACCAAGGGTCTTGTGCAGATTGCCCGGGAAGCCAAGGATCTGGCGGAGCGCGCCCGGAACAAGAAACTGAAGCCGGAGGATTACGAGGGCGGCAGTTTCTCCATTTCCAATCTGGGCATGTTCGGCATCAAGCATTTCACCGCGGTGATCAATCCGCCCCATGCGGCAATCCTGGCCGTGGGGGCCGGGGAACCGCGCCCGGTGATCAAGTCTGACGGTCAGCTTGGTGTTGCCACGGTCATGACCTGCACCCTGTCCTGCGACCACCGGGTCGTGGACGGAGCCGTGGGCGCCCGCTTCCTCCAGGTCTTCAAGGGCTTCATGGAAGATCCGGCCACGATGCTTGCCTGATTGGGGCTGGCCTGATTGGTGTCGGGCTGATCGAGCCGGACAGGCGGTTCGGGCTTTTTATACTGTGTGTGGATCGTATGGATTCGTTTGGAGTTGACGGTCCGGTCCCAGGCACCGGCCAGGATCGTCCGCACGGGAACCTTTGGAATTTGTTGGGACAGGAGGGGCGCCGTCATGGCTGACAGCCAGCCTGAGAGCAGTTTTGATACCATCGTGATCGGGTCGGGACCCGGGGGCTATGTGGCCGCCATCCGCTGCGCCCAGCTTGGCCAGAGCGTGGCGGTGGTGGAGCGGGAGCATCTGGGCGGGATCTGCCTCAACTGGGGCTGTATTCCCACCAAGGCTCTGCTGCGCTCCTCGGAAGTCTTCCATATCCTCAATCATCTGGACGAGTACGGATTTTCCGCCTCCGACATCCGCTTTGATCTGGAAAAGGTGGTCAAGCGGTCCCGTGGCATCGCCAAGCGTCTGTCCGACGGCGTCCGCTTTCTGATGAAAAAGAACAAGATCACCGTCATTGGCGGCCAGGGCCGGTTGTTGAAGCCGGGGCAGGTCGCTGTCAGCATGGACGGACGGGATGCGGTTTACGGGGCCAAGAATGTCATTCTGGCCACGGGCGCCCGGGCTCGCGCCCTGCCCGGCATCGAGCCGGACGGGAAGCTGATCTGGACCTACAAGGACGCCATGGTGCCGCCCACCATGCCCAAGCGGTTGCTGGTGATTGGCTCCGGAGCGATCGGGATTGAATTTGCCAGTTTCTACCGGACCATGGGCGCGGAGGTGACCGTGGTCGAGGTGATGGACCGGATCCTGCCCGTGGAAGACGCGGAAATCTCCGCATTCGCCCGCAAGGCCTTTGAGCGCCAGGGCATCAAGATCCACACGGAAACGTCCGTCACCGGCGTTGAAAAATCCGGCGAGACCGCCACCGCCACTGTGAAGGCCAAGGACGGATCCACGTCCAGCATCGAGGTGGACCGGGTGATCCTGGCGGTCGGCATCGTGGGTAATACGGAACATCTGGGTCTGGAGGAAAACGGCATCCAGGTGGACCGGGGTCATGTGGTCATCAACGCCTATGGCGAGACCGGTGTGCCCGGCGTCTATGCCATCGGCGACCTTGTGGGGCCGCCCTGGCTGGCCCACAAGGCCTCCCATGAAGGGACCATGGTGGCAGAGCATATCGCCGGCATGGCGGTTCATCCCCTGGACACCAGCGGTATTCCGGGCTGCACCTATTGCATGCCCCAGGTGGCCAGCGTGGGCCTGACCGAAGCCAAGGCCAAGGAACAGGGCCATGAGGTCCGTGTGGGCCGCTTCCCTTACATGGGCAACGGCAAGGCCATCGCCCTGGGTGAGCCGGAAGGTCTTGTGAAGACGGTGTTCGATGCCAAGACCGGCGAACTTCTGGGCGCCCATATGATCGGTGCGGAAGTCACGGAACTGATCCAGGGATACGCCGTGGCCAAGACCTTGGAGACCACGGAAGCCGAACTCATGGAGACCGTCTTCCCACATCCGACCCTGTCGGAAATGATGCACGAAAGCGTCCTGGACGCCTACGGCCGCGCCCTCCACATCTGATCAAAAGGGCAGGGCGGGCTGAGGCAAAAGGCCCGCGCCCGCCCATTTTCCCGATACACCGGGAACGGACATCTCACCGCAGATTATAGCTGTGCCGGATGTAAGGCAGGGCCTTCTCGAAGGTATCAAGGCCGTCGATCACAAGCTCAAAATGGTGATCCGGCCGATCATGCTTTTCACCGGCCGGCACGACAAAAGACGGTGATGTGTCGATCGTCTTTTGATCCAGTTTCACTTCCAGGATCACCGCGTTCTTTTGGGCAGCGATCCGAGCCGCAGCGAAATTTTGACGCTGCGAGCTGGCGTCCTTGTACTTGAATGGGATGTAGCCACGGGTTTCCGTTTCTTCCCAGGTGACATCATCGCCCAGATTGACGAGGTAAAAGCACACCAGCACGAACAGGGAGTCCGTTGGCTCGTTGGTCACGCGGATCGCGTTCAGAAAATCGCTTGGTTTCGGTATGTGCATTCTTGCCCTTATGGCCTCCTCATCCAATGAACGATGGAGGTGAGGATAAGGACAACCAATCGCCCCGATATGAACAGGGTCGGGGGTATTTCAATCAAAGGCGCAGGAATGCGGTAAAACGGAAACAACACTGCCAGCGCACAATGCTGTCGTCAGAGGCCAGAGAAACAGACCTCGGAAGATACCAAAACGAAACGCATACAAAAACGGGTTCCCATCAAGGACGGGAACCCGCTTTGGAACCTGTTCAAATCAGGAGGACGTGACGCGGTTTTCCTGGCGGAAGTCCAGGGGGTCGCGGGCCTGGCCGGTCAGCGGGTCCAGGCGAACGGTGACCGGATGAACGGCGGCGAAAGCGTTGCCCTTGCGCGGGTCCGGGCTCATCACCACCATGAATTCGTGATCGTCGTTCTGGCGGACGGCTGCCGGGCGGTGGGTGCCATCGCTCTGGAAGACGGTGTGAAGCATGCCCAGATCATCGTTTCGGCCCATCTTGACCGCGAACTGCTGATCGGCACCATTGGAGCAGGTGGTCTCGACGATTTCGAACCGGTAGTGGGCGTTGGTGGTCAGCCCGCTCATCACCACCTTGTCACTGCAGGGTCCGGCAATGGCATGGGGCCCGTTGTAGACCAGTGCCAACGGCACGGTGACCCCCACGATGAGAAAGACCCAGGTCAGGCCTTTGCTGATGCTCCAGGTCAGCGCGACCAGAAGAACCATCACGCACAGCCAAACGGATGCACTCACGACCAAAATAGAGTCCGGAAGAAATGTTGTGTCCAGCACGGTATCCCAATCCCTTCGGTTATGCCCTTGTCAGGCTCTTCTGCTTTGGGTCCCACTGCCCGGGCCCCCTCGACCCCTGTGTGCGTGGCAGCGTTGACCCTATAGAAACCCATTGTGTCGCCAATGTCACGGTCAACGCGAAAAATTTTTTAGCTTGATTTTTGGGAACGCCCTGTGGGCTTGGTGCCACGATGTTTGCAAATGGCACAGTGTCGCTGGCCCTGGGGGCTGAAAACCCGCGTCAGGCTCCGAACCGTCCCTATATTCAACGGGAGCGCTCACCAAATCCTGCGCCCGTTCAGTGCCCCCAATCACTGCATCGCCTGAAATCCGGGACACCTGCATGGCGGCACACCGCGAATCGCACGGGTCTCAATCGAAACGAAGCTGCCCGGCCTGATGCCGTCGGCTGCTCCGGCGTCAACCAAGCGCAGGGTGGGGAGCGCATGGGGAGGGCGACGGCTCAACGCCTTGACGGGGCATGCCGGCGCCTCCCATGGTCGGCCCTTCTTGATGAGGAGACTGTCATGGTCACGATCCTGGACACGGTGAACCAGCCGCCCAAAAAGCCCAAAGGATCTGGAGACGGATCCGGCGCGGAGGGATCTGGCGCAAACAGAGCCGGAGAAGCGCCGCCCCGGCACCCGGAAAAACAGGCCAATCCGGAAAGCCCGGTCCAGCGCAAGCCGGACTGGCTCCGGGTCAAGGCCCCCATGGGCAAGACCTATGCGGAGACCCGCAAGGTGGTGCGGGACAACAATCTGGTCACGGTGTGCGAGGAAGCCGGCTGCCCGAATATCGGGGAATGCTGGGACAAGCGTCACGCCACCATGATGATCATGGGCGAGATCTGCACCCGGGCCTGTGCCTTCTGCAATGTCCGTACGGGTCTGCCCCTGCCGCTCGATTCGGAAGAGCCCGCCAATGTGGCCAACGCCGTCAGCCAGCTTGGCCTGAAGCATGTAGTGATCACCAGCGTGGACCGGGACGACCTGGATGATGGCGGAGCGGCCCATTTCGCCCAGGTGATTCGCTCCATCCGGGCGGAAAATCCCGGCACCACCATCGAAGTGCTGACACCGGATTTCCTGCGCAAGCCGGGAGCCCTGGAGCAGGTGGTCGAGGCACGCCCGGATGTGTTCAACCACAATCTGGAGACCGTGCCGCGCCTTTACCTCCCCGTGCGGCCCGGCGCCCGCTATTACCACTCCATCCGCCTGCTTGACGAAGTGAAGCGGCTCGACCCCACCATGTTCACCAAATCCGGCTTGATGGTGGGTCTTGGTGAGAGCCGGGAAGAGGTCATGCAGGTGATGGACGACCTGCGTTCGGCGGAGGTGGATTTCCTGACCATCGGTCAATATCTCCAGCCCACCCGGAAGCACCATCCGGTGATGGAATTCATCACCCCGGATGCGTTCAAGGGCTACGAGACCATTGCCTACGCCAAGGGCTTTCTGCTGGTGTCCGCCAGTCCGTTGACCCGGTCCTCCTACCACGCCGATGAGGATTTCGCCCGGCTGCGCGCCGCGCGGGAGGCCCAGGTCGCGGGCAGTTTGAACGGGTCGGGGAATGGCTCAGGCGCCAACGGATCGGGAGCAAACCGCAAATGACCACCCACACCCAGCGCCGCCGCCTGCCTTATCCGCCGGACAAGATTTTCGACCTCGTGGCGGATGTGGAGCGCTACCCGGAATTCCTGCCCTGGTGTTCCGCCGTGCGGGTGCGCGAGCGTACCCGGGATGACGAGGGGCGGGATGTGGTCGTGGCCGACCTGAGTGTGCGCTTCAAGATGTTCCAGGAGACCTTCAAGAGCCGGGTGATCAGTGATCCGGCGCGGCGGCGCATCGATATCGACTATCTTGATGGCCCGTTCCGCTATCTGGAAAACCGTTGGCTGTTCGAGGAAAACACGGACGGCACCTGCACCGTGGATTTCTGGATCGATTTCGAGTTCCGCTCCCGGGCCCTGCAACTTCTGATTAGCGCCGTGTTTTCCGAAGCGGTGCGGCGCATGGTGTCCGCCTTCGATACCCGGGCCCACCAGCTTTATGGTGCGCCCCGTGGTGCGCCCCGTCTGGGGTGAGCCGCTGATCGGCAAGGACGCCGCGGGTCGGGTTTGGGGGGTTACTTCCGGGGTTGGCCAGGAATGGTGCAGATGATGGTGTGCATTAGTTCCAGAGCGTCGGCCACGGTGCGCATGCGCACGGCGCTGCGCCCGATGTCCCCGTAACGCTTTTCCTTGTGCATGGTCCGGTTGTCCGTCGAGGCCACGGCGATATGGACAAGGCCAACGGGCTTGTCCGGCGTTCCCCCGGACGGACCGGCCACACCTGTTACCGCGACGGAGACCTGGGCACCGGCCAGGGACAAGGCACCCGTGGCCATGGCCAGAGCGGTTTCCCGGCTGACCGCCCCGGCGCTCTCGATGGTGGCCCTGGGCACACCAAGCATGGTCATTTTGGTGTCGTTGGAATAGGCCACAAGGCCCGTATCGAACACGACCGAGGCGCCGGGCACTTCCGTGAGAAGCCCGGCGATCAGACCGCCGGTGCAAGACTCCGCCGTGGTCAGCCGCAGACCCCTTAACGCTGCGTCTTCAAGAATCGTGGAAGCTTTCCCTAGCAGGGGCGTGGAGTACATTAGCCGCTTTCCCTTGCGCCTGAGACTGTTTATTGCCGCGTGTTGTCCGGGGATACACAGTGTCCTGGGCGTGGCACCTTGCCTTGGCCCAGGTGTCTTCGTCAGGCTTTGGTGTTTGCAAAAAGCTTACTGACCCGTGCATGGGCCGTCTATGTGAAATCCTGAATATGGTTCATTCCAAACGCAAGGGGCCAAACGCAAGGGGCCAAACGCAAGGGGCCAAACGCAAGGGGCCAGACGCAAGGGGCCAAACGGAACGGGCCAAACGCAAAGGGTGTGGATCAGGGCTGGGGTATCAGGGTGCTGGCGCAGCGGCCCCGACGGATGCTGCGGGCGCAGCGCGGCATCATGAAACGGCCTTCGCCAAGGGATAGATATTCTTCCCGATCCGGAGTTTTCCTTCTCCATCCAGATTTTCCAGGGCTTCAGGGTTGAGTGACGCACCAAACAGAAAGGACAGCCCGGCCAGCCTGAAAAGCCCGGCAAGCGCGAAAAGTAAAGGCGCCATCAGCCTCGGCTGGGGCAAGCCCCGTGCAACGGTGCGGGAACGGGCATCACCGCCGGAGCCCGTGTGCCCGCCCAGTCCCGACCCGAAGGCCAGGCTGCAACCTATGAAGGCCCAGCCCATAAGGTCTCAACCTTTAAGGCCCCAACCTGTAAGAAGCGCGGGCCGGGGGAAACGCCGCCTCCGCCGTCCGGGGTCCAGGCTCGGTCCGGCGGCGGTGCTGATTGCCGTTGCCGGGCATGGTCTTGTCCTTGTGGCGGTTCTCGCCTCCCGGGGACCGAACCCCCTTCCTGTGGCCCAAGAGGAGGCCATGGCGGTGGAATTGGTGACCTTGCCACCCCCCCAACCGGTTCCTTCACCCCAAACGGGTCCTCCCCCCCAATCAGCGCCGGAACCGGATCTTTCCGACCCTCCGGTACCGGACCCCATGGAACCGCCTGAGCCTGCCACGGCACCTCCTGATCCGGCACCCGCTGACCGGCCCGCCGTTGATCCAGCTCAACCGTCCGATGCCCCGGTGTCAGTCCAGGAACCATCCGCACCCGCCCCATCCGAGGGTGAGGCGGATCAGCCGGACGCCCTTTCGGTCATGGGGGCCATGAGGGGTCTATGGGCGCTCCAATGCCGGACCATCGACCCGAACCTGTTTGACCGGCCCGTGGAATGTCCCGATGAGGATGACTGGATCCTGCCCGGATCCGTGGCCGGTGGTGCCAGGCAGGAGGACGGCACCACCTTTGTCTCCCGGGAAGAGGCGGTGCGGGCCGCCCTGGGCCCCGCCTTCCAGGACTTGAGCCTTGAGGAAATCCGCACCCTGATGGGTAATCCCGCCTTCCAGCCCGTTGGACAGGATGCCCTGCCCGATGCCGCAGCCCCGAGCCCCCACGGCACCAGCCTGGACTCGACCGCTGACCGGCTGCCCGCCAGTAATCCGGATCCGGTGTTTGGTGATTGAACCGATTGGTCTTCACGGTGGTGGCGCGCTTTCCGGAAAAGTGAGCGCGGGTTTTCGCCCCGAAATCTTGTAAAATCAGCACTCAAGGGCACTGCATCGTCATACCGAAAGGAGATCCCTATGGGCCAGAAAGACGGGCGGGGGTGGACCATTCGCCGGTCCGAGCCCCAGGACGCAGCTGAGGTGGCGCGGCTGATCCAGGAGTTGTCCCGGCATGAAGGGGACCCGACGGAGCACTTCACCGAGGCGGTCGCGCTTCGGGATGTCTGTGCCCCTGATGCGCCCTTGAGCAATCTCGTGGCGGAGGGGCAGGGAGGCAGGCTTCTCGGCCTCGTGCTCTGGCATTTCGGCTACGAGTCCGCCTATGCCGCCCGAGGCGGCCATGTCACGGATCTTGTGGTCACGGAAGAGGCCCGGGGCCAGGGCATCGGGGAGGCTCTTCTGGCTGGCGCCGCCCGGGCAATCCGGCACGGTGGCGGGGGTTATCTCTGGCTCACGGCCACCCTGGCGAACGAACGCGCCCACGCTTTCTACCGCCGCCACTGCGACGTGGAAAACCGCACCCTCGTCGCCTTCGCCCTCACCGGCGACACCTTCAACCGGTTCAGCGCATAAAAATCAGTACAAAGCGACTGAATGTGCATCGGCGTTAAAGATCCCACAGAGCGATACACAAACACTGCGACTGAGCCGCAAAAGTCAGTACTTAAAGCAATGATCGCGATGGTATGCGAGGAACCTGGGATGCGGTCTCAACTCCGGGTTTGATGGAAGGCGCATCATTCGGTCGGGGTGTACGAGCTTCCAAACATCATCAGGGTTGTTCACTTGCCGTGAGACCATGATTGCACCTTCATTTGTTAGGCCAATCAATCCGCGGTCAAACATCCAGTGGATGGTGCCAGATAAGGCAACGCCATTCTGGACAATGTCTGGCCCATTGTCAGCCACCGGCATTATATGAGCGGCTTCTACCTCGGCTCTGCCGCCGCCATTTACGAAGTTTAGTCCTGTGAACGCGCATCGGCTTTCATACGCTTGCAGCACGTGGCGTCGAAAGACTCTATCGCGGACCTTACGGCTAATCGTTTCCTCAATGATGATGCGTTCTGTGGCGTGAAGAAATGGCTCAAGCGTCTCGCCAAACCCGGGCTCAGCAAGTGATTTCTCTTCCAAGCGCGGTAAGGTTGCTGTTTCCTCCGGATATCCCAGCGCAATGATCCGCGCGAAATCACTTTCTGGAAGGCGGCGCATCGCTAATTGGATTTTGCCGCGATTGACTGTGCCATCAGGTCCTCGAAGATAGGTTTCGAGAGGTGTGCCACATTCGTCGCGGGGTACAAAATGCTCCAACGGCAGATAACTTCCCGGCTCAATTACAGCAATGTACATTTTCGGGTCTTGAGGGTCAGGGATTACGTCCTTGACCTTGGCAATAGCTTTGTAGCCTGGGCGGCCCCTAACCTTCTGGGGCTCATAGTACAAAATCCAGTCACCCACCGTGTCGTGAGCAACTCTTAGGTATCGTTTGGGAAATTGGTACTGACTATCCGGCTGATCATCATAAATTGAGTCCGGTCGATGATGGAAAACACCCTTAGTCAATTTTTCTTCTTTCCATAAACGTCAGTGCACCTCAGTTCTAACGGGCAGCGGTCATCCATTCAGCCCTCCACAGGAATGACGGCGCTCGTTGTCATGTCAAGAAGTGATCGGGCATTTTACTCACGATCTGCGCTATTTTTCAGTAGCCGCGATCCGGAGAGGGAGGGGAGACCGTGGCCAATGGCCTGGTAGAGCAAACATTCAACCGGTTCAGCGCAGAATAAAGCCCGCCGCGGTGCTGATGCCGGGCGGGCTCATTGGTTGGATACGGACCGTCAGTCTTAAGACTGTCGGGTCCAGAAAAAATCAGTCCAGGGAGAGGGCCTGGTAGGGGCGGCCGACGCAGTGATAGTCGATGCCCTGGGCTCGCACGTCCTCGGAATTGTAGATGTTCCGCAGGTCCACCATCACCGGACGGCGCATGAGCTGTTTGATGCGCGGCAGGTCCAGGGCCCGGAACTCGTTCCATTCGGTCAGGATGGTGACGACATCGCTTTCCCGGATGGTGTCATAGGCGTCTTCGCAGAACTCGATATTGTTCCCGTCCAGAAGTTTCTTCGCCTCTTCCATGCCTTCCGGGTCGAAAGCGCGGATCTTGGCGCCGCCTTCCTGGAGGATCGGAATGATGTCCAGGCTGGGGGCCTCGCGCATGTCGTCGGTGTTGGGTTTGAAGGTCAGGCCCAGAACCGCGATGGTCTTGTCGGCCACGGAACCTCCGGCGGCCTTGAGGATCTTCTTGGCCATGTCCTTCTTGCGTTGATTGTTCACGTCCACAACGGATTCAACAATCCGGGTGGGGGCGCCGGCTTCCTTGGCGGTGCGCACCAGGGCAAGCGTGTCCTTGGGGAAGCAGGATCCGCCGAAACCAGGACCCGCATGAAGGAATTTCCGGCCGATCCGCCCGTCAAGGCCGATGCCCTTGCTCACGTCCTTCACATCCGCGCCGACCCG
The DNA here is from genome assembly GCA_964561475.1 of uncultured Alphaproteobacteria bacterium. Taxonomy (GTDB): domain Bacteria; phylum Pseudomonadota; class Alphaproteobacteria; order JAJFIK01; family JAJFIK01; genus CAYUYV01. The sequence goes on from CAZLPU010000081.1 coordinate 13,299, forward strand.
TTCGCACAGATCCGCCATCTCGTTGATGAAGGTGATCTTGGTGGCCAGGAAGGCGTTGGCGGCGTATTTGATCAGTTCCGAAGTCTGGCGCGAGGTGAACAGCATGGGCGTCTCGCGCAGATAAAGGGGCCGGTACAGCTCCCGCATCAGGGCCCGGGCCCGGTCGCTGTCGGTGCCGACCACCACCCGGTCCGGGCGCATGAAATCCTCGATCGCGGAGCCTTCCCGGAGGAATTCAGGATTGGAGGCCACGTCGAAATCCGCGTCTGACCGGCGCTTGGAAATCACATCGTGGACTTCCTGGCCCGTGCCGACGGGGACTGTGGATTTGTTTACCACCACCGTATAGCCGTTCAGGCTGTCCGCGATTTCCTCGGCGGCGGCGAAGACATAGCTGAGATCGGCGAACCCGTCTCCCCGGCGGCTCGGGGTGCCCACGGCAATGAACACCGCGTCGGCGGTCGGGACTGCTTCGCGCAGATCCGTGGTGAAGCGCAGGCGACCGGCTTTGACGTTGTCCGCCACCAGGGCGTCGAGGCCCGGTTCGTAAATGGGGATGCCGCCGTTTTTCAGGTCTTCAATCTTCTCGGCGTTCTTGTCGACACAAATCACGTCGTGACCGAAATCCGAAAAACAGGCCCCTGACACAAGGCCCACATACCCCGTTCCGATCATCGCCACGCGCATGTCGTATCCTCACTCTCGGTTTGCCCTGTACTGCCTTGTGACCGGCTGCCTCTCACGGCCCGCCATCACCCATCAGGGCCCTGGTTCCAATGCGAACGCGCCCTTCAAGCGGTATCCCTACCGCCGGGCGCATGAGTCCTTGGAGGCGTCTCTCCTCGCCGCATGCAAGAAACCGGTTCAAGCCGGTCTCGTTCGTGGCTGGCCCCCCACCAGGCGCGCGGTCCTCGAAAACGCGGCCTTATTGCACGCCCGCACGCAAGCGGCAAGGCCCCAATCCCAAAGGCGCTTAAGCCCTGGTACCAGAGGGGTTTCCCGGCTGTTTCTTTGGCCGGTCCTGACCGCCCCGCACGTCTGATGACCCCCTGCTTCATGACGGGGGTTTGCCGGACTCAGGCCCTGATCCGGACAAGTACCCTATCAGCCACCCTCGGCACTTGTCTCTCCATGCATTTTCCAGATCCTCGGCCAGGACCGTGTTTCTGGCCGGCGGGCTTGCGTGAAGCGGGTTGGCGGCAAAGGCTCCGGGGCCGATCCGGTGATTGCCGGGAGAGCGGGGGACATGGCGGTCACGTGCCACCGATCCTGGTGCCTGCATGGTTCAGGGACAGACGGGCCAATGAGGAGGGAGAGCAGAAACGGACGGGAAAGCGGGGAGGTGCCGGAGGCGAACACCGCCTCCGGCAGAAATCATCAGCCTACAAAGCGGTTGAGGGAAGCCCGGAACTTGTCGCCCAGCTCCGGATGTTTCAGACCCATGGCAACGCTGGCTTCCAGATAGCCGAGCTTGTCGCCGCAGTCATAGGTCACGCCTTTATAACTGGCGGCATAGAAGGGGCTGTTGCCGATCATCCGCTCCATGGCATCGGTGAGCTGGATCTCATTGCCGGCGCCCGGGCCCTGGCTTTCCAGATACTGGAAGATCTCCGGCATCAGGATGTAGCGGCCCAGAATGGCGAGGGTGGAGGGGGCTTCTTCCGGCTTGGGCTTTTCCACCAGGCCGGTGATTTCCACCATGTTGCCCTGCTGGGCGCCGGTGGCCACGATGCCATAGCGGTCTGTGTGTTCCCGGGGCACGTCTTCCACCGCGATGATGTTGGCGCCGCCCACACTGTTATAGGCCTCAACCATCTGGGCGAAACAGGAGGGCTCCGCGTCCACGAGCATGTCCGGCAGGCTGATGGCGAAGGGCTCGTTGCCGACGATCTTGCGGGCGCACCAGATGGCGTGACCCAGACCCAGAGGCTTTTGCTGGCGGGTGAAGATGGCGTTGCCGGCCGTGGGCACCGTGTGGGCCATGGCCTCGATCTGCTTGGTTTTCTTTTTCTTCTCAAGGGTTTCATCGAGTTCGTAGGCGTGGTCGAAATAGTTCTCGATGGCTTCCTTGTTGCGGCCGGTCACGAAAATGAATTCGTCGATCCCGGCGGCCCGGGCCTCTTCAATGGCATAGTCGATCAGCGGGCGGTCGACCACGGGCAGCATTTCTTTAGGGATGCTCTTGGTGGCGGGGAGGACACGGGTCCCCAGGCCTGCGACCGGCAACACGACCTTTTTGATTGGCGCTGCACCCATGGATTTCGTCTCCCCTCACTATCCTGCCTGTAACCAAAAAACGTGGCTGTGATCTACCCGAGGCGTCCCCGGAAGACAACGCCTCAAAGGCAACGGTTGTATTACAAACTAAATGCGCGAAAGAACCTTCCGCCCAGTCAGCCATGGCCGTTCTGCCGATCGCCGCCCGGCGGGCCAGGGATCGCCTCATAAACGCCACTGGGATTGAAGATTAAATTTAAGCCAGAAGACCCGGCGGGCTTTTGGTGAGGCGGCAAACGGCGACGGGGTTCAACCCAAACTTTGTAAGCCTCCGGCCAACACGCCATTCCGGTGTGGTGTGCCGGTTGACAGGGAGCGGCGTCCGGGCGAACACCCCCCCAGGGTTTGAACGGCATGGCTATGCTGTGGACGCAGACGAACGTCAGGGACCCAGGCATGAATTTCGCGTCTGGACGTGGAGAATGCCTTGATCCCTGTCTTTTTCAGGGGCAGGCGTGGGCATCCGGGAACAGACCTTGTGTGATTGCCCGGGACGATGATCCGACCGGCGGCGGCGGGACTAGTGAAAACGGGGAAAGGAAGAGATGATGGAGCTAATGACGAGCAGGAAACGCGCGTGTCTGCTGGACCAGACAGTGGCCGCTTTCGCTTTTGTGCCCCGCATTGCGGCCATGGCGGTTCTGGCGGTGACCCTGCTGTTCGGTATGTCGGTGCATGGTGCCGGAACGGCTCTGGCCGATGACGACGAAATTCTTGCGGCCCTTCAGGACTCATCCATCAGCGAATACCGCCTCGGCCCCAATGACCGGGTGCGGGTCACGGTCTATGGCGAGCCGGATCTGTCCGGTGAGTTTGAAGTGGATGCCACCGGCTATGTCTCCGTGCCCCTGATCGGCGAAATCGAGGCCAGCAACCTCACGGTCCGGGAATTCGAAAACCGCATCGAGGCAGGTTACGACGGCGATTACCTGATCAGCCCCCGGGTCAACGCGGAAGTGATCAATTACCGTCCGTTTTTCATCGTCGGTGAGGTCACGGAAGCGGGCCAGTATCCTTTCGAACCGGGCATGACCATTCTGAAGGCTGTGTCCACCGCCGGCGGTTACACCTACCGCGCCAATAGGCGCCGGGTGTTCATCACCCGCAAGGAGATCAGTGAAAAGGAAGTCGCGGTCGAAGCGGACTCCGCGATCCTGATCATGCCCGGCGACGTGATCCGGGTGCCCGAGCGCCTGTTCTGATCCCGCGCCTCTCACCCTGCGCAAGTCTGAGGCAGGCACGTCCGGAAACTGACCATCCCAGGTCAGACGTGCCTGCCGTTTACGCGTCCTTGTCCCGTTCTGATGCGGGTCATCCCGTCAGTGTTGCCCATGGCGCACACCGCAGGCGGGAAGAATCATAAAATTCCTCGAAAAGCCGGCTCCGGTGCAGGCTTGCCGTTGCGTAATTTTTTAGGAAATTATACAAGGCGGGGGTTTCCAAGGGTGTGATGTGGACGGGCAGGGTTCCGACGGCACGCTTGGCAAGTCTTTCCAGGATCGGACGATACACCCGCCTCTCCGGCTTCCCCTCAAGCTGCTGCCGGAGTTCTCAGTGCCAACAAGACCCTTGGCGAACGAGATCCTTTTTGGGGGCGCCGCTTCTCCGCTCTGCCGGACTTTGCCATGAACTCTTTTGTGCCAAGGGCCGCCAAATAGGCGGTGTCCCCTCGTTTTGCGGCGCATCTGAGGGTAGAACAACGGTTGGGCGAATCAGAAAAAACCCCGCTGACAGACCCAACTGCCAGTGCGGCTGCCTGCCAAAAATGCGATTGTGGGATCGGATCCGGGCGTCGGTCGCCGCCATGTCTGGACAGTGAAAAGTTGAGTAGTGAAATCTAAGCGCGAGGAGTACCGGGTCGATATGGTAACGACAATGCAGCGCGCCTTGGTTGTGGCAGCGGTTTCTACCGGTGTTTATGCCATTACGGCGCAGGACGTTTCCGCTCAGACCGTGAGCGATAGCGCCTTTCTCAATCGGCCCCTGAGTGATGCAGGCGTGCGCACCCGTCCCCGTCCCGAATACGATCCCACCGGGATCCGGGTCGGCGGTTTCGAACTGCGCCCGTCTCTGGAGCTGGGCGGCGGCTACGACAGCAACGTGTTCCAGGCCGAAGGCGATCTTGATAGCGACGGTTTCTACATCATCGCGCCCCGCGTGAGCCTGGCCAGCAACTGGTCCCGGCACGCCCTGGTGGGGACCGTCGGCTCCCGGACCCGGAACTTTTTCTCCGAAGACTCCGAAAACACCACCGAAGCGGATGCCGCTGTTCGGTCCCGGCTCGATATCGGCGTGAACAATGCCCTGTCCACCTACGGTCGGATTGACCGCCAGTTTGAATCCCGGGGTGAGCCGGACTCCGTAGCCATCACCGCTGAAAACATTCTGTTCCACCGTTACGGCGGCGGCTCCCGCTTTGACGGCCAGATCAACCGGATTTCCTATGCGGTCGGCGGCGAGTACGAAGTGGTGAATTTCGAGAACACCCCGGTCAACGACAACGTGATCGACGCTGTCGGGTGTACCGCCCTCAACAACGGCGCGCTTCCGCTGCCCCTGTCCTCGGATGTGGATCCGAACGAAGCCGCTCCGCGCTTCGTGGACTGTGAACTGAACAACAATGACCGGGATCACAAGGTCACCCGCGCCGTTGCGGAAGTGGGTTATGAGCTGATCCCTGACTCCGGCTACAACGTCTTCATCCGGGGCATTCACAACTGGCGGGACTTTTCCGATGGACGGGACCGGAACGCCGTCGACCGGGACTCCCAGGGTTTCGAACTCGTCGGCGGTGCCAAGCTGGAACTCAGTGACCTGATTGTTGGTGAGGTCTATGCCGGTTATCTGGAACAGAACTACCACTCCAACGACATTGACGATGTGAGCGGCATCACAGGCGGCGCGAACCTGGAATGGTATCCGACCCCGCTTCTGACCGCCCGGGTCAATGCCAGCCGGAGCGTGGCCGACACGACCATTAACGTCTTCGACGGCGGTGATGTGGACATCGCCTCCGGTCGTCTGGATACCAGCGTCGGCGTGGGTGTGGATTACGAACTGCGCCGCAACATTCTGGTGATCACGGACGCGTCCTACACGAACAGTGACTTTGAAGGCACGACCCGTGAGGACGATGTCTACACCGGCGGCATCTCCACCCAGTACCTGATCAACCGCAGCGCCCGCGCCAATGTCGGCTACGAGTACCGGTCCCGGGACTCCGACATCAACTCCGAGCGCTTTGATGATCACGCGATCACCCTGAGCCTGCGGCTCCAGCGCTGATCAGCCATCCCTCGCTTCTCAATCAGGGGCGCGGATGGACCAAAATCTCAATCGGAATGCTGAAACGGAGGCCGTGGGCCTCCGTTTTTGTTTGTGCCAAGATCGCTGCGCACACCGGACCCTGCGTCACCGCCTGCCCGGCTATTGAAGGTGGGGCCATTGAAGGTTGGGCCATTGAAAGTTGCGCCATTGAAGGTTGGGCGTGGGGAGCATGGCGTGCGGCCGACCGCTCGACCGATGGGAGCCTGATGCCTTTCCCCCATGACTCCAAAGGGCCAATGGCTCCAAAGGGACAACGACTCCAGCGGGCCAACGACTCAACAGCGGATGGGCGGAATGTCTTGCGGGGAAGGGGCGTGGAGCAGCGCGGTCGGTCACGGCACGGATTGAAAGGCGAAATCAGCGCTTCCGTGTGGAGAGGAACCGGCGGGTTGTGCCTTCCAGCACGACGGCGGTGAGCCTGCCCGTTGCATAGGCTCCGGTGTCAACACCGATGCGCCAGCGGGCCAGTTGGGGACGCTCCCCGGGCGTGTGCCCATGGACGATGACCTTGCCCGGCGCCCAGTCGGCGGTCAGGAACTCATCCCGGATCCAGAGAAGATCGGCCCTGTCCTGGGCATCAAGGGCAATCCCCGGCCGCACACCGGCATGGACGAAGAAATAGTCCCCATAACAGACGCTGAGGGACAGGGTTTCGAAGAACCGCAGATGCCGGATCGGCAGGGCCTGTTCCAGGGCATCCCGTGCTGCTTCCAGGGCTGCGGGAGAGGAGCGGGGGGTGGGCAGGGGAATGCCGTAGCTGTCCAGGGTCTCCACGCCGCCGAAATCGAGCCAAGCCTCGCCCCCGCTGGGATCGTGGATGAAATTGAGCAGCGCCTCTTCGTGGTTACCCATAATGAACCGCACATGGGGATAGGCCTTCTTGATCTCCAGCAGCCGGTCGACGGTCTGCCGGGAGGTGGGCCCCCGATCCACATAATCCCCAAGGAAAATCAGGCGAATGCGCTCGCCGTCGAAGCTGCGCATATCCCGCTCGATACCGGCCATCAGCCGGTCAAGCAGGTCGACCCGGCCATGAATGTCTCCAATGGCGTAAAGACGCTCGCCCTCGGGAGCGCTGGTTTCGCGACCTTGTTGAAAAGGTTTGCTGAGCAGATCCAACATATCCGCCTGTACGACCACTTGTCTTGAGAGAGGGACGGTTCACGGTTCGGCAAAAGAACCTGGATAATACTTATACCAACAGGCGCGATATTCGAGGGGTTTTCCCGAGACGCAACCATAACCGGCGTTCAAAAAGCCGGGCATGCGTCTTTTAGGAAACGGTCCGCCTGGGAGGGTGGCGCCTAACACTTTACGAAGTGTGGGGAAGGGCGCCGGTTCGGAAATTGGGCGCAGGTCCGCCACGGGCATATTGGGGGCACGATTGGGGGAGGCTTTCGGGGACAGGCACCGGGCGCCGGCGCGTCAGGCGGTGTTGTGCGTGCTGTCATGTCTGCTGGCCGTGGGCCTGCTCACGGGAGGATGCACCCAGCCCCACGGCACCGTCCGTGGAACCGGTTCAGCGGACCCGGCAATCGCTGGGCCATGGACTCATGACTGGGGCAGCGGCGCTCCGGGCACCATCCTTGTCTGGACCCATGGCAGCCGGGAGCCCCATTTGCGGGACCGGTGTCCCGGCGTGCCTCCGGCCATCGCCCATTTGGCGCACACTGATGCGAGGCCGCCGGGAATGGTGGCGGAAGGGCGGGCAGGGTCCGGGCCATTGACGGTGGTTTATGCGTGCCATGATGATGTGACGCCGGGCTGGGACATCGAGACCGGCGCGGGCCGGCGCAAACTGACCGTCCGGCTTGAACGGCTCGAACGGCTCCTGGAAGGGCACCGCAGGGCCGGCGTCCCCCGGGAGCGTCTTGTCCTTGCCGGCCAGTCCTGTGGCGCCTGGGCAAGCCTGCTTCTCGCGGCCCGGCGGCCGGACCTGGTCGGGCGGATTATCGCCTTCGCCCCCGCCTGTCACGGGCGATTGATGCAGAATCTTCACTGCGCCGCCCTGGGCACCATGGCGTGTGAGGTGATCCTGGCCGACCGGCACCGCCAGGTGGCCGCTCTTCTTGGTATCCGCCGCCTGGATGCGCTGATCTACACTTTCGAGGGCGATCCCTTTGTGCCCCCAGGCGCGCTGGCGTTCCTGGAGTTGGTTCCCGGTGTCGTCCGTGTGCATCTGACCCGCCGGACAGGCAGCCGGGGCCACGGCACGGTCTGGCGCCTCCCCAAGACCGAGAGGGCGCGGCTCAGCGCTTTCGCCCATGGACATCGACAGATCCTTGCCTCTGCCAACCGAACCCGCCAGCCTTCCCGCTAAAGCATGATCCGACGGAGGCGGATCACGCCAAGGCCGCGACTGCGGCCCGGCGCCCCTGCGCCG
>CAZLPU010000082.1:0-20762 GCA_964561475.1 uncultured Alphaproteobacteria bacterium
TTGTGTTTTGCGTGTCTTTGGGTTTTGGGTTCTTTGGTTTTGGGGGGACTTGGTTTTGCGGGGACTTGGGATAGTGGGGGCTGGGGTCCGGGTCATGGTGATACCGGGCCTTGCATTGAAACCAAATCGCTCGAAGCGATCCGGGACAGGATCCCTTTTCAGTCGGCAAGACCTGCGTCAGATGTAACGCCGGTTTGCGGCATGGAGGGGCCGGTCCCACTGGCACGGAGCCTGTTGCGAATCATGACAACCACCAAATCTCCAGATACGGTCATGTCCCATGATGCCAAGGTGGCCATGGCCGTTCACGCATTTGACGGGGGCAAGACCGGATCGCAGGACCAGACAGGGTCGGGCGACCAGTCGGGGGATAAGGTGGAGATGCGGATTCTCGTCATCGAAGACGATCGCGAGGCGGCAGCCTACATCGTCAAAGGACTGAAAGAGAGCGGCCATACGGTCGATCACGCCGGAGATGGCGCTGAAGGTCTCGAAATGGCGCGCACCGGTCAGTATGACGCTCTGGTCGTGGACCGGATGCTGCCTGAGCTGGACGGCGTGACCGTTGTTTCCACTCTGCGTGCTGAAAGCCGGGACACGCCGGTTCTGTTCCTCAGTGCTCTGGGGGACGTGGACAACCGAGTGGAAGGCCTCAAGGCTGGTGGCGACGACTACCTGGCCAAGCCCTATGCGTTCGCGGAACTGCTGGCCCGCCTGGAAGCGGTGGTCCGCCGGCGCAATCCGGAAGAAGTTCAGACCAAATATGCGGTGGCCGACCTGGAGCTTGACATTCTCAAGCGCAAGGTGCGCCGGGCCGATCAGGTCATTGATCTTCAGCCCCGGGAATTCCGCCTGCTCGAGTATCTCATGAAGCATGCCGGTCAGGTCGTGACCCGGACCATGCTGCTGGAGAATGTGTGGGAGTATCACTTCGATCCGCAGACCAATGTGATCGATGTGCATATCTCGCGCCTGCGCGCGAAGATCGACAAGAATTTCGATCAACCGCTCCTTCATACGGTGCGCGGCGCGGGATACACACTCCGTGCCGCTCTATAGACTTCTCCGCACGACGACATTTCGTGTGATGATGATCTACATGCTCCTGTTCGGCGGCATCTCGTTCGCCGGACTGGGCTTGGTGCGGTTTTCTACGGTCGCGTTCATCGGCCAACAGACAGCAGACACTATCGAGGCGGAAGTCCTCGGCCTGGCCGAGGCCAACCGCACCAAAGGCTTTTCCGGCCTCCAGACCATCATTCAGGCTCGCAGCGGCAACCAGGGGGACAGTCTCTATCTTCTGGTCCGTCCGGACTACACCCGTATCGCCGGCAACCTGAAGGAATGGCCCAAGGGGGTCAGAAGCGGTCCGGAACGGATCGATTTCATGTACGAGGTCGGCGGACGGGAAGGGGCAGCGCCCAGACCGGCAACCGCCCACATCTACGCCCTGGCCACCGGTCATTTTCTGCTGGTGGGCAAGGACATTTCCAGCCGGCAGGCCATTGTTGAACGGATCGACGCCAGCATGTTCATCATGGTGGCGATGCTTCTCCTGCTCGGCGGTTTCGCCGGTGTCTGGATGTCCCGCAATCTTTATCTGCGCTTGGACACGATCAACCGGACCAGCCGGGATATCATGAACGGTCAGTTCGAGCGCCGGGTGCCGGTGACTGGCCGCAATGACGAAATCGATCAGCTTGCCGGCAATCTGAACAACATGCTTGAGCAGATCGAGCGTCTGATGACCGGCATGCGGGAGGTCACGGACAATGTGGCCCACGACCTGCGCTCCCCCCTCAACAGGCTCAGAAGCCGCCTTGAAGTGACCCTGATGCGCCCGGCCAGCGTGGACGACTACCGGGCGGCCCTCCAGGCGACCATTGAGGACGCCAACCATCTTCTGGGCACCTTCAACGCCCTGCTCAGCATCGCCCAGGTCGAGGCCGGATCCACCCGGGACAGCATGAAACGGGTCAATACCGCCGATGTGGCCCGGGATATCGCGGATCTCTACGAAGCCCTGGCGGAGGCGGAGGATATTCGCTTCGAGTTCGAACTGGATGAACCCGATGGCGCAGACGCCTCCGATGATAATGCCGGTCATGGCGTGATGGTTTGGGGGAACCGGGAGCTGATCTCCCAGGCCCTGGCCAATCTGGTGGACAACGCGATCAAATATACCCAGTCCGGCGGTGTGGTCCGGCTGGCCCTGCACAAGGGCCGGTTCGGCGCGCCGATGGTAGAACTGGCGGTGTCCGACACCGGCCCGGGCATTCCCGCCAAGGACCGGGCGCGGGTGCTCAACCGCTTCGTGCGCCTTGAGGCAAGCCGGAACACGCCGGGGAGCGGCCTGGGTCTGAGCCTTGTGTCCGCCGTCGCCCGTCTCCATGAGGGGCGCCTCGTGCTGGCGGATAGCGAGGTTCAGGAAACCGGCAAGGCGCCGGGCCTGAAAGCCTCCCTGTGCCTCCCTGTCATCAGCTGACGCAATTTCCGTTCAAACAGATCCGGCTCTGGCGTTTGCCGCCCCTGGTGCGCAGCCCCTCGGCGGGGCGTTGCGTTATCACCCTTGTCGGATCACGCTCCCGCGGTTCATCGGATTTCATTGTTCTGGAAGCGGACGAATGTCCTGATCCGATGCTTGGCGCAGAACGGTATCGCCCACGGGCAGCGCTCTCAGATCCGGGCGGATCTCATTGCCGATATGGAGTTGGGGTTCGGACGGCCGGCTGATGTTTTCCCGCGCCTCCCGGGCGGCCACGCAGGCCTGGACCCCTTCGCCAAGGGCCACCCAATCGGTAACCGTGCGCGCCGTTTGCAGAAAACAGGTGTCGAAATAGGGGTAGACATTATCGACCCCGCAGCCGAAGGAATTCCGGTCCTCCCGCGCGGCGGTCAGGATGTAGCGGTTGGGCTGGCGGAACTCCGGTTTGATGAACACCCCTGAGAAACAGGCGGAAATCACCGCGATCACCGGTTGGCGCCCGCACAGGAGGGAGACCGCTTGCCAGAAGGTTTGCGGGCTGAGAATGGTCTCACCCATGAGGATGCCCTCCCGGGTCCCGTGGCTCGTGAGATAGAACAGGCAGCCTTCGCCGGTCCCCATTTTCAAGAGGGCGAGGTCTTCCTGGAACCGGCGCACCGAGGCTTTCTTCAGCCGCTCACCGGGGAACTGGTCGGGCATGTCGGACATCTGGCGCATATGTCGTGCGGCCACGCCCCAGCGCAGGAACGACGCGGCGACATCCTGGCGGGCATTGTCGAAGGCCAAGGTCAGACCGCCGCCATCGGCTTCGTTGTCGCCTGCGGCCACCAGGGCGCTCCAGCCTCGATAGGCGGCCGAGCCTTCCGGCGGGGCCAGGGCATCAATGGCAGGGTTCTGCCCATAGGAAAGCGGACTGGCGCTCTCTGCGTCACCCTCGACGGCGTCAAAGGTCAGACCGGACACGGGCACCGGTTCCACCGGATTGGCGGGCAGGCGCGGAGCATCCGCGCTCCCGGGGGCCTGGATGGCCTGATCCCCCTGGTCAACTGGGGGCTCCGAAGCCGTCCGGGAAAGGGAACCGTCCGTGGGGGCCACACAGGCCTGGAGAAGAGGCAAAAGCAGGACCAGGAACATCCGGCCCAGGATGGTGCGTGCAGGTCGGGTCATGGGCGAGTTTCTTCCTTCCGGGTCTGGGTGATCTGGATGCGCACGCTCCCAACGCGCTTCGTTAAGGGGCTGCCGGTTCCGGCGGCTCACTGGGTTCTTCCCGGACCAGCATCATGCCCAAACCGCCAACAATGAGATAAACCAGGAGGATCGTCAGGCCGATCCTTTGGGACTGGGTGGCAGCGGTCAGGAGGGCAATGGCGAAGGGTGCACTGAACGCGGTCGCCTTGCCTGTCAGGGTAAACAACCCGAAGAACTGGGCCGACTGCCCCGCCGGGGCAATCCGGGCCAGGAGGGTTCGGCTCGAGGCCAGGGCCGGTCCCGCAAGGGTGGCCGTGGACAGCCCGGTCAGGGCAAAGACCTGATCGGGCAAGGTACTGAACCCGGCCGCCGCCAGAACCCCGCCGATCAGTGGAAGCTGGGACGCGGCGGTTTCCGGCGAAATGGAGATGTAATAGATGGTCTCCGGCGTCATGCCCAGAAGGCCGATCAGGCCCAGGGTGAACAGGCCCACCGCTATGAGGATCGTCGCCCGGGACCCGATGGCATCGTCGATCAGGCCGCCCAGCAGTCCGCCCAGGGACGAAAAGATCAGGGCACCGGCGCCATAGGCGGTGATGGCCTGGATCGGCCAGCCCAGAACCCCAGCCGCATAGATGCCGACGAAATAGAACGTGGTCAGGATGCCGTCGTAGTAGATCGTCCGGGCCAGCATGAAGACAGCGATGTTGCGGTAATGGCCGAGGGACCGGAAGGTGCGGCCCAAGGTGGCAAGGCCATCCTTGACGGCCTCCAGACCCTTGCGGCCCGTGCGCGCCCGGTCCGGGGTCAAAATCAGCAGGGGGAGGGTAAAGGCCAGCAGCCAGAGGGCGCACAGGGGGCCGATGATCCGGGCGGGTTCATGGGCACTCGCATCAAGGCCGAACGCGGGTATGTCCGGCCATTCGAACAGGCCCATCCAGATCAGCAAGGTCATGATGCTGGCAAGATAGGACACGCCGTAGCCCACACCGCTCAGCAGACCCACCCGGGCTTGGGAGGCGATGGAGGGCAGGAACGCGTTGTGGAAGACGCTCGCCGCCTCAAGGCTCATGCTGCTGACCACGATCAGGGCCCCGGCGAACAGGACCGCCCCGCCCATGGCTGGGGATGCAAACCAGAGGCAGGACATGGCCAGGGCGCCGACACAGACACTGGCGATCAGAGGCGGTTTCCTGGGTCCGGCGGAATCCGCCAGGGCCCCCAGGAACGGACAGACCAAAGCCACGGTGAGCCCCGCCGTGCCGATGATATAGCCCCATAACTCCTGACCCCGGCGGGCATCCCCCACCAAGACCTCGGCAAAGAAGGGCGGAAAGATCACCACAATGAGCGTGACGAAAAACGGGCCCTGGGCGCTCTCGTAAAGCACCCAGGCGGATTGTCCGAGGGCGGAGGCCGGCCGGCCCCCATCTATCGCACGCAGACCGTCTATCGCACGCAGACCGTCTATGCGGCGCAGACCTTCTGGCGTGGGGAGATCATTCATGGAACCGTCCGCCGGGGACGTGCCGGGCATCAGGTCAGGCCAACGGTCGTGGCCGAGGCGTCTTCCGCCACCACCGGGTTTTCCAGCACGCCAATCCCTTCGATTTCCAGGCGGACCACATCACCCGCCTTGAGGAAGGCCGGAGGCTTGGCCGCAAGGCCCACACCCGCGGGGGTCCCGGTGAACAGAAGATCCCCGGGCTCCAGAGTGAATACCGTGGTGAGATGGGCGATCTGCTCGGCAATGGAAAAGAGCATCTCACCGGTGCTGGCATGCTGGCGCCGCTCGTCATTGACCCAGGCGGACAGGGTCAGGGCCTGGGGATCGGCAATCTCGTCGGCGGTGACCAGCCAGGGACCCGTGGGGCCATGGGTGTCGAAGGACTTGCCGAGGATCATGGTGGGGGAACGGCCCTGCCAGTCCCGCACGCTGACGTCATTGCCCACCATATATCCGGCGATCACCTCATGGGCGCGTTCGGCGGGAATATGCCGGCACCGGCGCCCGATCACGGCCACGAGTTCCACTTCGTAATCGACCATGTCCGAGGCGGCGGGGATGTGGATCGGCGCGCCCGGACCGGTGATGCAGGTGGTCTGCTTGTTGAACCAGATCTGGTGGGCGGGCGGTTCCCGGCCCGTCTCCTTGATATGATCCAGATAGTTCAGGCCGATGCCCATGGCCTTGCGGGGACGGGGCACGGGAGCGGCGAGGACCACCTCTTCGGGGGCCAGAACCGGTCCCCGGGCGTTCGCCGCTGCCTCAAGACCCGCCGGTCCAAGGCCCAGAAAGGCGGTCATGTCGCCGGCTTCATGGGGCGCCAGACCCGGTATCAGTCCGGTGACATCCTGAATACCGTTCTCTGAAATCACGCCAAGGCGATGGTCCGCGCCGCCCGGTGCCCGGGCATCGGACACTCTGGTGAATGTGCACAGTCTCATGGTGTCCCCTTTCTCCCGTGACCGGTGTATCGCCAAGGCGTCCGGCCCTGAACTCAATCGTTTTGTGGCTTTCGCGGCGCTTCATGGGGGCTGCATCCGCCATCACCCCAGCAGTATGCCAGATCCCGGACTGTAGTGCGATTTCACAGAAAACCGGACATCCCGGGCGGCGCGCAAATTGGGCTCGAGTGTAAACATGCACGGGGGATGGAGCACGTCGGATCGGGCGCGTGGGATTGGGCACAGGGAATGCGGCACTGGGGATCAGGTGGTGCGGGATCGGGTGGGGCAGGATCAATCGTCTCCGGGGGCACCAGCGGTCGTATGGACCGGACACGGATTGTCCTTGTGCCTCAAAATGGGACAGCTTCGCGACCCGGTTGCGCTTTGCCCGGATGGGACCAGCATTTTTGGGCAGGCCGCCTTCAAAAAGGCGCCTTCCGGACTGGTCTTTGTGTCTGCCCATGGCCGGAAGGCCAGTCATGGCACGGAAAATCGACATCCTCATTCACAAAACTGGTGAAGGCTCTACGATTTGTGTGCTAACGATGATTCGAACGTCGAATCGCAGCCCGGACGATTGACCGGATAATGCGGCATAACCGTTCCGAACCGGGACGGAAACCGGACCGGTACTGGCCAATGTCTGTGCCATAACGGGACGGAACGGCGGTGGGGAAAGAGGGGGCGTCAAACGCTCCCGACTGTTCATGACCAAATGTTCGTGAGAGGACGATACAATGAGCAAGGCAGAATTCATCGCGCGCGTTGCAGACAAGACCGGAATGCCCAAGGCCGAGGCCAAGCGGATGGTCGAGGCGGTTTTCGCTGAAGTGGAAGCCGGTCTCAAGCGGGCCAAGAAAGACGGCAAATACACCATCGGCACCTTCGGCACCTTCTCCGTGACCAAGCGTCCCGCCCGTAAAGGCCGTAATCCTCGCACCGGCGAAGAGATCAAGATCAAGGCGTCCCGCAGCTTGCGGTTCAAGCCGTCCACGAACCTCAAGCGCGCTGCCGGCTGCTGAGACCGGCAATCGCTCTTTGAGCGGAACATGGGCTCTGCCAAGGGCTCTGCCAGTGGTTCCGCCGGCGCCGGATTCGATCAAAAAACCCGCACGGGTATGACCCCGTGCGGGTTTTCCCGTTCCTGGGCCTGGGCCTGGCCATGGCCTTCGGGGGCCACGTCCCATTGATGATTTCAGGTGATCCTGACGGCCACTGCGGCGAAATGAGGGTTTGTCCTTGGGTGCGGCGGGAACGGGACCCCGTGGAGCGTGTGGCCCGGATATCTGCAATCGGGGAAGGCGCAAGTGGGATGCAAATCTCCGGGCCGATCTATTAGCATGGGGAAGGGCCAAGACGATCGGGCATGAGATAGGACGATCGGGGCTGAGAAACTGCGCCCGCGGATACCAGCGGGCTGGATGGGAGCAGGGACGGATCACATGGCGGAGCAGCCGCATCCGGGGGCATTGGTGTTTCTTTCGGATCAAGGAACTTACGGCCCCCTGCCAATACCATCGGATCTGGAGGCGATGGAGCGGATCCGCTCCCGGATCCCCCCTGATCTGGCGTCATTGTGTGAAGCCGCCCCCTTCGGCCCCCTGTTCGACGCCATTGCGGGCAACAGCCCTTATCTGTCCCGCCTGATCCTGTCCCACCCGGACCATGTGGCAGAGATCCTGACAATGCGCCCTGATGTGGCCATGCAAGCCCTTGTGGTGGGTCTGCGCGCCGAGGCGGCGGCAGCGAACTCGAGCCGGGAGGCCATGTCCGTCCTGCGCCGGGCCAAGGCCCGTGGTGTGCTGATCATTGCCCTGGCTGATCTGGCCGGTGTCTGGCCCTTGGCCCGGGTCACCGCTGCCTTGAGCCAGCTTGCCGACGAGGCGGTGCGGGCGGCCCTGTCCTGGCACCTTTCCGATGCCCACAGGGGCGGACGGCTGGTCCTGCCGAACCCGGACATTCCCATGGAAGGTTGCGGGCTGGCGGTTCTTGCCATGGGCAAGCACGGGGCGGGGGAACTGAATTTCTCCAGCGACATCGATCTGGTGGTCTTTTTCGAACCGGAGCATCTTCCGGTCCCGGACGGAAAAGATGCCCAGAAGGCGGCGATCCAGATCACCCAGGGGCTTGCGCGGATGCTCCAGGACATGACCCCGGAGGGCTATGTGTTCCGGGTCGATCTGCGTCTGCGGCCCGATCCGGGGATCATGCCCGTCGCGGTCTCCCTGAGCGCCGCTGAGCGGTATTACGAGGCCCTGGGCCAGAACTGGGAACGGGCGGCCTATATCAAGGCCCGGTCCATCGCCGGTGATCCGGGTACCTGCCAGCGGGTCGAGGACATGATGGGGCCCTTTGTCTGGCGCAAATATCTCGATTACGCGACCATCGAAGACATCCATGCCATCAAGCGCCAGATCAACGCCCATGCGGGCGCGAACGGCATCGCCATCGAAGGGCACAACATCAAGCTGGGCCGGGGAGGCATTCGGGAGATCGAATTTTTTGCCCAGACCCAGCAACTGATTGCGGGCGGCCGGGTGCCGGCCCTGCGCGAGCCGACCACCGTGGGCGCCCTGGAGGCCCTGGAGGCGCGGGGCATGGTGGATTCCGACGTGGCCCAGGATCTGCGCCAATCCTATACGTTTCTCCGGGTGCTGGAGCATCGGCTGCAAATGGTGGCCGATGAACAGACCCACACCATGCCACGGGATGAGGAGGGCGTGGCGAGGATTGCCGCCTTTTGCGGCTGGCGGGACTCCGAGGTTTTCCGAAAGGTGCTGACGGCCCATCTGGTGGGGGTGAAGAACCACTATGCGGGCCTGTTCGAATCCGAGCCCTCCCTGTCGGAACGCTCCGGAAGCCTCGTATTCACCGGCGTCGAGGACGATCCGGAAACCCTCCAGACCCTGTGGGGCATGGGGTTCACCAAGCCTTCCGCCGTGTGCGGAGCGATCAGGGCCTGGCACCATGGCCGCATGAGCGCGACCAAGACCGCCCGGGCAAGGGCCATGCTGACCAAGATCACGCCGGTGCTGCTGGAGTCCTTCGCGGCGACAACGGATCCGGATACGGCCTTTCTGCGTTTCGATTCCTTCCTGAAGGGGCTGCCGGCGGGGGTGCAGCTCTTCTCCCTCATGCTGGCCAATCCGGATCTTCTGGAGCTTCTGGCGGACATTCTGGGCATGTCCCCCCGGTTTGCCGAGACCCTGTCGCGCAATCCCGGTGTTCTCGATTCCCTGCTTGATCCGGGATTCGTGACCAGCCTGCCCGGTCCCCGCCGTCTGGAAGGGGCTCTGGGCGAGTCCCTGAGCCAGACCTCCGATTTCGAGGAGATTTTGAGCCGGACCCGCCGGTTCGCCCGGGAGCACAGCTTCCGCATCGGTGTTCAGATCCTGAACGGGACCATCCGGGCGGCAGGGGCGGGGGCTGCCCATTCCTATCTGGCCCAGTCCGTGATCCGCCGGCTCATGGAGCCGGTGGCGGCACGCATGGTGGAGCGCCATGGCACGGTCTCTGACGGGGCCGTCGCGGTTCTGGCCCTGGGCAAGCTGGGCAGCCTGGAAATGATGGCCTCCTCGGATCTGGATCTGATCATTGTCTATGACTACGGGGATGGCTTGGAAGGGGCGATGATCGGGGAAGGGCCGATCATCGAGGAAGGAGCGACAGCAGAAGGGGGCGCTGAAGGCGGCGATGCGCTCCGGGCGCTCCGGGCGCTCCGGTCGGACGGACACGTGCCGATTCATCCTTCCCAGTATTTCACCCGGTACAGCCAGAGACTGATTGCCGCCCTGACCGCGCCCACCGCCGACGGTGACCTTTACGAGGTGGATATGCGGCTGCGCCCCTCGGGACGGTCCGGGCCCCTGGCCACCCGCCTTGCCGCGTTCGAAGCCTACCATGCGCAAGAAGCCTGGACCTGGGAGCACATGGCGCTGACGCGGGCCCGGGTGGTTGCCGGGGACGTATCCCTCGGACGCAGGGCCCGTAAGGCGATTGACGACATTCTTTGCGCACGGGTGCCGGTGAAAAACGGCCACGCGGCCTATGACCCGCCTCAAATTCGGGCCGACGCGGCGAATATGCGCGCACGCATGACCGCCGAGACCCCCACGACGGATCCCTGGTCACTGAAAAGTGTCCGTGGTGGCCTGATTGACGTGGAGTTCATCGCCCAGACGCTTCAACTCGTCCATGCCCCCCGGCACCCGGACATTCTCCATACGAACACGGTGCGGGCCCTTGAGCGGGCGGTTGCACTGGGGCTTTTGCCGGAAAAGGACGGGGCGGCCCTGGTGGGGGCGGCCTTTCTGTTCCAGGGGCTGGGGCAGGTGCTGACCCTGGCAGGCGGAGAAATGGCGAAACCCGGACGATTGTCCGCCTCACTGGAAGCCTGCATGTTGCGCACGGCGGGATTGACCACCATGGAACAACTGGAGCGGCAAATTCTCCTTATGCAGAGTGTCGTCATGGAGCTTTTCGCCACCCATGTGGGGCACGGCCAAGCCGGTGAGAGTTAGGCCGGGCCCTCGTCCATGACGGCAACACCGGGACTGGATTGCGACCGCAATGGGAACCTCCGGGCGGCCTTTCCAAAAAAAGAGCCGAGTTAGGAAAAAAAATGTCCGTGTGTGGTTCGCTATGGCTTGAAACGTCCGGCCCCTATGCCCTATATCGCCCCTTCCATGCTCTCAGGGTGAGAGTATTGGGGAACTCCCCCTTTGGTGTCCCGTTGGTTTGAGGAAAGGAGGCGACCATGCCATCCATGACGTCCCAGGCCACGGTGGCAGCCGAAGCGGAGGCGGTCTCCGCCCGAGCAGAGGTTCGATCCGTGCCGACCCCGCAACTGCGTGTTGCGGAATTGCCGACCCAGCTGGAAACAGCTGCAAGACAAAAGGCCGATCCGTTCGGTCAGCACGACGACACGTCAACGCCCAAAGATTATTTCGTTGAAAAGGATGGACTGCGCTACGCGGGCAACCATTTGATCATCGATATGTGGAATGCCCAGGGCCTTGACGATGAAGACCGCATTCAAAAAGCGTTCGTGAAGGCGGTGGAAAGGGCTGGAGCGACATTGCTCCATATTCACACCCATAAATTCTCCGATGGTGGTGGCGTCAGTGGCGTTGCCGTGCTCGCGGAGTCCCATATCAGTGTCCACACCTGGCCTGAGCGCAATTATGCGGCGTTCGACGTTTTCATGTGTGGGGATGCACAGCCGGCCCTGACCATTCCGGTCCTCAAAGAGGCTTTCGGTCCGTGCACCGTGACTGTGGCGGAACATAAACGCGGCGTGTTCTGACCCGCCGTTTATCCCGGTACGGATTGAAATGTCCGGTGCCGGGGTCATTTCCGACCTTACTGGATCTGAGTGTCCGGTTTCTGTCCTGGCCTGAAGGGGGTGGGGAAGAGACCGGGCCCTTGCTGCTTGCTGATATGGAGCCCCGGAAGCGGCGCTTGAGGCCTTGAGCCTTGGTCCGGCACCGGGGGTGGGAGCGAACTGCCATGACGGAAAAAATTCAGGCCTTCCTGCGTGAGAAGGACCCGCCGACCCCCTGCCTCGTGGTCGATCTGGATGTGGTGGCCGAACGCCATCGCAGTCTGGAAGCGGCCATGCCCCTGGCACGGATTTTCTATGCGGTGAAAGCCAATCCCGCCCGGGAAATCATCAGTCTGCTGGCCGATCGCGGCGCGTCTTTCGATGTGGCCAGTCGGGCGGAAGTCGATTTGTGCCTGTCCCTGGGTATCGAGCCGGAGCGGATTTCTTTCGGCAACACCATCAAGAAGGCGGGCGATATCGCCTATGCCTACGAAAAGGGCATCCGCCTGTTCACCTTCGACAGCGAAGCGGAACTGGACAAGCTGGAACGCCATGCTCCCGAGGCCATGGTGGTGTGCCGGATTCTGGTGGAAAACAGCGGTGCCGAGTGGCCCCTGAGCCGGAAATTCGGCTGTGCGCCGGATATGGCCCGGGACCTTCTGCTCAGTGCCCATGACCGGGGTCTGGTGGCCCACGGCATTGCTTTCCATGTGGGTTCCCAGCAGACCGACACCCAGGCCTGGGATGCGGCCCTGGAAATGACGGCCCAGTTGTTCCGGGATCTGGAGACCCGTGGCGTCACTCTGGCCCTGGTCAATCTGGGCGGCGGGCTGCCCGCCACCTACCGCACCGCCGTGGCCGGTGTGGATGACTACGGACATTCCGTGATGACCGCCATGACCCGGCATTTCGGCAACCGTCTTCCGGCCATGATGATCGAACCGGGCCGGTATCTGGTCGGGGACGCGGGCATTCTCCAGTCGGAAGTCGTGCTGATCTCCCGCAAGTCCTATGAAGAGGACACCCGCTGGGTCTATCTGGATATCGGCCGGTTCGGCGGTCTCGCGGAGACGGAAGGGGAGGCCATCCGCTACCCCATCCGCACCGGTGAAAGCGCGGACATGGGCGATACGGATGATCGCCGGCCCAGTGGCCCGGTGATTCTTGCGGGCCCCACCTGTGACAGTGCCGATATCCTCTACGAAGCCTCAGGCTATGAAATGCCTCTGGATCTGGAAGTGGGCGACAAGGTTCAGATCCACGCCACCGGGGCCTACACCACGACCTATGCGTCCGTGGGCTTCAACGGATTTGCTCCGCTGGCGGCCTATTACGTCTGAGGGAAGCTGTGTCCGCAAATCATGGCCCTGGACCGGACCATGGTGTCCGGTCCGGGGCCGTAAGATGACTCCGGACTTCAATGGGTCCCGGTCATGACATTCGCCCCGTTCATCCGGGCATGTCGGGCAAGATAAGCCGTGCACTGATCAACTCCGAGCGGAGCGCTGGCGAAGTAGCCCTGGATCGTGTCGCAGCCCAATTCCTTCAAGAGAGCGACCTGATCCGGCGTTTCCACCCCTTCGGCAACGGTGTTGAGGTTCAGGGTCTGGGCCAGCTTGGTGATCGTCTCCAGGATGGCCCGGGACCCGGCGTCTTCCGCAACGCCGCCGATAAAACTGCGGTCGATTTTCACGGTTGTGATCGGCAGTTTCTGGAGATAGGCCAGATTGCAGTAGCCGGTGCCGAAATCGTCCAGGGCCACGTGGATCCCCGCCTCACCAAGTCCGCCGAGCAGATCCGCCGCCGCGTCCAGATTCCAAAGCAGCAGGCTTTCGGTCACTTCCACTTCCAGGTGCTGGGGCGCGACCCCGAAATGATCGAGGCGCTCAAGGAGAAAGCCGCTCAGATCGGCGCCGCGGAAGTCGTGGGCGGAGAAATTCACGCAGATCCGGTCGATAAGGCCCTGGGCGAGCCAGGGTTTGGCGTCCTGCAGGGCCCGGTCGAACAGAAGTTTGGTGAGATTGCGGATCAATCCGTTGTCTTCAGCCAGGGGAATGAACTCCGCAGGGGAGATCCGGCCCAGGTCCGGATGGGTCCAGCGCATCAGCGCCTCCAGACCGCAGACCCGCCCGTCGGCGAGGCTGACCTGGGGCTGGTACCAGACTTCCATGTTCTCCCCGCCGGACTGTTCCCGCAGATCCTTGAGAAGGGTGTTGCGCCGCCGGGCGGTGTCATTCATGCCGTCCGTGTACACCCACCAGGTATTGCGGCCCTGGGCCTTGGCCTCATGCAGAGCCAAGTGGGCACAGCTATGGAGGTCCTTGAAGAGGGAGGCGTTGAGCGGACAATTGGCCACGCCTGCGGAAACGGTCGGGTAGAGCACACTGTCGTGGGTGCGCACCGGTGTGCGCATGACCTCGACAAGTTCCTGGACCAGGGCCTCGTCTCGGGACCGGCCATCGCGCAGGGTGGTGGCAGGGCCGGGCACCAGCAGGGCAAACTCATCACCGGCCATGCGGGCCGCGACGGCCCCGGGAATTTCCCGCGCAATCTGGGCCAGTCTCGCCGCGCAGCTTTTCAGCAGACTGTCCCCGACCCGGTGGCCATAGGCATCGTTGATGTCCCGGAACCGGTCGATATCCATAAGCACCAGGCTGAAGGGGTGCACGGTTCCGTCCGTCAGCAGACGTTCAACGGAACTGGTGAAACAGGTCCAGTTGGCCAGTCCGGTCAGATGATCCGATTGAGCCAGGGCCTTGGCTTCGAGGCGCGCGGCTTCCATGCCCTGTTCCGCCGCCACCCGTTCTTTTTCCCTGCGCATGCTTTGCAGCAGGTTCGCCAGGGTGGCCATCAGGGGTTCGATCTGGCTCAGGAGCTTTTCTTCATAGGCCTCGCCCTGGCGCGCGATACACAGGGCACCGATGGTTCCGTTCGCTGAACGCAGGGGCAGGCCGAGCGCGGCGAGGTTCCCGGCATCCGGCCCGGCCGCCATGGGACCGGAAATAACATCAGTAACCGGACCGCTTGCCTGGAGGGTGCGGGAGACCAGAGGGGCAAACAGCCTGGGAATGTCTCCCTTGCGCCCGCTTCCGGTGCCCCATCCGGTGCCCCAGTCGGGCGGTCCGATGACCGCCATGGTTTCCGGGGCAGACCCCGCCTGTTCCGGCCCGTCGGACATGACCAGGATGCCCGCCTTGCCATGGGTGAGGTCCTGGACTGCTTCCAGAATTTCCCGGCAGACCTCCTCGGCATTGTGTTCCTTGCGGATGAACGCGGACTGGATGCTGGAAATGCGTTCCAGGGTCTTGCGCAGCACGACGGTTTCCGTGACCACATGGGTGAACATGATCACCCCGCCAATGGTCCCGTCCTTGTGGCGCCAGGGAACATTTTCCCAGCGGACATAATCGGTCTTGCCGTCGCCCCTGGGGAAGGGATCCTCGGCGGCGGAAAGGCGCTCTCCCTGCACATTCCGGGCGTGGATATCCTTCCAGCGCTGGGGAATCTCGGGGAAGATGTCGTAATGGCAGCGGCCGAGAATCGCCTCCTCCGACAGGCCGTAATCCGTGTACCACCGGCGGCTTGCCG
Source organism: uncultured Alphaproteobacteria bacterium (assembly GCA_964561475.1). Taxonomy (GTDB): domain Bacteria; phylum Pseudomonadota; class Alphaproteobacteria; order JAJFIK01; family JAJFIK01; genus CAYUYV01. Next base: position 15,036 of record CAZLPU010000082.1, read on the forward strand.
CGAGATACCGCAACTGCGTGTCGAACATGGCGACGGCGGAGGGCAGATACTCGATGAATGTCTTCAGGAGATCCTCCTCCTGAAGCAGCGCCATGACTTCATCGGTCATTAACTGTGGGACGGCCGGTGCCCCAGGGGGAGGGGGTGGGATCGGCCCTTTGATCCCTGCCTTGTTCGCCATACGCAACTCGCGGTTTAAGGGATCATGATGTGGTCATGACCGCTAAGGTCGATCTTAGGGTTCAGGGTGTTACCAAATGCCTGAACCGCCCTGGAATGGGGACAGATTTGATAGCGAGCAGCCACCTGTCTCCCCCGCAGCTCCCTGCAATTCAGGTGTTTTGTATCAGCTTTTCGCGCCACCGGGCTGTCGGCAGGCCCCTGGAGGACCGCGTTCTTTAATATGGGAACTGGCTACCCTGGGACGCGGCGAGGCTATATTGAACTGGCAGGGTTTGATCGGACTTGCGGGGTTTCATCGGACTTGCGGGGGCTTTTTGAAATCGCTGGGTTCCATGGAACCCGAGGGAGCTCTGGTGAACCTGAAGGGTCTCTGATGAACCCGAGGGGGCGCTGGCCGCTTTGGGCTGAGGGATATGGATGGAGAGGCTGATGACCGATCAGATGCGGGTTCTGGTGACCGGCGCGTCCGGCTTCATTGGGACACGGGTGGCGGCACTCTTGCTGGAAAAAGGGTATGCGGTGCGCGGCACCCTGCGCAGCCAGTCCAGGGCCGGCGCCATCAAGGACCTGATCGCGGCGACCGGCGCACCAGTGGACGCCTTGAGCTTTGTGGAAGCGGACCTGATGTCGGATCAGGGCTGGGATGCCGCCGTCGACGGGTGCACCTATGTCCAGCACGTCGCCTCGCCTCTGCCCATCAAGCGCCCGAAAGACGAACAGGAGCTGATCCGTCCCGCCGTGGACGGGACCTTGCGTGTGCTCAAGGCAGCCAGCAGCGCAAGTGTGCGCCGGGTGGTGGTCACCTCCTCCGTGGCGGCCATTGCCTATGGACGGGGAGGCCAGCAGCGGCCTTTCACGGAAGACGACTGGTCCGATCCGGACAGCGCCGATATCGGCTCCTATGAGAAATCAAAGACCCTGGCGGAGCGGGCGGCCTGGGATTTTCACGAGCGGACCGGCGGCTTCGAACTGGCGGTGGTCAATCCGTCCCTGGTGCTGGGGCCGGTGCTTGAGAAGGACTTTGGCAGTTCGGCTGAAGTGATCCGGCAGATCATTTCCGGCCAGCTCCCCGTGGCCCCGCGCATCGGCTATCCCATCGTGGATGTGCGGGATGTGGCGGATCTTCATCTGCGCGCCATGGAACACCATGCGGCAGCGGGCAACCGGTTCATCGCCGCATCGGGGTTCTACTCCATGCTTGAAATGGCGACGATCCTGCGCACCGCCATGCCTGCTCTTGCCCGGCGCATGCCCAAGCGGGAGGCCCCGAACTGGCTTATCCGTCTCATGGGCCGTTTCGATTCGGCCATTGGCGGGGTGACCTTCGAACTGGGCCAGCGCCGCGCGGTGAGCCATGACAAGGCCCGGCGCATGCTCGGCTGGAGCCCCCGGACCGATGAGGAAACCCTGACCGCGACCGCCCGCAGCCTGATCCTCCAGGGTGTGGTGAAAGGGTGAACCGGTCGGCCGGTTCGAGACGCCCGGTGCACGGATCTGAGGTGCTCTCTTCCGTGCAGACTGGAAATGGTCCGTCAGCTCCGGCCGTATCGACAGTGTACCAATGAAGTCGGTTTCTGATTTGATGGGTCCTGGACCGGGGTACCCCGCGCGCCTTGTTCCGGTCCTGTGTGAGGCCTGAGTTTGCATCCGTCCGGGGCATTAGGGGCGTGTTGCTCCCGCACGTCTTTTGCGTGTATTTTTCATGAAATAGCTATTTCAAAGTGTAACTGCCGCTATCCGGTCCGCTTCGACCGGTGACTTCCTGAAACGTCCACCTGCAAAAATCCCAGGAATTTACGGGTTCGCCTTTAGCGGGAGCGCAATTACCTGCGGCGTATTCCCGCCAAAGGCGAAATAAGACCAAATCGGGGCGGTTTTCTCGAATTGCTATTGATCGCTGAAATTTGTGTCGTTAGCTTCAAAAAACAGCGTTTCTTTTGATCAAAACGCAATAATCGACAAAGCCGTCTGTCTAAAAAAACGGCAGATCAAAAAAGCAGGGAAATTCCTCAGCGCAAAGCACTCACAACGCCGGACCAGAGGGTTCGGTGCCCGATAGCGCATGGGCATCCTACAAGGGGTAGTGACATGGCAAAGATGTATTCCCGGGCTGACGCCCGCCCGCTCGATGCGGATAGCGGCGCAAACAGTGACGACGGCGCGACCAGACGGGACGCCGTCAATCCTGCCCATCGCGCCGGGCGGCCCATGCTGACCATGGCCTCGAGCCTGCTGGCGCTTGTGGTGGCCTCGAACGCTTACGCCCAGGATGCCGAGACCGAGATCGAAACCGCCATCGAAGAAGAGGACGAACGGGACACGATCACCGTGACCGGTTCCCGCATTGTCCGGGATACGACCCTCGACTCCGCCGGGCCGGTGGTGGCCATCGGTGCCGAAGACATTCGGGAGTCCGGGGAGATCGACATCGGTGCGCTCTTGCGGGAATCCCCCCAGCTCCAGGCCTCTCTGCCCGGCTCATTTTCCGCCTTCAGCGGCGAGCCCCTGGGCGCAAGTCTGTTGGATCTGCGCGGTCTGGGTACGGAGCGCACGCTGGTCCTCGAGGACGGGCGGCGCCATGTCGCCGGTATCGAAGGCACGGCGTCCGTCGATGTGAACACCATTTCCACCGCTCTTCTGAAGCAGGTCGATGTGCTCACCGGCGGTGCGTCGGCCATCTACGGCGCGGATGCGGTGTCCGGTGTGGTCAACTTCATCATGCGTGACGGGGATGACTTCGACGGCTTTGAGCTGCGCGCCCAGGGCGGGATCACCGACGACAGCGATGCCGGGGAGTTTTACGTCTCCCTCGCCAACGGCTTCGAGACCGGCGACGGCAAGGGCTCCATAGTGTTCGCGGTGGAATATCAGGAGACCGACGGCATTGACGCAGGCGACCGGGATTTTGCCGGTTTCGGCCGATCCTTCCTGTCGCCCAACAACCCGGATGCCACGGGGATCAGCGGGGACATTGCCAATGTCTGGCTGCCGGACCTGCGGTTGCCCATTTCCAGTGCCAGCGGCATCATCGCCCTGGGGGACGGGAACACCGCAGGCTTCTCCAGCGCCTTTCTCGAAGTGGTCTTCGGCGACGGTGCGCCGGGCTGTGCCACCATTGGCGCGTCCGCCATCCCGACCTGTCAAATCTTCGACCAGGGAGCGCTGCGGCCCTACAATCCCGGTGACATTTACCTCGGCCCGTTCGATGCCAGCGGCGGCGACGGCGTGTCCGCCGAACCGGATGACGAGCTTCTGCTTCCCGATAGCGAGCGGGTGCTGATCCAGGCGCGGTCGGACTATGAACTGACCCGCTACATGACCGCGTTCTTCGACGCGAAGTATGTCAGCACCAAGACGTCCGAGAGCAACCAGGTGAACGGCTTCAACGACGATATTCCGATCGCGTTGGACAACCCCTTCATCCCCGACGCCCTGAATGACCAGATCAGCCAGCTTCAGGCGGAGGGCGTCGACCCGATCATCGCCATGTCCCGCGACGTGCTGGATTTGACCACGAGATCCAACCCCGTCGCCCGCCGGAGCACACTCCGCATTGTCGGCGGTGTCGAGGGGGCGTTCGAAGAGTACAATCTGAACTATGAAATCTCGTTCAATTACGGCCGAACCGATGCGGATATCGAGTTGCGGTCGCGGCTGGAAGACCGGTATTTCGCTGCGATTGACGCCGTGGTTGATCCGGCCACGGGCCAGATTGTCTGCCGCTCCGATATTGATCCCGATGCCGTGGTGCCGCCGTCCTCGCCCTTCCCGGCCCAGAACGAAAACTTCCAGATTTCCACCTTCGTGCCCGGTGACGGTCAGTGCGTGCCGGTGAACCTGTTCGGGGCCAACTCCATCTCCCAGGAGGCCGCGGACTTCATGTTCCAGGAAATCACCTTCCGGAACGACATCGAGCAGATGACCCTGCTGGCCACCATTTCCGGCAATTCCGAACCCTGGTTCACCCTGCCCGCGGGCGCGATCGGCTATGCCCTGGGTTATGAATGGCGCAGTGAGGAATCGAGCTTCGACCCGGATGCGCTGGAGCGGGCCGGTCTGACCTTCAACACCATCGAATCGAATGGCGGCCCGACCAATCCGTCAGCGGGCGAATACGAAGTTTCCGAATTTTTTGGTGAGCTGAACATTCCTGTCCTTGCTGACCTGCCCTTCGCGAAACTGGTGGAAGTGAGCGGCGCCTACCGCTACTCCAACTACGACTCCTTCGAGAGCACCGATACCTGGAACGTGGGTTTGCGCTGGGCCATCTTCGACAGCCTGACCCTGCGCGGCACCATTTCCCAGGCCGTCCGTGTGCCAAATATCGGTGAGGCCTTCGGACCCGTGGTCACGACCACCCTGGGTGCCGGCTCCGATCCGTGTAACCCGCAATTCATCAATGCGGGCACCCAGTTCAGGGCAGAGAACTGCGCCGCGCTGATCCCGAACATCGAGGAGTACGACTCGACCAATTTCGTCTCCGCACGGATCCCCGGTGAGACCGGCGGCAATCCGGACCTGGAACCGGAAACGGCGGACACGTTCACCGTGGGTGCCGTGTGGGTGCCGAGTGGCGAGTTTGGCGGCCTGTTTGACGGTCTGGTGGTGATGGCTGACTACTACACCATCGAAGTCGAGGGTTTGATCGACAGCCTGACCGCCTTCCAGATCGCGTCGAACTGCGTTGACCTGCCTAGCATCAACAACCAGTTCTGTAGTGCCATCGACCGTGATCCCACCTTCGGCTTCATCACGGATTTCCGCTCCGGCCTGCTCAATCTGGGCTCGGTGGAAACCTCCGGCGTGGACTGGCGGGTAGACTATGGGTTTGACACGCCCAACCTTTTCGGGTGGTCCTCCATGGTCAGCCTGCGCTCACAGGGGACCCGGTTCATCAAGGACGAAGAGGTCCGCGATCCGACCCAGCCGGACACGGTGACCGATGTTCTCGGTGAGGAGGGCCGGCCCGAATGGATCGTCAACTTCTTCGCTGACTGGGTGATCGCCGACCGCCTGGTGCTGGGCTGGCAGGGCCGCTACGAGTCGAGCCAGCTTCTGATCGGCATCACCAACAACGATGTCGCCAGCGATCCGAACTTCGCCAATATCCTCGAAAGTGACGGTGCCTTCGTTCACGACATCACGGCTTCCTACGAAATCACCGAGGGTTTCGAAGTCTATGGCGGGATCAACAATCTGTTGGAGGAAGAACCCTATCTGGGCAGCCTGTCCCGGCCGGCCGGTCCCCGTGGGCGCTTCTTCTTCCTTGGTCTGAACGCCAACTTCTGATCGGACACAGGGTCGCGAAAAAGAAAGGGCCCGGTACTGGTGTGCCGGGCCCTTGTGTTTTCAAAGAAGTCTTGTCGCTGACGGTGCCCGGCCCAACCCCGTGCCCGGCCCACCCCCTTGGACAGCCCAGGGCCGCCATCGCGGCCGGAGCGTGATCCAACTTGGTCGGATCATACGCCGGTGCCGGTCTTATACCAAGCGTGCGTAAGCAGGACTCATTTTTGGGATTCCCGTATCGGCGAACAAATGATTCAC
>CAZLPU010000083.1:0-20643 GCA_964561475.1 uncultured Alphaproteobacteria bacterium
GGGGTTGTGCGGGGGCATGCTGGTCGCCATGCCCACGGCGATGCCCCCCGCGCCATTGACCAGCAGATTGGGGAACCGGGCCGGAAGGACCACGGGCTCGCTTTCCGAGCCATCGTAGTTGTCCTGGAAATCCACCGTGTCCTTGTCGATGTCTTCCAGGAGCGCGTGGGCGGGCTTGCCGAGGCGCACCTCGGTGTAGCGCATGGCCGCCGCCTTATCCCCATCCACGGAGCCGAAATTGCCCTGGCCGTCCAGGAGCGGCAGGCGCATGGAGAAATCCTGGGCCAGACGCACAAGGGCGTCATAGATGGCCTGGTCGCCATGGGGGTGATATTTACCCATGACATCACCGACCACCCTGGCGCATTTCCGGTATGGCTTGTTCCAGTCGTAGCCGTTCTCGTGCATGGAGAACAGGATGCGCCGGTGCACCGGTTTGAGGCCGTCGCGGACATCAGGCAGCGCCCGGCCTACGATCACGCTCATGGCGTAATCGAGATAGGAGCGGCGCATTTCGTCTTCGATGGCAATCGGACGGATGTCGGTGCCGCCACCGTTGCCGTCGGAACCGGGACCATCTGAGCTGGGGGGTAAAATATCGTCGGAGTCGGACAAGGCTTGATTTCACGCTATTGGCTGTTGGCAGTGCCGCCCGGGGCACCGTTGAGCGCTTCCTGTTGGACGCGGAGGGGTGAATCGGGCGGGATCGGCCTGGATGGACTGGCAGCTTTCCGAGAGGATGCCGCGAGTCGGGCTCCTTCTGGTACCATCGGTGCCGGATAAGTGCAATTTTGCCAGGGGACGGTCCTTTGGACGGTCTTTGTCATGGTCCTTTCTGCGGGGTTTTCCGGACCCGGGAGCTTCCGAGGGCCCCAGATCTCATGACCTTGGAACACCCCGGACCCTCGAAGACCCTGGACCCTGGAAGACCCCGGACCTTGAAGGTGAGGCCCGGCTCACGAGACGGAAAACGGAGACCTGCAGGAATGGACCAGCTCAGGGCCAGGCTGATCGCGATTGTGGACCACCGGCTGTTCCGGCAGACGGTTCTGGCGCTCATCCTGATCAATGCGGTGGTTCTGGCCCTGGAGACCATTCCGGCGGTCGCGGACCGGGCCGGCACTGCGCTGCGTATCGCGGATACGGTGACCTTGTGCCTGTTCGCCCTCGAAATTGCCATGCGCATCGGCGCCCGGGGACGGGCCTTCTTCAAGGACCCCTGGTCGGTCTTTGATTTTCTGGTGGTGGCGGTTTCCCTCAGTTCCCTGTCCGGGTTGTCGGCGTTGCGGGCCTTCCGGGTGTTCCGGATCCTGCGTCTGCTCAACGCTTTTCCCCGCCTGCGGATTGTCATCAATGCCCTGCTGAGCGCCCTGCCCGGCGTGGCCTCGGTGGGGGTGGTGCTGGTGATCATCCTGTTCGTGGCCTCGGTGATCGCCACCAAGCTGTTCGGCCAGAACAATCCGGACCTTTTCGGGGACCTGTTCACCTCCATGTTCACCCTGTTCCAGGTGATGACCCTGGAAGGCTGGCCCGATGTGGCGGACACGGTTCTGGAGAACACGCCCTATGCCTGGATTTTCTTCGTGGTGTTCATCATGGTGGCGACGCTCACCATGCTGAACTTGTTCGTCGCCATCATTGTCGGCGCCATGGAGAACGAGGCCATGGCCGACACCGCGACCCGCCAGGGCCAGGACGATATCCTCAACGAACTGCGCGCCATCCGCACCCGGCTGGATGCTTTGGAGCCGGGGGGACCCAGAGGCCCCCATGACCCGGTCTAGAGCCGGATCGTTCAAACGGAAGGCTCTGCGGTCTTGGCGCTGACGGTGCGCAGCACCTCCCCAGGGGCGGCAGGCCGCGGTCGCGGGCGGAGCGTGATCCAAAGGGGTCGGATTACGCTTTGGATGCAAATCCGGAGATGGACGCAACGCCGGTGCCGATGGGAGCTTCGCTTTTCAATCTGCGGAAAGGGTGACTTTCAATCTGATGCTGGACCTACCGACCAGATTCGGCGGTTTCTTTGGTCTTCTGGCGCTTTCGCTTTCAATCCGCCGATATATGCGCTTTCAATCTGCCGATAAATGTGCTTTCAATCTGCCGAAATGCAGGGCTCTCCCTGACTGAAACCTCATACCGTGTCATTGTCCAATTCCATGCAATTCCCACGATTTGCCCAACACCGCATCAATGATGCCATGAGCGACACCAGGGTGGTGTTCCTGGCGGGCCCCCGGCAGTCAGGCAAAAGCACCTTGGCGGAGCATGTCGCGGGCAAGGACATGCCCTATCTGACCCTGGACGACAGCACGACCCTTCAGGCTGCCGCCAACGACCCCGCGGGCTTCATCAAAGGCCTGGATTGCGCGGTCATTGACGAGATCCAGCGCCTGCCGGAACTGCTGCTGCCCATCAAGGCCAGTGTCGACCGGGACCCTCGGCCCGGGCGCTTTCTGCTCACCGGTTCGGCCAACATCATGACCCTGCCCAAGGTTGCGGATTCCCTCGCGGGACGCATGGAGATCATCCGCCTTCTGCCCTTGGCCCAGGCGGAATTGTGCGCAAGGCAGCCCACATTTCTGGAAAGCATGATGGCGGGGCGCACACCAGCCGCCGGCGCGCCTCTCTATCAGGGCACCCTCGTAGAGGCGGTTCTCACCGGCGGCTATCCGGAAGCCATCACCCGCCAGCGTCCCGTGCGCCGCCAGACCTGGCATCTGGATTACGTCAACGCCATCGTGCAGCGGGATGTACGCGACATCGCCCAGGTCGAGCACCTGGACAAGATGCCGAAACTGCTCCGCATCCTGGCGGAGCATTCAGGCCAACTCGTGAACTACTCGGCTTTCGGCGCGCCCCTGTCTCTGAACCACGTCAGCATGCGGAAATATGCCGGCATTCTCGAAACCCTGTTTCTGGTGGAGATGCTGGAACCCTGGGCGTCAGGGCGGCTCAGGCGTCTCATCAAGACGCCCAAACTTCATTTCCTCGACTCAGGCCTGCTCGCGTCCCTCCAGAACATCACGCCGGAGCACATCGCGGAGAACCGCACACCGTTCGGCGCCCTCCTGGAGACCTTCGTGCTGGGGGAACTGCTGAAGCTCAGCGACTGGAGCGACCAGCGCATCGGCTTTTATCATTTCCGCGACCGGGACGGATACGAGGTCGATATCGTCATGGAAGACCGGCACGGGCGCGTTGCCGGTGTGGAGGTCAAGGCCTCCGCCACGGTCAGGGACCAGGATTTCAAGGGCCTGCGCAAGCTGCGGGAAGCCTGCGACGACCGGTTCACCATGGGCATGGTGCTTTATGATGGGGAGTACACCGTGCCCTTCAGTGACCGGCTGGCGGCGGTCCCGGTGTCAGCACTCTGGACGTGAGCCGCCCATCTTGAGCGCGGGCCGGAACCGCCCTTGCGGTGCCGTCAGAACGGGATTTCGTCATCCAGGTCGTTGTTGGTGAAGGAGCCGCCGGAGCGGTCGCCGCCCTGATTCTGGGGCGGGCCCTGGTCGAAGCCCTGGTCCTGGTCGCGCATGCCGCCGCCGAAGGCCTGATCGGCGCCGCCCTGGCGGCCGTCGAGCATGGTCAGGGTGGCGTTGAACCCCTGGAGGACGACTTCGGTGGAGTACCGGTCCTTGCCCTCATTGTCCTGCCATTTGCGGGTCTGGAGTTGGCCTTCCAAATAGACCTTGGAGCCCTTCTTCAAGTATTGCTGGGCGATCTTGGCGAGGCCTTCGCTGAAAATCACCACCCGATGCCACTCGGTCTTCTCCCGGCGCTCACCGGAATTCTTGTCCCGCCAGTTCTCGGAGGTGGCGATGGAAAGATTGACGATGGGCCGGTTGTCCTGGGTGTACCGGACATCGGGATCGGCACCCAGATTGCCCACCAGAATCACCTTGTTCACACTACCAGCCATGGGATGGTCTCCTGAGTTGCCCGGTCCTGGAGTTGCGATGCCCCTTTGCGATACCTGACAGCGGCAGGGGGAAGGACCGGAACGGCGGAATTGGAAGGATCAGGACCGCACCACGATGCTCCGCCGCCCCACAGGCTGTGCAGGACAGGCTAGCGACTCACCATGCGGCCCCTGAACTGGGCGCAGGACCCTAGAGAAAAAAGTGACGCCGTCAACATCAACACCAGCACGGCGCTCACTTTCCAGCAAGCTCAATCCCTGTTCCGCTCATGCCCGCCCTGTTCCGCTCATGCCAAGCTCTGTTGCTCGCGAACACAAGCCCGGGCCACCACAAAGCAGGGCCAACGACCGCCCGGGGCCTCATTTCGTCCGAAGCCCTTGTCCGCGGCCCGCCCCGGAACCATCATCTCCACGAACCGCGCACGCTGACCGGTGGCCAAGTGCGGATGGGTTCAAGGGGCACCGGAACCGGCAAAGCCCTGGACGTTGCCGCCGACTCTGGCATAAGTTCCCGCCTTGTTCCAGATCTGTTCAGTATTTTTTCGCATCCACTGGCACCCTCCAATCCCATGGCCGCCATCTCTCACCGGGATCCTTGAGGACATGACATGAAAAAAATGATCCGCATCCGCGGCGCCCGGGAACACAATCTGAAGGACGTGTCCGTCGACATTCCCCGGGACGAACTGGTGGTGATCACCGGCCTTTCCGGGTCGGGCAAATCGAGCCTCGCCTTCGATACGATCTATGCGGAAGGTCAGCGGCGGTATGTGGAAAGCCTCTCCGCCTATGCCCGGCAGTTCCTGGAACTGATGGAAAAGCCTGATGTGGATTCCATCGAAGGCCTGTCCCCGGCCATCTCCATCGAACAGAAGACAACCTCCCGCAATCCCCGCTCCACCGTGGGGACCGTGACGGAAATCTACGATTACATGCGCCTTTTGTGGGCGCGGGTCGGCACGCCCTATTCCCCTGCCACGGGTCTGCCGATCGAAAGCCAGACCGTGAGCCAGATGGTGGACAAGGCCATGGCCCTGGGCGAGGGGACACGGCTTTATCTCCTGGCGCCCATGGTGCGGGGCCGGAAGGGGGAATACCGCAAGGAATTCGCCGACCTGCTGAAAAAGGGCTTCCAGCGGGTCAAGGTGAACGGGACGTTCCATGAGCTCGATTCCGTTCCCGCCCTGAACAAGAAACTGAAACACGATATCGACGTGGTGGTTGACCGGCTGGTGATCCGGGAAGGCCTGGAGCAGCGCCTGGCGGACTCCTTTGAAACCGCCCTGGGGCTCGCGGACGGGATCGCCTGGATCGAACTGGCGGGCAAGACAAAAGACGGCGAGGACCCGGAGCGGATCGTCTTTTCACAGAAATTCGCCTGCCCGGTGTCAGGCTTCACGATTTCCGAGATCGAACCGCGCCTGTTTTCCTTCAACAATCCCTTCGGTGCCTGTCCGTCCTGTGACGGTCTTGGGACGGAGATGCATTTCGATCCGGACCTGGTGATCCCCGATGACAGCCTGTCCCTGCGCGAGGGCGCCGTTGCGCCCTGGTCCAAATCCACCTCCCCCTATTACACCCAGACCCTTGATGCCCTGGTGCGCCACTACAAGGGCTCCATGACCAAGCCCTTCAAGGATCTGCCTGCCGCCCTGCGCAAGGCGCTGCTTTACGGCAGCGGCGACACGGTGATCGCCTTTGTCTACGACGATGGCCTGCGCCGGTATGAGACCAAGAAGACCTTTGAAGGGGTGATCCCCAACATGGAGCGGCGCTGGCGGGAAACGGACAGTTCCTGGGTGCGCGAGGATATGGAACGGTTCCAGAGCATCACTCCGTGCGAGGCCTGCGACGGATACCGGCTTAAGCCCGAGGCCCTGGCGGTGCGTCTGGGGGATCTTCATATCGGCGAGGCCTCCCGGCTGTCGATCAAGGAGGCGAAGGCCTGGTTTGAAGCCCTGCCAAAATGCCTGACCCGTCAGCAGACCGCCATTGCCGGGCGGATCCTCAAGGAGATCAACGAACGGCTTCACTTCCTCAACAATGTGGGTCTGGATTATCTGAGCCTGTCCCGGAACGCAGGCACCCTTTCCGGTGGCGAAAGCCAGCGCATCCGCCTCGCCTCCCAGATCGGTTCGGGTCTGACGGGCGTTCTTTACGTGCTGGACGAGCCCTCCATCGGCCTCCACCAGCGGGACAATGCCCGCCTTCTGGAAACCCTCAGCCATCTGAGGGATCTGGGCAATACGGTGGTGGTGGTCGAACACGATGAAGACGCCATCCGCACCGCCGACCATGTGATCGACATGGGCCCGGGCGCCGGGGAACACGGAGGCCGGGTCATTGCGGAGGGCACGCCCCAGGATGTGATGAACACGGAGGAGTCCCTGACAGGCCAGTATCTGACCGGCTCGCGCATGGTGCCGATACCCGCCGAGCGTCGTCCGGTGTCGGAGAAAAAAGCCATCACGGTCATCGGGGCCCGGTCCAACAATCTTCAGGACGTGGATGCCACGGTGCCCCTGGGGACGTTCACCTGCATTACCGGTGTCTCCGGGGGCGGAAAATCCACACTGACCATCGAGACCCTTTACAAGGCCGCCGCCCGCAAGCTCAACGGGGCCCGGGAACAGCCTGGCGCCCACGACCGGGTGGAGGGCCTGGAGCTACTGGACAAGGTGATCGATATCGACCAGTCCCCCATCGGGCGCACACCCCGTTCCAACCCGGCCACCTATACCGGTGCCTTCACCCCGATCCGGGACTGGTTCGCGGGCCTGCCCGAGGCCAAGGCCCGGGGCTACAAGCCGGGCCGGTTTTCCTTCAACGTCAAGGGCGGACGCTGCGAGGCCTGCCAGGGGGACGGGGTCATCAAGATCGAGATGCACTTTCTCCCGGATGTCTATGTTCAATGTGATGTCTGTGGCGGCAAGCGCTACAACCGGGAAACCCTGGAAGTTCAGTTCAAGGACAAATCCATCGCCGACGTGCTGGACATGACCGTGGAGGACGGCGCCGAGTTCTTCAAGGCGGTGCCCGCCGTCAGGGACAAGCTGGAGACCCTGAAACGGGTGGGGCTTGGCTATATCCGGGTGGGCCAGCAGGCCACCACCCTGTCCGGGGGCGAAGCCCAACGGGTGAAGCTGGCCAAGGAACTGGCCCGCAGAGCCACCGGCAAGACGTTGTACATCCTGGATGAGCCCACCACAGGTCTTCATTTCGAGGATGTGCGCCGTCTCCTGGAAGTGCTCCACGAACTGGTGGACAACGGCAATACGGTCGTGGTGATTGAGCACAATCTGGAGGTCATCAAGACCGCTGACTGGATTATCGATCTGGGTCCGGAAGGGGGAGACGGGGGCGGACAGATCGTGGCCGCCGGCCGGCCCGAAGACGTGGCGGACACGGAGGGCTCCTACACGGGCCACTATCTCAAGCCCCTGCTGGAGCGCCGGCCCGCCAGGACCGCGACCGCGAAGAAGGGCCGAGCTGCAACCAAAAGCGCCAAAGCCGCGAGTACCGGAAAGAAAGCCACACCGTCCAAGAAGTTGGAAAAGAAGAAAAAGACGGAAAAAGCACCCCGTTCTTCCGCACGGGGCAAACAAAGGGCAACCGTTGGCGGCTAACCTGCCGTCAAATTGTTGCAAGCCCCCCTGCCCGCTCTTATTCTGCGTCCGGTGAGGGTTGCTTCGCCGCGATAGGGTGGTTCTGGCCGTGTCGGTTTTTCTCTACAGTTTCAGGCGCCTGGTGCGGCGGCTGCACCGGGCCCGTCGCCGGGGCGGTCAGGGCCACACCACCGGCTTTGTACTCAGTTCCATGGTGGTCGTGATTCTTGCGCATTCCGCGCTCCAGACCCAATTGGAGGGGTGGAGCTTCGAGGAAGCGCTCTGGTTCACGGTCACGGCCGGGACCACGGTCGGCTTCGGCGATCTGGCCCCCCAGACCGGTCTCGGACGGCTCGCCACGTTCGTTCTGATCTATATTCCCCTCATCCCTGCAATCGGTTACCTGGCGGGGGCTCTGGTTGAAGGCATCGTCGACCGGCGCGAGCGCGTGCAGAAAGGAAAAGCAAGAGTGACTTTCCGCAGGCATATTCTGTTCGTGAACTATCCGGAGGGTGACGGCATCCGCTATTTCACCCAGGCGATGGAAGAACTGCGCCGGTCCAATACGGATTATGCCGACATCCCCGTTGCTCTGCTTGCGGATCTGGGAGACCAGGGCCTGCCCCGGGAACTGAGCGATCTGGGCATGCGGCTTGTCAGCGGTCCGCCCAACAGTCTGGACTGTCTGCGCAATGCAGGCGCGGGGGATGCGGATACCGTCGTTGTTCTGACGAACCCGGACCTGCAAAGCACCGGGGAAAGCCTGGTCTTTGACATCTGCCATCAGATCGATTCCCTGAGGAACGGGTCCATCCGCCCCCGCATTATCGCCGAGTCCGCCTCTGAGGAAATGAAACCAAGGCTCAAGGCCCTGGGGGTGGATGCGGTGGTGCGCCCGATCCGGTTCTATCCGGGTCTGATCGTGCGCGCCATCATCGCACCGGGATCGGAAAGCATCGTGGAAGCCCTGTTCGATGCCCGGGGCGAGGAATGCCTGCGCCTTGAACAACCCTTCACGGCCATGCCCTGGGCCAAGCTCGTCGCTGACCTTGTGGGGCGGGACCTGGGAACACCCCTTGCCATCGAAGACGAGACCGGCGCTGTACGCAGCGATCTTCGGGGCTCGGATCTTGTCAGTGGACGGGCGGTCTATCTGCTGGTTCCGGAAGCCGCTCAGCACGCTTTCGAGGCTGCTCAGGTGCTGGCTGCGCCGACATTGGAACCAAACAGCAATCCGGCCCAAACAAAGGATCGAGGCTGATGGGTTCGTCTCCCAAAAAGTCCGGGTCCAAGGGCTCCCCCAATGCGGGCATCTGGATCATCATCCCCGTGGCCCTGATCGGCTTCTACCTGATCGGCGGCGCCTTCGGCGGGTCCTCCGATCCCAACAAGGATGCCATCGCCCAGCTTGCTCAATCCAATCCCGCCCGCTTCACCGAGGTGGAAAAGGCCCTGGAGGGCAACAGCCTGTCCAATGCGGTGATCCTTCGGGATTATGTGCGCCAGGCCAAAGCCATGAACCCGGAGCATGGGGACGCCCTGGATGGCCTTGCCCAGGCCGCCTCCGCCCGGAACAGGGACGTGCAGGACCTGATCATGGAACACCGGGCGGTCATGAAGGACTACGAGGCCCGCCGACGCCCCTCGGGAGAGATCCTCGCGGATCTGCGCCGGATCCATGACGCGGCCTCGCCGGAAGTGATCAACGCGGCTCTGGTGGACGAGATCAACACGGTCGCGGCACTGACCAACAATCAGCTTCAACCCGTCGACCTGCCTCCGGGCCAGTCCGTGCCCACCGCCGGGGCGGCCCTGGTGGGCAATCCCCATTACGGCAGTTGGCAACAGACCGCCAATGGCGGTTCGGTCTGGTCCTGGCTCGGTCCTTATCTTCTGTTCCAGAACCTCATGGGCCCGACCCGGTACCAGGACTGGTTCTACGACCGGCCCTGGTCTTACGATTATGATGTGTACCGGGACAGATATGGCAGCAACGCCTGGCGCACCCGGGAATCCGGGCGGCTGAGCCAGAACTGGGGTGGAATCAAGAACGAAGGAGAGCGCCGGGGCCGCAGGCCCTCAAGCTATACCCGCCGCCAGAACACCTCCGTGGCCACGCCCTCTCAACCCCGATCATCCCAGACACGGCGCCAGAGCAGTTTCAGCACCCAGAGGGAGCAGATGATCCGCAATGGCGGACGGCGGGTGAGTTCCTACGGCCGATCCAGTTCCTATCAGCAGACAGGGCGGCAGGCCGGATTCGGCAACAGGGGCTTCCCCGCTTCCAGCCGGGGCCGGGGCGGCTTCCGGGGCAAGTGACCATAACGAGACGAACGCGGTTTGATGGCGGCGACCATTCGGGAGCCCCAAGCACACCTCGCAACCGCATCACTTTGAACAGGGAAACAAGACAGTGCTGTCCTATCTCGGTCTAAGCGACTATCTGATCGCGGTCCTGTTCCTCAACCTGATCATGGGGGCCGTGCTGCTGGTGAGCATCCGCTGGCTCATGGGTCTGGTGACCAGCGTGAATTCCGTCGAGGAACTGGCCCACAGGGACAATCCCGCCTTTGGCATCACCATGTCCGGGGCGGTCCTCGGTGTGGGGATCATCGGCTCCGGGATCATTTCCGGGGATCCAGCGGCCACCCTGGGCCGGGAACTGGTCATTCTGCTGGGCTACGGCGCGGCGGCCCTTGTGGCGATTCTGGTCAGCCGGCGGATCTTCGACCGGATTTCCCTGCCCCATCTGGAAGTGCGCGAAGAATTGCGCAAGGGCAATATCGCAGTGGCGCTCACCGATGCGGGCAATGCCCTGGCGACGGCCCTGATCGTGCGGGGTGTGATCAATTGGGTCTCGGGCAGTGATCTGAGCGTAGCGGTGATTGCGTGCCTGGGGTTTGCCGCCAGCCAGATCGCCCTGTCCCTGGTCAGTGCCTACCGGATCCGGACCTATAACCAGGCCCATGACTCGTCGTTCCAGACCGCTCTGGGTCAGGGCAATGCCGCGCTCGCGGTCCGGTTCGCGGGCTTTCAGATCGGCGCGGCGTTCGGGCTGACCAGTGCCCTTAATCTTGTACCCTATGATCCGGCCAATGCCTTTTACACATTCGCGACCTGGGTGCTGGTGGCCGCGGTGATTCTCCCGATCCAGTTTCTGCTCGCCGGTCTGGCGGGCCGGGCCCTGCTTGGCTCCGTGGACATGCGGGAAGAGGTGGACCGCCAGGGCAATGTGGCCGTCGGCGCCGTGCAGGCCTCCACCCTGATCGCCATCGGCCTGGCGCTGCTTGCCCTCACCGCATGAGCGCCCCCACCACGCCCCTATCGGACAAGGCGGTATCAGACAAGGCGGCATCGGCCACGATCGAGGCACCGGGGGCGCACAGCGCCTCCCCCGTGGACCAGGCGCCCTGGGAGTTGCGGTTCCAGGATGGTGTCGTCCTCGGTGTGATGGTGGTGCTGGCGGCTGCCTGCATCGTGTACGAATATCTTCTGTCCCATTACGCAGGCCGCGTGCTCGGGCTGATGGAACATGCCATCTTCACCATGATTGGTGTGATGATCGTTGCCATGGGCATTGGCTCCCTCGCCGCAAAGCGCATTCGTGATCCGGATACGGGCTTTCTGGTGGTGGAACTGGGGCTGGCGGTGATCGGGTCCACGGGCATTCTGGTGATCGCGGGCCTGTTCGCCTTCGCCGCCGACTTCCCCCAGATCATCGGGCGCAATTTCGGCTTGCCGGGGGATGCGGCCCCCACGGGCGGTCTGACCCAATCCCTGGAAAGCCTGGTATCCGTCGTACCCTATGCCATCGGTGCCATGGTGGGCGCCCTGATCGGCATGGAGATCCCCCTGATCGCCCGAGTCCGCGAGCGGATTTATGCCGCCCATCTGGCCCATAATACGGGGACGGTTTATGGGATGGACTATATCGGCGCGGGCATTGGCGCGGGCCTGTTCATTGCCGTTCTCCTGGCCCTGCCGCCGGAAAAGGTCAGTGTGGGCGTGGCCGCGGTCAATCTGCTGGCGGGCGCGGTATTCCTGGCCCTGCGCTGGAAGGCGGTAAAATGGCCCCGTCTGTTCGCCGCGCTCCATGGGATTTTGTTCCTGGGACTGATGGTTGTGGGCTGGCACGCGGGCTCCTGGCACGACCGCCTGGAAAACAGCCTTTACCGGGACACGGTGGTCTTTTCCAAGGACACGGATTTTCAGCATCTGACGGTGACCCGCAAAGTCCTTGGCGGTGACGGAGGCGTGCGCCATTCGCTCTATCTGAACGGGCGTCTGCAATTCTGTTCCTGTGACGAGGCGATCTATCACGGCATGCTGGTGGCACCGGCCATGCTTGCCTCGGCCCGGACCGACCAAGTGCTGCTGATCGGCGGCGGGGACGGTCTGGCCCTGCGCAACATCCTGCGCTGGAACCCGGAAGCGGTGACCGTGCTGGAACTGGACCGTGAAATGGTCCGGCTGTTCTCCGAGCCGGTGGAGCAGGACGGCAAGGTCATCAACGGGGATCTGCTGGCTCTGACGGAAGGCAGTTTCCAGGACCCGAGGGTCGAAGTGGTGATCGGTGATGCCTATAACACGGTGGATGATCTGCTGGCGGACAACCGGCGCTTCGATGTCATCCTGGTGGATCTGCCGGACCCCAGCCATCCGGACCTGAACAAACTCTACAGCACGCCCTTTTATGCCCGGCTGCGGGGCCTGCTGGCCGGGGACGGTACGCTTGCGGTCCAATCCACCAGCCCCTTCCACGCCAAGGATGCCTTCCTGACCATCGGCGTGACCCTGCGGGCAGCAGGCTTCGGGGATGTGGCCCGGCTGCGCACCAATGTGCCGAGTTTCGGGGAATGGGGGTTCACGCTCGCGGGTTTGCCCCAGGGCAACGCCATGGACGCTCCGGCGCAGGCCGTGGCGGCGCCGGCGGTACTGGGCCGGCCCCTCTCCCAACGGATCGCCCAAAGCCGCCACACCATTCCCGAGGCAAGCTGGGCCAGTGCGGACCTGATCCAGGCGGCCCAGGTCTTCCCGAAGGACTTCTTCAACGGAGAAAGCGCCCTGGAGCCCAATGGGATCGGGCGCAACCGGCTTTACCGGCTTTACCGGCAATCCTGGAGCCGGGACGAAATCGCCATCGGATCCCGTCCCGGCGCCGCAAACCCCTGACCGATCTCTCAACGGGCGCCTTGACATAATATGTCATCCGCCCATTTATGTTCTATGTGGAACCTGGAGGCTGACACCATGACTGCCGACATCATCAAACGGCTCGAAGACGTCGACCAAAGCACCCTCGCCTATCCCTTCCAGATCGAGCCCGTGACCGGCGACAGTGCGGTGCACCGGGTGGTGGTGGAAGGCCAGCCGGAATTCCCCATCGCCCTGTCCGAAGCAGATGGCGAGCTTCTTTGCATGATCCGGCTCTTTGGTCTCGATGAGATCAAGGGTGATCGGAAGTCGGAACTGTTTGAGAAACTGCTGGCGGGCAATCTCACCTTGCCCCTGAGCGCTTTCGGCGTAGCCGACAACACGGTGTTTCTTTACGGCTCTCTTGCGTCAGAGTCGAAGACCGACGTGATCGTCCAGGAAATCCAGATGCTGGCGGGCAACACCATAGAGGCCCTTGAACTGGTCGAAGACTACCTCGCCGCGTAACCCAATCAGGAGACCGAACCCATGGGTATACTGAACAAGATCGTGACTGCCATTCGCGGGGGCGCGCGGGAAGCGGGAGAAGCCATCGTGGACGCCAACGCCCTTCGCATTCTGGACCAGGAGGTCCACGACGCCAAAAACGAGATCCGCCGGGCCGAACAGAGCCTTGCCAGCCTTGTTGCCGATCAGGAGGCCGCCCGGGCAAAGTATGAATCCGCCCAGCGCAAGATCGAGGAACACGAGGGCTACATTGCTCAGGCCCTGGAGAAAGGCGACGAGGCCCTGGCGGTGGAAATCGCCGAGCGGGTCGGTCAGTTCGAGGAAGAACATGCCTATGAAAAGGGCGTGTATGACGACCTGGTGGAAAAGATCAGCCAGCAGAAGAGCTTTCTGAAGAATGCTCAGCGCAAGGTGGAAAGCCTGGAGCGGGATGCGAAAATGGTCAAGACCACCGAGCGGGTCCAGCGCACGACCGCCAGCCTTAATTCCTCCTTCAACAGCGGGGAAAGCAAGGTGGGCCGGGCAAGCGAGAGCCTCCAGCGTTTGAAGGAACGCCAGGAACGCCGGTCCGCGGAGATGAAAGCGGCCGAGCAACTCCAGAAAGAGCGCACCGGCGCGGATCTCGATGACAAGCTGCGGGCGGCGGGCATCAAGACCGGCGGCGGTTCCAAGGCCAACGACATTCTGGCCCGGGTCAAGGCAAAGAGCGCCTCATGAGTTTCTCCAAGATCACGAGCCTGTTCGGGGGCGGTGGCGGTGAGACCGAAACCGCCCGCCCGGACATTCAGGGCCCTGGCCATCTGCGCAAGGGCGACTTCGTGGAATTCGGCTTTCTGCCGGTGCCGGAGCTTTCCAACCGGCGCTTCCAGGTCCGCGCCGTCAATGATGTCGAATATGGTCACGGGACCGAGCACAGCCTCACCCTCCATGACGGCACCACCACGATCGGCATGAGCGGTGAAAGCGGTGATCAGGGTCCGGAACTGGTGCTCTCCCGGCTCCTGTCCCGGGCTGAGGTCTTGCAGATTTTCGATGCGGACACCTTTGGCGCGGTGTTCGAGGAAGGGATCAGCGCACCCCTCTCCCTCATCGCCCGGCCGGACGCCCTCGCGCCCTGGCTCGATGACAAGGGCTACCAGGAGAATGTGGACGCGGTGCAGGCCCGCTTCCGGGAGGACGGCAGCCTGAGTTGGGCCAAGTTCGATTTCTATGAGCTTGAGGGGCTGAGCGATGCCCGTTTTCGCGTGGAGATCGAGGTCTATGACGGGGGCGAGACGGAAGTCTATGCCTGCCGTTCCTTCCGCCCCGATGCGGTGGAGAAATACTGGCCCGCGGGCGCGGTATGATCCGCGTCCGGATCCTGACTGCAAAAGCGCATGGGTGAGTGCGTGAAAACCGGTGCGCCTAACGCGAAGTCTGCTGTCTCTGCCAATGGGGGCGCCTCTGCCAAATCTGGCACCTCCGGGGAAACCACATCCAAGTCCAAGGCGGTGCGGGCAGTCCAGGTGGCCATGGACCTGGAGGCGTCCGTCGCCCGGGCCTTGAAGGTGCAGGCGGCGTTGGCGGATATGACCCCCCAGGATCATATGCGCGCGCTTCTGGGCCTCGATTACAAACCCGCCCGGCGCCCTCGCCTCTCCATCAGTCTTTCAGACCAGGATTACGACATTCTGGCCCGACGCTACGGCCTGGATCCTTCAGACCACACCGCCATCAAGCGGGCCGTCATCCAGACCCTGACGAAAAACACGCCAGGACACTCCTGAAGCGGTTTTGCCGTGCCCGGAACGTGATCCAACGTAGCCGGATCATACTCTCACCAATCATTCTCAAGGCCGAGCATGGCGCGGCCAGTCCTGCGGGTTCAGAGATCCGTGTCGATCCGGTAGAAGCGGGCGGCGGTGCCCCGGAAAAGATGGTCCTTTTCGGTTTCCGTGAAGGGCCTCGCCAGTCGCTTGAAAGCGTTCCACAGGACCTTGTAGGAGATGGACTGCCGGTCGACGGGGAAATTGCTTTCGAACATGCAGCGCTCCGGGCCGAACAGGTCGATGGCCGCGCGGTAGTAGTGGGCCTGGGACACGATGAATTCCCCGGCGGTCGCGGGCCGGTCCGCCTCGTGCCAATCATAACCGTTGATCGGCATGGCTATGCCGCCCAGCTTGGCAAAAACATTGGGGCAACCGGCCAGTTCGCTGACATCCCGAAGCCAGTCGTGGAACACCTCTGCCTTGCGATCCGCATAAGGACCGATGCCCAGGGGGCCGCCGAAATGATTGAGCACAATGGGCGTGTCCGGGAAGGCGCGGGCCAGATCCGTCAGTTCCGGGATCTGGGGGTGGAACAGCCAGGCCTCGAAGGTCAGCCCCAAAGGCGCCAGCTTTGCGAACCCCTCCCGGAAGGTCCGGTCCAGATACATATGCGGGGGCGGATTGTGGTGGGACAGACGGATTTCATCGGAAGGGTCCCAGGCGGCGGCATGGCGGATGCCCCGGAAGTATCCCTGGCCTGCCTCTATGTGCGCCTGGAGCACCTCTTCAACGCTTGCACCCTGGAGCAGGTTGGCAGCACCGACAATCGCAGCGATCCGCGCCCCCAGATTGGCCTCTGACTTGCGGACCTCTTCGAGGACAAATTCCGTCTCCCCCACATAGCGCATCTGCTCCGGGCCGCCGGTGCGATACTCCGCGCCGCATTCGATGAACACCGAAGCCACGACATTGTGGCCCGCCTCGGTATCCCGGCGAAGGTCCGCCAGCAGATAGGGGGGATCAATGCGCCAAAGATGATGGTGGGGATCGATGATGACCCGCCCGGGGTCGATCACCGGCTCATCCACTTGGCTCAGCCACTCTTCCCGGTTCCACTGGGCCATGATGGTCGTTCCCTAGCCTCTTTATGCTGATCGCTTGTTTTACCGGATCCGTTCGGGAGCGGGCCTACCGGCGGCAAAGACAGGGCACATCATCCGCATCGATCCTAAAACGATTGCCGGTACGCGCCGCTGCCGGTCGCGCCCCATCTGGCCACGGCGGGATGGGCTGGAATTTTCGGGCTTCTGGCGGTCAATACAACGCTGAAGGAAGAACGGGGGCTGTTCCAAACTATGGTACTCGGAACCATGCCCCACTGCCCCAGCCACGACCTCGAACCCTGTTGGAAACGGCGGCCAGGGATCGCTGGTCTCTCGGCGGTCGATCCGGCCGAGCGTGTTCACCTGAGGGAACGCGTAAGGAGGGTGCCCATCACCCTCCACCATCAAAGCCTCAATTGGTCAGAGTTCTTCAACGGGCGCTGCTGGAGCCGGTTCGTCAGCGTTCTTCGTCTCGTCGGTTTTCGGCTGCGCCGCCTTCTCTGTATCCTGGACCGCATCTTTCGGATCAACCGCAGGTGTGTTGTCCACCTGTGCGTCCGAATTGGCGAGGGGAGCCGGACGGCTCAGAACCGGTGGCTCAACAGTCCGGGCCGCCTCGCTTTCCGCGTCCAGTTCCTCTGGAGCGACCACCGTCGCCGGAATGACCGTCTGGCCGCCGAGCGCAGGCGCGGCGGGCGGCACGGGAGATGCCGGGGCGGCTGGGGACACGGGCAATGCCGGGGCGGCGGGCATGGCCATCTCAGCGCCGACGCCAGGCTCGGCGACGGTGACCCCGCTGCCATCTTCCAGTCCCTGGCGATAGGCCGTGTACCAGGTCACGGATGCGGCCACGAACAGGATGACCACAAGTGCACTCAGGCCGATCACCACGGTCATGGCGA
The DNA here is from genome assembly GCA_964561475.1 of uncultured Alphaproteobacteria bacterium. GTDB lineage: Bacteria > Pseudomonadota > Alphaproteobacteria > JAJFIK01 > JAJFIK01 > CAYUYV01. The sequence continues at coordinate 16,939 of CAZLPU010000083.1, forward strand.
TGCGGCGCAACAGGCCGGGACCGCCCAACTGATCTTCATCGGCGCCGGAAAGGCGGTGAACTTTGCTGTATTCAGACATGGGACAACCCCACTTTACTTGCGCTCCATCCAACCCTGAAAAATCTACTTTCAGATCATGGCCGGATTAGGAAACACACCAGATTTGAAGGTTCTAACGCAGGAGATAATAACACTGCGCCGCCCTCAGCAACCACGCTGATTGCCGCTGGCGCGTGCCCGAAGCCAGCCTGAAACCAAACCTGGGCCCCTCACCAGGGCTGGATATGCCCCAGGAACAGGAGGCTCCGCCATTCCCGGAGGGACCTCAGCCACCGGCGAGGGGCCGCCCGCCTACCGTGATAGTCTCCCCCTCTACTTTCTGCGGGAATGGGCGATTTCTGCCATCAGGGCGAACAGGACCGGGGCTTCCGCCGGCTCCGGCTGACCTGAATACTCCCGATAGAGGGTCGCGACATTGACGGCGATCCGTTCCGCATCAATCCAGCTATCGAAATCCCCCAAGGCGATGTCGTGGGCCGCATCCCGGACCGACAGGCCCGCCTCGTAGCGCTTCCGGGCTTCCCGGTCGATGAAAGTGAGATAGGCCAGGACCCGGCGCACCCCGTTCTTGTCCGTAATCGGCCCGTGACCGGGCACGATGGTCTCCACATCCAGATCCAGGATCCGCTCGCAGGCCCGGATCCAGTTGTGCACGCTGCCCGCCCACATCACCGGCGTGCCGTCGATGAACAGGATATCCCCGGTGTAGATGAGCTTGTCGCCGGGCACATGCACCAGCGTATCGCCCCGGGTGTGGGCGGGGCCGACCTCGATGAGATCCACGGACTTGGCCCCCACCATGAGGGTCTTCTGCCCCCGGAAGGTTTCATCGGGCAGCCGGAAGCGCACCCCCTCGAAATCGAAGGGGGCGAAGCATTCCGTCAGATAGGCCCCGAGATCGCCCAGATCCGGCGCAAGCTTCATGAGATCCGCCAGACGCTCCGGGGGCATGTCCTTCATTTCCTCGGCGGTTGCTTCCGAGGCGATGATCCGGGCACGCTCCACCAGGCTGTTGCCGAAGGTGTGGTCCCCATTGGCATGGGTGTTGACCAGAGTTGTGATGTCCGAACTTTTCAAGCCCGTGGCATCGTCGATCTGGCGGAGCATGTCCGCGGTGAGATGCTCATCAAACAGAGTATCCACCAGGAGAGAGTCTTCTCCGTCAATGATCAGGCCGGAATTGCTCCAGCCCCAACCGCCATCGGGCTGCAGATAGGCCCAGGCATTGTTCCCCAGGGCATGCAGACCTTTTTCGTATTGCCAGGACGCCATGGCTTCCTCCCTTGTGTCCATGCTGTTGTTTTGATGCGGTGAGGCACTGTGTCAGACGGTCCCGCCGTGTTTGCCCGCCTGCCAGCCGCTGCCCCGGGCCAGATGCGCCTCTGCAAACGCCAGGGGGCTGTCTTCAAGGTCCGTACCCAGACTGTCATTCCAGCGGTTGAGGAACCCGAACAGGGAAACGACCGCCAGGATCTCGGTGATTTCATCCTCGTCATACCACTTGGCCAGGGTCTCGAAATCCTGATCGCTCACCAGATTGGGCACGCTGCCCGCCGCCTGGGCAAAGGCCATGGCCGCCCGTTCCCCATCGGTGAACAGGGGAGAGCATTCATAATTCCAGGCCTGTTCCAACTTCTCCACCGCCACCCCGTTGCGCTCGGCGCCATGGGCGGTGTGGGCCTGACAGTACTGGCAGCCCGCCGCCAGACTGACCGAATAGGCGATAAGCTGTTTGAGGTGGGGGGTGATCCTGGTCTCCGGCCCCAGAATGGCAGAGGACAGGGCCAGAAACCCCTGGAGGATCCGGGGCCGCCGGGCCATGACCCTGAGACTGTTGGGCACGAAGCCCATCGCCTGCTCCACCAGAGCAAACATGTCCTCATGGGGGGCGATGGCTTTTTCATCCGCATAGGGAATTCTGGTCATTGCTCGCGTCTCCTCGTTCCCGGTTGTCCGCTTCTGGTCTGGTGCAGGCCCTGTTTGGTTCTCAAGCACAAGGGCAAGTGGAGCATGTCCAACGGAACGGATCCAGAACCGGATTCACCCGGACCTCTGGAGACCAAGGTCCTCACGGCCACGGTTGAGAAGGACGAAATCGCGGCGAGGTTTTGCAGGACCCGGGCATTTCCCGGGGGCATACTGGCGATCAAGCTGAAAGATGGAGGATGCGATGCGCGTGTTACAGGCCCCGATCAAAACCGCCGTCATGGCCGGATGCGTTCTGTCTGCGGCCGCATGGATTTCAGGTGATGGCCCATTGATCCCGGCGGTCCTCGCAGGGATGGCCTCTGCCGACCAGGTTCAGACCGATCCGGACGCCGCGGCGCAGACAGTCAGGCTCTATTCCCGGGCGGAGCTGGAAGCGGATCTTGAGGCCATGGTGACGGGGATTGCCGCCACCCATCCGGACCTGAGCCGGACCGTGGCGCCGGAGGTCTTGAAGGCCGCCGTAGAGGCCTTGCGCGCAAAACTGCCAGACCGGGCCACCCTGAGGCAAACCTGGTCGCTCCTGTCCACCCTCAACCCGGTGTACAATGACGGTCACGCAGGGGTGCGCTACCCATCCCAGGCGTTCCAGGCCCATGTGGATGACGGCGGCAAGCCTTTCCCCCTCGCCGTGGAGGTGAGCGAGGATGGCCGGCTTCTGGTCCGCAACGCCAACACCGCCACGTCGCCGCAAACAGCGGGTATTGAACCGGGCACGGAAATTCTTGCCATCAACGGACAGAGCGCCAAGGATATTCTGGCGGATCTTCTGCCCCGGATGCGCGGCGAGGGCGAGTCCGTCCGCAGGTTTGTTCTTTCCCTGCGCTTCCCGGCCTTCTACTGGTCCTATTACGGCCCCCAGGAAGAGTACAGGCTGCGCCTGCGCCATCCCTCCGGGCTCGTCCGGGAACGGGTCATCGCGGGCCGGGTGGTCGTCGAGGGGAACACGCCAAACCCGGAGGATGTCTTCGGCTTCCGGCTGCTGAACCCTCAGACTGGTCATCTCCGTGCAGACAGTTTCGATATCAGGCTGAAAGAGGCCTTCGCGGCCTTCCTAGAAGAAACCTTCACGGTCATCAGGCGCGAAGGGGTCGAGACCCTGATCATTGACCTGCGGAACAATGGCGGCGGTGCTCATGACACCAGTGATCTGCTGTTGTCCTACCTGACCGGGCAGAGGCTGCGGCCCGTATCGGAAGTGGTGGCCCGGGTCATACAGGCCAACCGGAGCATGATCCCGGGCGCTGAATTGGGCAGTGTGGTGCGTGTTCCCTATCCGGAATGGTTCGAGCCGGAGGACACGCCCCTGCGCTTCGAGGGTGAGGTCTTTATCCTGATCAGCCCCCGCAGCTACTCCCAGGCCATCGCATTCGCCGTGACGGTGCAGGATTACGATATTGCCACGATTGCGGGGGAAGAGACCGGTGGCCTTGCCAACCAGTCCGGTCAGGTGACGGCCCTGCCCCTGCCCCACACCGGCCTCACGGCCATCGCTCCTCTCTACATCCTCATCCGGCCGAATGGGGAGCGTACGGGGCGCGGTGTCATACCCGATGTCGATCTCAGCGGCGCACCCGACACCCTGGAGGCCCTTATGGAGCAGCTTTAGAGTATCCGTGTTGATCAAGCGGTATTTGGGCTCCATGTGCGTCGGTCGCG
>CAZLPU010000084.1:0-19907 GCA_964561475.1 uncultured Alphaproteobacteria bacterium
GTTCGCCGATACGGGAATCCCAAAAATGAGTCCTGCTTACGCACACTTGGTATTAGTGGGTTGCTCCGTCAGCAAAGTTATCCGTCAACCAGGGCCGGAGTGCTGATCCGCGCAGTGGTCGGGAAATGTAAAATCCCTGGATCTCATCGCAACCCAGTTCGAACACCGTCCTGTGATGTTCTTCCGTCTCGACACCTTCGGCGATAATCGTGAGGCCGATACTGCGCGCCATGGAAATGGTCGCGGTCACGATTGCATGGTCCAGACGATGGTCGATCATGTTCAGGACAAAGCGCCGGTCGATTTTCAATTTTGAGATCGGCAGTCGGCGCAGGTTCTCAAGGGAACCCAGACCGGTTCCGAAATCGTCCAGGGTCAGCGTAACTCCCATGTCCCTCAACCGTGTGGCTTCACTGGCGAATAGGTCGAGATCCCGGGGCATGATCGTCTCGGTGATCTCGTATTCCAGGAATTCCGGTGACAGGCCGTGACGGGCCAGAAGCTCTTCCGTCAGTCCCAAGAGATTGCCTTGCAGGAGCTGATTGCGGGATAGATTGAAAGCGACCGGTATAATCCCGAAACCATGATCGCGGAGGCATGCAGCAGTGGCGCATGCCTGAGAAAAAATCATCGCACTCAATGGCAGGATACGGCCGCACTTTTCAGCAAGCGGAATGAATATGTCCGGCGGAACATCACCAAGATCCGGATGCTCCCATCGCGCCAGCACCTCCAAGCCGGTAATGTCCCCGGTCCCGGCATGAACCTTGGGCTGGAAGACGGGATAGAGTTCGCCCCGGTCGATACTCCGGATAAGGGCCTGTTCCATGGACTGGGACTCACGGACCTCCTCGTCAAGGGCGGCATCAAAGATATAGAAGGATCGGGAGGGTGACCGCTTTGCGTGGTAGAGAGCCATGTCGGCCCGGGCCAGCAGCGCTTCGCCATCGCACACAGTATCGTCCATGATGGCGATGCCGACGCTGGCTGCGCTGGTCACCTCGTGTCCCATGATTTCATAGGATGCAGACAGACGGTCTGCAATACGCTCACCGACCTGGACGGCATTCAAGCTGCTTCCAGGCCGGCTTGGCAGGATCAGGGCGAATTCGTCCCCGCCAAGACGGGCTGCCGTATCGTAGCCCCGGATCGCATCCGTCAGCCGGTGAGCAACGGCTTTGAGCAATTCATCACCAACTTGATGACCAAGAGTGTCGTTGACGTTTTTGAAACGGTCCAGATCCAGGGCGGCAACCGCAAAGCCCTGCCCCCGGGCTTTTGCGGCTGCAAATCCGCTGGCAAGCCGTTCCATGAACAGTGACCGGTTGGCAATGCCCGTGAGAGGGTCAAGCTGAGCCAACCTGCGGAAGCGCTGCTCGTTTTCCTGGGCCTTGCAAAGCGCTGCATCCAGAGCCCGCTTCTGATCTAGAATCTCCTGCTTGCGGCGCTGGGTCTCGAGGGCGTACCGGACCGCCCTCTCAAGCTGGCCGGGCGCTAGTTCACTCTTCAAGAGATAATCGCAAAACCCGGCATGGGTTGCGGCCACGTCCACGTCGCCGCAATCCCTTCCGGTCACCAGGATGAAGGCACAGCCCTCAATGCTGGAACCAGCGGCCTCACGCACGGTTTGGACGCATTGGATACCGGAGACCGCGCCCAGGTTTTCGTCCACAAAGACGAGATCGAATTGCTTGGTACACAGCAGCGTCGATGCCGCCTGGGCGCAATCAGCCCACTGAATTCGAACACCCTGACCGTAAATGGTCCGGAGCAGTCGGGCAAGGAGGCGGAAGTCCCCTTCATCGTCTTCGATAGCGAGAAAACGTAAGGCCGTGTCCTGATTTCCTTGTAGGGAGGCACTGGACTGACAGGCAATCGCGGTTCCCAAAATGGGCCTCCCTGTGATTTGTTCCGGAGCGGAACATGTGATTGCGCCGATCGGGCGACTGTCACATGCATACGCTAAGTGCGCTGCCAATCCGTAAACGTATCCGAGCAAACTGTGCAGACAAAGATCGGCGCCATACCGCCCCGCGCCTGCGGCCCTTCCACCCTGAATGGCGTGCTTCCGTGCGATGCTGACTGCCGGGATGACTGCCGGTGCAAAACCTCACCGGCATTGGGAGGATTTTAAGAGAATGTTGCCACAAAGAGTATTCCAGCCAGGCCAACCTTTCATTCAGATTGGGACCGGGCAAAGGGGAGGCTCTCTTGGGTTTACGCAGTTTACTTACAGTCCAGACGCCGCTCGTAGACTATATGAGTACTCCCTGGAACAAACAGCTTCTGAGTATTGTCTTCTTTGCAATCGGCCTGCCCGTTGCAGGTACCGTCGCGGTGCTTGTCCTCATTACAGACTGGCGGGGCGTGCATGAACCTCTCCATATGATCGTGGAGACCGCAGGCGCCGCACTTGCCCTGACCCTCATCATCCTGCTGACCGCGTCCCACCATGTTTCAGAGATCATACGCCAGCACGAACGGGCCTGGCTCTCCCTGGCCCTTGTCACAATGGCGCTGCTGGATACCCTCCACGCCATCGCCCCGCCGGGAAATGCATTTGTCTGGCTGCACAGTCTCGCGGCTCTGGTCGGCGGCTTGTCCTTTGCCGGGGTGTGGCTGGGACCGCGGATCAAGCCGGGGGCGATCTCCTTCACCGTGATGGTCAGCCTGTGGGCCGTCTTCGGAATAATGGCGCTTGTCCATCCCGAATTAGTACCTCAAATGGTCGACGGTGACGGCTTCACGCCCCTCGCGAGTGTCCTGAACATTGGCGCTGGCCTGGGTTTTTTCGCCGCCGGCACCTATTTCCTCAGACAAATGACAAAGAGAGAAAACAGGGCCCTTCATCTGGTTGCCGCCCACTGCATGCTCTTTGGGGTAGCCAGTGTCCTGTTCGAAACCTCCAGCATCTGGGATGGGGCATGGTGGTGGTGGCACGTATTGCGCTTGGTAGCCTACGCGGTTCTTCTGGGCATCTTCATTGAAGTGGCCATGATTGGTGATGGCTGGAACCGCAGCCGTTTCGACTTCAAGACGGACATTCTCAGCACGATCGGACGACTTGGCGGTGCCACGATCTGCCTGATACTCGGCGTGATCGTGATCATTGGGTGGATCGCGCAGATCCCAGGACTGATCCAGATCGCACCCCAGTTCGCACCCATGCAATTCACGACGGCCTTGTGTTTCCTGCTATGTGGCGGGGTTCTCCTGGGCCTTGGAACAGAACGCCGGATGTGGTGGGTAAATCCGGCCGCATTCCTGACCGCAACCGTTGCCGGGCTCAGCCTCGCGTCCCATTCACTTGGCCTGGACACGCCCCTGGACCGGATAACCGCACCCTTGGATTTCCCCAACACGGCGCATTCCGGCCGCATGTCTGTGAACACTGCCCTCGGGTTCCTTCTATGTGCTGCGGCAATCCTCCTCCCAAGGATCTTCGCCAACCATTGGATGGTGCAGTTCCTTGTTCCCAGTCTCAGCCTTGTCGGCTTTACCATCGCCGCGGCATCGCTCACCGGATACATGCTGGGCTTCCAGGCATCGGACAGCCTCTTCGGATTGTGCCAAATGGCCGTGCATACGTCGGTTGGTTTGGCGGGCCTGACCATCGGCATCATGGCCCATGGCTATCTTGAGCGGGAGAAGCAAGGCGGTGATCAGGGGCCGTATGAGATCATTCTCGGTGGCTTTCTGGTCGCGGCTCTCACTGAATTGCATCTACCGGATCATGCCAACAGCGGCATTTTCTATGTCCCTGTTCTTCTTGGCGCTCTCGCTTTGCGCCAGCAAGGCGCGTCCTATGTCCTCGCGGCCCTGGCAACGGCAAACTACCTTCTCTACGCACCGGCACTTTTTGCAGGCAATACGGACCAACCCAACAATGCAGGAATGATCCTGGCGGAGATCATCGTGATCTGGGCGGTCGCGACCTTTGTCTACCTTTGGAAAAGACAGTCCAATGCCCTTCTCGTGGTTGAACAGCGCTATGAGTCTGCCGTGCTTGGCTCCAAGATCGGCCTGTGGGATTGGAACATCGAAAAGGACGAGTTGCATTGGTCACCCCGCTTTTTCGACATGGTGGGCCTGAAACCCAAGACATCGCCTCTCAGGTTCAGTTTCTTTGCATCCTATCTCCACCCGGACGATCTCGATCGGGTCAGCGCGGAAGTACAGGACCACCTTGAGCACAAGACTCCCTTCCTGACCGAGTACCGCCTGTGCCACAGCAGCGGACATGATGTCTGGGTCCAGGCCCAGGGGCAGGCCGAATGGAACGGTCAGGGCCAGGCCATCCGTATGTCTGGTTCCGTCTCCGATATCACCGCCATGAAGGTGCTGTCCAACGAGCGTGAGCGCCAGTTGGAACTGTTACGCTTTGCCGAGCAGATCGCTTCCATGGGCAACTGGTTCGTGGACATCGAAACGGGCGCAGTTGACTGGTCAGATGAGGTCTACCGGATCCACGGTTTGGAGCCGGGTACCATGGGGCTTGATCTGGAGACCGGCCTCAACCTCTATTTGGAAGAGGACAAACCCCTTGTGGCGGCCCATGTTGAAAAGGCCATCGCAACGGGAAAGGGGTTCAATTTCCAGGCCCGCATTCAACGGTTCGACGGCACGATACGCCATGTTCAGTCGAAGGGGGAAGTCGCTCTCGATTCCCGTGGTAAGCCGGTCTCCATTTTCGGTGTGTTCCAAGACATAACGGATTTGTGGTTAACCACGGAGCAATTGAAGGAAAGCGAGGCGCGCTTCGCCGCAGCCGTGGAAGGATTGAGCGTGGGCGTGTGGGACTGGATCGACGTGGGGGAAAAGGCGGAATGGTGGTCGCCGCGTTTCTATGCCCTGCTTGGCTATGAGGACAGAGAAATCCCCGCATCCGTGGATACCTTCCGCGCCAATCTGCATCCGGATGATGTCGTCCGCACTTTTGAAGCCGTGACAGACCACTTCGAGGGGAAAGGCCCCTTCCGGGTCGAGTATCGTCTCAAGACCCGTTCAGGGGCCTACCGGTGGTTCCTTGGCACAGGCCAGGCCATTCGAGCGGCTGATGGCACGCCCGTGCGCATGATCGGGTCCATCATGGATATCCACGACCTGAAACTGAGCAACGCCGCCTTGCAGGAGAGCGTCGACAAGCTCGAAACGGCGAACAGGGAACTGGATCACTTTGCCTATATCGCATCCCATGACCTGCGCGCACCCTTGCGCGGTATCAGCAATGCAGCCACGTGGCTGGAGGAGGACCTTTCCGATCAGTTGACAGAGGAGAGTACGGAACATCTGCGTCTGCTACGCAGCCGTGTCGATCGGATGGAACGGCTCCTGAGCGATCTCCTGGCCTATTCTCGGGCAGGACGCCGGGAGAGTGAACCGGCCATGGTGGATTGCAGTCTTCTCGTAGAGGACGTGATTGAATGGGTTGTACCGCCCCCGGGCTTCACCATCCGTATTCTGACACCTCTCCCTACTCTGTTCATCGCCCAGACACTCCTGGAGCATGTGTTCCTCAATCTGATCGGTAACGCGATCAAGCACCACGACCGGACTGAAGGCGAGGTCACCATCAGTTACGCCCGATCCGATGAAATGCATCACTTCATTGTTGCCGATGACGGCCCCGGCATCCCCGAACGTTTCCAGGAAAAAGCGTTCGCGATGTTTCAGACCCTCCAGTCGCGTGACAAGAAAGAGGGATCCGGTATCGGACTGGCCATTGTTAAGAAGATGGTAGCATCCGTGGACGGAAATGTAGAGCTCAGATCACCTTTGACGGATCGCGGCACGGCATTCCACGTCGTCCTGCCCATTCAATATGCTGATGAAACCTTGAACAAAGAGGTCTGCAATGGACGTACCGGGACAGGTATCGCTGCTGCTGGTTGAAGATGACGAGATGGAAGTCATCACCTTGAAACGTGCCATGAAGGCCTTGAAACTCGCCAATCCTCTCCTGCGGGCCGGAGATGGCATTGAAGCTCTCGACATTCTGAGGGGAAAGAATGGGCGCGAAAAACTCAAGCCACCATACATCATTCTGCTCGACATCAACATGCCACGGATGAACGGCCTGGAGTTCCTTGCCGAGGTCCGCGAGGATTCCGAATTGCGGGCATCTATAATTTTTGTACTGACCACATCTTCTGCGGATGAAGACATCATGAAATCATATGATCATAATGTGGCAGGTTACATCGTTAAAGGCGACGCGGAAACCACGCTTTACAAGGCTTTCTCCATGCTCGATTACTACTGGACCCTGGTGCAGTTCCCTTCCACAAAAACCATGGCATCGAGACCGGACAAGAGACACCGGCTTGATACCCCGCCCTCATCATGGTGACAGCCGCTTCAATCCCCACAAAGATACATCGCCCAGATCGAACCAAGCAGAAGTAATCGCTCTGCCGGACAGGCTTTGAAGGCCGACGCTGCGGTTCTGGACCTCTTTTCTCGATTCTAGTGTCTTGGTTCAGGAATTAGTTTAAGAAGTGCTTTGTGAAGGGGCAACGCGAGGAGAGGTTCATGCGCGGTCGCCCGGTTGCTGAAATCAAGCTTTCTGTTGAGGAACGAGGGGTTCTTGAATCGTTGATCCGTCGGCGCAAGACGGGCCAGGGTCTGGCCCGGCGGGCACGGATCGTTCTTTTGTGTGCCCAGGGCATGGCGAACCAGGATGTGGCCCTTGAGGTTGGTGTGACGGCCCAGACAGTGGGCACTTGGCGCCGTCGCTTTGCCGATCGGCGTCTTGACGGGCTCTACGATGAGCCTCGCCCTGGCGGTCCCCGGACGATCAGCGATGCAGATGTGGAGGCGGTTCTTGTCCGGACACTGGAGACATCTCCGGACAACGCCACCCATTGGTCCTCGCGGGAGATGGCGCGGGCAAGCGGGCTTTCCACGTCCAGCGTCCAGCGGATTTGGCGCGCCTTCGGTCTTCAGCCCCATCGTGAAGAGACCTTCAAGCTTTCCAGCGATCCGCTCTTCATCGAGAAGGTGCGCGATGTCGTCGGCCTTTATCTGGACCCGCCGCAACGGGCGCTCGTTCTGTGTGTGGACGAAAAAAGCCAGATGCAGGCCCTTGACCGTTCCCAGCCGGTCCTTCCCATGCGCCCGGGCCAGATCGAGCGCAGAACCCATGACTATAAGCGTCACGGAACAACATCTCTTTTTGCCGCCCTCAACACGGCGACAGGAGCCGTGATTGGAAAATGCTATCGGCGCCACCGCGCGGTGGAGTTCAAAAAGTTCCTGGCCGAGATTGAAAAGAACGTCCCCGGAGATCTCGACATTCATCTGATCATGGACAATTACGCCACACACAAAACGCCGGCCATTCGTGCTTGGCTGGCCAAGCGTCCGCGTTGGCATGTGCACTTCACGCCGACAGGGGCGTCCTGGCTCAACATGGTCGAGCGCTTCTTCGCCGAACTCACCCAACGCCAGTTGCGCCGGGGTGTCCATCGCAGTGTTCAAGCCCTCGAGACCGCTGTCATGAGCTACATCAAAGAAAGAAACGACGACCCCAAACCGTTCAATTGGGTGCGAACGGCCGATCAGATCCTCAACACCGTCAAGCGCTTCTGCGAACGCGTGACACCACCTCAGAATTCTGCAAGAAACTCCGGATTCAGGACACTAGCTGGCGGTCCGAGAAGGATTCGAACTTTCGGTACGCTTCGATTGCAATCTGGAAAACGACCAAATTTCAGGTGGCTGCCAGTTTGCACAAGGTTTCATGTGTCTCGCCAATGGGACCAGAAGGCGCGTTTGCGGCCATGATTGGCTTTGAGAGCAGCCATGGTGGCCTCGTGGTCCTCGACCCCTTTCCAGTCATCAACGCGCTTGGACGCGGCCGCAGCAGCCCGCAAATCCGCGACGCCATGCACGTAGTATTTGGATTTACCGGTTTCGAGAACAGATATGGCGAGCAGGCGGTAGAGCAGGACAGCGGCCAAAGGGTGCGCAGGGGTGAGCGCGTCGGCGGCCGGGCGCAACGTCCAATAGTTGCGGCCATTCAGTTCCCGCGTCCGGCCGATCACGAGATTGGCCGCTGCCTCAAATGCTCCCACGGCGACCAGAAAATCGAGGGCCGGATGGATATGCTCGCTTTCCTGCGCAAGCTTTCTAGCCTCGCGGTCCAACGCTCCCATACTCTCCATTCTGGTCCGCTCTTCAAGCGCTCGATAGTGCTCCGTTGAGAGCGTGCGTTTGAACGCGTCCCAGAGAACGGACGTCGCCTCTTCTCTCCGCTCCAGTGCGTCGAGAATGGCCACATGGAGATCGGTCAGATCTTCAAGAAAATGAGGTGGGCGTTCTGATTTGTGGAACCAGTCGAGTGCCTCACTATGGCGCCCTACCGCGTGCAGACGCTGGGCAATGTCGGTCGCATAGATTGGGGCCGTGCCCTCCTCCTCATGAAGGGCAATAAAACTCTCCACATCTTCCCGGATATCCGCGATGTCGCATAGAGCACAGAACAGAGCGCTGCGGGCCCAGTTCCGGTGCCACTCGGCGTCGGATCCGGTGCGTCCCTTCTTCCTGTCGATCTGGTTGAGATCCTGACGAAGCCGCCCCTCCAAAACTGCTAGACCTGCGGGCCCAAGGGCGTCTGCGAAGTCAGGGATGACTTCGTCCAGAACTCCGTAGTCGTTGCTTGTCACACAATCGTGCACAAGCTCTGCGATTTCCCCGGGATCTCTATCGTCGACACGCGCCCAGGCGCGCCCCCAAGCTTGAACCGTTCCCATCAGGGCACTGCCCATCTCGCCGTTGGAATCATCGACGGCATTGATGAGATCTTCGGTTTGATCGACGATGCTTTTGAGCTGGCTGGCGGCGATGCGTGGATCCGCCGGTATGACGGTGCGGATAATGTCCTGGACCAGGGATTCGATGTCGTTCGCCGCTGACCCGGCTCCGGTCCAAGTGTCATAGTCGTAGACAGAACGCAGCTTATCGATCTGCTGATTGATCCTGGTCACCGCTTTCCTGTTCGCACTTGTCTTTCGCCCTTGGAGAACGTCGCCAATCTGCTTTCGGACCGTTGGATCTCGATCCGCAAGATCGATTAACAGGCTGGCAAGCACATCAGCACCCAATTCTTGTAGTGTCTCGCGCGTCAGCTCCTGATCCTTCCTGCGCCCCATGGCGAGCCTCCCCTTATAAAATCCAGTCTTCCCTATACCTTTCCCTGGACTTCGCCCTGCATAGGAAGCGGTACTGGGTCCTGTCGATGAGGGCGTTTCCACGCCCGTCGCCCTGCCCACTGGGTGCGTCCAGGGCCCGAAGCGGTGACAGGCAGCGCACGGCCCTGCTCCATTGAAAGAGGAGACCTTATGGCTGCAACAGCGTCCCATACCAAACCAGCGTCAAGAGATCTGCAAGCAGAAGAAGTTGGCGAGCCGAACAGCGTTTCTACCCAACTGCGTGCCCTTGAAACCATGGCCTACAAGGATCTGCAGGTGGCATGGCGGCGCCACTTCCGTGTCCGGCCGCCCAATCGAGCATCGCGGGATCTTCTGATGCTTGGGATCGCCTGGAAGATCCAGGAACGGGCCTTTGGCGGTTTGTCCGCCGCCGTAAAGCGCCGGCTAGCGGAAGAAGCGCAGTGTCTGGGTCAAAAGGGTGATGTGGCCCGCCCACGGATCATCCGGACCAAGCCCGGTGCGCGGCTCGTCCGGGCATGGGGCGGGGTGACCCACACACTTGTCGTCCGGGAGGACGGTTTTGAGTGGCAAGGCCAGATCTGGGGATCACTCTCGGCCATCGCCCGGGAGATCACGGGGGCCCGCTGGTCGGGGCCCCGCTTCTTCGGCTTGACGGCGGCGGCAAAAGGGGAGGGGCAGAATGGCACGGCCTGAGGGGCGATCGGCCCCGGCCAAAGCATGTCAAACCCGCTGTGCGGTCTATACCCGGAAATCGTCCGAAGAGGGATTGGAGCAGGACTTCAACTCACTCGATGCCCAACGGGAGGCATGTGAGGCTTACATTCTGAGCCAGAGGCACGAGGGCTGGATCTGTCTGCCCGCACAATATGACGACGGAGGGCTCTCCGGTGGGACCATGGAGCGGCCGGCGTTACGGTGCCTGCTGACGGATATCGAGCAGGGGCGGGTGGACACGGTTGTGGTCTACAAGGTCGATCGCCTGACCCGATCCCTGAGCGACTTCGCCAAGACCGTGGACATCTTCGACCGCCACGGCGTGTCGTTCGTCTCCGTGACCCAGGCCTTCAACACCACCTCCTCCATGGGGCGGCTGACCCTGAACATGCTCTTGAGCTTTGCCCAATTCGAGCGGGAGGTCACGGGCGAGCGGATCCGGGACAAGATCGCGGCATCAAAGAAGAAGGGCATGTGGATGGGCGGCGTGCCGCCGCTTGGCTATGACGTGAAAGACCGCAAGCTGATCGTCAATGGGCCGGAGGCCGAGATCGTGCGGCACATCTATCGCCGCTATGTCGCCTTGGGCTCCGTGCAGGCCTTGCAGGCGGATCTGGACGTCTCAGGAGTGGTCAGCAAGCGCCGCATTAACCGCCGGGGTCGGGAGACCGGCGGTAAACCCATGGGCCGTGGCCAGCTCTATCACATGCTCCAGAACCGGATCTATCGGGGGGAGATCGTTCACAAGGGGGAGAGTTATCCCGGAGAGCACGACCCCATTGTGGATGAGACGGTGTGGACCGAAGCACAACAGACCCTGGCGGGCAATCGCGTTGCCCGGGCCCATAGCACGAATGCGGAGCATCCCAGCCTTCTGGCAGGGCTGGTTTTCGATGACCAGAACCAGAAGCTCACACCCACGCACACGAACAAGAAGGGGCGGTGCTACCGCTATTATGTGTCCGCCTCGCTGCTTCGAAGCCCGGATGAGGTGCGATCGGGATGGCGCCTTCCGGCAGGGGATCTGGAGCGGTTGGTTCAGGACCGGCTCTGTGCGTTCCTCCGCGATCCTGCTCTGCTGGATACCGCGATCGAGCCCATGCTGCCCGATGCCCATGACCGGACGGCTCTCGCGACAAAAGCAAGCGACCTTTCTGTAAGGTGGAGCAGTCTGCCTGCGTCTGGAAGGCGCGCAATGCTCCGCGCCTTGCTCTCCCGGATCGATCTTGATGCGGAGGGACTGGCCTTGCATCTCCTCCCGGAGCGGCTCAACGCGATCCTGCTGCACAACAAGGACACGACCACCTTCCCGACGCCTCCAGCGCATGCAGCGACCATCACGCTGCATGCTTCCGCCCGTCTCAAACGATCCGGCCTTGAAATGCGTCTCGTCATCGAAGGCAAGGACAACGATCATCGTCTCCATGCGGATCGCAGTTTGCACAGGCTTCTGGCCCAGGCGCATCGGTACCGGGCCCTGTTGTTAGACCAGCCGGACAAGTCCATGCATGATTTGGCTGCTGACGTGGGATTGAGCAGTTCCTACTTCGTCCGGATCTTGCGCCTGAGTTTCCTGGCCCCAGACATGGTCAAGACGATCCTGCACGATCGCCATCCCACCGACGTGACCGCAAAGCGCCTCTCGGGTGACAGCCGGCTGACCTTGGCCTGGGCCGATCAACGCAACAAGGTGCTGGGGTTCGATCCCCTATAAAGCCGCCCCTCAAAGCCGGCGCAGAAGCCATCTCCGACATCACTCATTCACCCGGCGCCGAAGGGCATAGCTGGCTCACCGTACCACCAACTTGGGCGTCGGAGACGAAAGGCCCGATGGCCTCCCCAATGCCGCACTCCGAGCGTCTCTGCGGACGAGGGCGAGAGGGTCCATTGAGACACGTCGCGGAAATGTCGGGGACATTTCGGCTGACTGCCTGATCCTAAAAATCCAATAAAATCAATGGCTTATAGCTGGCGGAGGGAGAGGGATTCGAACCCTCGGTACGCTTGCGCGCACAACGGTTTTCGAGACCGCCCCGATCGACCACTCCGGCACCCCTCCGCGTCAGGTCTGCCTGGATGCCCGAACCGGTGAGGTTGGGGCGGTGAAGTTCGGCCGCCGTGATCTGAGCGGAGGCCTCCTGGACGAGACCCATGAGGCCATTCGAACTTCGCCCCAATACCTATGGAAAAGGTGTCCGTGGCGCAAGGGTGCACTGCGGGAAATGGCTTGACAGCATAGGCCCCGTGCCTATATTTCGCGCTTTCTGAGAAACGGGCGACAGAAGGCTCGTTCAAACGGCAAAAACAACAGGTGATCCATGTTTGCAATTGTAAAGACGGGCGGCAAGCAATACCGCGTCGTCAAAGATGACGTGATCCGCGTCGAGAAGCTCGAAGCCGCCGCCGGCGACACCATTCAGTTAACGGAAGTGCTGATGGTCGGTGCCGATGGTGATACGGTCATCGGCTCTCCCCTGATCGAAGGGGCTGCCGTCACGGCGGAAGTGGTCGAACAAGACCGGGGCGAGAAGATCAAGGTCTTCAAGAAGCGCCGCCGCCAGAACTACCGGCGCAAGAAGGGTCACCGTCAGGATCTGACGGTTCTGCGAATTATCGACATTCTCCTGTCCGGCGACGTGCCCAAGCCCAAGAAAAAGGCTGCCAAGGCCGAACCGGAGCCTGCTTCTGATGATGCGGGCGCAAGCGACGAAACCAGCGGGTCGGAGGCGTAATCCATGGCACACAAAAAGGCAGGCGGCTCCTCACGGAACGGTCGCGACTCCGAAGGCCGGCGCCTCGGCGTGAAGAAGTTCGGCGGTGAGCACGTGATCCCTGGCAACATCATCATTCGCCAGCGCGGCACAAAAGTGCATCCCGGTCGTAATGTCGGTCTCGGCAAGGACCACACCATCTTCGCGAAAGTGGAGGGCAAGGTCGCCTTTCATCGGGGCTTCAAAGGCCGCACTTTCGTGTCTGTCGAGGTGGATGCCGCCGAGGCTCAAACCCAGGCCGCAGAATAAGTCTTGCCGCATTCTCAACCGGGCGGCGCACAGCCGTCCGGTGGCAAACCGATCCGGGGGCAGTGTGCCATCTGACACAGCATGTTGTCCTTGATGGTGTTTGCCATGGCTCCTTCAGCCTTGATCCCGATACTGCGGACCGCACGTCTGGTTCTGCGCCCACCAGTCCATGATGACGGGCCATGGATCGCATCCGCGCTCAATGACTGGGATGTGGCCCGGATGCTTGTGGGACCGCCCTATCCGTACCGGCTCTCCGATGCGCGGGCGTTCGTGGATCACGTCACGGGCCCATCGGTGGGTCAGGACGATAGCCCCCGCATGCGCCTCTATCTTGCCATGACACTTGCGCCAGGGGCCTTGGCGCCCGATGGGCCGGAGATACCCACCAATCGCTATCTCGGCATGGTCAGTCTACAGGGCGCCCTTGACGGGGAGCCACCCACTCTTGGG
Organism: uncultured Alphaproteobacteria bacterium; assembly: GCA_964561475.1. Classification (GTDB taxonomy): domain Bacteria; phylum Pseudomonadota; class Alphaproteobacteria; order JAJFIK01; family JAJFIK01; genus CAYUYV01. The sequence goes on from CAZLPU010000084.1 coordinate 13,361, forward strand.
TATTATCTTTCCCGCGAAGCCTGGGGCCATGGGCTTGTGAGCGAGGCCGTCACGGCGCTCCTGGACTATGCCTATGAGCAAAGCAGCCAAGCCCTGGATCAAATCCGTGCCTGGTGCTTCACCGACAACCAGGCCTCCCGGCGTATCCTGGAAAAGGTGGGCTTCCGGTCGGCCGATCTGATCCGCAAATGGAGCCCGCTTCGCGGCCAGTGGCTTGCAAGTTATGAAATGGTTTTGACCCGGCAAGCCTGGAGCGTGCGATGAAATTTCTCGATCAGGCCAAGGTCTTCATCAAGTCCGGCAATGGCGGCGCCGGATGCGTATCCTTCCGCCGGGAGAAATATGTGGAGTTCGGCGGACCGGACGGCGGTGACGGCGGACGGGGCGGAGATGTGCTTGTGGAGTGTGTCTCCGGCCTCAATACCTTGATCGATTACCGCTACCAGCAGCATTTCAAGGCCCGTCCCGGCGGGCATGGCATGGGCCGCAACCGCAACGGCGCCAAAGGCGAAGACATTGTGCTGAAAGTTCCCGAGGGTACCCAGATCCTGGATGACGACCAGGAAACGGTGCTGGCGGACCTGACGGAAATCGGACAGGTGATCTGTCTGGCCAAAGGCGGTAATGGCGGTTTCGGCAATGCCCATTTCAAGGGGCCGGTCAACCAGGCCCCCCGCCACGCCAATCCCGGTCTGCCGGGGGAGGAGGCGTGGATCTGGCTGAGGTTGAAACTCATTGCCGATGCGGGCCTGGTGGGGCTTCCCAATGCGGGCAAGTCCACATTTCTCGCTGCCGTCAGCCGGGCCCAGCCGAAAATCGCCGATTATCCTTTCACCACGCTCCATCCGGGTCTGGGTGTGGTGGCCCATGCAGGCAACAGCTTCGTGCTCGCCGATATTCCCGGTTTGATTGAAGGCGCCCATGAAGGTGCGGGGCTTGGATTGCGGTTTCTGGGCCATGTGGAGCGCTGCCGTGTGCTCCTTCATCTGGTGGATGGCACCCAGGACGACGTTGCCGGTGCCTACCGGACCGTGCGGGACGAAGTGGAGGCTTATGGCGGCTCCTTACCGGACAAACCCGAACTGGTGGCGTTGAACAAGATCGATGCCCTGGATGCGGCGACCGTCGCGGAACGTCTGGCGTCTTTGTCAGAGGCGTGCGGCAAACAGGTCTTCGCCCTTTCGGGGGTAGCCGGCCACGGGGTGTCCCCGGTTCTGCATGCCTTGTGGCAATTCATCGCTCCGGCTACCGACGGCGACACCCGGGAGGATCCGGATTTGGAAGAAGAAGGCTGGCGTCCCTGAACCGGCATGGTGTGCCGCGCAGCCGGCGCCCTGACTCACTATCATCGCTCAAGATCACCAAAACAGGCTTCCCCGAAAGAGGCATCTCCAAAGAGACTGGTCCTCTTCGTCCCGGTCACCATAATGGGTTGAGACAGATTTGCCTCTCCAGGGATAGACTCTCCCTTCCTCAACCCGAACGGACTGGTCTTCGAGCACACCCATGACCCCGATCCGCCGCCCAGGCATGGAAAGCCCTTGGAGCAAGCCGCCGTTGCCCACGCTTTCAGGTGTGCAGGGCCTGACCGGTATGGCTCTGGGTGAGCCAGGCTTTGCAATGCCCCGGTTTCTTATGCCCGGCCTGCGGGTGGGTATTCTTGGCGGTTCGTTCAATCCCGCCCATGACGGGCACCGGCATATTTCCATCGTGGCCCTCAGACGGTTGCGGCTGCACGGGGTGATCTGGCTGCTCAGTCCACAGAACCCCTTGAAACCGGCCCATGAAACCGCCGGTCTGAAAGAGCGGGCAGCCAGGGCTTGGGCGGTGGCCCGCCATCCGAACATCTTTGTCAGCGGTATTGAAGGCCAGCTCGGCACTCAGTACACGGCGAATACGCTTCCGGCCTTGCGCCGCCGGTTTCCAGGCACCCGCTTTGTCTGGATCATGGGGGCTGACAATCTCATTCAGTTGCCGCGCTGGCAGCACTGGACACGGATTCTCCAGACCATGCCCATGGCGGTCGTGGACCGTCCGGGGTTTTCCCTTCGGGCTCAGATGAGTGAAGCGGCCCAGCATTTCCGGTCCCGCCGTGTCATGGAGGAGCGTGCAGCAAGCGTGGTCACGGCCAAACCTCCGGCCTGGGTCTATCTTCACTCCCGTCTCCACCCCCTGTCCGCAAGCGAGATCCGGCGTTCCCTGCCCGACGGCACGGCCTGGACGGACCATCCGCATCTTCCGTCCGGTTGAGACCATAAGCCCCAGACTAATACTATCGTATGTATTTTCTCCTTATGCGGAATGAACTCCTTGAGACCAGGGTTGGGCCTCCACATTTTTGCCGCTTTTTAAAATTTTGATCACGCGCTCTGCATTTGACCACAGGAGTGCATCATGGGCAGCGGTATCAAGTTCAAGTCGGGGCCGCCGACTGAATGGATTTCCGATCCTGGAGATCAGGATCACCATCGCGACAGGCTACTTCGGTCCTACCAGACCGTCCGATCTCTCAGTAAACGAATTTCCTCCCCCCTCTCCCCTGAAGACCAGACCGCTCAGTCCATGCCCGATGCCAGCCCGATCAAATGGCATCTCGCCCATACGACCTGGTTCTTCGAGACCTTCCTCCTGATCCCCTATCTCTCCGGCTACGAAGAAATGGATCCCGTCTACGGGCATCTGTTCAATTCGTATTACCATACCGTGGGAACCATGCACGCGCGGCCCCGCAGGGGGCTGCTGACCAGGCCTTCCTGCGATCAGGTCGTGGCTTATCGCGCCAGGACCGATGAAGCCATGGAGCGCCTGCTGAAAGAGGGCAGGGAAGAAGACTGGCCGGATATCGCGATGCGGCTCGAAATCGGTCTGCACCATGAACAACAGCATCAGGAATTGATGTTGACTGATCTGAAGCATCTTCTGTCCTGCAATCCGGCTTTGCCGGCGGCATACAAGCGCAAGCCCGTCAATGTGGGTGTTGGTCCGCGGCTTGCCTGGCACGAGATGGACGGCGGTATTCATCAAATCGGTGCCGATACGGAAGGCTTCGCCTTTGACCATGAGCACCCGCGCCATGATGTCCTGATGCGTCCTTTTGCCCTTTCATCCCGGCCCGTCACCAATGGCGACTTTCTTGCGTTCGTTCAGGATGGGGGCTACGGCGATGTGCGCCTTTGGCTTTCCGAGGCATGGGCAAGAGTTCAGAAAGATGGCTGGCGTCATCCGCTCTACTGGCAGGAAGAGGATGGTCGGTGGTCGGAGTTCATTCTGGCGGGCAAGGTCTCTCTCGATCTGGAGCGCCCCGTTACTCATCTGAGTTTCTATGAAGCAAGCGCCTATGCCCAATGGGCTGCAGCCCAATGGCCCGGCGCAAGACTTCCGAATGAAGCGGAACTCGAGCGCGCTGCTGAAATGGCCCCGGTACCGGGACGGCTTCTCGAGGATGGGGCAGTCAAGGATCCCCAAGCCCATGCACTGTTCGCGCCGGAACCGGAGCCGGCCCGCGGGGACGGGCTTGGGCAGGTCATCGGTGACATCTGGGAATGGACGCAGAGTCCGTACACGGCTTATCCCGGCTTCAAGCCCTTGGCGGGCAGTCTGGGCGAGTACAACGGCAAATTCATGTGCGGGCAGATGGTCTTGAGAGGCGGTTCCTGCGCCACACCGGCCAGCCATATCCGCCCATCCTACCGCAACTTCTTCCCGCCCGACGCACGCTGGCAATTCAGTGGGCTGAGGCTCGCAAGAGACCTCCCCGCCTGACACCTTACAACAAAAAAATGGAACCCATCATGGCGCAGAGGCATTCCTGCCATGCGCCCGCGCAGCTGTCTCGCACCATCCGGCTCGCCATGCGGCGAGCTGATCTATCCTGCGAGTGATATGAAAGAGGCCCCCATGACTCCCCACGCTTCCGCCCTTCCGGCGCCGAACGGAACTGGTCTGACTTTCTTTCTGGATCTCGAGCCACAGGAAGCCGATTTCAGGGCTGACGTTCTGGATGGGCTCACATCTTCTCCAAAAGTTCTTCAGCCTAAATACTTCTACGACCAGGCCGGATCACAGATTTTCGACGACATCTGCCGGGCCGAGGAGTATTACGTCACCCGCACCGAAATCGCCCTGCTGAAACGCATCGGTCCCGAGGTTGCTGCCCTCGCGGGCAAAGGGGCGAACGTCATCGAGTACGGCAGCGGTTCAAGCTGGAAAATCCGCACCCTGCTCGACGCACTGGATGCTCCTGCAAGCTATATCGCCCTTGATATCTCCCGGGATCACCTGCTTGAGGCGGCGGGCTCGATTGCCGAGGATTTTCCAGATGTCGCTGTCGGGGCGATCTGCGCTGACTTTTCCAATGAGATTGTTCTGCCCGAGGGCGCTGATCGTGGCCCGGGACGGCGTCTCGGCTTCCTGCCCGGGTCCACGATCGGCAATCAGACCCCGGTGGGTGCCCGGAACTTTCTGAAACGCGCAACGCAACTCCTAGGCAAAGGCGGCGCCTTGTTCATCGGTGTGGATCTGGTCAAGGACAAGACCATTCTGGAAGCGGCCTATAATGACAAAAGCGGGCACACGGCGGCATTCAACCTCAATCTGATCAAGCGCATGCGCAATGAGCTTGGTGTGGATCTCCATGAAGAGGATTTCCGCCACAAGGCATTCTTCAATGATGAGAAAAGCCGGATTGAAATGCATCTGGAGGCAAAGCGGGATCTGAGCTTCCAGATTGACGGGCAGACCATCGCCATGGCCGAGGGTGAGACCATCCACACGGAGAACTCATACAAACATTCCGTCACCGGTTTCCAGGATCTGGCCCGGGAGGCGGGTTTTGAACCGGTTCATGTCTGGAGTGATGAGAACAATCTGTTCACCCTGCATTATTTGCAGGTGGTCTGACGGTCCACGGTAAATCCTGCACGGCGCGCAGGCAGAATGACGGGGGAGGGGCCATTTGGCGCCTCCCCGTTTCATCAGCGGTCAACCGGCCTGCAACTGATGCGCACCCCGCGCATAGAGGGGATAGTCCAGCCGGTTGAGCATTTCCTTGGGGCACACCTGAACGGTACGGGCCAGAGTGCCTTCCCAGTCGTTCAAGAGAGTCTGGCCATAGGTCGAGGATGTGCGCCGCACATGCTCTTCCACAAAGCCCCGCAGGACGCGGATCCAATGATCCGTCTGCGGTGTGCACCAGACCACGGTTTCCGGGTTGACCGCTTGTTCGAAGCTGCCGTCAGTATCAAGAATGAATGCCATGCCCCCGGTCATGCCCGCGGCGAAATTCGGACCCACTGGACCGAGGATCACGGCCATGCCGCCGGTCATGTATTCACAGCCATTGCTGCCGCATCCCTCGATCACGGCTGTTGCGCCGGAATTACGCACCGCAAATCTCTCGCCGGCCTGTCCGGCGGCGAACAGTTCACCGCCGGTTGCACCATAAAGCACGGTGTTACCGATAATGGTGTTCTGTTCCGTCGCCAGAGTGCTTTCCTGGGGCGGGCGGATGATCAGAATGCCGCCTGACAGGCCCTTGCCCACATAATCGTTGGCATCCCCGATCACCTCGATGCTCAATCCCCGCACGGCGAATGCTCCGAGGGATTGACCGGCGGAACCGCGCAAGCGGAGGGACAGACGGCCCGGGGTCAGCCCGGTCATGCCGAAGCGGCGCACGATGTGGGACGAGGTCAGGGCCCCCACCGCCCGCTGGGTGTTGTGGATCGTGTAGGTGAGCTGCATTTCCTGGCCATTCTCCAGGAAGGGCGATGCATCCTTGATGATCTGATCATCCAGAGTCGGAGGCACCTCGATCCGGTTCTTCACCGGGCCCGTTGCAGGTCGGGGACCCGGGTCCGCCTGCACCAGCAGCGGGTTGAGATCGAGATCATCAAGGTGGGCCGCGCCCCGGCTGACCTGCATGAGCAGATCCGTGCGCCCCACAATTTCCGAAAGCGACCGTGCGCCCAGTTTCGCAAGGATGGACCGCACTTCCTCGGCAATGAAATTCATCAGATTGACCACCTTCTCCGGCGTACCGGAAAAGCGGTTGATTAAATCCTCGTCCTGGGTGCACACGCCGACCGGGCAGGTGTTCGAATGGCATTGGCGGACCATGATGCAACCCATGGCCACCAGGGACGCGGTCCCGATCCCGAACTCCTCCGCACCCAACAGGGCGGCAATCACCACATCCCGTCCGGTCCGGATGCCACCATCTGTGCGCAGAATAACTCGGTCCCGCAGGTCATGCAAAGTCAGTACTTGGTTGACCTCGCTCAAGCCCATTTCCCAGGGAATACCGGCGTATTTGATGCTGGTCTGGGGCGATGCGCCGGTGCCGCCCACATTGCCCGACACCAGGATCACATCCGCCATCGCCTTGGCCACGCCACTTGCGATGGTGCCGATCCCCGATGCGGAGACCAGCTTCACGCAGACCTTGGCCACCGGATTGATCTGTTTCAGGTCGTAAATGAGCTGCGCGAGATCCTCGATGGAATAGATATCGTGGTGCGGCGGCGGCGAGATCAGGGTAACGCCAGGG
>CAZLPU010000085.1:0-19694 GCA_964561475.1 uncultured Alphaproteobacteria bacterium
CGGCGCGAGGCGCCTCCGCGAGGGCGGCGCAGTGGCGCCGGACCGCAGTCGCGGTCTTGAGCATGATGCGGATTAAACACCTCATGCTCTAAAGCATACCCATCGATGCGTCCCGATCAAAGTCTGCAGGCGGTAAGACCCTCATGGGTGATCCGACGACGTTGGATCACCTATCGTGAGCGACGAAGCGAAAGCCTCACGCCTGTCTTTGGGCCTGCGGGCGGTCGAAGCGGCGCAGGCGAAGGAGTTGCATCAAGGTGAACAGGACAAAGCGGGGATTGTGGATGGCATAGCGCTTCCACAACCGCTTGGGTTCCATCACGAGACGGAACGCCCATTCCATTCCGGATTTTTGCAGGATATCCGGGGCCTGCTTCACCGAACCCGCGTGGAAATCGAAGGCGGCACCGACCCCGAGCAGCACCGCGTTGAACTTGTCCTTGTGCTGATCGATGAACTTTTCCTGTTTCGGACATCCGAGCCCGATGAACAGAATGGGCACATCCGCCGCCCGCACATCATCGGCCACCTGCTGCACTTCCTCTTCCGTCATGGGACGGAAGGGCGGCGAGTAGGCGTAGGCGATTTCCAGTCCAGGGATCTCTTGGGGCAGTTTTTCCTTAAGAATTTCCAGGACTTCCGGACGCCCGCCGAAAAAGCCGATCTTGACGCCGTCCCTGGCCGCCGCCTCGTACAGGCACATGGACAGGTCCGGACCATAGACCCGGCTCGCGGACTTGATGCCCAGGGCGCGCAGCATCCACACCAGCGGCACACCGTCCGGGGTCACCAGATCCGTGCGGTTGAGCATGTCCCGGAACGCCGGGTCGTCATAGGCCTCCATGACCATGTGCACATTGGAGGCGTAGACGGAACGGGTTTCCCCGGCCTTGGCCCATTCCATGACCTTGGCGGTGGCGGTTTCATAGCTGCAGGCGTGAATACGGCTGCCCAGGATCTTGCGGCTGTCGAAGTCTGTCATCTGCTGTCCACACCCCTGAAGGGTCCCCTGTTCAGACCCCTGAACACCTCATGATCCCCCTGACCATCCGGCACCGGACGGTCAGGCGGGTCCGTTACATGCGCGCCTGCTGCTGGTTTTCCCGGAACCAGCGATAGGCATCCTCCAGACCGTCCTTGAGGGAGATCTTGGAGGTCCAGCCCATGGCGGTCAGCCGCTCCACATCCATCAACTTGCGGGGGGTGCCGTCGGGCTTGGAGGTATCATAGACAAAACGGCCCTTGTAGCCCACAACCTCGCCGATCAGCTCGGCCAGATCCTTGATGGACACATCCTCGCCCACGCCCACATTCACATGCTCCTCGCCGGAATAGGACTTGAGCAGGAAGATCAGCGCGTCGGCCAGGTCGTCCACATGCATGAATTCCCGCTTCGGGCTGCCGCTGCCCCAGAGGGTTACCTCCTGGGTGCCCGCCTGTTTGGCTTCGTGCATCTTGCGGATCAGGGCCGGGACCACGTGGCTCTTTTCCAGATCGAAGTTATCTCCGGGCCCGTAAAGATTTGTGGGCATGGCGGAGATGAAATCGCAGCCGTGCTGGCGACGGTAGGCCTGGCACAGCATGATGCCTGCGATCTTGGCGATGGCGTACCATTGATTGGTGGGCTCCAGGGGACCGGTGAGCAGAGCATCCTCGCGCATGGGCTGGGGGGCCATTTTCGGGTAGATGCAGGAGGAGCCCAGGAACAGCATCTTGCCAACGCCGTTCCGGAAGGCCGCTTCGGTGATGTTCGTCTCGATCACCAGATTGTCGTAGAGGAAATCCGCCGGATAGGTGTCGTTGGCGAGAATGCCTCCAACCCGGGCCGCCGCCATGACAATGGCATCGGGCTTCTCGGCGGCCATGAAGGCGTCCACCTGGTCCTGGCGGCGCAGATCCACCCGGTCCCGGCCCGCGGTGAGGACCTCCGCGCCGTCTTCTTTCTCCAGACGGCGCACCACGGCGGACCCGACCATACCCCGGTGGCCCGCCACCCAGATCTTCTTGCCCGCCAGATCGAAGGTTGTGTCATTCCCCGGCATGGAGCACCTGCTGGGGCTTGCCGGTTTGATCTCCCCGGGCGGCCCGGCTCTGGGCTTCCAGTTTCACGGTCTTCAGGTCGGCGTCCATCATGTCGGACACCAGTTCCTTGAAGGACATTTTCGGTTCCCAGTTGAGGGTCTTGCGTGCCTTGGTGGAGTCCCCGAGCAGGTAGTCCACCTCGGTCGGACGGAAATAGCGGGGATCGATCTTCACCACGGTCTTGCCGGACTCGGTGTCCACACCAACTTCGTCCAGGCCCTCCCCCTTCCATTCCAGGGTCTTGCCCACATGGGCAAAGGCCGCTTCCGCGAAGGCGCGCACCGTATGGGCCTCGCCGGTGGCCAGGACATAATCGTCCGCCGTGTCGTGTTGCACGATCCGCCACATGCCTTCCACGTAATCCCGGGCATGGCCCCAGTCCCGCTTGGCATCCAGATTGCCAAGATAGAGACAGTCCTGAACGCCCAGGTCGATGGCAGCCACGGCCCGGGTGATCTTGCGGGTCACGAAGGTTTCGCCGCGCAGTGGGCTTTCATGGTTGAACAGAATGCCGTTGGAGGCATGGATCCCATAGGCTTCCCGGTAGTTCACAGTGATCCAGTAGCCATAGAGCTTGGCCGCCGCGTAGGGGCTGCGGGGATAGAACGGGGTGGTCTCGTTCTGGGGCGGCGGCGTGGCGCCGTAAAGCTCAGACGTGGAGGCCTGATAGAAGCGGGCTTTTTCTTCCAGCTTGAGAATACGAATGGCTTCGAGAAGGCGCAGGGTGCCGATGGCATCCGCGTTGGCGGTGTATTCCGGCGTCTCGAAGCTCACCTTCACATGGCTCTGGGCGGCGAGGTTGTAGACCTCATCCGGCTGCACTTCCTGGAGGATCCGGATGAGATTGGTGCTGTCCGTCATGTCCCCATAATGGAGGTGGAACCGGACATCCTTTTCGTGGGGATCGGTGTAGAGCTGATCGATCCGTGCGGTGTTGAAGGAAGAGGACCGGCGCTTGACGCCGTGCACTTCATAGCCTTTACCCAGCAGCAATTCGGCAAGATAGGCTCCATCCTGCCCGGTCACGCCGGTGATCAACGCCTTTTTCACTACAAAACCTCCTGAAACCCGGCCCCACCGGATGCCCGGGCTCCCGGTGCATTCCCAGTGGCGGCCCCCATTGCGGCCTCCGACGGCTCCGGCATCCGGGCCGGCGGGCCGCATACAAACACGTGGTGGGGGTTTACCCCGCTTTTCCGTTTCCAGCCTCGATTACGTTTCCACCCGCGAAGGTCCCCGCCCGATAGGTGACAGCCCCCACTCAAAACCGCCTTGACGGTTCTGCCCCTGCCGGTGGCAACCCTGGGCGGGCTCGAGCTTCCGCGCCCCTCACTGTTCCATTCTGGCGGTCACGGCGCTGGCTTTGGTCCCTAACAGCGCCAAGGGCGCGCGAAGGGCAAGCGTAGAGAGTCCGCTTTGGCCCCCCCATTCCTCTTTGGCCGATCACCGGCCGGGCTCATGGCATGGGGCGCTCATCCACCGGTGGCAGCAAGCCCGCCCTTTCGGGCGCGAAGAAAACCATAGACCGCAAGTCTCTACCAGTCTTAAGGGTCCCACGTCACCAAACCCGATGCCCCCGCACCCAACCCAATGCTCTCACATGCGACCCAATGGAAGCACCAGACCTGTTTGGCGACCGACGCGCCGCAATAAGGCCCAGGACGGGCGGTTGCGATGATGGAGGGGTGACGACCGCCCAATCCCGCCTCATCCAGGGCACCGAGGACCACGGCATTTTCTGCTTTACTCAAATGTCATGGGAAAAACGGGGATTCTTCGTTTAGGAACCGGATCAAATCGACCATAGTCACCGGGGGTGCGGCTGGCCGGAACTGCTTCCGGATCCGGATTTCGATCCATCTTCATGCTCTCTTGTTCGGTGGGCATGCCTCCTGTAGCGTTCGCAGACAATCTGAATAGGCGGATCCGGCTCTTGATTTCGGTTCCGGAAGCTTGCCTTAGACCAAGGTTCTGCTTGGAAAACCCAAGGTTCTGGAGCAATCAACGTGGAGACCCAAAGGACACATCTGGCGGCCGTTTTCCCCACGGAACAACGCGGCTGAACGGGTGGGGTCTCCAGGGAAAAAGCGCCAGAGAGGTCGTGTGGGCAAGGCCGGTCTGGGGCCTGATTTGGGGCCTGAGAAGCAGATCTTGCAAGGATGGACGCGGCGGGTCCGTTCTGGATGGCACGAAATCAGGGACACCGGGCAGTCATGGGCCTCGGTTCATGGGCCTCGGATTACGACACTTGGACGAATGGCCACTTGGACGAATGGCCACTTGGACGAATGGCAAAGCGCCACAAGACGAAACTATTGCGGATAACGCAAAACCATGTTGGTACGAAACGAGAGGGAGTAACGCCTTCGCCATCCGCGGTGGCCTAGAAGCGGGATGATCAGCACGGGCGGTCGCGAGGCCGGAAAACGTGGTTGACGAGCCGACCATCTCCAGGGACACCGACCGGCCGGACCGAAACTGGAACGTCCTTGGCAGATGCGGGTTTGATTTATACCGCGACAATCGCTGAGACCGTGCCAGTGGTGTGGAAACCAGCCGGACGGATGGGAAGAAGAGACGGGGATTGGAGCGTATCACGGCCATCCGGACCGGGCTTTGAGCGACCGGCCGGCACCGGATCTGGCTTTGCGTAGCGTAGTTGTGGGGGGCCTTGTGGGTCTAGCTCCGGGCATGACAGATAACCGATCCGATGCGATCAAAGAGCTGGATGTATTCGATCGTCCAGTCCCGAATCGCATCAGCGCGATTTCACACCGGCGGATTCTGCGGGAGATCATCTGGATCTTCGACGCACTCCTGGTGCTGGTCGTCGCGCTGGTATCGACGACCGTCTACCACTGGTTTGTGTACGGCATTTACGGCAACCTTCTCCAAGGCACCGTGCTGGGCGCCATGGCCGGATTGCTGTTCGCGATTCTCGGCGCCGGTCGGGGTCTCTACAAACCCGGCGGGATTTTTGAGTTTCTCGACCAGTGTCAGATCATTCTCCGGGTCTGGGCCTATGTGGCCCTGTTCTTCCTCGGCGTGATTTTCCTCACCAAGAGCCATGATGAAGTGTCCCGGGGCACAGCCCTGATTTTCCTTCTGGTTACCCCCCTCACCCTGTTCGCCAGTCGGTTCTTTGCCGCGCGCACCGCCCACAGCCTGACCCGCACGGGCCGGCCCCTGAACCTTCGGGTGGCTCTGATCGGTCCGCGCAGCCAGACCGACGCATTCCTGGACTACAACCGCTCCGCCAAGATCGGCCTATCCGTGGTCGGCATTTTCGATCCGGAGAACCGGGCCGGGGCGCTTGACGACATGGCCCCGCCGCCGGTGGACCCCGACATTACCCGGGGCTCCCTGGATGATCTCCAGACCTTTGCCCTCCAGGAGCGGATCGACCAGATTGTGGTGGCCATGCCCTGGAACCAGCCCCACGAAATCGAGGCTTTGGTCGATGAGATCGGCTCCATCCCCGTTCCGATCAGCCTGTCGCCGGATCCCTCCGCCTCCCGGTTCGCCGGATATCCGATCCAGGTTCTGGGCGGCATTCCCTATTTCGACATCCGGCCCCGTCGCATTGACGGCCTCCAGGGCGGGCTCAAGATCGCCATGGACCGGGCCGCGAGCCTCGTGCTGCTGATCCTGCTCATGCCGTTCCTTGTTCTGATCGGTCTCGCAGTCAAGCTCGACAGCCGGGGGCCCGTGCTGTTCCGCCAGCGCCGGAACGGCTTCAACAACGATGTCTTCCAGATCCTCAAATTCCGGACGATGACCACCGTCGACGACGGCGAGGTGATCCGGCAGGCCAAGAAGGACGATCAGCGCATTACCCGGGTTGGCCGTTTTCTGCGGCGCACGAGCCTGGATGAACTGCCCCAGCTCATCAATGTGCTGAAGGGGGATATGAGCCTTGTGGGTCCCCGCCCCCATGCCCTGGCCCATAACCGGGAATATGTGAAAGTCATCTCCCGCTATGCCCGGCGCCACAACGTCAAGCCAGGCATCACAGGCTGGGCGCAGGTCAACGGCTACCGGGGTGAAACCAACACATTCGAAAAACTGGACGGACGGCTGGCCCACGACCTCTGGTATATCGAACACTGGTCCCTGTGGCTCGACATCAAGATCCTGTTCATGACCGTGGGCAAGATTTTCGGTCAGAAGAACGCCTACTGAGGGCTCGTGCCAGCCTGAACGGTGGTGCCGCCCGGGGTGGCTTCGTCCGCGCGTGTCGTTGGGACACAGACATGAGCCAGCGCGTCTTCAACACCATCCGTACCATGATCGAGGGGATAGGCCCCCGCCGTTTTCAGGGTGAACAGCCGGGCGTTACGGATGCGCCCGGCCAAGCGTGTCATGGATTTGGGTCCCAGCACCGGATCCAGCGCACCAGCCACAAGGGCCGCCGGCCCTTCCCACGCCGAGCCCAGATGCTCCAGCGCCCTCTCGGAAATCCCATGTCCATCATCCGTGCTCTCACAGGGAACGAGGGATGGGAAGCACCGCACACCGCTTTTATAGTCAGCATGGGGAAAGGGCGCATCATAGGCGGCGATCTCGCCCTCGGTCAGATGGGGCGCGTCCCGGGCGATAACGGCACCGATCTCCGGGTCGCCATCGGCACTGTGCATTGCCCGCCAGAGATGGAATCCCGGCCAGACCGCATCCCCCGCCGGCTTGACGGTGCAATTGAAGAGCAAGAGCCCGCCGACGAGCCCCGGACGATCCAGGGGCAAGGTGGCGCCGAACCAGCCGCCCCAGTCATGACCCACCACCAGGCAATTCTCAAGATTGAGATGATCGGCGAAAGCCAGGATCGTGTTGCGGTGCATGCTGAATGAATAGGCCTTGCCGTCCCGGGGCTTGTCCGAGCGCCCGAAGCCGAAGAAATCCGGCGCAATCACCCGGTAGCCGCGCTCAAGCAGAGCGGGAATGAGTTTGCGGTAGCTGTAGGACCAGCACCGCTGCCCGTGCAGACACAACGCCGTTCCCCGCACCCGGTCCGCCTGTGCAACATCGACATAGTGCAGACGCCAGGACCCGAAACCCGCCAGCCCTTCCGCATACTGCGGTTGATGGGCGAAATCCGGCAAGGCATGGAACCGCTCGTCCGGCGTGCGCAGCACCCCTGGAGGCACCGGCGTCTCGTGGCAGGAACCCGACGCCGGGCAATCAGAATCGGCCTTCATGGTTCTTCCCTCCAGGCTTGAGAGACCCGCTGACCCCAATCATCATTCAGGATGATAGTTTTTAATTCTCCAGCAATGTCCGAGAGGTGGCGGGAGGCGTGGGAAGCCAGTCCGATCGTCCGGGAAAAGTCCGGTTCAATCAGCGGGCGGGTCTGAAGCGTTGCACCCGCTACTGTGCGTGGCAGCACGGTCATGCCCAACCCGGCACCCACCATTCGGCGCACAAAAGCGTCCTGATCGGAGGTCAGCTGGATTTTCGGTTCGATGCCGGCCTTGTCGAGTATTGACTGGAACTCTGCATTCCTCTCGCAGTGGCTGCGTACCACATAATCCTGCCGGTCTAGATCACGCAACGCAATGGATGATTGCTTTGCCAGCGGATGACCGTCGGGGACGGCCGCAACATAGGGTTCGCAATAGATCGGCGTGAAATCATACCGGGCATCGATCCGCACAGAGTCCGCCAGAATGGCCAACTCCAGCATGCCGTCACGCAGCCCGCTGAGAAGGTCCTCCTGGGACAGATGATGCATGGCCAGTTCGACACCGGGCAGGGCGCGCTGGAGCCGGGCGGTCAGCCTCAGGACATTGTCGTCACCAAGGGAATTGACCATGCCGAGGGCGAACACCGATCCCTCAAGACCCAGAAACTGTCTTGAAACCGTTTGTATTTCCGACGTGAGATCCACAACCTGGGCAAAGCGGCGGCGCAGAATCTTGCCAAGTTCCGTCAGTTGAACTGGACGGGCCTGGCGGTCAAAAAGCGTGCCCCCCAATTCGAGTTCGAGGGCCTTGATGGCTTTGGTCAGGGCAGGTTGGCTGACATTGATTGCTTCGGCCGCACGGGTGAAATTCCCCGTCTCACAGGTCGCCAGGAAATATCGTATTTGATGCATTTCCATTCTATCGATCCACGGTTTTTCCGCGCAGATTTATGCCCGCTAACCCTTTGGAGATAGGCCGTTCGTTCTGGACCTCCAGTGTCCGGCGCTGAAATCGCGAACCTGGGGTTATCCCCACCCTGCCTAGACACTATTGGATCCAATCCGTTTCCTCATCCACTGTGACAATGTGTCGGGATCTTTCAGGCAATCCATCGGCGTACGGAAAAGAGGAATAGCACTCATGAGCATCTTCAAGTCAAGCAAGGCCACGGGCGGTGCCCTCGCTCTCATCCTGCTTTGTTCTTCCGCTGCCTTCGCGGGCGAAATCAACAAGGCTCAATTTAACGACGCCGGTGCGGTCATGCAGCCGGAAGAGTGGCGCCGCTGGGTGTTTGTCGGCACCCCGTTGACCCCGAACGCCCTCAATGGCGGCGAGGCCCCCTTCCCCGAATTCCATAATGTCTATGTGGAACCTTCCGCTTACGCGCATTTCGAAAAAACCGGCGAATTCCCTGAGGGCACCCAGATTGCCAAGGAACTCGTGCTGGTGCGCGACAGCGGCCAGAACATGGAAGATGGTTCATCTTCGGAAGTGAGCGGCCGCGGATACTTCCAGGGCGAGTTTGCAGGCCTCGAGCTGGCCTACAAGGACACCAAGAAGTATCCGGATGAGCCCGGCGGCTGGGTGTACTTTAGCTTCGGCCACCAGCCTGAGCCTTACAATGCCACGGCGGAAGCGTTCCCGACCGAATCCTGCAATGCCTGCCACCAGGCATCCGCTGCCACCGATTACGTCTTCACCCAGTTCTATCCGGTGTTGCGCGCAGCCATGCCGAAGGGTGAATAAGCCGACATGACCATGATCAATCGCGCATCAATTGCGGGCGTCGCAGGCACCTTCATGCTTGCAGTCGCAGGCGCAGTGGTCCTGTCAACACCGTCCCTGGGTGATGAGCCCTTCAGCCCCGTGGTGGACAAGGACGGAGCCATCGTGGTTCCCGACCAGTCCTACCGCAGGGACTGGACCCTGCTCGGCACCTGGGTGGTGAATGGCGAAGAGAACGCCGAAGGCGTGCACCAGACCTACGCCACCCCGCAAGCCGTGGCCCACTACCAGACCAATGGCGACTTTCCGGACGGGGCCGTTCTGGTCAAAGAGTTGCGCAACACCAAGACCCAGCAGATGACCACAGGCAAGATCAGTCAGTCGACGGATCTCACCGGCTGGTTCGTGATGGTGCGTGACACCGAAGGCCGCTTCAAGGACAACGCCCTGTGGGGCGAGGGCTGGGGCTGGGCCTACTTCGACGCCGCAGAGCCCAATGCCACCACCACGACCAACTTCCGGACGGAGTGTCTGGGTTGCCACATTCCAGCCAAGGAGACCAACTGGCTGTATGTGGAAGGGTATCCGGTCCTGAAGGACTGAGCCCAACCGTCCTGGTGAGACACGATTTGACCGGAAACGGCGGTGATAGCCATCACCGCCGTTTTCTTTTGCATTCTGCACTGACTACCGAACCCCGCTTCGGGACAAAGGGCTTCTCGTCGTCCAACCGCGCTACCACACCCCCAGTTCACGCAGTTCACGGCGTAAATGGGCAGGCAGATCACCGGCGCTCGCGCCGCCGCTGAGATCCGCCGGAGCATCCTCAGCTTTGAGATAGCGCCAACCCTGGAACGGGCGCCGGGGGACCGGTTCAACCGGAACCAGAGTGGCGTCCAGGATCAGGTCGCAGCGGTCGATCCCTTCCTCATCGGTGAACGGACGAATCTCAAGCAGCTTCTGGCGGGCCTGAATCGATCCCTTGATCACCCAGTAGAGCGAGCCGCCATCCAGCACCTCATCCTGACGCCTGGGGATCATCCGTGTGGTGTGGAACAGCTCTCCATGGACCGCGAGACGGCGCTTGATGCTTTGGGACAGGTGGGCGGGGCTGTCGATCCCCACACAGAGTTTGAGCAGATGAAGGGGCATGGTGTCCGTCGGTCAGGCAGTTTGGCGGTCAGGCAGTTTGGCAGTCTGGCAGTCCGTCCGGGACAACACACAAGTGGCATCCTCCCGGCATACCGGGAGAAGAGCAGTAGCAGGACACGGGGGTGCAGCGGACCTTAAGGTGCCGGGGCCTCTTCCTGGTCGGCGGGCAGGCCACTCTCTTCGCCGCCCTCAACGCCGGGCTGGTCGCCGGGTTGGGGAATATCCGGGTCAGGACCGGTGTCCACCGGCACCGCGGGCTGGGCGGTGGCCGGCATCTGGGCGGGATCGATCCGTTCGATCTGGGTCAGGGTAATGCTCACGGTTTCGTTGAAGGAGCGGAACATGGCGCTGCCTTCAAGACGGGTCACGGACTCCGCGAGGACGGGGACCCCTTCCACCAGGGCGTAGCTGCCGCTTTGTTCGAATGTGTTGATCCGGGCCGCGAGATTGGGCTTGAAGGACTGGGGCGCATGAAGGCGCACGGATCGGATCCAGGGCCGGGTCCCGTCAGCACCGCCACCGCTGCGCTGAACCGTCAGTTCACCTTCGAGATTGTCCAGGAATCCGGCCGCTCCGTCCCGGGCATCGGGCCGGGGCTGAGGCTCGAACCGGTAGACCATGGCGCTGGCCTCCTCCCGGGCAACGGAAATTTCACCGCCGATGGTGTGGCTCAGGTCGCCCTGACCGATAGAGCGTTCGCCCCGGGGCGTTTCCCGGATGCGTTCCACCACCTGCTTGATCTCATCGGTGACCGCATCGCCGGTGGGCTCGATCAGGGTCCAGGCTTCCTCCTCACGCGGATCGAAACGCATGACGATCTGGCCGTCTTCCGATTCAGCATCTTGGCTCGACATGGTCTGGAGGAAGGACCAGCGGTATTCGGTAAAGACCTCGCCCGTGTCCAGCGCCTCTTCGATCAGGGCCGGCCGCGGTTCCCCGGAGGCACCGTCCGTATCGTCCTGGGCAAACCCGCTGACCGGGAATACGGGACTGCAAACAAAGGCGAGGGCAAGACAGAAGGCACCGCCCATGACGGTGCGCCGATCGATCCGCATCTAAACTACTCCATCGGGTGCGGGCTCCATCAGGGCCCTGAAAGACAAATCCGAACCGCGCCAGTCCTCAGTGTGCGTTTTTTCAAGCACTGGCCAGGGTGACCACCGTGGCCCCTTCGTCCACCTGGTCACCGGGGCTGACGGCCACCTGCTCAACCACTCCGTCTCCTGCGGCGCTCAAGGTGTGCTCCATTTTCATGGCTTCAAGCACCACAAGAGGCTGGCCACGGCGCACTCTGTCCCCGGGACTCACCTGGACCGAGACGATCTTGCCGGGCATGGGCGCCGCAATGAGCCCGCCGCCTGCCCCTTCCCCTTCGTCCCGGTCCAGAGGATCCGGCACGGTGAATGTGAGCGTGGCCC
Source organism: uncultured Alphaproteobacteria bacterium (assembly GCA_964561475.1). Lineage (GTDB taxonomy): Bacteria > Pseudomonadota > Alphaproteobacteria > JAJFIK01 > JAJFIK01 > CAYUYV01. The sequence continues at coordinate 11,558 of CAZLPU010000085.1, forward strand.
CGCCGGCCATGACATAGAGCGTGGCGCCCCGGCGCAAAATCCCGGCCTCGGCATGGGTGCCGTTGAGGCGGGCCCGCAGGGTGCCATCCGCGCCCAGCGACGCATCCCCCACGTCGATCCTGACGGGCGCGTGCTGAGATTCCGGCTCATGGCCGGGCTCCCCGTTCCGGGTTGAAATCTCGATGGCCAGGACCGCACCCCCGGCCGTACCGTCCTCCTGGATGACCTGGGCCTCAAGGGCACCGTCCGGCCCGTTCAGGCGCACCAGTTCCGCCTGGCGGGCGCCGACCCGGAAACCGTCCCTGATGGACCAGGGATCGGACCAGCCGCCGCCGGACCCGGGCTCCACATCGAGAAGGCGCAGCGCCGTCACCGCCAGGGCCACAGCCCCCGGCGCCACGGCTCCCGAGGGCACCAGATCCGGCAGGTGCCGGTCGATGAAGCCGGTGTCGATGGCCCCATCCCGGAACGCCCTGTGGCCTGCAAGGCGGGCGAGAAACGCCGCATTGGTCTCCACACCAGCCACCCGGGTGGCCGCCATGGCCCCCGCGAGCCGGCCCAGGGCCGCGTCCCGGGTCGGACCATGGGCGATCACTTTTGCAATCATCGGATCGTAGTACATGGTGACCGGATCCCCCTCGGCCACCCCCGTATCCACCCGCAGCCCATCTCCCTCGGCGGGCAGACGCAACCGGTGCAGGGTGCCCGTGGACGGCAAAAAGCCCTTGGCCGGATTTTCCGCGTAAAGCCGGGCCTCGACACTGTGACCGGTGATGGCGATGTCATCCTGGGCGAGAGGAAGCGGCTCTCCGGCGGCCACCCGCAACTGCCACTCCACCAGATCCTGGCCGGTGATCATTTCCGTGACCGGATGTTCCACCTGGAGACGGGTATTCATTTCCATAAAGAAGAAACCATCCGCACGCAGACCGGCGGACCCGTCGGCAATGAACTCGACGGTGCCTGCCCCCCGGTAGCCGATGGCCAGGGCCGCATTCACCGCCGCCTTGCCCATGGCGGATCGTACCGCGTCGGTCATGCCCGGCGCGGGGGCCTCCTCGATCACTTTCTGATGGCGTCGCTGGAGGGAACAGTCCCGTTCGAACAGGTGCACGGCATTGCCGTGGCTGTCGGCAAAGACCTGGATCTCCACATGGCGGGGCTGGGTGACGAATTTCTCCACCAGCACCCGGTCGTCCCCGAAAGACCGGGCCGCTTCCCTTTGCGCACCGCCCAGGGCCGCCTCGAACTGGCCGGGATCGTCCACACGGCGCATCCCCTTTCCGCCGCCGCCCGCGACGGCCTTGATGAGCACCGGATAGCCGATCCGCTCCGCCTCGGCGGCAAGGAAAGCCGGATCCTGGTTGTCACCGTGGTAGCCGGGCACGACGGGAACCCCGGCCTGTTCCATCAGCCGCTTGGCCCCGTCCTTGAGACCCATGGCCAGGATGGCCGATGGGGGCGGCCCCACAAAGATCAGCCCTGCCTGCTCCACCGCTTCGGCAAATTGCGCGTTCTCCGACAAAAAGCCATAGCCCGGATGGATCGCCTGGGCATCCAGTACCCGGGCCGCTTCCAGGATCGCGCCCACCTGAAGATAGCTTTCCGCCGCCGGTGCGGGGCCGACCCGGTGGGCCCCATCGGCGGCCTGAACATGGGCCGCGTTGGCGTCGGCGTCGGAGTAGACGGCAAGGGACGTCACCCCAAGCCGCCGCGCCGTGCGCGCGATCCGGCAGGCAATCTCTCCCCGATTGGCAATGAGTAGACGATCGAACATGGCCGCTCCCTGAGTTTGGGGGACAGTTGCACAGGTTCGCGGTCCGTTCCAGAGCACTGAGGTCACTGCCCAATGAGAGCAAACCCGATGTGGATAAGACGATGCCGATAAGATGCGGATCAGACGAAAAATCCCCTTTGTTTTTGCCCGCCTCAGTGTGCCTTCCTCAACCGCAAGGGTTACCATCCATTGAGGGAGCGGCTATGCTGGGTGCAACTGTTCCGGGGTTAAACGGCTTACGGGGGATGGCGATGGACCGGGGATACGTTTTTCGGCGCTGGGCGAAAGCATCCGGCACTTACTCAGGTGATGGCACTCTTGAGGGTGATAGCACCAGCGGTCGTGGCCCAGGGGCCGGCGCGGACGGCCCGATCACCGGGCCCGACACCGCCCTATCGGAGACCGGGTCCGGTGTTGCGGGCTATTACCGGGATCCAGCCCTGCGAAGCGGCCTGCTTGTGTTCGCAAGCGAAGGGGATTTGTGGCGGGTCCCCGCTGCCGGTGGAGCGGCAGTGCGCCTGACCGGGACGGTGGAGGAAGTGAGTGATCCGGCCCTGTCACCGGATGGCCGAAGAGTGGCCTTCACCGCCCGCCACAGAAGGGTGGCCCAGGTTCATGTGATGCCTGTCGAAGGCGGGCTGCCCCGTCAGCTCACCTTTGGCACCGATGCCTATGTCCGGGGCTGGACGCCGGACGGACGCATTCTGTTCGCCAACGATGTGGGGCCCTCTCCCCTGCCCGCCTGGCTCAGCCTTGTGGACCCGAACACCGGCGCTATCGAGGCGATCCCGTTCGACGGCGCCCCGGCGGCAACTGTGGCCCCTGACGGTACCTACTATATCACGCGGTACAGTCTTTCTCAGTTCGGTGACAATGCGGTGCTTTACCGGGGCGGGCTCATGGCCCAACTCTGGCGCTACAAGCCCGCAACCATGGACGAGGCGGAGCGGCTCATTCCCGATTTTGACGGGCCTGTGCACCATCCCATGTGGTGGCAGGGCCGGATTGTCTTTATCACCGATCAGTCGGGGGCGGACAATATCTGGTCCCTGGATCCGGAGAGCGGCGATCTGCGTCAGCACTCTGACTTTGAAGGCTGGGAGTTGCGGGGCGCCACCATCGACGGGAATGAAATCGTCTATCAAAGGGGGGCGGATCTCTACCGGTATGATCTTGCCGAGGGGCGGGAAACCCGCATTCCGGTTACCCTCACAAGCAGCCGGGACCAGTGCCGCCCACGCTATCTCGACGCTTCTTCAAATGACTTCGAGCGCGCCCATCTTGGACCGGACAAGGACCGGGCGGTCTGTACGGTGCGGGGCCGAGTGGCTCTGGCCTTTACCGGCGAGCGCAGACGGATCGAATTGGATATCCCGCCACACGCACGGGCGCGGGGGGCCGTCATCAGCGCCGACGGCAAGGCAATTTTCGTTATTCTTGACCAGGACAGATTCGGCCAGATCTGGCGGTACTCCGCTGACGGAAAAGGGGAACCGGAACAACTCACCCAGGACTGCGATGCCCATATCTGGTCGCTCCATCCCTCCCCTGACGGAAACGCCCTGCTCTTTCACGACAAGAAGAACCGCCTCTGGTCCCTTGATCTGGAAAGCCTTGACCGTACACTGATGGAGACCAGTGAAGGCGGATTTTCTCCGGCGTTCGGGGGTGTCACCTGGTCCCAGGCCGGGCGCTATCTGGCTTATTCCGTCATCGACCGGCGTCATGTAGAACGGATCGTGCTGCGGGATCTGGAAGAGGACCGCAGGGAGGTCGTCACCACAGCGAAATTCCGGTCCCTCTCGCCGAGCTTTTCGCCAGACGGAAAATGGCTCTATTTCATCTCAGACCGGCACTTTGCCGCCGCGGTGCCTGATGTCCTTGGCGACCGCGCCATGGGCACGGCCTTCGACAATCGAAGCGAACTCTTCGCCCTGCAACTTGTTCCCGGCACCCGGTTCCCGTTTGAGCGGGAAGACGAACTGTCCCTAACCGCCGGCAAGAAACCGGACGATGACCAGTCAGGCAACCAGGACAAAACTGACGATCCGGCCAAGGATGCAGGCGGAGAAACGTCCGACAAGCCCGACAGCAAGGGCAAGGACGACGGCGGGTCAGAGACAGAAAGCACCACGCCAAAAGATCAGTATGGGGATCAGAAAGACAGCAAGAAACAGCCGGACCCGGAGATTGAGTTCGACGGCCTCTCCCGGCGGCTCTGGAAAGTTCCCATCGGTCCGGATACCCTGGTGGACTTGGCGGTCTCCTCCCGGCTGATCTATGTTTTGTCCAAGAGCAATGGCGCATCCCGGCTTCTGAGTATACCCATCACCGACAGGACGGTGAAGGTCAACGAGTGCGCATCATCCGTTCGGCATTTTGAATTGAGCGATGACCGGAAAACGCTCCTGGTTCAAACTTTCGGTAATTTGATCGCCCTTGCGCCTACGCCGGACGTTCTCCCGGAAGACCTGTCGGACCTGGCCCTGCGGACCTTTGACTGGAGCATTCGTGTCGATCCCCGGGAAGAATGGCGCCAGATGCAGCTCGATGCCTGGAGGCTCCACCGGGAATACTCTTTCGACCCCCGGATGCGGGGTGTTGATTGGGACGCGGTCCTGGACCAATACCTTCCCCTTGTCGAGCGGATCGGCCACCGGCTTGAACTCGACGATCTCCTGGGACGGATGATCGCCGCACTGGGTCTGCTCCATAGCCAGATTATTCCCGGCGAACGGGCCGTGGATTTCGACGATGGCATGCCCGCGTTTCTCGGCGCTGAGTTCGAGCCTGATCCGGACGGTCTGCGTCTCTCGGTCATTTACCGTGGGGAGCGGGACCGGCCCGCAACCCTCGGCCCCCTCGACAGCCCGAAATCCAGCGTCCGGGAAGGCGATGTCCTTACCGCTGTGGACGGACGGCCCGTGCGGAATGACGCGGAGCTTTCCCTCGCCCTGAGGACAAAAGCCGATCAGGAAGTCCGGCTCGACCTGAAACGGGATGAACAAGCCCTCAGCCTCATCGTCAATCCGGTGGGTTATGGGCACAATACTGCGTTACGCTACAGTCATTGGATTGAATGCCGCCGGGAGGTGGTCCGCACCCTGTCCAACGGACGGATCGGCTATCTGCATCTGTATGCCATGGGAGATCCGGATCTGGGCACCTTCGCCCGGGATTTTTTCGAGCATGTGGACAAGGACGGGATCATCATCGATGTACGGGGCAACCGAGGCGGAAACGTTTCCTCAGCCCTTCTTCATGTGCTGATGCGCCGGATCTGGACCTTCTACCAATGGAGACTGGGCGGTCCCGTGATGACAGACATGCCCCAGACCTTCCGGGGTCACCTTGCTGTCCTGTGCGACCAATCCACCTATTCCGACGGCGAGTATTTCACTGCCGGCGCCAAAGCCTTCGGCCTCGGACCGGTCATCGGCACACGCACCGCAGGCGCGGCTGTGGGCCTGAACCGCAGCAACCGGATCATCGACGGGGGCGTCGCCAGTATCGGCGAGGTGCCAGCCTACGGTCTTGATGGGGAATGGCTGATTGAGGGATCCGGCGTGGAGCCCACAATGGAAGTGATCAATCCCCCCGTCGCCACCTTCAGCGGCGGAGATGCCCAGCTTGAGGCCGCCATACGATCTGTCCTGGAGCGGATGGAGTCAGACCCGGTCCCGCCATTGGAACCAGCCCCCCTGCCTCCCCTCGGCAAGCCGGGCAAGCCGGGGTGATCAGCCTGCCAACAGAATAGTGGCATGGCAGATTTTCTCATGAGCCGGTTCCGTTCAAATGGAACCGGCACTGGGGTTTTGTCGCTCACAATGCTCAGCACCCCCGCGGGAGCGGCGCAGGGGTGCTGGGCCGCGATTACGGCCGGAGCGTATCGTTGCGGCCCTATCGGCCGGCGCCGCTCAGCAGGGCCGGACGCTGGAGCAGACTGTAAAGGGCGTTCTGCACCTTGGGCACGAGAAGGCCGCCCACCCGGTCGGACACTTCGATCCAGGACCGGGCACTGATCCACCGGCGCAGATCCTTGGGAATGTCCGTCTTTTCCAGGAGCAAGGGCACGATGGGTCGGCCCAATTGTCCGGCGGTGACGATGCACCGGCGCACATGCTCCGACCGGAACGCACTCGCCGTGCCCATGAGAACCACCAGATCGCACCGGTCGATGGCCCTTGCCGATGCGCTGGCCCAGGCCGGATCCTCGTCCCCATGGGCCGGGTCGACGCTGACGGTCATGCCCAGGCGTTCGATATCCATCACCAGATACTCAGCTTCTTGAGCATTCTCCGGGGCATGGATCACCGCCACGTCCTGAATGTCCTGACCCAGAGGAAAGTCCTGGTCCCCGTTGCGGATGCTGAGCAGGCCGAGGGCGGCAAACATGCCGATGGCCCCGAGCCAGGCCGCTACACCGGAGCCGACCGCAGCCGCGAGGGCGACCGCGACAGGCACCCAGCCCGCCGGTCCCTTGGCGAGCACCAGTTCGGCCCAGTCCAAAGTGCCCGGCTGTTCGCCGATGAACCCGGATCCGGCAATGGCCGCCATGACCGCCAGGGAGATGAGGCCGCCGGACGCGACGGCCACCCCGTTCCAGAGTTCAGCCCGCCTGGTCATGCGCCGCACGGGCTCAGGGATCTCGAAGGGATCCCGGGACGCCACCGCCTGGGCGGCCCGCTCCAGTTCCCTCAAAGGCGCCAGAGTGCCCTTTTTGCGCCATTTGGCGATGTCCACGCTGGGCAGGGTGCGGAAGCCCTGGGGCAGACAGGTATCGGGATCTCCCCCTGCGTCCACGGTCGCCAGAACCAATTCATCCCTGCACAGCGCTTTCACGCCCGCATCGAGCAGGGTCTGATCCTCCGCCGCCAGAGCGGCACGGGACCACAAAACGATGACCGCCCTGCGCGGCCCGTCTTTCTCGCCCGGAAACGGCCCGTCGGCCGGCTCCGTTTCTTGATATGCCCCCTCTCCGTTGCCCCCCCAATAGAACGCATCCAGTCCGCGTTCCCGTAAGGCCTCCGCCAGGGCGGCGCCGGTTTCGGCGTCGCATGGGGCGGAGCGGATGACAATCACTGCCATGGCCGGTCTCCGGATCGGTTAGTGCTGCTGGGATGGTGCTTCCCTCAGTCCCGGGATGGTTCCGAGGACCGTTCCGAGGAGCCGGGATTTCAGATGATCCCTGTTCGAAGCACCCGATGGCATTTCTGCCACAGTCAAGAGCGTAGCACGATCGTCCGGAATGACTCTGTTAAGGTCTTGAGATGGTTGGGACTTTTTTGAGATGAGGTGTACAGATGGTAAGTTGGCGGACAGACAAGGGCGATTCTTGCGCCCATGTCATGACAGGCCTGACGGAAACCGCCTTCTGACGGGTAAGAAACGACCCGTTAATCGGTACAGGCATGGTGCGCCTTCACCGGGTCCAGGACGGACCGCGCTTTTCGAGAAAGGCCTTGATGCCTTCCTGGCCCTCGTCGCTGCCCCGCCGGTCCGCCGAGCGCAGGGCGGTGGTTTTGCGCAGGCCCGCGTCAATTTCCCGCCACATGACATCCCGCACGAGCACCTTGGCCGCCGCCGACGCGCCCGGCGCGCCTTTCAGGATCTGCCCGACGAGCCGTTCTTCCGCTGCGGCCAGGGAATCGAGATTGTCCACCACGGAATGGATAAAGCCGATGGAGCGGGCGTGATTGGCATCAAACCATTCGCCGGTGATGAACAATGCCCGGGCAAGGCGGGGACCGATGGCCTCGATCACATAAGGCGAGATGGCCGCAGGTGTCATGCCATGATGGACATCAGGGAAGGCATAGCGTGCGCTTGCGCGGGAAATAGCGATATCACTGGCGGCGATGAGGCCCATGCCAGCGCCTGCCACATCCCCATTCACCAGGGCGACCGTCGCCTGGGGCAGCATGTAGAGCCGGTGAAGCATGTCCGCCAGAAGCTGGGCCTCTTCCGTATTGTCCCCATGGGTATGATGGCTGACCGCCTTGAGCCATTCCCCGTCCCGGCCGGCGGAGAAACACTCACCCGCTCCTTTGATCAGCAGGACCCGCATCCCGTCCTGGCCCCTCAGATCATCGAACAGCTCCGCCAGCGCCTCCGCCAGATCTGGATTGAAGGCATTATGCTGCTCCGGCCGGTTCAGGGTGAGGATGCCCACCCCTTCCTGGGTTGCACTGAACAGAATGGGGGATTGCGTTGACATGGATATTCCTCCGCAGTGTGATTGTCTGATTGGAGAACACTAGAGCCCATTCAACGATCTCGGGATCATTGGATGGGCTCTAGATTGTTGATTTTGAGCGCTTTCCGGGCGGAAAACCGCACACACTTTTCCTGAAAGCGCTC
>CAZLPU010000086.1:0-19190 GCA_964561475.1 uncultured Alphaproteobacteria bacterium
GGGGCTGTATGAGCGCACCGCGCGCGCTGCAATGCGGGCGGCACGGTATACCCCACCGGGAGCAAGACCAAATAGGGGCGGCCTGCGGACCTTGGTCCGCACATCCTGTTTCCGGATTGCCGCCCGGGTCGGTCGCGCGAGGCGCCCAGCAATGGGCGTCCCAGATGAATGGCCATCCCCCGGGCCGCGAGGCCTGGGGACAGAACCCGGCTTACAGACCGTCTGGTGATTTAATCTGTGGGGGGAGGGGTGACCGGCGGGACTTTTCCGGTTGGCTCGCTCCATCCTCCGCCCGGGCCGGAAAAGGCTTCCCTCGAAAGAGCAGGACCATGAGCTCGAGCCAGATTGTGCGCTTCTTTGTTGCCCATGCCCTTATCGGATATGGGATCGCGGCGGTTTTCGTGGCGATACTGCTCTGGTTCGATGTGGCCGGTCTGGGTACCCTCGTGTGGAACTCCGATGTGGGCTGGCTCGCGGTCCTGATGCTGGTTCTGTTTCTCGGACAGTCCTTCGCGGGCCTACAGATCGGCTTTGCGGTCTGGTTTACCGCCCGGGACCCCGCCGACGAGGATGACGATGACGGGCCCTCCGGACCGTTCCTGCCCGAACCTTTGGATGCCGTTCTCCTCGCCCCCGCCCGCGCCTGGAACAGAAAGGGACGGCGGTAGCCTGGGGCGGAGCCCCGCCGCGCCCCCATCCTCCGCGATCCAAATCCCCAGGTCGCAAGTCTCCAGGGTTTCAAGTCTTCGCGCCTCAAGTCTCCGGGGTTTCACCTGGAGACCAGGGACCGGTCACATGCCCGGATCCCGGTCCGGGCCGGCATAGTTGTGGAAGCGGGTGATTTCCGGATCGAAGTGGAGCTTGATCACGCCGGTGGGGCCGTGGCGGTGCTTGGCGATGATCACCTCCGCCAGATTCTTGATCAGGTCTTTTTTCTCCTGCCACTGAGCAAGTTCTTCCTGCTTGCCCGACAGGATGGCCTGCTGGTCCGTGCTCATGCCCCCTTCAAAGTCGAAGTCCGCGGGCCGTTTCTGGTCGTGATAGTACTCCTCGCGGAAAATGAAGAGCACAATATCCGCGTCCTGCTCGATCGAGCCGGACTCCCGCAGATCCGAAAGCTGTGGCCGTTTGTCATCCCGGGATTCCACCGCGCGGGAGAGCTGGGAGAGACCGATAATCGGCACGCTGAGTTCCTTGGCCAGGGCCTTCAGTCCCGTGGTGATCTGGGTCAGTTCCTGAACCCGGTTCACGTCCTTCTTGCCTGCGGACCCGGTGATGAGCTGGACATAGTCGATAATGATCACGTCCACGCCGGGCTTGCGCGCCAGACGGCGGGCCCGGGACATGATAGCGGAAATGCTGACACCGCCGGTATCGTCAATATGCAGAGGAATATGCTGGATTTCTGCCACCGCTTCGGTGAGGCGGGAGAAATCCTCCCGGGTGATCGTCCCGTCCCGGATCTTGTGGGAGGGCACCATGGCCTGTTCCGCGAGCACACGGGTCGCGAGCTGGTCGGCGGACATCTCGAGGGAGAAGAACAGGATGCGCCCGCCGCTCTCCAGGGTCTCCTTGCCCGTGGGATCCTTCCGTGCGGAGAAGGATTTGGCGATATTGAAGGCCATGTTGGTGGCCAGGGATGTCTTACCCATGGCCGGGCGTCCCGCGAGGATGATCAGATCCGATTTCTGGAGACCGCCGAGCTTGCGGTCCATGTCGGCAAAGCCCGTGGCGATGCCGGACATGCCGCCGTCGCGCTTGTAGGCGGCATCGGCGGTCTCGATGGCCGCTTCCAGGGCCTTGTGAAAGGGGGTGACGCCGCTGCCGTATTTGCCCTTCTCGGCGATCTCGTAGAGGCGCTGTTCCGCCTCGGTGATCTGGGTGCCCGGCTCGTCTTCGATATTGGCCTCATAGGCCCGGTTGACCATCTCCTCACCGATCTGGATCAGACCCCGGCGCACGGCCAGATCGAAAATCGACTGGGCATAATCCCCGGCATGGATGATCGCCGTGGCGGCCGCGGCCAGATTGGCGAGGTAGGAGGCGCCGCCCACTTCCTGAAGAACCGGGTCCCCTTCCAGATAATGGGCCACGCTCAGGGGAGCGGCGACCCGGCCCTTGTCGATCAGCCGGCCGATGGTCTCGAAAATCTGGGCATGGAGGGGCTCGTAGAAGTGGATAGCATCAATCCGGGTGGAGGCTTCGAAATAGGCCTCGTTGTTCACGAGAATGGCGCCCAGCAGAGCCTGTTCCGTCTCGATGCTGTGGGGCGGCTGGCGGTGGTCCGGGGTGGCGGGGGTCCGTCCGTCGGGGGCGCCCAGGTCCGGCGCGGACGGGGCAGAATCCGTGGAATGGGAAGGGCCTGAGTCGGTCATGCCGAAGGGTGCGGTGGGGTGGGCCATGAACCTAGCAATAGCGTTGGTGGATTTGGGACGATGGATGACGGGGGCATGACGCGCCCCGGACGCCGGCTGGTTCGGCATCTTGCGAGACGATCAACCCTCGCCGGGGCAGGGGCAAGACCGTTTCGCCAATGGTCCACAGACAACGCGATTCGCTTAGGGGTGTGTGGATAAGTCTCCAGTGATCACCAGACTTATCCACAAATGGGTATCGTTGGGAGCAAACTGCTCAACGGGCAAGCAGAGCGATATCCCAGCCGGTCGAGGGGAGCCCCACCGGCCATCGATCAAATAAAGGGGGGGAACGCCGCCTCAGGCGGTGCGTTCCGGATCCTCTTGCGCCGCGTCTTCGGCAACGGTGCTGTCTTCACCGGCTGCTTCTTCCGCGTCGCCGTCGGCGGAGGCTTCCATTTCCTCGCCCCCTTCCAGAAGCTCGTCGATGTCGAATTCCTCGTCATCGTCGTCTTCATCGACCCGGGCGGTGACGTCCTCGCCCCGGGCCTGACGCTCGGCTTCTTCCTCGGAGCGGGCCACATTGATGGTGACCGGCACGCTCACTTCCGCGTGAAGCTGAATGCGCACTTCATGGAGACCCAATTCCTTGATGGGATTTTCCATCACCGCCTGATTGCGGGTGATGGTGAACCCGCCCTCGGTGACCATGGCCGCGATGTCCCGGGAGGTCACGGAGCCGTACAGCTGACCGCTCTCGCTGGCCTGGCGGATGGCGATGAAGCTCTCGCCATTGAGCTTTTCGCCCACGGCTTCCGCTTCCTGGCGCCGTTCCAGGTTCTGGGCCTCCAGTTGGGCACGGCTTTGCTCAAACTGGGCAATGTTGTCCTTGGTCGCCCGCAGGGCCTTGCCCCGGGGCAGCAGGAAATTGCGGGCAAAGCCCTCTTTGACCCGCACCACGTCGCCCATCTGGCCGAGCTTCTCGACACGTTCCAACAACACGACCTGCATCACGCACTCTCCTTATCCGGGCGTCTCATCCCGGCTCATTATCCTGGTTCTACTGTTCCGGCCCACGGCCGTTCGATCCATCCTGGTCTCAGTCCTGGCCCCGGTCCTGAGCCTGATCCGAGCCCAGATCCGGGCCTTGATCCTGGCCGTCGCTGTTCGCCATGGCCGCGAAGGCCCGCTGGCGCAAACCGAACCACTGGTCGAGGATACCGATACAGGTGATCAGGACCCCGGTAACCTGCTGCTCCACCAGGAGCATGAAATACAGAAAAACGAGGCCCGCGAATCGCAAGGCGCCGTTCATTTCCGGTGCCGGGCTCAACGCCGCCCGGATCCGGGTTGTGACATGGATCGAGATCAGACCCATGAGGAAATAGGGGACCGCGAGAATGATCGACGCGGTGAACCCGATGAAGCCCGAATCGCCGCCGGTTTGTGCCAGCAACAGGGCCACGGCCAGGGCCGGAGCCAGGGAAAATGGCAGTTCCGTCCGGGCCCAGTTCAAGGCCGGGCGTCTCGCAAGGCCCGACTGGCGCACGATCATCTGGCCCAGGGTCAGGTTGATCACCACAATCGCGTACCAGAGCACCGCCGTGATCGCCGGCGCATAGAGCCCTACCTGACGGAAGAACTCTTCCCGGGTCATCTCCAGCCCGGCGTCCCGCAACTGCTGCACCAGGGCTTCCGCATCCGGCATCATCGAGGGCAGGACCTCTTCGATGACGCTGGGCAGCCCCCCTTGGGCCGACGCCAGGACGTAATGGGCAAAAGCGACCAGCCCGATGGCGATCGCCCCGATCCAGGCCAGCAGATACCCCGCCGGATAGTGGCTCACCGTGCCGTCTTCTTCGGTCCGGGCCATCAGCATGAGCCGGGCGAAAAGAACCGGCGGTCCCGCGTAAAGCAGGAAAAACATGACCGACGCCACTGGCCCCATGATCGTTCCCAGGAACACGGTCCCGGTGAGGGCGGCGGCAAGGCCGATCGCCGGTCCCCAGCCCAGGCTCGCAATCACCAGGGGCAGGGGCGCCAGATAGATCAGGAGCAGGGACAGCAGATTGCCCGCGACCACCGAGAGAAAGAGAAGAGCACTGACCAATCCCGACCCAATCGCTATCAGCCAGCTTCTTTGCATCAGCCTCTCCCGGTTCTGCGTGCCTGTCCCTCGCGGTCTTAATCCATAACGTAAGGCATCAGAGCCATGAAGCGGGCACGTTTGATCGCCCGGGCCAATTCGCGCTGTTTTTTCGCGGAAACCGCCGTAATCCGGCTGGGCACGATCTTGCCCCGCTCGGAAATGAACCGCTGGAGGAGGCGCGTGTCCTTCCAGTCGATCTTGGGCGCGCCGGGACCGGAAAACGGGCAGGACTTGCGCCGGCGGAAGAAAGGCCGGCGGACCGGCACCTGGGGTATTTTGCTGTCAGCCATGGGAATTGCTTCCTGTCTTCAAAGCGGCAACCGCCTGTGATCGGCGGCGACTATCGAGGGAGTGAGAACCGGCTCAGGATGCGTCTGCGGTTTCCCGGGGTGCATTTTCCCGGGGTGCATTTTCCCTGGGAGCGCTGTCCCTGGGTGCACTATCCCGAGGCGCACCATCCCGTGGGCCGCCCTCACGGGGACCCCTGTCCCCTCTGTCCCGGTCCCCGCGATCCCTGGGGGGGCGATCCCGACGGTCGCCTCTGTCGCCCCGGTCACCACGATCGCCGCGATCACCCCGGTCTCCGCGGCCGCCACGGCGCCGGTCATCCCGTCCGCCCTTGTTCTGGAGGACGACGGAAGCGCCGGTTTCGTGCTCTTCGACCCGGACGGTCATGAAACGCAGGATGTCCTCATGGAAGCGCATCTGGCGTTCCATTTCCGCAACGGCCTGGGCCCCTGCATCAAGATTCATGAGGACATAGTGGCCTTTGCGGTTCTTGCGAACCTTGTAGGAGAGAGGGCGCAGGCCCCAATATTCGGTCTTGGCGATGGAGCCTTCGTGCTCCTCGATCACCCCTTTGAAATGGTTGGTGATCTGGTCGACCTGCTGTTGCGAAACATCCTGTCTCGCAATGAAGACGTGTTCGTATAGCGGCATCGCGACGCTCATACTCCGTTTTGATGTTTTTGGGTGGACCGGAAACGGCGCAAACCGGCGAACGACACTGCATTCACCGACCCGCGATGGATCTCAGGCTGAGCGGTGGGGTCGCGAAACCCCCGCTGCTGTCCTACGCCCTATTCCTGCGGATCCAAGGCGAAAGCGGATAACACCCGCCTCCTCGGTTCCGCCGAAACTGGGACACTGAACGCCCGGACCGTTTTCGGCTGCTCTTCTCAACACTTGTGAAAAGAGGCGTGGACTATAGCGGCAGCCGCGGGAGGTGCAAGACTTCTCTAGGATCGCGCCGGAAAACCTGCACGGTCGCTGCTGCACAGGATCTCCAGGCCTTCGTTTCACGCGAACGGACATGGCGCACCCGCCCCAGAGAGGCCAGACTGCGCAACGAGACTGGCAAGCCAGACGGAGCGGTGGGGGTTTCGGGGCGGGCGCCTGACTGTAGGGCAATCCGGAGAAACGTCTGGCCGCTGAAGGGTGGTGCTTGACTCCGGGAACCCCGGGCGGCACAACCCGCTCCCATTTCCAGGTGCTTCCATTGTTCCGGATGGCGGCCCGGTTTTGGTTCGCCCAGGAGTTGGGGGTCCGCCAAGGCGTTGGGCTTCAACGCAATCGGGTCTTCAAGAAGACGAGAGGACGCCATGACACGCGCATTCACCTTTCCAGGCCAGGGATCCCAGGCCGTGGGCATGGGCAAACCCCTCGCGGAGGCGTTCGGCCCGGCCCGGGAAGTCTTTCAGGAAGTCGATGAGGCGCTCGGTGAAAATCTAAGCCGGGTGATGTGGGAAGGCCCCGAGGACACCCTCACCCTGACCGAGAATGCCCAGCCGGCGCTCATGGCGGTCAGCCTCGCGGTCATGCGGGTGCTGGAAAAGGAGGCAGGCCTCAATCCTGCGGTCCACGTAAGCTATATGGCCGGCCACTCCCTCGGCGAATACTCCGCCCTGACTGCCGCCGGTGCGATGGGAATTGCCGATGCCGCCCGGCTTCTGAGGGCCCGGGGGCTGGCCATGCAACAGGCCGTGCCCGTCGGCGTCGGCGCCATGGCCGCACTCCTGGCCATTGATATCGAGACGGTGGCCGGCGAAGTCCTGTCCGTTACCCAGGATCCGGATGCGGTCTGCACCATCGCCAATGACAACGCCCCGGGCCAGGTGGTGATCTCCGGTCACAAGGCCGCCGTCGAGGCCGCCGTGGAGCGGGCCAAGGCGGCGGGCGCCAAGAAAGGCGTGCTCCTGCCCGTGAGCGCCCCATTCCATTGCCCCCTGATGACCCCGGCCGCCGAAGCCATGGCTGAGGCTCTCTCAAAGGTCACGATCACCCCGCCCATGGTGCCCGTTGTCGCAAATGTGACCGCCGAGCCCGTTGGCGATCCGGACCGGATCCGCACTCTTCTTGTGGAGCAGATCACCGGGCGGGTGCGCTGGCGGGAGACCATCACCGCCATGGCCGGTCTGGGTGTGGATACGGTGGTCGAGATCGGCGCGGGCAAGGTGCTGACCGCCATGCACAAGCGCATCAAACGGGATCTGACCACCATGGCGGTGGAAAGCCCGGCGGATATCGAGGCCCTGGCCGGCACTCTTTGAGGATGCCTTGACCATTCAAGGCGCCGGGGCCACGGCTTCGACAACAGGAATTGCAGGGAGACAGGTATGTTCGATCTGACGGGCAAGCGGGCTTTGGTGACCGGAGCCACCGGTGGCATCGGCGGTGCCGTGGCCCGGGCCCTCCACGCCCAGGGGGCCACCGTGGCCCTGTCCGGCACTCGGGAAGAGGCTCTGGAGGCCGTGCGCCAGGATTTGGGGGACCGGGCGGTCTCCATCCCCTGCAATCTCATGGACGGCGCCTCCGTGGATGCCTTGCCCAAGGTGGCGGAAGAGACCATGGGCGGCCTCGATATTCTGGTCGCCAATGCCGGCATCACCCGGGATAATCTGTTCATGCGCCTGAAGGATGAGGACTGGGATCAAGTGATCGCCGTCAACTTGACCGCCACATTTCGCCTGATGCGCGCCTCGATTCGGGGCATGATGAAACGCCGCTGGGGTCGGATCGTGTCCATCACGTCGGTGGTGGGTGTGACCGGCAATCCGGGACAGGGCAACTATGCCGCCTCCAAGGCCGGGCTGATCGGCATGTCCAAGGCCCTTGCCCATGAAGTGGCCAGCCGCAGTATCACGGTCAATTGCATCGCGCCGGGCTTTATTGAAACGGCCATGACCGATGCTCTGGACGACGATCAGAAAAGCCGAATCGCCACGGCCATTCCGGCCGGGCGGTTGGGGACGTCAGAAGATGTTGCCGCTGCCGTGGTCTACGCCAGCAGCGACGAGGCCGCCTATATGACCGGACAGACGCTCCACATAAACGGCGGGATGGCGATGATTTGATGAGGTCTGAGGACCGGCCCGAGGGCCGGCCCAGGGTCGCCGGGACACACCGGCAGGGCGGAAGATCAATTCCCCCCACGCGTCGTTGGGAAGGCGTATTGTGAATTCAAGACTTGCCCGGCGTGCCAGGACAGGTACAGCCAAGGCAGTGACCCGCCGCCTTACTGCTCCGTGCCTGGATCTCAACCAGTGCAGACCAGACAAGGAGCAGGGACCACAAGGTGCAGGGACTAAGGCCCGGGTCTCCGGGTCACCAGCGGAACGCCGGTTTCAAGCGGGGTTTCGTCAGTGTGGAGTGCCAGCGGGTTTTCTGGTTTTGCCCATTGGAGTGTGTTAGGAACCGCCAAATCTGTTCGGGTCATGCCTGTTCCGATAGGTGGGTCGGCGAATCATCCTGGAGGGTGAGGCCGAAGGCTAGAGACGTTGAGGACAAAAAATGGCTGATATTGGCGAACGCGTTAAGAAGATCGTTGTGGAGCACCTGGGTGTCGAAGCCGAGAAGGTGACCGAAACGGCGAGCTTCATCGATGACCTCGGAGCAGACAGCTTGGACACGGTCGAGCTGGTCATGGCTTTTGAAGAAGAATTCGGCGTCGAGATCCCCGACGATGCGGCTGAAACCATCCAGACGGTTGGCGATGCCATCAAATTCCTCAAGGACAACGCGTCCTGAGGCATGCCTCCCCGCTACCCCTCGCGGCACCCTAACCGGAGCCGGGGCGGGATGCAGGGATGTTTGGCGCGGCGGACGGCTGCCGCGTCCCTACCGGAAGGCCGTGTGCCGCACCGATGGGTGTCTTCGCCCCAATGTTCGCCCCCGTGAAGGCTGTCAGACCCGTTGGTGCTTCTCCGGATTGGCCCTCTCTCAAGGGGTCATCGTCCCGCCGTGCACCCTGATGTGCCTTTTCGGGGCCCCATGCCGGGCTTGGCATTCAGTGCATCGCGGGATCCGAGCGTGAAGGACGGACACATGCGGCGTGTCGTAGTTACCGGACTTGGATTGGTCACCCCCGTGGGAACCGGCGTTGAAACCGCCTGGGCCCATCTGATCGCCGGCCAGTCCGGCGCCAACCGTATCGAAAGCTTCGATGTCTCGGATCTGCCGGCGAAAATCGCCTGTCAGGTCAAACCCGGTGACGGAACCGGCATGACATTCGACGCCGATGCCTGGGTTGAGTCCAAGGAACAGCGTCGGCTCGATCCCTTCCTGATTTTTGGTCTCGCAGCGGCCCAGCAGGCGGTGGACGATTCGGGCTGGAAGCCCGCCACCGAGGATCAGGCCTGCCGCACCGGGGTGTTGATCGGATCCGGCATCGGCGGTCTGCCGGCCATCGAGCAGACCACCCTGCTGCTCGCCGAGAAGGGGCCGCGGAAAGTCAGCCCATTCTTCATCCCCAGCGCCCTGATCAATCTGCTCTCCGGTCAGGTTTCGATCCGATTCGGGTTCAAGGGCCCCAACCATTCGGTGGTGACCGCCTGCTCCACGGGAGCCCATGCCATCGGGGACGCCAGCCGCCTGATCGCCCTCGGCGATGCGGATGTGATGGTGGCCGGCGGCGCGGAAGCGGCGATCTGCCGCCTGGGCATGGCCGGGTTTGCCGCTTCCCGGGCCCTGTCCACCAATTTCAACGACACTCCCGAGCAAGCCTCCCGGCCCTATGATTCCGACCGGGACGGGTTCGTCATGGGGGAAGGCGCCGGGGTTCTGGTCCTTGAGGAACGGGATCACGCCCTTGCCCGGGGTGCCAAAATCTACGCGGAAGTGAAGGGCTACGGCCTGTCCGGTGACGCCTATCACATCACTGCGCCCGCCGAGGACGGTGACGGGGGATACCGGTCCATGCGCATGGCGCTGGAGCGGGCCGGTTATCACCCCTCTGAAATTCAGTACATCAATGCCCACGGCACCTCGACGCCCAAGGGCGACGAGATCGAAGTGCGGGCCGTGGAGCGTCTTCTCGGTGACGCCGCGCCGGCCATTGCCATGTCTTCCACCAAGTCGTCCATCGGGCACCTGCTGGGTGCGGCCGGAGCCGTGGAGGCGATTTTCTGCATTCTGGCCATCCGGGACCAGATCGCTCCGGCAACACTCAATCTCCACAATCCGTCCCTGGAAACGGCCATGGATCTGGTGCCCTTGGTGCCCCAGCGCCGGGAGATCAACACGGTGCTTTCCAATTCCTTCGGGTTTGGCGGGACGAATGCGACCATCGTCATGACGCGGCATTCGGACTGACCGGCAGCCTGCGGATGAATTCCGGGGCTGCGGGTAACCGGCACGGTGCTCACGGTCAGGGGCGTATGCGGTCCGCCCATTGCATCGACGGTTGAGACGGCGGGTGAAGCCTTGGGAGCAGGGTGACGGGGTGACAGGGGAGACAGGTATGGGCGGATTGATTCGGATGCTGCTGGTCATGAGTTTCATGACCACCCTTTTGGCCTGTGCCGTTCTTGCCGGTGTGCTCTATTACGGCAAACTGCAATATGAGGCAGCGGGGCCGGACGCGCGGGGCGGGGCAGAGGAAACCGTCTTTGTGCTGGAGCGGGGCACCGGGGTGACGAGGATTGCCCAGCAGCTTTTCCAAGACGGCCTGATTTCCGATCCGATGATTTTCACCTTTGCGGTGCGGTTTCTGGGCAAGGGCTCGGATCTGAAGGCGGGGGAGTATTCGGTGCCCTCCGGCTCTTCCATGGCCGAGATTGTCGAGATCCTGCGTTCAGGCAAATCCGTCCTTCATCGGATCACCGTGCCGGAAGGATATTCCTCCGTGCAGGTTGTGGATCTGCTGAACGAGGCCACGGTCCTGTCGGGCACGATCCGCTCCATCCCCAGGGAAGGCACCTTGCTGCCGGAGACCTATCTGGTCCAGCGGGGCACCGAGCGCCAGACCGTGATCGAGCGCATGACCGCCGCCCATGACAAGGTGCTCAAGGAGCTTTGGGCGGAGCGGGCGCCGGATCTGCCCTTGTCCACACCGGAAGAGGCAGTGGTGCTCGCGTCGATCGTGGAGAAGGAAACGGGCATTGCGGGAGAGCGGCCCATGGTGGCGGCGGTGTTCGTGAACCGTCTCAACAAGGGCATGCTGCTCCAGGCCGATCCGACCGTGATCTACCCCATCACCCAAGGCCGTCCCCTGGGCCGGCGGATCCGGGAAAGCGAACTGAACGATCCCAATCCGTTCAACACCTATGTTCATCGGGGCTTGCCGCCCTCGCCGATCGCCAATCCGGGCCGGGACGCGATCGCGGCTGTGCTGAACCCGCCGGAGACGGATTATCTGTATTTCGTGGCCGATGGGTCCGGAGGGCATGCCTTCGCCAAGACCCTGGCAGAGCACAATCGTAATGTCGCGGCCTGGCGCCGGTACCGCCGGGAAACCGGCAAGTAGACCTGGTCCGCACCATTGGCCTGTCCCGTTTGCCGGCGCGGGGAAGCCGCACGGTCGGCCGGGACCGCCTTGCGCCCGGATCCTCCAGAAACGGGAGCATGAATGCCCATGTCCATTTCCAGCATGACCGGTTTTGCCCGGGTCGAAGGGGCCCATGGTGGCCATTCCTGGGTCTGGGAGGTCCGCAGCGTCAATGGCCGCGGGCTTGATATCCGGGTGCGTCTGCCCTCAACCCTCGACGGCATGGAACAGGAGGTGCGCAAGCGCCTTGGCGAACGGTTCAAGCGCGGCTCCCTCCAGGTCGGCCTCCAGATGAGCCGGGAGACCGGCGCAAGCCGGCTGCGGATCAACCCAGAAGCCCTCGACCAGGTCCTGGACGCCCTTGAAGACGTGCAGGGACGACTGTCCAACCGCACCCTGGATATCGCTCCGGCCCGCATGGACGGGCTCTTGTCCCTGCGCGGCATCCTCGAAGTGGGCGAGGGGGAGGAAAGCGCGGAGGACAAGGCGGCCCGGGAGGACGCCATCCTCAAGGACCTGGCCACCATGATCGACCGGCTGGACGAGGCCCGGCGCAGTGAAGGTGCAAGCCTGGATACGGTCCTGCGCGATCAGGTCAGCCAGGTCGAGACCCTGGTGGCCGAGGCGGCCCAATGTGCCGCCCGCCAGCCGGAGCACTTGAAGGCGCGGCTCAAATCCCAGGTTTCCGCCTTGATGGATGCTTCCGGCGGCACCCTGAACGAAGAGCGTCTGACCCAGGAAGCCGCACTCCTGGCCACCAAGGCGGACATCCGGGAGGAACTGGACCGGCTGACCGCCCATGTCGGGGCGGCCCGAGAGCTTTTGGCTGCGGGCACACCCGTGGGCCGCAAACTGGAATTCCTGGTTCAGGAATTTAACCGGGAAGCGAATACCCTGTGTTCCAAATCCACGGACGTTGCCCTGACCCGCATCGGTCTTGACCTGAAGGCCGTGATCGATCAGGCCCGGGAGCAGGTTCAGAACGTCGAGTAGAAGCTGGTGAGTACCCCAATCCCGTTGAGAGGCACGCCCATGGCAGAGGACCGAAAGAGCGCCGCCCGTCCCGCCAAGAGCCCGGCCCCAGAGAGCCAGGCCCCAGAGAGCCCGGCCCCAGACAGGTCGGCCCCAGAGAGGTCGGCCCCAGACAGGTCAGTTCCGGGCAGACGGCAGAATGACCGGCTGTCGATTGACCGGCGGGGCATGATGTTCGTCCTGTCCTCACCCTCGGGGGCGGGCAAATCCACCCTGTCCCGGCGCCTTCTCGAAGACGATCCCCAGATCGAATTGTCCATTTCCGCCACCACCAGACCGGCCCGGCCCGGTGAGGTGGAGGGGGAACACTATTTCTTTCTGGACAAGGAGACCTTCCGCGCCCGGGTCGAGGCGGACGAATTTCTGGAGCATGCGGAGGTTTTCGGCAATCTCTACGGCACCCCCCGTGCACCGGTCGAAGCGGCCCTGGAGCAGGGGCGCGACGTGATGTTCGATATCGACTGGCAGGGCGCCCAGCAGTTGGAACGCAGCGCAAGGAACGATCTCGTGCGGGTGTTCATCCTGCCCCCTTCCGTGACGGAACTGGAGCGCCGCCTCAAGGCCCGGGCCCAGGACAGCAGCGCGGAAGTGGCCCGGCGCATGGCTAAATCTGCCGATGAGATCAGTCACTGGGCGGAATATGATTATGTCATCGTCAACCAGGAACTGGAGCAGAGCCACGCTCAGCTCCAGGCCATTCTGAGGGCGGAACGCCTCAAACGCACCCGTCAGGTGGGTCTGATGGATTTCGTCGCCAAACTCCGGTCATCCCCCGGATTATCCGCCCCGAAACCATAACGCCACTGGCCGGAGGCGCGCTCACAAGGCGCGCCGCTGCCTGCCGATGCCGAAAAAGGGGGGTTGGACTCAGGCCGCCCCCCAGTCCGAGTTATCGTTTCGTGATGGCCTCTTCGAAGAGGCGGGCATAATCGTCCGGGCTCGGTTTAATGGGGTTGGTCGCGGTGGCGATGTCGGAGACTGCTTCGGGCACCAGGTCGGGAATACGGTCGGTGCCGAGGCCCATCTCGCCCAGATTACGGGGCATGCCGAGTTTTTCGTTCAACTCCTCGATCATGTCCGCCAGATCCGCCCCGGGCTTCAGGCGCAGGGCATGGCGGATCCGGTCGTATTTGTCCTTGGCGTGATCGGCGTTGAACCGGAGTACCGTGGGCAGGATCACGGCATTCAGGGTGCCGTGGTGAAGATTGAGATCCTTCAGGCGTCCGGCGGAATGGGCCATGGAGTGCACGGCCCCGAGGCCCTTCACGAAGGCGAGCGCGCCTTCCGTGGAGGCCATCATCATGTGCCAGCGGGCGTCCCGGTCCGAGCCGTCCATCACCGCCCGCTCCAGCCAGCCCTGGCCGATCCCCCGTTCGATGGCATCAAGGCCGATCGCCTCCGCAGGCGGATGAACCACCGGTGAGAGCACTGCCTCGATGGCGTGGGTCATGGCGTCCATGCCCGTGGCGGCGGTCAGGTGTTTGGGTAGGCCCAGGGTGAGTTCCGGATCGCACACGGCCCGTGCCGGTATGATCTTAGGGCTGATGAAGGTGAGCTTGCGGCCGTCCCGCACGATCAGGATGAACCCGACGGAGACCTCGCTGCCCGTGCCCGCCGTGGTCGGCACGGCAATGACCGGAGCCAGATCCCGGAAGGTGCCGCGGTCCACCCCGGCGGCTGCGGCGATATCCGGCACATCATTGGTGGCGAGCAACGCGACCGCTTTGCCCAGATCCATGGCGGAGCCGCCGCCCAGGGCAACCACCCCATCACAGTCGTGGTTCCGGTAGAGGGAAAAGGCCTCCAGGGCCGCTTCTTCCGTGGGGTTGGGCGGAGTGCCGTCGTAGATGGTGACTTCTGTGCCATCACCGATTGCCGTGCGCACAGTGCTTACAATACCCGCGGCCATCAGACCCTTGTCCGTGGCAAGCAGGGGACGTTTTATCCCCAGGTCGCGCATCAGGTTCGGCAGTCGCTTGATGGCTCCGAAATCGAACAGGGTGGTGGTCAGATATTGCAAGGTTGGCATGGTTTTCTCCCGCGCGGGCATGATGGGTCCCTTTGGCTGCGATCCTCTCATGTCCCGAGCCGGTGAACAATCGGTGCCCGCCGTGCAGATTTTATCCCTGTGGCCGTTTTTTCCTTGGTGGAATCATTGACGCGGTACAACCAAACGCCAAGTGCGGGCGCGCACCATGGGCGGAGGCGGGGGCGGGGCCGGGTCAGGCAAACCGGTTCAGCACCGCCGGGATGGTCGGGTCGAAATACTCGTCGAGGCGGGTGATCCGCCCGTTCTCCACCTGGCACACCACCATGGCCGGCATCACCAAGGCGGAGCCGTCGGGCAGGGTGCCCGTGAGGATATGCTGCTGGACAAAGCCCCGCTGGGTGGTCTCCCGGTGGATGAGGGTATAGCGGATATCCGTCAGAATACGGCGCATCCAATGCATCACCCGGATATTGTGTTCCGGAGACTGGCCCTGTTCCCGGTGCTCGAGACCATCGCCATTGTGCCAGATGACCGCATCGGGAGCGTAGGCGGCCCGCATGCCGTCCCCGTCGCCGGTCTCGACCGCGGTCAGGAACCGGTCCGCAAGGGCCAGAACCGCCCGGCGGGCCTCAACGCCTTCGGGGCCGCCGATCTCCGGCTGGTCGATAATGAGGCCGGTCATGGGCATGTCTCCCGTCCTGTTGCGGACAAAGTCGTCCGGTTGCATATATCAAGCTCAAGATTACACTGGCCCAGCCTATACCTGTCCGGTTGATTTCAACAGGCGCGGCGTCAAGAGCCAAAGGGGCAGTCGATCGGGACCGGTGTGTCATCCGGCGTCCCACTGCCACGGGCTTTCCCACCTATCCGGCGGGCTTCTTTCGGAGACATTCATGCGACAGACATTCACTCAGAAGACCGATCCCGCCAATGGTGCTCCCCGGGTGGCGGCTTTGCGCGGCGAACTGGATAGGCGCGGGGTGGACGGGTTCATTGTGCCCCGGGCGGATGAACACCAGGGAGAATATGTGGCGCCCCGGTCCGAACGGCTGGCCTGGCTGACCGGCTTCACGGGTTCAGCCGGATCGGCCCTGGTGCTCCGGGACCGGGCGGCAGTGTTCGTGGACGGACGCTATACGATACAGGTCCGTGAGCAGATCGATCTGGCGGTATTCGAGCCGGTGTCCACGGAAGCAACGCCTCCGGAGGACTGGATCGCGGCGGAAGTGCCCTCCGGTGCCCGGATTGCCTATGATCCCTGGCTGCACACGCCGGCCCAGATCAAGCGTCTGTCGGAAGGGGCGGAAAAGGCCGGTGCCAGTCTCGTACCGCTCACGGACAATCCCATTGACGCGGTCTGGCCCGATCAGCCCGAACCGCCCGCCGCCCCGGCGGTGTCCTATTCCCCCCTCCACGCGGGCCGCACGGCGGCGGACAAGCGCGCTGAAATCGGCTCCATTCTGGAGAAGGACGGGGTGGACGCGGTGGTGCTGACCACGCCGGATTCCATTGCCTGGCTGTTGAACATGCGCGGCCAGGATGTCTCCCACATGCCCGTGGCCCTGGCCTTCGCCATCACCACCCGGGACGGTCACACCCAGCTTTTCATCGATGAGCGCAAGGTTGGGGATGATCTGCGGGCGGAGCTGGGCAACGGGGTGACGGTGCGCGCCCAGTCCGACCTGGCCAGCGCCCTGGACGCCCTGGGTGAGGCCAAGGCCCGGGTACGGATCGATCCGGCCTGGGCGCCGGTCTATGTGGCCGACCGGCTGGAGGGGGCCGGAGCGGTGGTGCGCCCGGGGGAAGACCCCTGTCTGCTCCCCAAGGCCTGCAAGACCCCGGCGGAACTGGAGGGTGCACGCCTTGCCCATGCCCGGGACGGGGTGGCGGTGAGCCGGTTCCTCGCCTGGCTGTCCCGGGAGGCTCCCAAAGGCGGGCTCGACGAGATTCAGGCAGTGGCGCGGCTGGAGGCGTTCCGGGAGGAAACCGGGGCCCTCAAGGATATCAGCTTCGAGACCATTTCCGCCTCCGGTCCCAACGGCGCCATGGCCCATTACCGGGTGACGGAGGCCAGCAACCGGCCCCTGGAACCGGGCACCCTCTATCTGGTGGATTCAGGCGGCCAGTATCTGGAAGGCACCACCGACATCACGCGGACCATTTCCGTTGGGGCGCCAACGGAGGATATGCGGGACCGGTTCACCCGTGTGCTGAAGGGCATGATTGCCCTGACCCTGGCCCGGTTCCCCGCCGGTACCAAGGGCATCCAGCTTGATACCCTGGCCCGTCTGGCCCTCTGGGAAGGGGGCTTTGACTATGACCACGGCACTGGCCACGGGGTGGGGTCCTATCTGGGGGTTCACGAAGGACCCCAGTCCATTTCCAAACGGCTGAACGGCACGGATTTGCGCCCGGGTATGATTCTGTCCAACGAGCCCGGCTATTACCTCGAAGGCGGCTACGGCATCCGGATCGAGAACCTGATCGCGGTGACCGAAGGGACGCATCTTCCCGGCGGCGACCGGCCCATGATGGGATTCGAGACCCTGACCCTCGCGCCGATCGACCGGACGCTGATCATTCCCGATATGCTCAGTGCACGGGAACGGGACTGGCTCAACGACTATCACCTGCGGGTCTATGAGGACCTGGCCTCGTCCCTGGATCCGGAAGACCGCGCCTGGATGGAAGAAGCCTGCCGCCCGGTCTGAGACGCTGCCCAGCCGGTTGCCTCCCCTGGGAGGTCAACCCGGCTGGAAGTTGAGGGGCAGGCCGGCCTGGGGCCACAGGCAGGTGAGCAGACGCCCGGTGCCCGAGCAGGTGATGTAAGCCGTGCGCCGGTCCGGACCGCCGAAACAGATATTGGTGGTCATGGGATCATCCGTCGGCACATGGTCCGTATCGGTCTCGTACCCGCCGGTGTTGTCCGCAATGGCCCGGGTGATGCCGCCATTGATGATGGTGGCCACGGCCACCGTGTCGTCAGCCTCCACGGCCAGGGAATCGAAAAACTGGTAGCCCGCGGGCCGGGCAATGGGCTGGCCCCGGAAGAACCCCCGCCCGCGATGGATCACGCCGGGTTCGGTGATCTCGAACCGCCAGAGGGTGGCGGAATTGGTATCGGCGACGAACAGGGCGTCCTCGGCCGCGTTCAGGCCCACCCCATTGGGTGTTTCCAGGGGAAAGAGCACCTGACGGATCATGGAGCCGTCGGGTCGGGCGTAGTAGACCGCGCCCCGGTCCCGGACCCGGTCATAGGACTTGCCCAGGTCGGTGAAGTAGAACCCGCCGGACCGGTCGAAGACAATATCGTTGGGTCCGTTCAAGCGGTGCCCGTCGCAGCTGTCGTAGAGGACGGTGACGGCGCCGGTTTCCAGGTCCACCCGTTCGATGCGGCCGGTCTCATAGTCCCTGGCCCGATCTCCCGGGAAGCACAGCCCCTCCACATCGTGCCATTCAAAGCCGCCATTGTTGCAGACATAAAGGGCACCATCGGGCCCGAGGGCGGCCCCATTGGGCCCGCCGCCGGTCTCGGCGATTACCCGCACCGCCCCATCGGGCATGACCCGGGACACGGTCCCCCGGCGGATTTCCACCAGAACGACACTGCCGTCGGGCAAGGCGACGGGGCCTTCGGGAAACTGGAGGCCCTTGGCCATTTCGGTCATGGTGATCTGAGTCATGGATGGATTTTCCCTCGCTTTGGCGGACGCTGATGCCGGGATGTCTGGCAGGGCGTCGCTCCCGGTCTTGCCGACAGCTTACACCCCGCCAGCCTGGAGCGGCGGAAATAAGGGGGACAGACGAGGCTCAGGAAGGGGCGACCCGTTCCAGAATGATGGAGCGTGTCTTGTGGGTGGCCCGCTTGTCGTCGGGCAAGGGAACACCGGGATGCTCTTCCCAGGACGCCGGATCGAGGACGGGATAGACCGTGTCTCCTTCGATTTCCGTCAGGATGCGGGTGAGATAAATCCGGTCGGTCCAGAGCAGGGCCAGTTCGTAGATCTGCGCCCCGCCGATGACGGCGATTTCCCGGGTCGCGGCACCGTCCCAGTTCCGTTCGATTGCCCGGGCCGCAAGGGCAAGCCCGTCGCCCAGGGAAGGGACCGGATGGACGCCCTCGCTCAGGGTCCGGGCCCCCCGGGTGATGACAATGTTGAACCGGCCAGGCAGCGCCCGGCCGATGCTTTCATGGGTGCGCCCGCCCATGATGACGGGACGGTCCAGGGTCCGGGTGCGGAAGTGTTTGAGGTCCGCGGGCAGATGCCATGGCATGGCCCCTTCACGGCCGATGACGCCGTTGAGGGCCGCCGCCACCACCTGCACCACTGGTATTCCCTCATAAGCCATCTGCCGCTGGTCCGTTCCGTTCGGTCTGCCCCTCAGGCCGCAACCGGCGCCTTGATGTGGGGGTGGGCCTCATAGCCCGTGAGGGTGAAGTCCTCGTACTTGAAGGCGAAAATGTCCTTCACATCCGGGTTCAGGGTCATGGTCGGCAGGGCCAGGGGTTCGCGGGTGAGCTGTTCCCGGGCCTGCTCGAAATGATTGGCATAAAGATGAGCATCGCCGAGGGTATGGATGAACTCCCCGGGCTCATAGCCGGTCACCTGAGCCATCATCATGGTCAGAAGAGCGTAGGATGCAATGTTGAATGGCACGCCGATAAAGACATCGGCGCTGCGCTGATAGAGCTGGCAGGACAGCCGGCCCCCGGAAACATTGAACTGGAACAGGCAGTGGCAGGGGGGCAGGGCCATGTCCGGCACGTCCGCCGGGTTCCAGGCACTCACCATCATCCGGCGGGAATGGGGAGTGGTGCGGATCTCTTCTACCACATTGGCGATCTGGTCGATGGTGCCGCCGCGCCCGTCCGGCCAGGAGCGCCACTGGTGGCCGTAGACC
>CAZLPU010000087.1:0-19083 GCA_964561475.1 uncultured Alphaproteobacteria bacterium
GAAGCTTGAATCACCAATCGCGCTCAATTGGAATCCTGATTCTCAACAAGCCCTAAAACGGGGTCCGAAATTGGTGGAGGCCGGACTGATGGGGCCGAATTGAAGGCGGTCGGGCTTACAGCCTGGCTGCCAGCACGGATCCGTAGAGGTCCATGATGCCGGTGCCGCCGCCGGTGTCCGCGCCCAGGCGAACCACCACGATGTTTTCCGTCGGCGAGATCATGATGTACTGGCCTTGGAAGCCGGAGGCATAGATCGTGTCCGCCGGGAAGGGGCGGTCCCCATTCTCACCGGGCCGCGCGCCTGCGAGCCAGAAGCCCGATCCATAGCGGAGGAACTGGGACCGGGAACCGCTTTGCTCCGTATGGGTCGAGACATAGTCCACCCAGGATGAATCGATCAGCCGTTGCCCCTGGGCCGTCACGCCGCCGTCGGCGTAGAGCTGGCCGAACCGGGCCCAGTCATGGGCGCCCGCCAGCATGAACGAACCGCCGATGAAGGTGCCGGACTGATCCGGCTCAATGACAGCCGTATGCATGGCCAGAGGGCGGAACAGAACCTCCTGGACCCATTCCCGATCCGCCGCAAGCCCCCCTTCGATGATGTCCTGCACCCGGGCCATGGCCAGAACCGTGCTGCCGCTCATATAGGAATAATACGTGCCCGGTTCTTTCTGGAGCGGGCGGGCAGCGGAATAGGCTGCGGCGTCCGGCTCCAGGAACAGCAGTTGGGACGTGGGGTCGAGCCCGTCCTGGCGTTCGGAGATTTCCAGTCCGCTGGTCATCCTCAGCAGGTGATCCAGGGTGATGGCCGATCGCGGGTCGTCCGTACCACGATAAAGCTCGATCGCTCCCGGAGCATCCATGTCAACCCGGTCCTCCCGGGCCAGAATGCCCGCCAGGGTGGCGGTCACGCTCTTGGTCATGGACCAGCCGGGCAGGGGAGTGTCGAAATCAATATCCTCCGCATACCGCTCGGCTACCAGCTTGCCATCCTGAAGAACCACGACCGCAAAAGTGTTGCGGGGACGGTCCGGTGCGCTGGGGGCGAAGGCCCGGTCGAGGGCGGCCTCGAGACTGGCCACATCGAATGTCAGATCCCGGTGCGCGGTATCGAGGGGCAGGCGTTCGGGCGCCGGGCGCGGGCTCAGACCGAGTTCGGCGGCTGATGGCAGCGCCGCGTCCGCCCCATGGACCAGGGTGCAGCCGAGCCCCTCCCGGTGGACCGCCCTGGCCCTGTAGACCCCGAGGGTGCTGCCCGTCACGCTTTGATCTTCCCGGTTCACTTCCAGGGTGACCAGATCCGGTGCGGGACCCAGCACAGGGTCCACATAAAGCCGTCGGGCCCGCTCCGGGTCCAGACCACCGACGAAGACCAGTGAACACTGGTGCTTGGCCGCGATCCCGACGCCGACGGGCACCAAAACCTGCCCGATGGGCGAAATGGCGAGCCCGGCCACGGCCAGGATGACCAGCACCGCAAGCCCGATCAGAATAGTCCGTAGAAGTTTCATTCCCCAATCCCCCAACGTGTCTTGTGCCGCAGTCGTGCAGTCCCCAAGTTCCGTGGTCCCCAAGCCCCGTGGTCCCCAAGTTCCGGGCCGAGGCGAAGCCCCGACCCGGGAGAAATATGATCCGTGATCAGCCGATCATTTCTTCTGACACCGTCCAGAGGCGGTCGGCCTCGTGGGGGTCTATGGCATGGGGGCGCACCCCCCGGAAAATACGGCCCGATGTGGTGTTGATCTCGGCGATGTTGCAATCCTCGCAATAGACGCCGCCCTTGCCGTCGAGCAGCGGGGAGACGGCGCACCAGACGGCGGTGGCCGCCCCCTGGCTCACGGTCTTGAACATTTCATTGACCTTGCCGTCGTCGTCGATCCAGCCGAAGGCCCTCATTTCCTCCATATCCATGTCCCGCTGGAGGTCGGTGAGAATGCCCCCCGGATGGACCGCAAAGGCGCGGATGCCGTTCTCGTGTTCCCGGGCATCCAGGCCGATGGCGAACAGGGCGTTGGCGGTCTTGGACTGTCCGTATGCCGCCCATTTATCGTAGGGACGCTGATCGAAATGAATATCGTCGAAATGGATCGGCGAGCGGGCATGGCCGATGGAACTGAGGCACACCACCCGGGGGCCTTCCGGATTGCCGCCGGAATTGGCACCGGCCTGACGCAGGGCGGGCAGCAGGGCCGTGGTGAACAGGAAATGCCCCAGATGATTGGTGGCAAACTGAATTTCATGGCCCCGGGAGGTTTTCTGGAACGGGGTGGCCATGATGCCCGCATTGTTGATCAGCAGATCAACCGCGCGGCCACTGGCCAGAATGCTGTCGGCGAACCGGCGGATACTGTCGAAATCCCCCAGGTCGAGGTCCGCCAGAGTGACGCTGCCTTCGATGCCCGCAATGTTGGAACGGGCCTTTTCGGGGGAGCGCACGGGCAGGATCACATGGGCGCCGGTGCTGGCGATGGCCCGGGCAGTCTCCACTCCGAGCCCTGCCGAGGCGCCGGTGATGATGGCCAGACGTCCGGAAAGGTCGATGTCCTTGACCACATCGAGCGCGTCGGAGCGCATGCCGAAGGGGCAGTCGATGGGGACCTGGGAGGTGGCTTCATAGGTGGTCATGGGTGGTTTCTCCCTGGAAGGATTATCTGTTTAAGGATTGGTTGGCCCGTCAGGGCGTTTGCGGCCCGCCGTTCAGGGTTGCAGGCAGGCGCAGGGCTGGGGCCCGACCCGGATTGTGCCGGTCGAGCCAGCGGTTGGCCATGGGCACCATCCATCCCCGGACCCGGTCGATGAACCGGATCACCGTTTCCGGGTCGCCCGTGGGCAGGCCGGTCAGGTTGAAGGCGCGGGCGATGTCCCCATGGCGTTCCGGGTAATGGAGCAGGAACAGATCCCGCGCCAGGTCCAGATCCCGCGTGTGCTCGGCCTCCTCCAGCATCACCAGGGCATAGGCCGTGTGCAGAATGGTCCGCGCGATGGCCTGGCAGCAGGTGCGCACATCCGCCGGGTCCAAGCCACCGGCAAGGGCCTCCCGGGCCTCGCTCAGGGCCGTTTCGATCCGGACAATGTCCGCATTGGCGATGGCGGGGCAGGGGGGCAGGCGGGGCACCTCGCCCTCAAGATCCCATCCCGCGACGCAGACGGCGCCCGTCGCGAGCACAAAGGCGTGCCAGGAAAACCGGTCCGTTCCCGGAAACACATCGCTCCAGCTTCGGACGGTCAATTCGATGGTGCGGGCGGCGCACTGACCCGCAAGGGCCGCATCCCCCGCAATTGCGAGCCAGCGGGTGTGCCGGGGCGCCAGATCCACGCCCGGCTGGAGCACCGCCATCATATCCAGACTTGACCGGCCCGGTTCCGCCACCCCCCGGGCCACGGATCCGGTCACATGAACCGAATGCAGATCGTCCTTGAGATTGCGCCGGTAGGCATCGAGGGCCTGGGCGATGGCGCGCCGGTATTGGGGATCGATACATTCCGCCGACGCATCATTGAGGATGCGCCCCTGCTCGTCCATGGGCCAGAACCGGCCCTGCCGCTTGGGGCGGCTGGTGGAGGGGGAGGCGGACATGATCTTCCTTCACACGTGGGGCACATGGGGGGCACATGGGGGGATCCCTGCTTCAGATCCCCGATCCCTCCGGGCCTCGACGAACTGAGCGCGCCCTCTTATGGCACCATGACTGCTGGGGATATGCAAATGATCCCGATCAAAGGAGCGGCTTAAAACACCGGTAAGGCGCACGGCAGGTGCGGGTTGCCCATTCTCCGTTTCCCGTTGCCCATATCCCACCCCAGTTTCAGGGCGCGCTCATTCTTCAATGATGATCCGGGGCGGCTTGCGCCCGGCCTGGGATAAATTCGCAAGCAGGGCCTCAGCCATCACGAGAAAGGGCCGGGCCTCATCCCCATCGGGTGTCTCGGCAAGCACCGGGCGCCCCGCATCGCTGCCTTCCCGGAGTGCCGGGTAAAGGGGCACTTCCCCCAGGAAAGGACAGCCCAGCTCCCGGGCGGTGCGCCGGGCGCCTCCTTCACCGAATAGATAAAGCCGTTCGTTGCTTCCCGGCGGTGTGAACCAGGCCATGTTCTCCACTACCCCCAGAATGGGCACCTGGGTCTTTTCGAACATGGCGATCCCTTTACGGGCATCGATCAGGGCGATTTCCTGGGGGGTGGAGACAATGACCGAGCCGGACAGAGGCACTCTCTGGGCCATGGTGAGCTGAGCGTCACCGGTGCCCGGCGGCATATCCACGATAAGAATATCCAGATCACCCCAGTCCACATCCCCCAGCATCTGGGAGATGGCGCTCATCACCATGGGGCCACGCCAGATCATGGGCGTATCCGGATCCACCAGCAGGCCGATGGACATCACCGAGAGCCCGTAGGCGGTCATGGGTTTGAGCTTCTTTTCTCCGTCCTCGGCCTGGTCAGGGCTGCCGGTGATCCCCAGCATGCGCGGGATCGAGGGGCCGTAAATATCCGCATCCAGAAGACCGGTGCGTTTGCCCAATCGGGACAGAGCCAGGGCGAGGTTCACCGCCACCGTGGATTTGCCCACCCCGCCCTTGCCGCTCGCCACGGCGACGATGGCCTTCACTCCGGGCAGGCTGATGGGGGAGGCGGGACCGGGGCGGCCTGATGCTCCCCTGGACTGAGGAGCCCGTCCCCGGGGTTTGTTTTGGGATGAAGACTGAAGGCGCACACCCTTCGGCGCCGCGTCGGTCCCGGCCGACTTGGAGGACGGAGCGTCATCATGGGCGGTGACCACCACCCGGGCCGTGTCGATGCCGGGCAGGGCCGCGACTTTTTCCTCCACGAGCCCCGCCAACTGGTCGCTCGATGCGGCGGCGGTTTCCTTGGGCAGTTCGAGAACGATTTTCGCCACCCCATCGTCAACCGCTGCATGGGACACCATGCCCGCTGTGACGAGATCGCCCGCGCCCGATGGCTTGGCGCGCGCACGCGCCGCTTCAGCGGTGGTCGATTTCGGTGCGGGAATCGTCCTTAACAGGTTTAATACGGCGGTTCTGGCAGCGTCAGTCATAGGGGGCGGGTCCTGAACGGTCCCGGTGGGATCCGGCGGGCCGAAGCGGGCGCAAAAGGCCGGTTTCCACCGCAGGCTGGTTTGCGGGTGCGATCACCGTCCCTTATATATATCAAGGAGCGGGAGCGACATCTCTGGTATGTCCTCCAGCAAGCCCTACATCGTGTCGAGCGGCGCCATCGGCGAAGCGGTCTTGGCGTTGTGCGAAAGAAAGGATTGGGGAGCATGCCCTGGAAGAATCAAGGCGGCGGCGGAAACTGGCAGGGCGGAAACGGTTCCGGCCCCTGGGACCGGGGACCCCGCGGCGGTGGCGGCGGAAATGGCGGCGGCCGTGGCTCTGGAGGCGGCGGTGGCGGTGGCCAGCAGCCGGATCTGGAAGAACTGCTGCGCCGTGGCCAGGATCGGTTCAAGAATGCGTTCCCGCCGGGCGGCAAGGGTGGTGGTCTCGGGCCAGTGGTGCCCGCGATCCTCGCGCTGGTGCTCATCGGCGGTTATCTGCTCAGCGGTTTTTACACCGTTGAGCCCGACGAGCAGGGCGTGGTGACCCGGTTCGGCAAGTTCGCCGGTATCACCCGACCGGGCCTGAATTATCACCTGCCCTGGCCCGTGGAGAGTGTGGTCACGCCCAAAGTGCTCCAGCAGCGCAGCGTGGACGTGGGCTTCATGCAGCTTGGCGCGGGTCGGCGCAATGACGTGCCCAGCGAAAGCCTGATGCTCACCGGAGACGAAAACATCGTCGATGTGGATTTCACCGTGTTCTGGCTGATCAACAGCGAGAGTGCCGAAGATTTCCTGTTCAATGTCCAGAACCCGGAAGCCACCGTCAAAGCCGTGGGCGAAAGCACCATGCGTGAGGTGGTGGGCCGCACCAATCTGGAAGACATTCTGACCCAGAGCCGGGCCCAGGTGCAGCAGGAAGTGAAAGAACTTATGCAGGGGACCCTGGACAAATACGGTGCCGGGGTGACCGTGACCGAGATCCAGCTTCAGACAGTGGATCCGCCCTCTGCCGTGATCGAAGCGTTCCGGGACGTGCAGGCCGCCCGTCAGGATTTGGAACGTCTGAGAAACGAAGCGGAGGCCTATGCCAACCAGATCATTCCGGAAGCCCGGGGCCGGTCTGAACAGATCCGCCAGCAGTCCGAAGCCTACAAGCAACGGGTTGTCGCGGAAGCCCAGGGTGAGGCGGCACGCTTTATCTCGATCTACGACGAGTACCGGCTCGCGCCCGATGTAACCCGGCGCAGGATCTTCCTGGAGACCATGGAATCCGTGATGGCCGACATGAACAAGGTCATCATCGATGGTGATAACGGCGGACCCGGTGTGTTGCCCTATCTGCCGCTTCAGGAACTGCGGAACCGCCCCACGGGCAGTTCCCAGAGCCGCTCCAATACCCAGTCAAACGGTCAGCTTGGCAACCAGACGACGAACCAGCTCGGACAGGGAGGGCAGCGCTGATGGCCCGTATTTTTTCAATCCTGCTGATGGTCATCGTGATCGGCGGCGGGTTCATTCTGGTGAACACCGCGTTCATCGTGCATGAAACCCAGCAGGCCCTGGTGGTGCGCTTCGGTGAACTTCAGCCCGGCACGAAAGAGCCCGGTCTGCATTTCAAGGCGCCCTTTATCGATCAGGCCATCGTCATCGACCGGCGGATTCTGGATCTGGATACCGATCCTGAAGAAGTGCTGACCTCGGATCAGAAGCGTCTGATCGTGGATGCCTTCGCCCGCTTCAAGATCGACAACGCGCAGCTCTACTACGAGAAGGCGCGGACCGAGTTCGAGGCACGCCAGTCCCTGTCCCGTTTCTTCAACACGGCTCTGCGGGAAGTGCTTGCCGGACAGGAATTCGCTGCGCTTCTGACCGGTGCGCGTTCTGCCCTGATGGAAGAAATTCGCACTGTCACCAATAACCGGGCCAAGGAAATTGGTCTTCAAGTGATCGATGTGCGGATTCGGACTGCTGACCTGCCTGACGAAAACAGCCAGGCGGTGTTCCGCCGGATGCGGGCGGAGCGGGAACGGGAAGCCCGGGAAGCACGCGCCCAGGGTCAGGAACTTTCACAGCGCATCCGCTCCCGCGCAGAACGGGAAGCGGCGGTTCTTCTGGCCGATGCCAACCGGGACTCGGAAATCATCCGCGGTGAAGGGGATGCCGAACGCAACAAGACCTTTGCCGAGGCGTTCAACCGGGATCCTGATTTCTTCGCCTTCTACCGGGCCATGCAGGCCTATGGAAAGGCACTGAGCGGGTCGGACACCACCATGGTTCTGTCGCCGGACAGCGAATTCTTCCGGTATTTCGGCAGCATCAGCGGTGAGAATGGGGTCCCCGCCGACCAACGGCGCTAAACCGACGATCTCTGACAGGCGGCTCTCACGGGGCCGCCTGTTTTGGTTTCACGGCCCATCGCGCCAGGAAACCGCAGAATTCAAGAGCCCTTGCCATGCGAGAGTGCTCGAAAGCGAAGGCCTGACACCGGCCTTGATCCGGTCGGGCTTCAGCGCCGTGTGGCTCAGGTTCGTTTGACCCATCACCCAAGGCATACGAGCAATCCGATGACGGATTTTCTGGCCGCTCTCGGTCTCGTTCTGGTGTTCGAAGGGATTGCCTACGCCCTTTTTCCGGACACGTTGCGCCGGGCCATGGCGGAAATGCTCATGCGCCCTTCACCGGTGGTCCGTTGGGGCGGCCTTCTCATGGCTGTGATCGGCGTGATCGTCGTCTGGATGGTCCGCCGTTAGCAAGGCGCCGGCGTCCGTCTATCGTGGGTTCCCAGTCCGGTGATCAGCGAACCCCCAGCTCCCCGATCCGCTGTCCGGCTGCCCGATGACCTTCAAGTGACCTGGAAATGATGGCCCGGCCCCTGGCATCGACGCCACGGCTCCCCAAATTCTGTTGCAGGCGCGCGACAGACGGCGAGGGGCATCGGGCTGGCCCTTTCAATGCCACCGCAAGGTCTTGTTCCTAGCGTGAGCAGCCCAAAATGTGCCGCAAAACCCTAATGACCTTATGGTGAGAGTTTTCATGTCCTGTGTGCTGTGTCTTGCCCGATCAGGCGCAGATGGTACGGCACATGGTAATCGGCCCTAAGACAGCGGTGTTATGACAGAGGGATGCAAAACAACATGGATTTGACTGCAATGGCCACTCAACGACACCCCAGACATCCGAAGCGTCCGGGCGCCGCGCGGGCGGCTGCCCTGCACCAGACACAGCCCATGCCGGCCGCGCGCAAGGCCATGATGGCCACGGTGCTGCTGGTTGCCCTCACGATGCTTGCAGGCCTGTGGGTCCAGCAGGCCCAGGCTCGTCAGGTGCCCCGGGAAGGGTTTGCCGATCTGGTCGAGCGCCTCGCTCCCGCGGTGGTCAACATCTCCACCACCCAGCCGGTCGAGCGGTCGCGCCGGTTCATGCAGCGCCGGGAAATGCCCGGCACGCCTTTCGACGAATTGTTCCGGGACTTCTTCGAGCGCCGTGGCAGTCCCCGGTCTGAACCTCGGGAAGTGCAGTCCCTGGGCTCGGGTTTCGTGATCGATGCCTCCGGCTACATCGTGACCAACAATCACGTGGTGGGCGAAGCCAGCGAAATTCAGGTGAATTTCGACTCCGGCCTGACCCTGCCCGCGACCGTGGTCGGCACCGATGAGGCGACGGATCTGGCGGTGATCAAGGTCGAAAGCCCGGACCCTCTGCCCACGGTGGAGTTCGGCGACAGTGACAAGGCCCGGGTGGGCGATTGGGTGGTCGCGATCGGCAACCCGTTCAATCTTGGCCGCTCGGTGACCGCTGGCATTATCTCTGCGCGCAACCGGGACATTCAGGCCGGGGCCTATGACGATTTCATCCAGACCGATGCGGCCATCAATCGGGGTAATTCCGGCGGCCCGCTGTTTGACAATGACGGTCAGGTGATCGGCGTCAACACGGTAATCATTTCCCCGACCGGCGGCTCCGTGGGCATCGGCTTTGCCATCTCCTCGGCCTTGGCCCAGTCCGTGGTGCAACAACTGATCGAATTCGGTGAGGCTCGCCGGGGCTGGCTCGGCGTGCAGATCCAGCCCGTGGAGGAAGATCTGGCGGCCAGTTTCGGCCTCGATGACACCAAGGGCGCCCTGGTCGCCGGTGTGGGCGATGACAGCCCCGCTGCCCAGGCCGGTCTGAAAATCGGTGACATCATTCTGTCTTTCGACGGTCAGGACGTGGACAATCCCCGCCAGCTCTCCCGGATTGTGGCTGGTACCGAAGTGGGCAAGAAAGTCCGTGTGGAACTGTGGCGGGACGGAAAGCCCAAGCGGATCTCGGTGCGGACCGGCCAGCTTGACCAGGAAACGCTTGATGATATGGGCTCCATGGGCGGGTCCCGCGGAGACGGCGGCGCGGAGCGTGAACTGAGCGATCTGGGTCTGATCGTGGCTCCGGTCACCAGAACCCGCGCCCAGGATTTCAACATCGATCCGGACACCAAAGGCGTTCTCGTGATCGATGTGGATCAGAATGGTCCGGCTGCCGGCCGGGTGCTGCCCGGCGATGTGATCACGGAAGTGGGCCAATCCCCCGTGGAAACGCCTGGCGACCTGGTGTCCAAGATCCAGTCCCAGAAGAAAAAGGCTGATGATCCGGTGCTGCTGCTTTTGGAACGCCGCGGTCAGATGATCTTCAAGGCCGTGCGTCCTGAAGGCGACAACTGAGCGGTCGGTCTTTTCTCCGGTCCCGTCCGATGAACGAAATGAAGGCGCGGTTCCATCCGGAACCGCGCTTTTCCATTGTCCATACCCTACTATTGACCTGCGATGTCGCTTCATCCCCAAGGCCGCGACCGCAGCCCGGCGCTCCTGCGCCGCCCCCGTGGAGGCGCCGCGCGCCGCGACCGAAAACAACCACTCTACCCGGAAACAATCTCCGCATCCGAATAGCCTTGCAGATAGAGCACTCCGGTCAGATCCGTATGGGTGAGGCTGACATCCGCCTGGGCCGCCACGGCCGGTTTGGCCCGGAACGCCACTCCAAGACCGCTGGCCCCGATCATGGCGAGATCATTGGCGCCGTCCCCTAGGGCCAGAGTATCCGCCAACGGAATACCCCGCTCTCCGGCGAGCCGTGTCAGGGCTTCCCCCTTGGCTTCCTGGCCCAGAATGGGCTCTCCCACCGTCCCGGTGAGTTTGCCGCCGCTGTCCATGGTGAGGGTGTTGCCCTGGTTCCAGTCGAACCCGAGGGCTGCACCCACCCGGCTGGTGAAAAAGGTGAAGCCGCCGGAGACGAGGGCCGTGAAGGCACCATGGGCCTTCATGGTGGCCACCAGGGCGCTGCCGCCGGGGGTGAACCGGATGCGGGTGTCGTAGACCGCCTGGAGATCCGCCTCGGTCAACCCCTCCAGCAAAGCCACCCGTTCCCGCAGGGCTCCGTCAAAGGCGATTTCCCCCCGCATGGCCCGTTCGGTAATATGGGCGACCTTGCCCTTGAGGCCGAGCATGTCCGCCATTTCGTCGATGCACTCCACTTCGATCATGGTGGAGTCCATGTCCGCGATGAGAAGGGCCTTGCGCCGGTTCTCCGCCTTCTGAATGGCGATGTCCACGGGCAGGGCGCTGAAGGCCGCTGCGATATCCGCGGCTTGCGGGGCCGTGGGCGCTTGGCCTTCCCGGGGCAGGGGCGGCGCAAAGGGCAGATCCGCCGCGTGCGCCTGGGCGAGCCAAACCGGGGGATCCGTAAGGCAGCCCCGGCTCGCGAGGGCATCCCGGGCCGCGCCGATATCGCCGGGGCCCAGGGGCGCACTGTCTCTGGGGGTGATCAGGGTCAGGACATGGGACATGGAAGAGGGTATGGAAGCGGGGGGCGCCCCGCGGCCGGCCTTTTGTGCTGTGGAAGATGGTTGAGTGGCGAAAGCCTGTTGCGTGTTGGAAGGATGGGACGTCATGGGCGGCACTCCCGGTCAAAAAATCCCAGAAAGCGCGTCCCGGAACGGTCCGTCCGGAGGGTCCTGCGCGGGCGGCGACAGACCGGCCCGGCTCCCGCGGGAACAAGGCGTTCCGCCCTCAGACCTCTTGTCCATGGATGGACGACACACACCGTTACGCCTCATATTTATTGCAGGACCGACGGCCAGCGGCAAGTCCGCCCTGGCCTTGCGTCTGGCCGAATCCCTCGGCGGGGTGATCGTGAACGCCGACAGCATGCAGATCTATCGGGATCTGAGGGTGCTCACCGCCCGCCCGTCCGCCGACGACGAGGCCCGGGCGCCCCACCGTCTTTATGGTGTCCTGGACGGGGCCACTCCCGGGTCCGCCGGAGGCTATGCCCGGATGGCGGGGGAGGTGCTTGGCGGTCTGGCCAGAGAGGGCGCCAGAGAGGGTTCCGGAGAGGGCGCCGGACGTGCGGGCCATCCGGATCATCCGCCCACGGCGATTGTCACCGGGGGCACCGGGCTTTATTTCCGTTCCCTGACGGAAGGTCTGTCCGACATTCCCGATCCCGGTGAGGAGGGGCGAAAGGCTGCGGATGCCATTCTCGGCCGTCTCGGCCTCGAGGGCGCCCACCGTGCCCTTGCGGAGCGGGATCCGGCAACGGCGGCCATGGTGCGCCCCACCGATACCCAGCGTCTCATTCGGGCCTGGGCTCTTCTGGAGACCACGGGCAGGGGGCTCCATGCCTGGCAATCCGTGCCCGCATCATCCATCCTGGACCGGCTGGGCCTTGTACCGGTGGTGCGGGTGGTCCTCGATGCGCCCCGCTCCCTGTTCCATGCCCGGGCGGACGCCCGCTTTGAGGCCATGGTGGCTGGAGGGGCACTGGAGGAAGTGGCGGCCCTGCGCGCCCGGGGGCTTGATCCGGGGCTGCCGGTCATGAAGGCGGTGGGGGTGCGCGAACTCGGCGCGGTGCTCGATGGGACCATGGCCATGAAGGACGCGGTCGAGCGGTCCCAGACCGCCACACGGCAATATATCAAGCGCCAGTTGACCTGGTTCCGCAATCAGATGGCGGACTGGACTCGGCTGGACGCGCAAGATCCTGCGGCAAACACCGGTATGATTTTGAGAATGATTGCAGACAAGTCTTGACCACCGGGTTCCGCCGTTATAACTTCACCGGCTGCGTTGCGGTGCCCAAAAGTGTTACGACCTACGCGACCATGTCAGGTCGGCGGCATTGGCCACGCTTCCTGAGACACCTGACCTGCTGGGACTTCAGATGACTTCGATGCTCGTCCAGACCCTGACCATCCGGGCACTGCGGTTCTTCCGCGGCGCTGCGGGTGAGGTCTGTGCCGCATCCGGGGTTGGGGCAGGCGTCGGGCCTGTGTCTCACGCGGCCAAACGATTTACTGAGAAACAGTCCTCCGCCACTCCGCGCTCCGGCTTTGCCGGCATGGGAAATCCGGGCATCGCCCGATACCAGGACGCGGTACCGGCGGACGCGGCGGCAAAGAGCCGGGCTGGCGCCCGCGCTCTCGTAATCCGGGGCAAGGTCATCCGCGCCCGGATCGTAGCCCGCGCCGCGGATCTTATCCATCAGCTCATCTGGTGCCATAAGATCCTCCCGGCCCGCCCCGCTTAAGGACAGGTTTCCGACCCAAAACGACCCCCTTTCACCGGAAAAAACCAACTGTCTTTTAGCGGGTAGTCCCATGGCCACGCGAGGCGCCGTCATGTCTGTTGAGTCCACATTCGAAGTTGCCCCCCACCGGCGGTTCACCCTGTCCGTGCTCGTGGATGAAGAGCCGGGCGTGGCGGCCCGCCTGGCCGGGCTTCTGCGCTGGCGCGGCCATGCCTTCGATCGGGTGGTGCTCACCCGGGACGGGGACAGCGCCGAGGTCACCCGGATCATCTTTACTCTGACCGACACGCCCGAGGCGGCGGAAACCCTCATGGGCGCCATCCGCCGCTATGGTCCGGTCAAGGCCCTCCGGGAGTTCTACACCGCTCCCGTGGTTGCGCCCGCCGGGGGCGGGACCGGCCTCCACACGGGATCAATCGGACCGACACGCCTGTGCGCCAATCTGTGAGGTCCCGAGTGATGGCAGGGCACAGTTATGACAGATTGTCAGTGATTGCCGGGGTGGGATCGACTAGGGTTGGGAAAGGTGCATATACAGGCTTTTTCCAAATCAGGTCCATTCAGACAACTGGATTCCGCCGATGACCGACCGCGTGCCGCCCGATAACCTGGCCGATAACCCGCCCGATAACCCGTCCGACAACGTGGCCGAAGCGGGGCTTGTGCCGTTGCCGTCCATTCTGAGGGCCATCCGGCAGGACGGGGAGGCATTCCATGTGGCGATCCCGGAAAGCTGGCGCCAGGGACGCACGGCGTTCGGCGGGATCACCGCGGCCACGGCCCTGCGCGCGGCCCGGCTGGCGTTTCCGGAGGAGGCGGCCTTGCGGTCCGCGTCCATCACCTTCCTGGCGCCCGTGGCGGGGGATGCGGTCATCACCGCCACCGTGCTCCGGAAGGGCCGGTCGGCCACCTATATCGAGACCAGGACCTTTGCCAATGATCAGCTGGCGGCGTCCTGTGTGTTCAGTTTCGGCGCTCCCCGGGAGTCCGCCCTGGCCTCCCAGGCCCCTGGACCGGAAGGGGTGGCGGATCTGCCGCCGCTGCCGGGTCCCGAGGAGGTGGCGAGCCTGTTCCCTGCCGGTCTCGGTCCGGCCTTTGCCCGGAATTTCGACATGCGGATTGCCCATGGCGCGGGTCCGGTTCAAGGGGCGGCGAAGGGGGATTTGGCTGTCTGGGCCCGGTATCAGGATCACCCGGAACCCCATGACGAGGCCAGCGTGCTGGCCCTCTGCGATGCCCCGCCGCCGGCAGCCATGGGCATGATGCGCGCCCCCGCCGCCATCAGCACCATGACTTGGCTGGTCACCTTCCTCACCGATGATTTCACCAATGACAGTCCCTGGTGGTTGATCCGCTCGCTGGCGGATCATGTGGCCGATGGCTATTCCAGCCAGGCCATGAATGTGTGGACCAGGAACGGCCGCCCGATCGCCCAGGGCCTCCAGACCATTGCGGTGTTCGGTTAGGCCATCCCGTAAACCCGCGTCTGGGGCGGAGTTTCGGAAAGTGGTGAAGGGAGGAGACCCAGTGCCCGGCACAAGAAAAGCCGTATTTGACCGGTCATTTCGAAAAAATGTTTCATTGAAACCAGACTTGTCTGCAATTCATTCTGTTTCCCCTCGATAATGGGGGCTCTGACCTTCCGCCTCCGGTCTTTTCCAAATTGGCGAATTCCTGATTCTTTGAAAACCCCGACCCTTTGGTGCAATCAGGACAAGGGGCGAAAGTCCCACGGCCTTTCAAAGACCGGTGAAATTCCCCAACCGATCTGACAGATTTTCAAGAGTTATCGTAGAGATGGGATCAAGCCGGTGGTAAAAACTGGCTTGTGTTCCTGAGGCGCGTATAGGCCTCCCCATAAAAGAAGCTGGAAATTACAAAGTAAGTCCAGCGGGTTTCTCTGTCTACCTTTTTTCTTTCTACCTGAACCGGGCAGCCCTGCCGTCGCCCGGAACGGATGCACATGCCCGGATCCCCATGGCCAGGCTGGTCAGCCCGGGTCCGGAGGAAAGGAGACCGAATGATGGGTGATGACACACACGCCGGTGAGCCCGGATCCTGGATTGAAAATTGGTGGACGGATCTTGATGATTCCGGAACCGGGTCTGCCGGCATCCGCCACGGTGCGCCGAAGGACCGGGATGTGGATGATCCGCTGAAACCGGGCCTGCGGCGCCATGGAGCCGGCGGGCGCAATTCGGAAGGGATGAGGACGGACGATACGGAACTGGACGGTCTGGAGGCGGACCATCAGGACGGAGGATCCCATGAGTGGCTTGGACGCAGATCGACGGAACGCCCAGAGGACGTGCGCGGGAGGCTCGAGGCTTATGATCCAGAAGAAGTGTATCGCTCTGTCAAGGCTGCGCGGGACGAGATTTATGAAGACCTTCTATGTCTGGTCCGGCCCAATCTCCGGCGTCTCTATCACCTCTTCACGGTCGGCTGGCTTGCGCCGGTCCTTACGCTGACCGCGGGCTTTCTCCTGATCAGGAGTGAGGTCAATGACGGTCTGGACCCGGGCCTGTTCCTGATCTTTCTGGCCGTCGCACCGGTCACCCTCATTCTGTATGCCCTCGGGTATGCCCTGTTCACCCTCGACCGGGTCGGTATCTTCACCACCCGGATGGAGGCCCGGATGCACACTCTGGTCCATGAGCTGGCGGATCCGTTCCTGGCCAATATCGGCCGTGTCAACAACATCCAGCCCGGCGCCGGAGCGGCGGCGGCTTTCACGCTCATGAGCGTGCGCTTCCGGGCCTACATGTACTACCGCAAGATCGATTACCTGCGTCAGGTCGTGCCCTACCTGGTGCAAAGCGGTGTCATTCTGCGCCGGATGCTGACGGTTCTGCTGCCCCTGGTGATCGCCGCCGCCCTGACAGGGATCTATTTCGGCATCGGTGAGACCCAGAGGGCGCCGGTGCAATGGGTGCTGACCCTGATCGACAG
This sequence comes from uncultured Alphaproteobacteria bacterium, assembly GCA_964561475.1. Taxonomy (GTDB): domain Bacteria; phylum Pseudomonadota; class Alphaproteobacteria; order JAJFIK01; family JAJFIK01; genus CAYUYV01. The sequence goes on from CAZLPU010000087.1 coordinate 15,571, forward strand.
TCATCGGGATCAGGCAACTATCCTTGCGGGGATCATGGCGGTCTCGTTTCTCCCCTGGGTGCTGGCGGAGATCATGAGGCGGACCATCCTGAAACGGATCGACCAGGCCCTGGATTTCGAGACCTATGGGATCTACGACCAGGGCCGGGAGATCGACAGCCGGGGCATCTACACCTTCAAGCCCTGGACCTTCGATGCCTCTGCGGTCATCGCCTTGCAGATGCTGGATCTGCTTGAGCGCCAGGCCCCGTTTCCGGGCCAACCGCTTCCGCCCGCCCCGGTGGCACTGCCCCCCTCTCAGCCAACCGGGGTGTGACGGCCCTGCCGGTGAGGGACGGCGCCTTGGCTGCGCAAATCAGCCAGAAGGGCAGCCAGTCCCTCCCGGTAGGTGGGATAGGTCAGGCGGATCCCCAGATCCTGCTTGATCCGGTCGTTCCGGCAGCGCTTGCTTTCCCCGTAAAAGCTGCGGGCCATCGGGGAAAGGGTGGGGGCGATTTCCGCGTAGGGCACCAGGGGCGGCGGTTCGACCTCGAGCAGGGAACAGGCATGGGTGATGACATCAGCCGGAGGCGCGGGCTCGTCGTCGCAGACATTGAAGATCCGCTCACCAATGGTTTGCGCCTGGGCGATCGCCGCCTCCAGCACCACCGCGATATCCTCCACATGGATCCGGGAAAACACCTGGCCCGGCTTGTCGATGCGTTTGGCGGTGCCCGCCAGGACGGTCTCCAGGGCGTTGCGTCCAGGCCCGTAAATGCCCGCCAGACGGAAGATCTGCACGGGCACGCCGTGGGTCCGGCCGAAGGTCTGCCATGCCGCTTCCGCTGCAACCCGGCGCTCCCCCCGCTCTCCGGCCGGGTTCAGGGGCGTGTCTTCGTCCACCCAGCCGCCTTCATGATCCCCATAGACCCCAGTTGTGGACAGATAGCCGATCCAGCGCAACCTCGGCGCGGCGTCCGCCAATTGATCTCCCGCCTGGGCCAGCACCGGGTCTCCATCCTCTCCCGGCGGAACGGACACAAGAATATGAGTGGCGCCATCCAGGGCCGTTGCGGACAGGGGCTGGTCCGGGCCGAAAAGCACCGGGCGGATCCCCAATGCCTCAAACCGGGCGCCTTTGTCTGCTGTCCTGGTTGTTCCGGCCAGGGTCCCGCCGGCGGCGCGGATCCGCGGTGCCAGGGCCTGGGCGGAGAACCCCGCACCGAAACAGAACAGATGGGTCATGGCGGGCCCTCCTCGTTTGGGGGTGGGATGGTGGCGCAAGGGACTCATCGCCGTGGCCGGTCTCATCACGGGCATGGTTGGTCCCCCGCCATTGGCCCCATACCATGGGGCCAGTGACATAAGATAGTCACGGGATTTGGGTGATGATGGCGGTTCAGGGACACGGCTCGGGGTTGGGGAGCGGTGTTTCGGCGGCCCAACGGCCCTCTTTACGGGGCGCTGGCGAGACTGTGGGTTAAGGCGGACAAACTGTGGGTAAGGCGGACGATGAGAAGGGTGCAGGGGTGACGATGACCTGGACAGGATGGCCGGCATGGCGGAGGCCGGCAGCAACGGCAATACTGTGTACGGCGGCACTGGGTGCAGCGGCGGCCTTCTTCATGGCAGTCCCATCCCACGCCGCGCCGGAAACGGACCGGACACCGCAAAAACCCCTTTCCATTCCTCTGCCCAGCCTGGATTTGCAAAAGAACAGCCTGGACGCGGCGACGGACTACGGACGCCTCACCGGTCCGGGCCAATACCGGCGCTGCCTGGATCTGGTGGTCAACGAACCCGATAGCGGTATCGACTTTGCCATGAGTTGGCGGGACCAGGGGGGTGGTGCCCCCGCCCGGCATTGTCTGGCCATCGGCCTGATCGAGGCCGGTCACCGGGCCGAAGGCGCCCGGCGCCTGGAGGAGTTGTCGAAGAGTCCGGATGCGGGGGATCTGGCCCTGCGGGTGGAGATCCTGGGCCAGGCTGGCAACGCGTGGCTGCTGGACGGCAATCCGGAACGGGCCATTTCCGTGCTCACAGCGGGGATTGATCTGGTGGCGGAGGACCCCTCCCTGAGGGCCGACATTCTGGTTTATGACCGCGCCCGCGCCCGGGCTCTGCTCAATGACTGGCGGGGCGTGATTGCCGACCTGGATCAGGTGCTCATTTTCCGGCCTGATGATGTGTCGGGTCTGGTGCTGCGGGCCCGGGCCCGGCGGGTGCTGGGCGACCTGCCCGAGGCCCGCGCCGATCTTGAAGCCGCGCTCGCGCTCACCCCCGGCGATCCCGCCGCCCTGATCGAGCGGGGCCGGATCAAGGTCTCTGAAGGAGACGAGGACGGGGCCCGCCAGGACTGGGCCAATGCGGCCCTGGCGGGGGAAGGCACGCCCCTGGCCGGTGCCGCCCAGAACCTTCTGGCGGACCTGGATGTGCGCAAGGGCACTCTCGCCCAAGCCCAGTTGAGCGAGGCCCAAAACAGTCAGGCCCAAAACAGTCAGGCCCAAAGCATCCAGCCGCAAACCAATCAGATCCAGCGTTCGCCTCACCCCCAATCTCAGGCGTCCATTCCACAAGGCCAGTCCGCGCCCGGTCTGCGCCCGGCGCTGGATCCGTCCGTCCCCGTCAATCCGGACGACGCACCGGCCCGGCGGGCGGTCGATATGCTGATGGAAAGCGGGATGCTGTCTGACGGCCTGCGCGGCTCCCACGGAAGCGCGGCACCGGAAAGCGATGAGGCCGCTCAAGGATCCTCAGGGGCCGGCGGCAACCGCTGACGGTCCCAAGGCAGCCTCCCATTCCTCCTGAACCTCCGGATCCGTCTCATCGGGTCTGAGCCGGTCGTGGGCCTGGCGCACCTGATCCGCGGGCGCAAGCCGGGCGAACGCCCACACCGCCGCCCCACGCACCAGGGGTGAGGCATCCGCCAGCAGCGGTGCCACCGCCTCAAGGCTGTCCGTACGCCCACTATTTCCCAGCGCGATCAGCACATTGCGGACGAACCGGTCCCGGCCCGTGCGTTTGATGGGCGATCCGGCAAAAACGGCCCGGAAGGCCGGGTCATCGAGCCGGGCCAGATCCTCAAGCCGGGGGGCGGCCAGTTCCGCCCGGGCATGGAACGCGGCCTCCCGGGCCGTGGCGGCGAACTTGTTCCAGGGGCAGACCGCCAGGCAATCGTCGCAGCCATAGATCCGGTTGCCCATGGGCTTGCGGAACTCAATCGGGATCGGGCCGTCATGTTCGATCGTGAGGTAGGAAATGCAACGCCGCGCATCGAGCTGGTAGGGTGCGGGAAATGCGTGGGTCGGGCAGATGTCCAGGCAGGCCCGGCAGGAGCCGCAATGGTCGGTCTCCGGCGCATCGGGTTCAAGTTCGGCATCGCTCAACATGATGCCGAGAAAGGTCCATGAGCCGAGGGTGCGCGAGACCAGATTGGTGTGCTTGCCCTGCCAGCCCAGCCCGGCCAGCGCCGCGAGCGGCTTTTCCATCAATGGCGCTGTGTCGACAAAGACCTTGACCTGATGTCCAGTCTCC
>CAZLPU010000088.1:0-18891 GCA_964561475.1 uncultured Alphaproteobacteria bacterium
AAGTCCCCGCTATCCCAAGTCCCCGCTATCCCAAGTCCCCGCTATCCCAAGTCCCAGCATCTAAAGGGCACACTCCGACCCAGGCATCAGGTCCGGTCCGAGCCGCCCTACGAGACATCAAATCCCCGGCATCAGCCTGCCAGACCCATGCCACGCCACCGGTCACCGGTATGGGAAAAGCCGGGACTGGCAGATGGGTGAGGACCGCACCGGCGACGGGTCGGGGGGATGAGGTCGCCCGCCGCCGGTACAGCCCACAACGGCCCCAATGGAGTGACGGGGCGGGGGCCGCTGTTCTCGAGGTTCGGTTACCCGATCACTGGATGGCCCTTACCGGGACCCATCCAGCTTCATGGCAACGAACCGTTCCTGATCAGCCTCGGCAGCGCCGCGGACCAGAAGCAGAATGGCGGGACGGCCAGCTTCCATGGCTTCATCCACCACAGTCCGCACCTTTTCAGGCGCCTCGACCCGTGACTCGGCGACCCGGAGGATCACGTCACCGGCCTTCAGGCCCTTCTGGGCGGCCTCGCTACCGTCAACCACATTGGCGATCAGCACGCCGCGCTCATCCGCGGCACCCAGCACCAGGCCCCAGCCGTCAATCTTGACACCGTGGACCTCAGCGCCGTCGGCCGCCGCTTTCGCCATGTCAGTGCCGTGACCCCCATGGGCACCATCACCATGACCATGCTCTTCAACAGGGTCAGCGACAGTGGTCATTTCAGACGCGGGCTTGGCTGCAACGGGCTCTGGCTTTGCCTCGCTCCGGGCCTGGGGGATCGGAGCGCCGGAAGGCTCGGACACCATTTCAGGAGACCGGCGGCTGCCCATCACGGCAGTCACGATCTCATGGTCTCCGTCGCGCCAGACGACCATGGACACCTTGGCCCCAGCGGCGAGCGTCCCGATGGCCCGCACAGCATCGCGGGTGTCTTCGACTTCATCGCCGTTGACTTCCAGGATCACGTCACCCTCGACGAGGCCCGCTTCATCAGCGGCACTGCCCGCACGCACGGCAGACACGAAAATGCCGTTGGCGTCGTTCAGACCCAATTCGGAGGCTCGGGTATCGGACAGGTTCTGAATGGAGACACCGAGATAGCCCCGCTTTGGAGCAGGTTCGGCCGGGGCAGCGGCGGTTTCTTCGCCGTTCCGCAGATTGTCCAGAATGGCCTGGGCTTCTTCACTCAGAGCCACGTGCTGGAAGGAGCCGGAACCGTCCACTTTCAGCATGGCCAAGTTGGTGCCAGCGTCGTAACCGACCAGCGACGCGTCGAACATGTCACCGCTTGCGGTCACCACTTCGAAGGCGTCGGCCTCAGGCTGCTGCTCGACCACGGTCACGATGTAACCGTCGGCATCGACGAACAGACCGTTGAAGAAGGCGAAATCGGTGCCCTGATCATTGGACGCCCGGTGGAACACCGCGCTGTCGCTCTCCTGGCCGGCCATGGTCACGGGCTCGGCCGCTTTCGGAGAAATCTGCACCATGGCGACCTGAAGATTACGCACGAAGGAGGCGAAATCACCCTGGGCCAAAAGGGCGGTCAGGTCAGTCATCGGGTGGGCGACATCCTGCGTCGTCCCACCGGCAGACGTGGTTTCCCGGCTCTGCTGGTGACGCTCGATCAGGGATTCCTGTTCGGCGCGCGCCACGTCGGTTGGAGCCGGAGCAGATCCTGCGCCAACGGCAACATCGGCTGGCTTGGCGGTCTCAGCACTATCCCGCTCGACCGTCTTTCGCACGACGACGGTGGTGACGTCACCCTCATCGCCTTCAATTTCTTCGATGGTGATTGAGGTGAACCCATCACCGCCATCCTCGATGAATTCCTCGTCGACCACGAGGCTCGGATCGACCATTTCGATGGTGTCGATGGCGGACCAGCCATCGGTGCCAACCAGGGCCCGCAGCAGTTCTGCCGCCGGACCGTTGTCGTGCAAGGTGTCGTGGAGGGTTTCGCGGGCTTCATCACCACCCTTTGCCTGAGCTGCCTGCTCGCCACCGGCCTTTTGAGCGTCTTCTTTTGTGCTCTCCGGTGCGGCTACGGCGGTCATTGCGGTCACGCCGGCGCCAGCCAGGACCAGGCTGCCGATACCGATCGCGCTGGCCAGCATCAGCCGGGCATTAAGCGCCATGGACCTTCCACGTCCGGTCCGCCCCGTCTCAAACGCGTCTCGCAAACCGAGATCCTCCAAATTCGGGCACGGTCTGTTGCAGCCGCGCCACTTCGTGAGCCAAATTGTGGAAAAAGCGACCTTACGGTGCGCTTTCGGGTTGATTAAAAAACCGTAAATTTGCGGCAGAAAAAGGCCAACCGAAAAACATTACGGCGTCTTCATGGCATGGGATGCGCGGGTGGATTCTGTCCGCCCCGTCAAAGCCCTATCCAGACGGCTCCGCCCGCAGGATCTGGCATGAAACCCCGTCCCGGCTGCTCCAACCCGAACACGCTTACCGGGAATGCCCTGAAATGCGCTTGCTTATGAGGCGATCGCGACCGAGATCGGCACCTGCTGCTCAGCAAGGGTTTTGTGTACGGGACATTTATGAGCAATGTCCACAATCTTGGCGTGCCATTCCGGATCTGTTCCCTCCGGAAGATGTAGCGCAACGTCTAGGTGCAAGGCTTTCACGCCTTTGCCATCGACGCAATCCTCACAGTCCTGCCTGTGGCGCTTGTCGTAGGTGACACTCGCCGTGACGGACCCCAAGTCCCAGCCTTTGCGCTTGATGTAAAGCCGCAGGGTCTGGGTCGTGCACAGGCCGAGGGCAGCGGCGAGATAGTCGTAAGGTGACGGGCCTTCCCCCTTGCCGCCTGACCCGGCGGGCTGATCGCCGGTCAAATGCCATTGCCCGATCCGGATATCGGCGGTGAAGGGACCCGATGTCCGCTCAGTGACCTGTGCTGTGTGATCCGGGACCGGGTGATCCGGCGCTATGCGACCTGTGGCCGCTTGATCCGTCGAGGTGAGGAACCGGGAGGCCCAAGCGGCAATCACCTGGGCAGCATAAAGGGCATCGCCCTTGCCGCTCAGCAGGTGGTCGGATGTGTCCAGAGACACAAAACTCTTGGGGTGCTTGGCGCCGCTGAACAACGCCGTGGCATTCTCGATCCCCACCACAGTGTCGAGGGGCGCGTGCATGACCAGGAGGGCCCGGTCGAGATTTTGAACGACCTGGCGTGGCTGATGGGTGTCGAGATCTTCCAGGAACTGGCGCTTGATGGTGAACGGGCGGCCGCCCAGCTTGACCTGCGCCTCGCCCTTCGCCTCGATTTCCGGCACATGCTCGATGAAATTTTGGGTCACATGGGCCACGTCCGCCGGCGCGCCAAGGGTGGCCACCGCCCGGCACTCCGGGACCTTCGGCGCCGCGATGACCACAGCCGCCCCGCCGAGGGAATGACCGACCAGCAGTTCCGGTGCCTTGTGGGTCTTGCGCAGCCAGTCCGCGGCAGCCAGCAGGTCACCTACATTCGAAGAAAAATTGGTGTTGGCGAAATCCCCGTCCGATTGCCCCAGCCCGGTGAAATCGAACCGCAGCACGGCAATACCCTGAGCGGTGAACCCCTGGGCTATCCGCGTCGCCGCCAGAATGTCCTTGGAACAAGAAAAGCAGTGAGCGAACAGGGCAAAGGCCCGGGGCGCGCCCTCGGGCCATTCAAGCCGGGCCGCCAGATCTTCCCCCAGACTGCCGGGAAAGGTGATTCGTTCCGTCCGGGCCATCAGGCCGTCCCCCTCTTCGCGCCGCTTTCCCCATCCGGCCCGTCGTCCTGCCCATCTTCAAGGTCGTCAGCGGGCCGGTGCTGCCGGAACAGGCGGATCATGGCAAAGGCCCCGATCAGCAGTATCATCGCGGGCGCCACCCACAGCAGCGCCGTGTCCTGCTTCAACGGCGGCTCAAGCAGCACATAATCCCCGTAGCGCTCCCGCAGCAGGTCGATGATTTCAGCATCCGTATCCCCCGCCTTCAGACGCTCGCGCACCAGAATACGCAGGTCCCGTGCCAACGGCGCGTTGGATTCATCAATGCTTTCATTGCGGCAGACAAGACAGCGCAGTTCCTGGGACAAGGCCCTGGCCCGGCCCTCAAGAACCGGATCCTCGAGAATTTCATCGGGCTCCACAGCCCATGCTTTTGGGGAAGCGCCAAGGGATCCGGCGGCGAAGATCAATGCGGCGAGACCCGCGATCAGCCACCTGGAAACGCCGGGCCCCTGCCTGGAAAACGATAGCCCAACCATGCTTTCCGGTCCTTTCCCCCAAACCGCGTCAGTCGCGTAGCGGCTTTTCCGTCCGCCGCCTGATTGTTTTGGCCCCAGTCTCGGCGACCGGCTTCGCGACCGGTTCGGCGGTTCAAGGCCAAGGCCCCTTACCGCCGATTGCGGTCAGGTCGCCTCGCCAAGGGCCGGTTTGCCCGTCTCCAGATCCTGGGTGCCGGGCTTTGTGTCCTGGTGCCGGGGGTCTTCCACACCGCCAGACTGATCCTGACGGCGGGAGGCCATTGCCCTGCTCGCCCGCAAGGAAAACGCCCCGCCCAGAACCATGATCAGACTGCCCATCCAGATCCAGCTGATCAGGGGCTTGGTGTAAAGGCGCAAGGTCCAGGCCCTGCCACCGTCAGCGGCACCGGACGCAACCGCCTCACCGAGGACCACATAGAGGTCACCCATGGCCTTTGTGTGGAGAGCCACTTCCGTCGTGCTGCTTTGGGCCACCGGATAGAAGCGGCGTTCCGGATACAGAACCGTCACCGGCCGTCCGTTCCGGGTCACACTGACCGTTCCCCGTTCAGCCTTGTAATTGGGGCCTTCCACATTCGAGACCCGGTCCAGGGTGAAGGTGTACCCGGACAGACTCACCGGCTCGCCCAGACCCACCCGGGCCACGGTTTCGGTCTGAAACGCGCTGACCCCGGTCACACCGGCCACGAAAATCCCGACACCGGCATGGGCGATGGCCGTACCCCAGACCCGGGCGGGAATACCGCGAATTCGGCCAAAAGCCTCACCCAGGGACCCCGTGCCCACACCGGCACGCTCCAGGATCATGGCGAGAGAACCCAGCACCAGCCAGATCGCCACCCCAAGGGCCAGAACCGCGAGCAGCGGACCGCCCCACAGGAGCCAGGTCAGGACAGCCATGGCCCCAATGGTCAGCAAGCCCGCGCCCGTCAGCCGGGTCAGCACCGCGCCCAGATCCGCTTTCTTCCAGGGCAGCATGGCCCCGATGGGCATGGCCAGGAACACCGGGATCATCAACGGCACCACGGTCTGGTTGAAATAGGGCGGGCCAACAGAAATCGGGCCGCCGCCCACTGAATCGAGCATCAGCGGGTAAAGCGTGCCGATCATTACTGTCACACAGGCCGTCACCAGGAACAGGTTGTTGAGGACCAATGCCCCTTCCCGGCTCACCGCCTCAAAGGGGCTGCCCCCGGCCAGACTGCGGGACCGAGCCGCGTAAAGGGTCAACGCTCCCCCTGTGAGGGCCAGAAGGATGGCCAGAATGAACACACCCCGGGCCGGGTCATTGGCAAAGGCATGAACGGAGGTGAGCACACCGGAGCGCACCAGGAAGGTGCCCAGCAGACTGAAAGAGAAGGTCAGGATCGCCAGGAGAACCGTCCAGTTCTTCAAGGCCCCCCGGGTTTCCACCACCCGGGCGGAGTGCAGGAGGGCCGTGCCCAGGATCCAGGGCATCAAGGAGGCGTTCTCCACCGGGTCCCAGAACCACCAGCCGCCCCAACCTAATTCGTAATAGGCCCACCAGGACCCCAGCGCGATGCCCACGGTCAGCGCCATCCAGGCCCCGAGGGTCCAGGGACGTACCCAGCGCGCCCAGGCCCGGTCGACCTGACCGCCGATCAGGGCCGCCACCGCAAAGGAAAAGGCCATGGAGAAGCCCACATAGCCCAAATAGAGAAACGGCGGGTGCAAGGCGAGGCCCGGATCCTGGAGCAGCGGGTTGAGGCCCTGGCCTTCCAGGGGGGCGGGCGACAGACGCCAGAACGGATTGGACGTAAACAGAATAAATGCAAGGAAACAGGCCCCGATCAGGCCTTGAACCGCCAGGGCCCGCGCCCGGAATGCCTCATCGAGCCCCCCCTTGACCGTCGCGGCGATGGCGCCGAACAGGGCCAGGATCAGCACCCAGAGCAACATGGAGCCTTCGTGGTTTCCCCACACCCCTGAGAGCTTGTAGATGAACGGTTTGGCGCTGTGGGAATTCTGGGCGACGTTCAGGACAGAGAAGTCCGACGCCAAATGGGCCTTGGTCAGGGCGGCGAATGCAAAGGCAATCAAAAGAAGCTGGCCCTGGGCTGCCGTCACCCCGATGGCCATCAACCGATCCCGCCCGGTCTGTGCGCCGATCAAAGGCACACTGGCCTGGACCAAGGACAAAATGAATGCCAGGCACAGCGCAAATTGACCGAGTTCGGTTGTCACCGCCACTTCCTCCCGTAAGGCCGCATTTCCAATCCCGCCGCTTCGGTCCTGCAGATGCAAATTTGTCTAAGAACCTAATCGCCGGTGCGTTTCCGGGCAAGGACAGTGCGTCAAACCTACGGTTATACAACACATGCCCTGCGAACCCGACGGGTCGGATTTGAGGGAGTCTGGAAGATCTGGGGGGGAAAGTGGGTTGCAGGCAGTGGCGCTAGGGGCGGGCCGACCCTCGGCGAGAGGGGGGATGAAACCGGTGGGCCAGAACCCGCCCCGTTGCGCTCCGCAGTGGCCGCGCTATCACGGAGCGCAATCACTTTGGACCTGCTCAGATGGATCCCAGAAGGATCCCTGATTGAGCCAGTATGCTCTGGATAATGTCATAAATATGTTAAGTGCCAGACGGGTTCCGACCGGCGGACCCGCCTGATCGGGGCTTGGCAGGCGGCGACTTGGCAGACGGGGATGGGCACCCGTTCTCAAGAGTGCGACCATTGGGGCATTCAGTCCGTCATCGGGACGGGGTACCAGCGGCAGATTTGTTGATCCGGTCCAGAGCTTCGGGATTGTCAGCCAGCGCGGTCCGGGCCCTTTCGATGGCGGCGTCCAGGTCGTCCGGCTTGCCCAGAACCCGGTAGCTGCGGATCAGCCTCAGCCAGCCCTCCACATCGCCCGGATTGTCCTCAAGCCGTGCGGAAAGGCGGGCCACCATGCCTTCGATCATGGCCATGCGGTCCTCCGGCGCCATGTCCGCCGCCGCAGCCATGGCCGCCGCATCCGGACCTCTTGGCTCGCTACTCACCTGGGGCTGACTACCCGCCTGGGGCTGCGTGCCGGATTGTGGGGCGGACTGCGCGGCGGATAGCCCACCGGGCGCGCCATCCAGCCCCCCATCCAAGCGGCCATCCGCATCCAGCATGGCCAGACGCGTGGCCGCCGCGCGGTTCCAGGGCTCTTCCGCTCCGGCCATAAGTTTCTTGTATTCGGCAATGGCCTCGGCAACGGACCCGGTCTGCTCCCGGTCGAGAGCCGCATAATAAAGCACTCCGGGATGCTCCGGCGACCGGCGCTCGGCCTCGGCGAAGGCCCGCCGGGCGTCGGGGGTGACCGAGCCTTCATTGGCCAGCACCAGCGCCTCGCCAAGACGGACGAGGGTATCCACATCCGGCCCGGTCAGATCGAGGACCCGGCCAAATGCTTCCGCAGCCTCCTGGTAGCGCCCCATGGCCATACGGACCCGCGCCAGATGGCCCCAACCCACCGAATCCTCGGGCTCGGACCGGGTGCGATCCACAAGCACATGCTCGATTTCCAGCAGGTTCATGGAGCGGGGATCTTTCGCCCGCAGCTCGGCCATGCGGTCCTTGTAACCCTGGTCGGGGATCTGAGGCGCGCCGGTCAGTAGATAAAGACCGATCCCGCCGCCCAGGACCGCCGCACCGAGGAGTCCCAGAACAAGCCCTTGCCCCTTCGCCCCGATCAGCGGCCGGATCAACAATAAAAGTGCGCCAACGGCCAGAAGACCGATCAGGACAAAGAGCATCATTTCCCTCCCAGGGCCGGCGCGCCCAAAACGCAGTCCGGCGAGGCCGATTGCAGAGCCGGGCTCAAGCCGCCGGCAGAATTCCCCAAGGTCAAGCCTTATACACGACCGTCAGATTATTGGCGGGCATCTCGATCACCTGATCGAGGGTAAGGCCCGCCTCCCGGGCCAGAGCCGTCACCGCATCCAGGTCCCTCACCCCCCATTCCGGGTCCCGGGACCGCAGACTCAGATCGAAGGCCTCATTCGATGGCGCCGTGTGCTGTCCCTCTCGTTTGAAGGGACCATAGAAGATCAATTGACCGCCTGCTGCAATGTGACGCCGGGCGCCCTTCACGACCCCCTCCGCAGCACTCCATGGCGCGATATGGATCATGTTGACGCACAGCATCACGTCGAAAGGGCCTTCGACGGTCCAGATGTCCAGGCGGGCATCGAGATCCAGCGGCGGTAAAATGTTCTTGAGACCGAGATCCGCCGTCCATGCGGTGATGCTGTCCCTGGCCCGGGCATCCGGATCTGTCGGTTGCCAGATCAGGCCGGGAATGGCGCGGGCAATGTGCACGGCGTGCTCCCCGGAGCCGCTGGCGATTTCCAACACCCGCCCAGTCTCGGGCAGGACCGGGCGCAGGACCTTGAGCAGGGGATCGCGATTGCGGGCCACCGAGGGTGAGGCCAGCCGCAGATCACCGCCTCCATCCCCAGCCGCTCCCGCCGAAGCGCCTCCGCCCTGCCGGTCATTATGGGCCTGCCTGATCAGTGACGGTGACTGTGCCATGGTGATCCCTTCAACAAGTTTGGGCCTTTCACGGCATTGTGGTCAGTGGCCGCGGTCCCGTCTGCACGGGCCTGCGCCTTTACCATGAAGCAAGCCCCTCGAAGCTAGGCTCTCCACCGGACAAATGGGGGGTATGCCATGGGATGGAAGCCTGGTGACAACACAAAGCAGACGCCGACCAGGCGCGCTGTCCTGGGCACGGCCCTGACCGCCAGTGTAGGGGTGAGTGTTGGGGCCGGTATGGGCATGGCGGCTCTGGCCCGGCCAGCCCGGACGGCTCCAGCCCTTTACGGGGACCAGTTGGGCTTCCCCCTTGTCACCAGTCACCCAAGCGCCAATTCACAAGGCGCCAATCCACAAGCCGCCAATAACTGGCTCCTGGCGGTGAGCAGCACCTGGCCCCTCCCCCCCTTGTCGATCACCACCAGCACGCCCCTCTCCGGCCCATCGGGCAATGCTTCCGTGCACGGACCCGTCCGCGACCCGGGTACGGGGTTGATCTGTGCCCGTATCTCCTTGCCGGATCTTCCTGGCCCGGGCCAGATCACGGCGGCCCTCGGGCAATCCGAGCCGGTGGAGGTTCTGATCTCCGATGGTCTGTGGACCGGGCTTCTGGGACTGTCCCTGCGGGCCTTCTATCTCCAGCGTTGCGGCGTTGCGCTCAATGACGGGGTCACCGGACTGCGCCGCCGGTCCTGCCATACCGGCGATGGTGCCCACACGGACGATACGGGAAAGACCCACAGCGGAGATGGCGGCTGGCATACGGGCCACGACTATGAAAAGGATACTCTCGATACGGCCTATTGCATCGGCATGATCCTGGGAGCGGTCGATGCCTCCGGAACCGTCGCGGGTGCGGATCACAGCCGGATCCCTGAAAGCGGCAACGGGCGGGCGGATGTCCTGGATGAGATGATGGTGGGCCTTGACTGGCTGCTGCGGGTTCAGGACAGCCAGGGGGGCGTCTCCGGCGGCATCAAGGCGGAAGGCAATCCGGGCACGGTCATGCCCCAGGACGACACGACACCTCGACGGTTCGCCCCGGTGACGGCGGCGGCCACGGCCAGTGCCTGCGCCGCCCTTGCCCTTGGCGCCCGGGTGTTGTCGGCCACTGCAAAAATGAGAACGAGCCTGAACCCCGCGTCCTTGCAACAGGCTAACAAGTACCGAAACGGCGCTCTGCGCGCCTGGGCGCGGCTGGAGACCCTCCTGACCGATGCCCCGGATGCCGGTCCCGCCCCCTGGTCCGCCCATTTGTGGGCCTTGGGGGAAATGGCCCTTCTCACGGAAGAGCCCCGCCTCCAGCGTGCCTTCGCCGCCAAGGCCGTCACGGCGGAAATCATGCCGCCAACCCCGCTTGAGCCGGGCAGTCTGGCGCTGATCCATACCATCCGTACAAAGGCCGATGACCTGGCCCGCTTGCGCGGAACGATCATCAATCGGCTGACGACCTGGGCGGACGATGCCGCCACCCGGTCCCTGCTGTCACCCTATGGTCTCGTCCATTCGGGTTTCGGTCCCCGCTCGACGATGCAGGCCTGCGCAGCCGGCATGCTCCTCTGGGAGGCCCACCGCTTTTCGGGCCATCAGGACCATCTGCGGGTCGCCCTGGATCAGCTTCATTTTGTATTGGGGCGCAATCCGGCGGGCCGGGCCTTCGTGACCGGGCTCGACCGGCGCGGTGTGCGCCATCCCGCCCATCTGGAAAGCACGGCAAGCGGTGTAATTTTCCCTGGACTGATGGTTTCCGGACCGAACGCGGCAGACCATGATCCCCACACACCCAAAAATCTAGGGGCCTTGAGCTATGCGGATCACAGGGATGCGACAGCTAGCAACGGCGTCAGCCTTGCCGGGACCGCCGCGCTGGCCGCTCTGCTGATGAGATTGTCATCCGATGCACAATAGCCTTGTGCAAAAGGCGAGAAGGGCAGCCGGAGCATGACCCGACTTGGTCCGATGTCGCCCTATTCAGCGACACCGTCACTGCGGGCCGCTTCCATCCGACGGGCCGCCACGTCAGCCTCGTCTTCGTTGAGAAGCAGGGCGCTCAGGTCCTTGGCCAGAACCGCGTGGGCGTTGACGGCCGCATTCCCTTGCGCATCCGGTGTCTTGAGGGCTTCCGTCACCTTGTCCGCGTAAAGCTGGAGCGCCTTGATCTGGGGCGGCACCAGGGCCGCATAGGTGCCGCTGAAAGCTCCCGGTTCCGCCAGATAGCGGATCTCCCGGATCAGCTTGGCCATATGAACGGCCTTGGCATGGCGTTCCGGATCCGGCGCAATGGAAAAGTCCGGCAACGGAGCCTTGGGATCGCCCTGTTTGGTGGGAATGCTGGCCCGCAATGCCTTGATCGCCCGGTTGATGACCACTTCCATTTTCGAGGCCACCACCGTGCGGGTGTCGGCGATGACCTTGCCCCATTCCCCGTCCTTGCGGATGCCCATGTGATTGGTCAGGCCATGGGAGAGTTCAGCGAAAAAGGTCAACTGGTGGACAATATCCTCGATGGCCGATTGCGCGGGGTCCAGGGCAGTGAAAAAATTCGCCGCCGTCTGAAGATCTGCAAACAGAAGGGCCGCGCACTGGTTGAGGTCCGTGACCGCCGCCAGGGAGTCATCGTCCTTCTTGGTGATCCGGCCAATGAGTTTCAGGATTTCCCAGGGTCTGGACAACCGCCCCATGGTGACGAACACCACATAGGGCGCGTGATCGGGCATGTGATCGGCAATGACTTCGTAGGTGCGCCGCGCCAGGGCAATCTGGTCGTCGCTCAGCCGTTCAATGGGCCGGGGCAGCCCCTCGAGCAGTGCCTGAATGTCATCGGCGATTTCCAGGACCATGGCCATGTCCCGGGCATCCTCCAGACACTCGGGCCCGCCAAGCCTGGTTGCGAGACGCTCATATTCCGGACTGCCCGGCGCTAGTCCGTCGAGGATCGAAGACAGGGCCAGCCCGCAGACACCATGGATCTGCAACATGCTCCGGCGGATCTGACGACTGTCATCGGCGAGGATGGCCTTCCCGACCCCGTCGCACAGCGCGCTGAGATTGTCCGGCATGATGTCGCTTCTGAGCCAGTCCCACACAGGCATGATCGAGGTTCTGGCAATCCGGCCCCGGAGCTTGGGTCCGTTGTGGGCCGGAAACAGCAGATCCTCAAAGGGCTGGCAGAACAGCCGGAGGGGTGTGGGCGTGCGTGAGGCCCGGAAACGCCCCTGTTGAAGAGCCGGGCGCAGGCCCTGGAGCACAAGGTCATGGGGCAGTGCGGGGCCCTTTTCCAGCCGGGATCGCTCCAGGGCAACGGTCAGAGCCGCCGCCGTGCCCGGCGGAAGTTCCGAAACAAAAGATTTCAGGAGCGCCGCTTTGCTTTCTTCCATGGGCTTTCCCGCCACAGCCGGATCAAATTTCTGGACCTATTGCCTCAAGATATGCCGTCCGGGTTAAGGAAGGTTAGCCCGCCGCAGAGACTTGGCCCGTGGGGGGACCAACCCGGCAATGGACGCCCGTCACCGCCTGTCCGCTTTGTCACCAGGTCCGAGACTTGTCCCCTGTTGACCCCAAGGGCAGACTGGATCCCAACAACACGAAACCAGCACCCGGGGAGAAGGACGGGCGGAGATTGACCCGTCATGGCCGGAAAGGGATTCCGAGGGGACCTTCCCGGCAAGCCTCCCCATCCGAACCGGGAGGACGAACCATGGCGGTCTGGGATCTTGTCATTCGTGGCGGCACCATCATCGACGGCACCGGCGGCGAGCCCTTCGAGGGGGATATCGCCATCGCAGGCGGGCGCATCGGGCGGGTCGGCGCGGTTCAGGAAAAAGGCCGTGAGGAGATCGATGCCAAGGGTCACCTGGTCACCCCCGGTTTCGTGGACATTCACACCCATTACGATGGCCAGGCCACCTGGGACAGCCGTCTTACCCCCTCCTCCCTCCATGGGGTGACCACGGCGGTCATGGGCAATTGCGGCGTGGGCTTTGCTCCATGCCGGAAGGAGGACCAGACCCGACTTGTGCGTCTGATGGAAGGGGTGGAAGACATCCCGGAAGTGGTGATGACCGAGGGCCTGCCATGGACCTGGGAACATTTCCCCGACTTCCTGGCCGCCCTGGAAGCCCGGCCCCATGACATCGATTTCGCCGCCCAGTTTCCCCATGCCGCCGTGCGGGTCTACGTGATGGGCGAGCGGGGCGCGGACCGGGAACCGGCCACGCCGGAGGACATTCAGGCCATGGCCGCCCTCGCCCGGGACGGCGTGCTGGCGGGGGCGCTCGGGTTTTCCACCTCCCGCACCCTCAATCACCGCACCAGCGACGGCAGCCCCACCCCCACCCTGACCGCCGGCGAGGACGAACTCACCGGCATTGCCCAGGGGCTTCAGGAAGCCGGCCGGGGCGTGCTTCAGGTGGTCTCGGATTTCACCGATCCGGAAGAGGAATTCGCCATGCTGGAGCGCATCGTGCGGCGCTCCGGACGGCCCTTGTCCTTCACCCTGGTCCAATCGGCAATGGCGCCCCAAGGCTGGCGCACCCTGCTTGGCGCCATCGAAAAGGCCAATGCCCAGGGGCTGCCCATCAAGGGACAGGTCTGCGGCCGCCCCGTGGGCCTGCTGCTGGGGCTCACCTTGTCTCTCAACCCCTTTACCGGCCATCCCACCTATAAGGCCATGGCGGATCTGCCGATCGAGGACCGGGTCCGCCGGCTACGGGATCCGGGTGTGCGCGACACGCTCCTGGCGGAGGAGCCGGCGAGCCGGGATCCGTTCATGAAGGCGGTCCTGCGCAATTTCGCAGGCATGTATCCCCTCATGGATCCGCCGGACTATGAGCCGCGGGCCGAGGATTCCGTGGGCGCCCGGGCCAAGGCCCAGGGCCGGTCACCGGAGGCGGTGGCCCTTGATATGATGCTGGAGGACGAGGGGCGCGGCATCCTCTATTTCCCGTTCCTCAATTACGCCGACACAAGTCTGGAGCCCTCCCTGGCCATGATGCGCCACAAGGACACCGTGCTGGGGCTTGGGGACGGGGGCGCCCATCTGGGCATGATCTGTGACGCAAGCTTCACCACCTATATGCTCACCCATTGGACCCGGGACCGGACGCGCGGGGAGAAACTGGACCTGCCCTGGGTGGTCCGGGCCCTGGCCCGGGAACCGGCCCAAGCCGTTGGCCTCCTGGACCGGGGTCTCCTGAAACCGGGTTACCGGGGGGATGTGAACATCATCGACCACCCGGCCCTGGCCCTGCGCCGCCCGACGGTGATCCACGATCTGCCCGCGGGCGGCAAACGCCTGATGCAGAAAGCAGAAGGCTACAAGGCAACGGTGGTGGCAGGCGAAATCACCTACCGGGACGGTGAGCCGACCGGCGCCCTGCCGGGCAAACTCGTGCGCGGCCCCCAGAGCGACCCGGCCGGGTTCTGACCGCCCGGCGATCCTTACAGTTCCTGGATGGTGCGGCGCAGGGTGGTGAGGGAGCGTTCCGCCTCCAGGAGGCGTTCCTCGATTTTGACCTTTTCCCGGTGGTCGATGCGCCCGTCATCGGACAGGGAACTTTCCACTTCCCGCATCAGGTCGGTCACATCGAACAGGGTGGAACTGGCCTGGGTGCGCACGGTCTCCGGGTTCTGACATTCCTCTTCCTTGGACCGGGTGACGGCCACGAAGGGGCTGTCTTCCAGGAAGAAATCCGCGACCCGCACATCGCCCAGAATGCAGAGAACCCGGTGGGCCTCCTCCACGCTGAACCGGACCCGGCCATAAAGGCGGCTATAGAGGGACTGTTCCTTCATGCCCATGGCCGCGGCCACCTGCTTTACGCTTTTGACCTCATCAACGATCAGCAGCTTGTACAGCAGCGTTGCGAACGCCTTGCCCTCTTCCGCCATGGTCCCCTGTGCTCCTTGCTCTCACTCTCAGCCGCAATCCGGTCAGGTTCCCGGTTTGTCGGAGAGCCTGCGCGGTGGTTCCCGCAAGGCGGTGCAACGGGCTTGCCAGGGACCGCCTTTTGATCAAGACGCCCGGAAAATGAGGATTTTTGGGGACGCTTGATCAAAAGCGGTGCGGCGCAACTGCCCTTCGACCTGTCCGCCCTGTCCGCATCCGGACAGGGAGCGGACGCTTCAAAGGTCCGCGGCCCCATACGCACTGGGCCCGTACGCGCTGGCCCCGTACGCGCTGGGCCAGTCCGTGCGGGGCCGGTCCTCGCAACCGCAAGCCAAACGCTCAGAGATAGAAGAGATACCGCCCGATGAGCGCCGTGGCGACCGTTTCATCGGCCCAGCCGGGGGAGCACCGGTGATCGTGGCAGCGCACGGCCCCTCCCGTCGGATCCGGCTGGCGCCGGTGGGCCACACTCCAGGCAATGGTGAAGACCTTGGCGGGCAGATGGTCTGCGGTCTTGAGGGCGTCGGACCTGTCGGATCGCCGGTTTGAGAACGGCCCCATGCCCGGCTGCTCCATCCCAGAGGGCCCCATCCCGGAAGGCCGACACCCGCCGCGATTGACGATCATATGCGCGAGGGCGCCCCATTCATCGGCCTGTCCGTCGGGGCAGGACCGAAACACCATCCAGGCGAGATGGAGAATGGGGGAGAGACAGGCCGGATTGGCGGGAAGGACGGATGCAGAGTGACGAAGAGGGCGCCCGCCCGCAGCCGTGGGCGGGATGGAACCATGCGCTGGATCACGCCGAACCATCGATGCCTCCCCCAATTTGGTCGGTCGCCTCCGCAACCGGCGGAGGTCGACGCCAAGCCCTGGAATTGGCTTTCTGAAACACGGACGCGCCGTAAACCGGCCAAGCACTCGCTTGCCGGAGGAACGATGCCCAAGACAAAGACGGCTTGGGATCGGTGTCACTCCCTGTCGGCGGTCACAGGTCCATCATCAGATCGTCCATCGTCAGGTCGTCCATCGTCAGAGTGTGCACGGTCAGAGTGTGCACAGTTCGATTGCGGTTCCATGACAGGGTCGCGGTGGCGCCGGGAATCGGGCATGGAACCAGCTATGGAACCGCAATCCATGAGCATAAGCTCGGTCCCGTAACGATGGAGCGGGGCCGGAGACCTGTCAACGCAATCCGTGCACAACCAGAAATCATATTCTCAAAAGTTGCGGCACAAGGGTAATTTAGGAAGTGTTGCCCGGATATCGAAAGATCGGGAAGAATCTAAATTGTTTTCCAAGACTGATCCGGTGCGAAGAATACTGGGCCAGACCAGACAATTACAACCTGTAGTCAATAGATCCTGCCGTTATGAGATATCAGCATCAACCCTTGCCTTCGGAATAATATAGTCTTCGAGAAAATCCGGATCCGCGTCGCTTTCACAAAGCATCTCCCCTTTCAGGGAGACGCCAGCCCGGTGAACACTTTCGCGCTCACCGCTCACCAGGGGGTGCCAGAAGGGCAGATCCGCCCCCTCATGGAGCAGCCGGTAGGCGCAGGTGCGGGGCAACCAGCCATGGACCCGGGGCAGGCTTTCCGGCGTGAGCCGCACGCAATCGGGCACGAGCCGCATCCGCTCCTTGTATCGGGTGCATTGACAGGTGGTCCGATCCAGCAGACGGCAGGCGAGATTGGTGTAATGGGTGTCCTCGTCCCCGGGCTCCTCACCTTCCGGCAGGTCATCGTCCACCAGCTTCACGAGACAGCATTTGGCGCAGCCGTCGCACAGGGACTCCCACTCCCGTCGGGTCATTTTCGAAAGCGGCTTGGTCTTCCAGAATGGAGCCATGGGCGAGGTCCGGGCATGGGCCTTGGGGCAATCAGGGCCCGCTGTTGAAACACGCCGCAGCCATGCCAGTCGCCGGCGCCCAATTCAAGGTCGGGGTTTCAACGCCTGCTTCAGGGTGGGAAGCTGTTACCCAAGTCAACCTGCCCCCACTGAGTGGCCCAGATGGCATCCCCGCCAAGGACTAAACAGCTGGATGCGTCGGTGATACCATCAAAGCTGGCGGCACTCTGCCCTGGCCACGCAAGAAAGCAACGCACAAAGAGTGATGCGGGAGCGCGCCATCGGTTCGAGCGCCGCGCCGAACGATGCAAGGTGGACCTTGAAACGAGGCCGGGTGAAGAAGCGTCCGGAGGACGAGGCTTGCGTAATCGGGTTGAGCGTATCAACGCTGCAGCCGCAGACCTCAGAAACCGTATTAAGTCGGCGGTGAATACGTGAGCAGGTATTACTCGGACCAATATTGTATTGATGGCACTCATCGGTAATCAATAAATCTTCTCAAGTCATAGCAAAGCCTTTTCACCTGGTTTATTCTCTCAGAATCAGGATCAATATTGCTGCTTTCAAAATCTCCGCCAGTAGAATAGTGGCGAATTTCTAGAAATATTTCTTTAAAGCGTTTTTTTTGCTGTGATTTCATATGAATGAATTGAATGCTGTAGCTCGCAATCTTCAGCGTTTCTTTTAGATCAGATTCAAGTTCCTGTTTTTCTTCTGCAGTAAATTTCTTGTTCCAGTATTTGGAAGAAAGAGCCTCAATTTTATCAATGCGTCTCAGCAGGTCGTGGCGATAATCGCGCCTCTTTTCTCTGCTGTACTTAATGTTTTCAATAATATAGCTGCCGAGAAGAGTCGCAGCTCCTCCTGCGATGCCCCCGGCTACGCCACTAATGATATTCCCCGCTGTTTGAATTGTAAAAATGCTTTCGATTAAAGTCAGCATGTGTTACTTCACTTTCCCTGTCTCGCGCCAGCGTCGGTGATGTATTGATTAATTTCCTCAATGAGGAATGGGTCTTCCGAAACAAGAGTGAGCTTTGCTTTGAGTTCGTATTCCTCTTGGCCAGCTCTAATGAGCCCGCCAAATGCTTCTTCGAGGAACGAAGAGCCATATCCCGCCGTACCATCCATTACAACTGTAACATGCTCAAAGCGGCTCAGCGCAGGTATCAAGTGTTGATCGCGAAATCTTTCCGCACTGTTGGGCCCGTCGCTTCTAGAGCGGCCAGCGGGAAATTGGGAAAAATCTTGCGCTATATTGATGGTTGACTTGGAGTTGATGGAGGTCATGCGTTAAGCAGCCTCCCATTTAATGTCAATTCTATCAATGTTCCATCGATTGAGAATTGTGTGTCGTTTTCCAATATGGAAGTGGGGTGTCCAGAATCATTCCTGTAGTGAAATTCCCCGTGATTACTTATAATTCGAACTCCACTTTGTGGAGTTTTGTTTATGGTTTCTCGCATCATCGGCATTCCCACTGCACGATGCGGGTGTGAATCAGTATATGACTTGCCCTCAAAGGCGCTCTTTATAAGTGATCCGTCCGGGGATCCCTGTCGCTGATATCTTGATATTGCGTCATGAGGTAGTTTTGACCGTAAAGAATTTGGAATTCCTATCCCTCGGTCTAGTATTATAATGTATATACAAGATTTTTGTTTATCGTATGCCCCAGCAAGCCACCATCCGGTTTTCGAAGGTTTCTTGTTTTCTATGCCTAAATTTTCCGGGTGTGCGTGATGGATTACGTTCACAAGTGCTTCTGTGGCAAATCTGTAAATAATATTTTGGGCTTCTGGCCCGATATGCATTTGAGCCTCATCAAAAAAAAATCTCTTTAAGCCTTCTATTTTTTCACCGTCCAAACTGTTTCCACGTACTACCTCAATGTTCGCATTGAAAAATTTATGGGGAGAGTTGGAGCGAGTTCTTATGTTATTATCCGCCGCGGCAGCTAGCTGAGCGTCAGCGGCCAAAATGAGCTTGGCGCAAGGGCTAATCCTTCTCAGCCCGTAAAACAGAGGGTGCACTTGTTTATCAGTCGCCCGGCAATTTTTTAATTTATGTATAAATTGCAGAGTCTCGTGTTTGTTGTCTCGCAAACAGAGATCGTCGGGAGGTATCAAATCATTAGTGCTACTTTCAATGTAACGGCGATGCCCCGGTTCTAAATAGGCTTCACTCAATAAATCTCCGCGACATTTGAACATAAAGAGATTCCATATGATTGGTGATACTGCCTAGGCTATGCTGACAAAAAGCAGAACCAAAGCTTGGCTGCGGTGATTTCGACGAAGCTGAGATAGCTTGCGGCGGTCTTGTCGTATCGTGTTGCCAGCCTGCGGGCATTCTTCAGCTTGTTGATACATCTC
>CAZLPU010000089.1:0-18309 GCA_964561475.1 uncultured Alphaproteobacteria bacterium
CGGGTCGCCACCGGTGCCGTCGCCTTTGTCGCCGTCATCGTCCGGGTCGCCACCGGTGCCGTCGCCTTTGTCGCCGCCATCGTCCGGGTCGCCACCGGTGCCGTCGCCTTTGTCGCCGCCATCGTCCGGATCGCCACCCGAGCCGTCGCCGTTGTCGCCGTTATCGTCCGGGTCGCCACTGGTGCCGTCGCCATTGTCGCCGTCATCGTCCGGGTCGCCAACCGTGCCGTCGCCGCTATCGCCGTCATCGTCCGGGTCGCCACTGGAGCCGTCGCCGGAATCGCCGTCGTCATCGGGGTCGCCGCCGGGATTGTCATTCGAGCCGGACGTGACAAGCTGCCCCCAGATCGTGTCCCAGGCGCCGCTGCCGTCAGGTGCTTGAAACGCGTACTGATTATACGCCCAGAAACTGCCATCGACCGGGTCGACAAGGGTGGCACCGCCAGGGCCCCAGGCCGCAGCGCCCGCCGCTGTGGTGAGGCTCTGCGCGGCTTGCCCTTCCGCCAGGGTCAGTGTGCTGAACGGTGTATCACCCGCCTTGACCGCCAGGTAGGCACCGGGCCCGCCGGAGCCTGTGAGGGCACTGAATCCGACGGCCAGGTCTCCGGCATCATTGACCGCGAGGCTGGGGCTGAATGCGGCCGTGCCCGTGGTGAGCGTGCCCTGATCCACGAGCCGCAAGGGGGCTGCGTCCGGGGTTTCAATGGCGATCCAGTGAACGGCTGTTTCGCCCTGATCGGTCTGAGCAAGATCCGATTGGGCCTGATCTGATTGAGCGAGACCGGGCACGACGACGGGAAACGCCGCATACAGAACACCATCCCGCCACACGGCATCTCCGACCCGCCGGTCCTTGACATCGAGGGCAGGAGCGCCGCCGCCCTGGTCCGCGTCGGGCAGGACAAAGCCAAGATAGTTTCCGCTTTGGTCGTCCACATCCCCGAGGCTGAACGCATGGCCGCTGAATTCGGGCGTGCCCAGTGCGTTCTCGACACGGATCGCAACGGCGAAATCTTCGGTCGTGAAGGGAACATGCAGACCATTATAGGCCACCAGCCAGATGCCGGACCCGGCACCTTCCGGATCGGGCAGACGGGCGGGGGTCAGGCTCATCGCCGCGGTCACGCCGGTCAGGCCAAGTGCGCCTGCGGGGTCGCTGACCTGAACGGTTGATACGCCTCCCCCGTAAAGGCCGCCATCGGTGCCACCGGTCTTGTCCAGGGACCACAGGCGGGACCCGAGGAAATCCACCCCGTCACCGCCGGTCTCGGTCTCGAAAATGTTCGCGGTCAGATAGAGGGCATCGGTTCCGGCCGCCAGGGCTGCCCCGTCAGCAAACCCAGAGACACCATTCACGGACTGAAGCGCGTCCACGGTCTGAACGGTCCATCCGTCATTCGGGTCGCCGGAGACGGAAACAGCCAAATGGATGAGAGAGCGGTCATCTCCGCCGGAGCCGGTGTCCACCCCGTCGACGCTCAGGGCAGCGAGCACGAAACGGTCTTCAGCCGCGTCATAAATCAACTGAGGGTCGTAGGCTGCGGCGCCGTCTTCTGCGACAGCCTCGGGCCACAGCTCGGCCAGGGGCAGAGTGCCTTCGAGGGTGCCAGCCTTCGAGAACCATTGCAGCGTGCCGTTGACGGCGTTCACCAGATGAGTCTGTCCCACCGCAGCCGCGGGATTGGCCGCCGAGGTCCCGGCGGCATCGATCCCAGCCCCGTCGGCGCGCAGGGCAAAAGCCGCGCTGCCATCCGGTAGCAAGGTGTTAACCGCTGAGGGCGATACTGTTATGCGGTCAGGCGTCAAAGCGCCCGTATCGACTGATAGGGCGTTCGAAGGATAAAGACCGGCAATCGTCTCTTCGAAGGTCATACCGTTTCCTTTGGGGCGGGCGCGGGAGCGTACTGCACCCCCATGCCCGGAAACCGCACTGGTGCCACCATCTGCTCTCAAAGCGGCAGCGCCAGATACTTAAGTTCAAGTCATGTCCGCGGCAGCCGTTGCCATCAAGCAGCGCCCGCGGCCGTTTGTTGCCCTTCCCCAAAAGGGCAAACCCCTTGAATTCACTCCGTTCTTTTTGCACCCCCGCCAGGGCCCCGTCCGGCGAGGGGGAAACCCGTCATGGGCGCACATCGCACTGCACAAAACCATGACAAGCTATACATGCTATGTTGTACTGGTTATGCATGTATCAGTTTTGGAATGGCTCAGTACAACCTCTGAGAATTCTACGACAGCGACCCACCTGTTCTATCCCGTCTTTATCAAGTGTCGCCCGAAATTCTCGTCGCACTCAAGCAAAATCCATAGAGTCGTTCCAAACCAGAGCCTTACTCCTACAAACCCGTAACCCGTCCAACACGTTCCAATTTCCGCGCCAGATGAGCGCCCGGATCCCCCGCCGGGAAGCCTCTGAAAGAGAATGGTTTGTCGAGCGCCCAAAATGATCTACATAGCGCGCTCCCGCGGATGGCGCCGGACCAGACCTCCCTTACCCGGGCAAGACTGGCCAAGGTATGGCCGCGCCATATCGGGGCCAGACCAGATTAGGGGCAGCGCGTCCGGTTCCTCCACGGCACGGAACGACCACACCAGCGCAAAAAACGCGCCATGGACAAAACCCAGACGGCACCAGGACCGGACCAGAAGCCGTTCGGTCCCGCGGGCCGGCTCGACGATCACTCAATCCCCAGGGGGGTACGCATGTCCTACAGAGCCGATTTGAACCTCGGCGTTATCGGAAACTGCACATACTGCGCACTGATCGACCAACAAGCGCGGGTGGTTTGGGGGTGTCTGCCCCGGTTCGACAGCGATCCAGTCTTCGGATCCCTGCTCACGGCACAGGATCCTTCCGATGAAGATGCTCAAGGCGTCTGGGAGGTGGAAGTTGACGGGCTGGCCCGCTGGGAACAGCGGTATGTCAAAAATACCGCGATTCTGGTGACCCGTCTCGAAGACAATCAGGGACGGGCCCTAGATGTCATCGACTTCGCGCCCCGGTTCAACCGCCAGGGCCGCCAATACCGCCCCATGTCCATGATCCGGATGATCCGTCCCGTATCAGGTACGCCGCGGGTGCGGATCAAGGTGCGCCCGTTTTTCGATTACGGCGCAACCCAGCCCCGGGTCACCAACGGTTCGAACCATATCCGTTATGTGGGACCGGACCTGACCCTGCGGCTCAACACCACGGCGCCGATTTCATATCTGCGCGGCGAGACCTGGTTCTATCTGGAACAGGAACACGCCTTCTTCCTGGGACCGGACGAAAGCTTCTCCGGTCCGATCATGAGCACCTGCCGGGACATGCTCGAAGCCACGGGCAATTACTGGCGGGAATGGGTGCGCACCCTGGCCCTGCCCCTGGAATGGCAGGACGCGGTCATCCGGGCCGCCATCACTCTGAAGATGTGCTATTTCGAGGAAACCGGCGCGATTATCGCCGCCATGACCACCTCGATCCCCGAGGCCGCCCATTCCGGGCGCACCTGGGACTATCGCTATTGCTGGCTCCGGGACGCCTATTATGTGATCCGTGCCCTGAACAGGCTCGGCGCCGTGGACATCATGGAAGGCTATCTGGGGTATCTGCGCAATATCGTGGGTGCCGCCGATGGCGGACACATCAAGCCCCTTTACGGCATCGGCCAGGAATACGAACTGACCGAACGGATCATCAAGCACCTGCCGGGCTATCAGCGCATGGGGCCGGTGCGGGTGGGCAATCAGGCCCATGAGCACCTCCAGCACGATGTCTATGGTCAGGTGATCCTCTCCGCAGCCCAGGCCTTTTTCGACGAACGGCTGCTGCGCCCCGTGGGCCGGGCGGACTTTGAAATGCTGGAGAAAGTCGGGGCCCGGGCCTTTGCGCTCCACAATGAACCCGACGCGGGCTTGTGGGAGCTGCGCACCAAGGCCTCGGTGCACACTTACTCCAGCGCCATGTGCTGGGCCGCCTGCGACCGTCTCGCCAAGATCGCCACCCATCTGGGTCTGCCCGACCGGGCCAGTGCCTGGCAGGAAAAAGCGGAGATCATCCGGCGCACGATCCTTGAGAATGCCTGGAACTCCGACATCCTCAGCATGTCGGCAGCCTTCGGCACGGAGATCCTGGACGCAAGCCTCCTCCAACTGCTCGACATCGGCTTCCTCGACGAAAAATCACCCCTGTTCACCCACACCCTGAAAGCGGTGGAAGGCAGTCTGCGCCGGGGCGATCACCTGATGCGCTACAAGGTGGAGGACGATTTCGGCGAGCCGGAGAACGCGTTCAATATTTGTACCTTCTGGTACATTGAAGCGTTGTGGATGGTCGGATCGAAGGACCGGGCTCGTGAAATCTTCGAAACCATGCTGGCCCACCGCAACCATGTCGGGCTGCTGTCGGAAGATATCTCCTTCCAAACCGGCGAATTATGGGGCAATTATCCTCAGGCCTATTCACTCGTCGGCATTATCAACACTGCGATAATGCTGAGTCAGCCCTGGAGCCATGCGCGATGAGCCGGCTGGTGGTCATTTCAAACCGAATTCCTGAACCGTCTTCGAAAGAAAAAGGGGCTTCGGGAGGACTGGCCACCGCTTTGCACGCTGCTTTGCGTGAGTACAGGGGCATCTGGTTTGGCTGGAGTGGCCGTGTGGTCGACCAGGGCAATCACCAGATTTCCGTTGAGGACGTGGGTGGCGTGAAAATGGCCACCCTCGACCTCGATCAGGATGATTACGAAGAATATTATAACGGCTTTGCAAACCGCACCCTCTGGCCTTTGTTTCACTACCGCATTGACCTGACCGCTTATGACCGGGGCTATGACGCGGGCTATCACCGGGTCAACACCCGCTTTGCCCAGACCGTAGCGCCGCTCATCGAGCCGGATGATCTGGTGTGGGTCCATGACTACCACCTCATTCCCGTGGCCCAGGAACTGCGTAAGGCGGGCGTGAAGAACCGGATGGGGTTCTTCCTGCATATCCCCTTCCCGGCCCGTCAGCTCCTCACCACCCTGCCCAAGCACAAGCAACTGATCGAGGGTCTGTTCTCCTATGACCTGATCGGTTTTCAGACCACGGATCACCTGGAGGCCTTCCGGGATTATGTGATCCAGGAGGCGGGCGGGCGGGTGCTGGACGACGGCACGATCCAGTGCTTCGGCAAGACCGTGAAGGCGGACGCCTTTCCCATCGGCGCGGATACCAAGGATTTCATCGAAATGGCCCGGTCTCCCGAGGCCGCAGCGATGCATGAGCGGATGACCTCCTCGCTCAGGGGCCGCCAACTGATTATCGGCGTGGACCGTCTTGACTACTCCAAAGGCCTGGATGTGCGCTTCGAAGCCTATTCCCGGCTCATGGAGAGCTATCCGGAGCACCGCAAGCGCGTCCTCATGCTCCAGATCGCCCCTCCGTCCCGCTCGGATGTGCAGGAATACAAGGACCTGCGCGATGACCTGGACAGTCTTTCCGGCAGCATCAACGGCAAGTTCGCCGATGTGGACTGGGTGCCCCTGCGTTATGTGAACAAGGGCTACCGCCGCAACGAACTGGCCGGCCTGTTCCGGGCAGCCCGGGTGGGGTTCGTCACGCCCATGCGCGACGGGATGAACCTGGTGGCAAAGGAATTCGTGGCTGCCCAGGATTCCGAAGACCCCGGCGTCCTGGTGTTGTCCCGGTTCGCCGGTGCCGCTGACCAGCTCAGCTCGGCCCTGATCGTCAATCCCTATGACCAGGCTGACATGGTGACCGCCCTTCACAAGGCGCTGACCATGCCCCTTGAGGCCCGCCAGGCCATCTGGCAGGAGCTTTTCGACGTGGTGAGCAAGGAGGATGTGGTGCAGTGGCGGGATCGCTACGTCTCCACCCTCATGGCCTGCGATCCTCAAATCAACTGATCGGCAGACTGAAGAAGCCGCCTGACCTATTCCGGGACCAGCCACTCCGCCTTTGACAGGCCCCGGGTGGCGAGGGCACGCTCCAACCAGGCAAGACCTTCCGGTGCGGCAGCGGCCAGCGTATAGGGCGGATTGATCAGCACCACGCCTGATCCGGTCATACCCCGGGCCTCCCGGTCCTCTTCCCAGCACAACTCGAAACGGAACTGGTTGCGGATCCCTGACTGGCGCAGTTGGTCGATCGTGGTCTCGGTTCTGGCCCGGTCGATCACCGGATACCAGAGCAGATAGGTGCCCGTTGCAAAACGCTTATGGGCCCGGATCAACTGGCCAGGCACCTCGTCATAGTCGGTTTTCACCTCGTAGCTCGGATCGATCACCGTAAGCCCCCGGCGCTCCGGAGGCGGCAGCCGGGCGGTCAGGGCACCCAGACCATCTTCCTTCAGTACACGAATGCCCCGTTTGCCGGCCATGACAGTCTGCAGGGCCTCATGATCCGCCGGGTGAAGTTCCACCAGGTCAAGGCGGTCCCCGTCCCGGCACCCATCCGCCAGCAGGTGAGCGGAACCGGGATAAAACCCCTCCCCTTCCAGGCACGCGCGGACCTGGTCCCTGTAGCGATCAAAAAGAGCGGGGGCCGGACCAGGGGCTTTCAGCAGCCGCAGGATTCCGGCCTCGGCCTCATTGGTCTTGCGGGCCCATTCCGAGGCTAGATCATAGCGGCCCGCCCCGGCATGGGTATCAAGGAGATAAAGCGGCTTGGGCTTGATGCCCAGATAATCGAGCACGAAGACCAGGAGCCCATGTTTAAGCACATCCGCGGCATTCCCCGCATGGAAGGCATGTCTGTAACTCAGCATGGGCAGGATCTCTTCCTTCTCAACCGGTCCGTTCGGGTGATGGATTGCAATGGGGAGCCCCGCTGCCGCAAGACATGGGGTTCACTTAGATTTACGGGCACCCGCAGGTGGAATACAACAAGGGCCTGACGCCCGGTGTCACGCGCGGATTTCTGCCCCGGCAGACCGCCCGGGCGAGGGCAACCGACAGTCCCGCACCGAAACACCCGCACCGACAAGACTGCAATGGAAACCAAGGCCATGACCACGACGACAATCGATGAAGGAACCCAAGCCGCACCAGACGGGGAAAGCCTCTACAAGGAAGCGGCCAAGCTCCAGAAAGACGGGGACATGGAGGGCTGCCGGGCCAAGCTCAAGGCCGCCGCCGAGACCGGGTATCCGGACGCGGTGTTCAGCTACGGCGCGGCCATGCTGACCGGCGCCGGCGGTGACATCAACCGGGAGGAGGGTCTGAAACTCCTCCAGGACGCTGCCCAGACCGTTCCAAATGCCCGCCAGCTTCTGGCTCTGGCCCATGCCCTTGGCTGGTCCGGGGACGGTACATGGCAGGACGGCATTGCCATGCGCGTGACCCACGCGGAAGAGGGGGATGTCCATGCGCTCACGGAACTGGGCCTCCTCCTTTTGCTGAAGGACCCCTCCGGCGAGACCGCCCTGCCCTTTCTGGAAAAGGCGGCGGCGAAGGGCCATGGGGATGCCATGGCCGCCAGCCTTCGCTACTGGGCCCTGACCGGAAAGCGCGCACCACAAGCGACCCTGAGAGGGTCCGCGCTCCAGGGCATGCGCCATCCCCTGTGGCCGGACCTGGCGGTGGGACTGGCGCGGGTCAAGGAGCCCGCGGACTGGGAAGAGCGGGACCCTGATTTCGATGCGGCCCGGGACCTCTTGGCGGAGCTGCCCTTGGAAGCCCCCGTCGAACCGGACATCTTCTCGGAACGGCCCGAAGCGCACACGATTGCCGGCGCCCTGCCCATCCCGGTGTGCGAATATGTCTTTACCCGTCATTTCCCCGCATTCAAGACCGCACAGATCAAGGAGCCAAAGACCGGCGCCCTCGCCCCCCACCCCTATCGCCGATCCCTGTACGGTACATTGAGCCTGAACCACCATGACCTTGTCCTCCATGCAGTGGAGCAGCGCCTGGCAGCCCTGGCCAATGTGCCCTGGTCCCATGCGGAGCGCCTTGTCCTGCTGGCTTACCGGAAGGACGAGGAATACAAGGCCCATTATGACTATCTGGAACCCGACGACGGGGGCCCCGCGTCCGAAGAACTGGAGCGGGCGGGCCAGCGGGTGGCAACGGTCATGACCCTGATCAGGGACGGGTTCGAAGGTGGTGAGACCGCTTTCGTGGAAGTAGGCAAGCACTGGCGGGGGAAGATGGGCGAAGCCCTGGTGCTCCGCAACTTGATGGACGACAACACGCCGGACCCATCCACCCTGCACGCGGGTGAACCGGTGACCAAGGGGCTGAAGGTCATGGCCAGTCTGTGGCTCAGGGAAAAACCGGTGCCCAAGAGCCAGGACGGCGGCACCCTAGCAGCCGAACCCTCCAGAGTGACCACTGGCCCTCAAGGTGCGGAAGGTCCCGAAACAGATGATCAAGATGCGGAGGACCAGGACGACACAGGCAAGGGGACTACGGACAAGTCCGAAGACTGATTTAAAGCATGGATAAGGCGTGCCCCCGGGCCGCGCTCAGCGGGACCCGGGGCATGACACAAGTGGACCGGCCCTGGTCAATCGGGCGTCACTGAAGGCGCAGGTCGAGGGTGTGGACCATTTCGCCGGCGCGCTTGGGGGAGCGCAAGGTGAATGGTCCGGGGGTGTGGCCCCAGGGTTCAAAACGCGCCAGCATCCGGCCTTCCGCCTCAAGAGCATTGATGGGGCGGGCTTCCGGATTGCGCCCCCCTGGATGCTGGGAATAGTAGGTGCACCCGCCAATGCTCCGGCCATTCCAGGTGTCGACCACGTCGAAGACCAGGGGCGCGTGAACGGGAATGGTGGGATGGAGGCAGCGGGGCGGCAGCCAGCTTCGGAAGCGGATGCCCGATACGCCCGTGTCCGGCTCACCGGTCTGGGACAGGGGCACCTCGATGCCGTTGCAGGCCAGCTTGTAGCGGGCGTTCTTTTCAAGAATGCCGTCGCCCTTTACGGTCACCTGCAGACGTTCGATGGAACTGTCCACGAAGCGGGCCGTGCCGCCGACGGCACCTTCTTCACCAAGAACATGCCAGGGCTCCAGGGCGGCGCGCAATTCGATGTCGATCCCGCCATGGCGGGCGTCGCCGAATTTCGGGAACCGCCAGTCGTAGTGCACATGGAACCAGGCCGGATCCAGATTGAGCCCGAGGGCCGTCCCGGTCTCGGCGAGCACTTCCACGAAATCCTGCCAGATGAAATGGGGCAGCAGGTAGCGGTCATGGAGCACTGGGCCGAACCGGCGCAGGGATCCGGTGTAGGGTGTTTTCCAGAACCGGGCGATCAGGGCACGGAGCACAAGCTGTTGCGCCAGGCTCATCCGAGCGTGGGGCGGCATCTCGAAGGCGCGGAACTCCACGAGACCAAGCCGCCCGGTGGGCCCGTCCGGGGAATAGAGCTTGTCGATACAGATTTCCGCCCGGTGGGTGTTGCCGCTGACATCCACGAGCAGATTGCGGAACAGCCGATCCACGAGCCAGGGCGGACAATCCGCTCCCGTCGCATCTTCAGGATGGGGCACCTGGGCGAGAGCGATCTCAAGCTCGTAGAGCGTCTCCATCCGGGCCTCGTCGACCCGGGGCGCCTGGGAGGTGGGGCCGATGAACAGGCCGGAAAACAGGTAGCTCAGGGACGGGTGGTTCTGCCAGTAGCGCACCAGGGAGGCCAAGAGGTCCGGCCGGCGCAGGAACGGACTGTCGGCAGGGGTCGCGCCGCCCACGACGATATGGTTGCCGCCCCCGGAGCCGGTGGGCTTGCCGTCGGTCTCGAACTTGGAGGTATCCAGACGGCACTGGCGGGCTTCTTCATAGAGGGTTTCGGTGATGTGAACCTGTTCCGCCCAGGAACGGGCCGGGTGAATGTTCACTTCCACGACACCAGGATCCGGGGTCACCTTGATGACATTCAGCCGGGGATCGAAGGGCGGCGTATAGCCTTCCAGATGCACAGGCAGACCCAGATCTTCCGCCGTCTCCTCAATGGCGCCGAGGAGATCCACGAGGGTGTCCGCCGATGTCAGTGGAGGGAGGAAAATGCACAAACGCCCGTCCCGGGGCTCAACCACGAGGGCGGTGCGCACACCGGCACCGGCGGGCACCATCACGCTCTCGGTCACGGGCTGGTCGAAGCCGTAGGCGGAAGAGGGATCGCCGGGGGGAATATCGCGATCCTGGCCGCTCTGGAACCGGGGGGGCTGGGCCGGAAGGGCGCCACGGGCGGCAAAGGGATCCATGGGGATGACTTGGGGATAGACTTCCGGCGCCATCCAGGCCAGGGAGCGCAAGGGCAGACGGAAACCGGCCGGGCTGTCTCCGGGGATCAGGAAGAGGGCGCCGCGCCGGGTCTGCCAGCGTTCACTGCGCCAGCGGCCCCGCCGCCCGCGCCGGGACGACCGGGCCTGGGCCTCCTGGAGGGGTAGGACATAGGCCGCCGGGGTGTTGAGCCCCCGGTCGAAAGCCCGAATGAGGCGGCTGCGCTCCTGGGGATCCTCAAGCTTGTTGTCGGACACATCCACATTGATGGGAAGCTGATGTTCCTGGAGCAGAAAGTCAGCCGGATCTTCGAATACGGGCTGGGCCACATCGGACTCGAACCCGAGCCGCTCCGCAAGCTGTTCCGTGAAGGCCTGGGCCTCGGCGCTGCCTGCGCCCGTCGACACGTTTTCCCGGGCGATCAGTTCCGGATTGGTCCAAAGCGGCTCTCCGTCGGCGCGCCAGTAGACCGCGAAGGCCCAGCGGGGCAGCACTTCACCGGGATACCATTTGCCCTGACCGTAATGGAGCATGCCGTTGGGCGCGAACCTGTCCCTCAGCCGCCGGATCAGAGTATCCGCATAGGTCCTTTTGGTGGGGCCGACGGCGTCGATATTCCATTCCGGCGCATCCCGGTCCAGGGCCGCCACGAAAGTGGGCTCCCCGCCCATGGTCAGCCGGACGTCACCGCTTTTGAGCATGCCATCGATGGTCTCGCCGGCGGCCTTGATCGCATCCCACTGATCATCAGTGTAAGGCAGGGTTATGCGCGGTGTCTCGCGGACCCGCTCCACCTTCATCGCAAAGTCAAATTCGACTTCGGCGACCTCGTGGGCTCCTGTGATGGGGGCAGCCCCTCGGGGATCCGGGGTCGCGGCGAGGGGAATGTGCCCCTCCCCTGCGAACAGGCCGGAGGTGCCGTCGAGGCCGATCCACCCGGCGCCGGGGACATAGACCTCGGCCCAGGCATGCAGGTCTGTGAAATCCGCTGTCGGACCGGAGGGGCCGTCGACTTCCTCCATGTCCGGGGCAAGCTGAATGAGATAGCCGGACACAAACCGGGCCGCATAACCCAGCTTGCGCATCACCTGGACGATGAGCCAGGCACTGTCCCGGCAGGACCCGCGCCCAAGGCGCATGGTTTCCTCAGGACGCTGCACACCGGGTTCCATGCGAATGACGTAATCGATCTCGCTCTGGATCCGCTGGTTCACCGCGACCAGGAAATCCACCGTATGCATATCCTTGTGGGGCAGGCTGCGGGTCAGGTCCTCAACCAGGGCACCGCCCTCGGTAACGGCCAGGTAAGGGGCGAGGTCACGCATCAGTTCCTGGTCGTACTGAAAGGGAACGGTGTCCGCGCTTTCCTCCACAAAGAAATCGAAGGGATTGATCGCATCCATCCGGGCAACGACGTCGACCACCACATCCAACTGGCGCACGCGCTCGGGGAAAACCAGCCTGGCCTGCCAATTGCCGAACGGATCCTGGAGCCAATTCAGGAAATGCTCACCGCCTTCAATTTTAAGGGAGTATGACAGAATGGGGGTCCGGCAGTGGGGCGCGGGCCGCAGGCGGACGACATGGGGCTGCAGAGCAACAAGCCGGTCGTAGGTGTAGGTCGTACGGTGGGTGACTGCTGCTTCAATCGTCATGGAGCCGGGGTTGCCTCATTTTGGGGCCCGCCCGTTGCGCGCGGGTCCAACATTGACGTGCGATCTTGCGTCTTTAGAGTGACCTTAAGCATGCGTGTTGCACACCGTGGCCCAGAGGGAGGGTATCACGTGTTTGATGAAATGTACGGCCTGGACCGAACCGACGGACCTGATGTAAGGGCCGTTTATGAAAATATTGCCCGCTGGGTGGAAGAGACAGGCATCCACGATCTGCAACGCAGACAGGCGGAGGCGGAAACGCTTTTCCGGAAAATCGGCATCACCTTTGCGGTCTACGGGGAGGACGGAGATCCGGAGCGGTTGATCCCCTTCGATCTGCTCCCGCGCGTCTTCAGTGCCATGGAATGGGACAAGATCTCCCAGGGTGTCATTCAGCGGGCCCGGGCCCTGAATGCATTCCTGTGCGATCTCTACGGCGCCAGGGAAATCCTCCGTGCCGGAATCATCCCCTCAGATATCGTTCTGGAGAATGAGGCCTATGAGCCCATCATGAACGGCTTCACCCCGCCCAGGGGGATCTTCAGCCATATTGTCGGGATAGACGTGGTGCGGACCGATCCGGATACGTTCGTGGTCCTCGAAGACAACTGCCGCACCCCGTCCGGCGTCTCCTATGTGCTGGAGAACCGGGAAATCATGGCCCGGATGTTTCCGGATCTGGTGCGGCGCAACCGGATCCGTCCGGTCGATCAGTACCCGGCTCTTCTGCGCCAGATGCTGGAGCAGGTGGCGCCCAAGCGCTGCACCGGCAAGCCCACCCTCGCCGTGCTGACCCCTGGCTATATGAACAGCGCTTATTATGAGCATTCTTTCCTTGCGGACCAGATGGGTATCGAACTGGTGCAGGGGGAAGATCTCTATGTGGAAGACGATCTCGTCTATATGCGCACGACCAGGGGACCGCAGAAGGTGGACGTGATCTACCGGCGCATCGACGACGCCTATATCGATCCCCTCGCCTTCCGGCCCGACTCCGTTCTCGGGGTTCCGGGCCTGATCCAGGCCTACCGGTCCGGGGGGGTCAATCTGGTCAACGCTCCGGGTACGGGGGTGGCCGATGACAAGGCGGTCTACACCTATGTTCCGGACATGGTGCGGTTCTATCTGGGCGAAGAACCGATCCTGCAAAATGTTCCGACTTGGCGGTGCCGGGATGCCGATGACTGTGCCTATGTGGTCGACCGGCTGGATGAGCTGGTGGTCAAGGAAGTGCACGGTTCCGGCGGTTATGGGTTGCTGATCGGCCCGAAAGCCAGCCAGGCGGAACGGGACCTGTTCCGTCAACGGATCTTGGAAAAGCCGGACAACTTCATTGCCCAGCCAACCCTGGCCCTGTCAACGGTCCCCAGTCTGGTGGAAGAAGGGCTCGCGCCCCGCCATGTGGACTTCCGTCCTTTCATCCTGGTGGGGAAAACCGTTGAAGTCATTCCCGGCGGACTGACCCGGGTGGCTCTGAAAAAGGGATCGCTGGTGGTGAATTCAAGCCAGGGCGGCGGTGTGAAAGATACCTGGGTCGTGGAACCCTGAGAGCGGGGCACGATCATGCCAGCGCCCTGGACCAGAACCCAGGACCAGAACCCTGGACCAGCGGCTTGGGGAAGGATCTGATGGCCCCCGTCACCCTGCTCCTGACCACGAAAACTGTCCGCGATGGGAACGCCCACGATGAAAGCCCGCAGTAAAAGGATGTGCAGACCATGTTGAGCCGGACCGCGGAAAGTCTGTTCTGGACGGCACGCTATATTGAGCGGGCGGAAAACACGGCCCGGCTCGTGGACATGGGCTATCGCATGGCCACAGTGCCGGCTTCCCAGGAGGCCCATGCGGGGGAATGGAGTTCCGTGGTCATCAGCGCCGGAGCCGGTTCGGTCTTTCCCCACCTGTTCAAGGATGCGGACCAGACCAATGTGGCCCATTTCCTTCTGCTGGATCCGGACCATGGCTCCAGTGTCTATTCCTGCCTGCAGGCAGCCCGGCGCAATGCCCGGGGGATCCGTTCGGCGCTCACGTCGGAAGTCTGGGAAGTGATCAACGACGCCTGGATCTACATTCAGCAAGTGGACCGGCTGCGGCTCATGGGCGGTGCCCTGCCGGACTTTCTCGACTGGATCAAGCATATCGGCGCCCAGTTCCGGGGCCATATCGACTCCTCCCTTCTGCGCACCGATGCCTATGATTTCGTCCGTCTGGGCACATTCATCGAACGGGCCGACAGCACGTCCCGGCTGCTCGACGTGAAGTATCACGTGTTGCTGCCGGAATGGACCGGGGTTGGCGGCGCCCTCGACCGGTACCACTGGATCAGCACCCTGCGCGCCGCCAGTTCCCTCAGAAACTATCACCGGGCCTATGACGGTGAAGTCACCTCCTGGGGCGTTGCGGATTTCCTGATCCTGAATGAAGACAGTCCCCGGTCGCTCAAGCATTTGTATTATGTGATCAATGATCACCTGGAACGGCTGAAGGTCAGATACGATCAGGGCCACCCGTGTAACGACTCCGCCCAGGCCATTCTGCAGGACCTCAAAAATCAAACGATCGCGACGGTTTTCCAGGGAGGACTGCACGAGTTTCTCGCTGAATTCCTCGATCGCAATAACTCTCTTTCGAGCCTTATCGCGGAGGCCTATGGTTTCGGAGCCGTGTCGCCGGAACGCAATGAGCAGGGCGCTGAGGAATAACCCTCGTGTTGCGGCACGGGGATGTGGGAGGCACCTCCCGATAAGAACACCACAATCAGGATGGATGAGCCATGACCTATGGAGTGGCCCTGCGCCTTAACGAAGGCCTTGTGATGCTGTCGGACACCCGGACCAATGCGGGTATCGACAACTTCTCCCGCTTCAAGAAGATGTTCACCTGGACCCGCGACGGAGAGCGGGCCATTTCCATGATGACCAGCGGCAATCTTGCGATCACCCAGGCGGTGATCAGCCGCCTGCAGGAAAACCTGGATCATCCCAAGCCGGATGTTCCCACCATCTTCACTGCATCCACCATGCTCGAAGTGGTCGAACTGGTGGGGGAGACCATGCGGGAGGTTCAGCACCAATATGGGCCGGGTCTTGCGGCCCTGAATGAAAGTTCCCTTGCGTCCATTGTCGTGGGAGGTCAGCGCCAGGGCGGGGTGCAGAGACTGTTCCTGGTGTATGCCGCCGGCAACTACATCGAGGCGACGGAAGACACCTGTTTCTTCCAGATCGGCGAACACAAATACGGCAAGCCGATCCTGGATCAGGTGCTGGACCTGGACATGCCCCTGGACGCAGGCGTGGTCGCCTGCCTTTTGTCCATGGCATCAACCATGCGCTCCAACCTTTCCGTCGGCATGCCGCTGGATCTTGCAGTTATTCCCCGGGACGGCTTGCGGTTCGACCGCCAGCAGCGCATCGAGGACGGGGATGAGACGTTCCGGGTCCTGTCGGAGGCCTGGTCCAACCGGTTGCGCGATGCCTTCGCCGAACTGAGCCAGTGGAAGGTCTAACGTCGTTCGGTCTTGTCGGTCTTGTCGGTTTTTTCGGCCTCGAACCCGCCGGTCGCAGGACCGCCGTGACCGTGTGCCGGCCATAGATTGGCGAAGTCGAACAGGGCCGGGTCCGCCAGATGGCTGGGTCTTGCATGCATCAGAGCCCGGAACATGATCTGCCGGCGGCCGGGAGCTTTTTCCTCCCATTGATCGAGAAGCGCTTTCACCGCCATGCGTTGAAGTCCATCCTGGGACCCACACAGATTGCAGGGGATGATCGGGAAACCCATCAGCCGGGCATATTTCGCGATATCCGCTTCCGCACACAGAGCAAGGGGGCGCAGGACCATGAGGTCCCCCTCCTCGTTCACCAGCTTGGGCGGCATGGTGGCAAGCCTGCCCCCGTGGAAGAGGTTCATGAAGAAGGTCTCGAGCAGGTCATCCCGGTGATGACCAAGCACCACCGCATCACACCCCTCCTCCCGGGCAATCCGGTAGAGAATCCCCCGGCGCAAACGGGACCACATGGCACAATAAGTCTTATGGGCCGGCACCTTGTCGGTGACGATGGAATAGGTGTCCTGATATTCGATGCTGTATTTGACGTCGATACGCTCAAGATAGTCCGGGAGCACATGTTTGGGGAACCCGGGCTGCCCCTGGTCCAGATTGCAGGCCAGCAGATCGACGGGCAGCAGGCCCTGCCATTGCAGATCGAGGAGCGCGGCCAGGAGAGTGTAACTGTCCTTGCCCCCAGAGAGGCAGACCAGCCATCGCGGCCTGTGGGGCGGCCCATGGGGCGGCACCATGGAAAAGGTGTCCATGGCCTCCCGGGTCAGACGGACAATCCGCTTACGCAGCTTCCGAAAGGCTACCGAAGAGGGCACATCCTTGAACAACGGATGATCGAACCACCCCTCCATGTCCTCCGATTGCGCGGTCTCGCTCAAGGTCACAGTGCCGCTCCATACCAACCGGCGCCAACACCGCCTGACCAGTGACGGATCAGAAGGGGCACCGCCCGAGAGAAGTCAATTTTCCGCTTTCTCTCTTACGAAATGGCACAAAACAGCATGGGGGAGCAAGATAAGCCGCCAATACGCCCCCTGCTCCGACAACCACGGCGCCGGACCTACCCTTTTTGAGCCGGCGGGATCGATGGAACCGCCTACGCCCGAGCGGTAGGGCTTAGGCTTTCGCTTCCAGGGAGCGGGTGAGTGTGTCCCGCCGTGACAAAGCAGCCTGTCGAACGCTGGTCACGATGCCATCGGGAAATTCTCCCGGCAGACTTGCGCTCACTGTGTCCAGGGCAGCGGGGAGATCATCACACAGAGCGTCGATCGCGCTCAATGCTTGGGATTTCGAAAGGCCGCCCGCGAGGGACGTCTCCACGAAATGCCGTCCGAAGACCGTTTCGAAGCGGTAGTGGTTCGAGCGACCGACCGACATGGCAAGGCGCATCTGTTTACGCTCGATCTGCCGGGCATCAAGACTTGGCTGGGCCGTCAGCACGTCATAGAGCGGTGTGAGGCGATAGCCGCCGCCGGGATTGAGGAACAGGCTGAAATTTTTGGCGTGGCCATCCGTGGCCCCGATCAGCCAGAACAGGACGCCCGCCTTGAAGACGGTTTCCCGATCTTCCTGCGGCGCGTCACTTCCGGCCAGGAGCTTCAGCAAATCCACGAGGCCTGGGCCGCCCTGGGATTGGTATTTCCGGTCCGGCGGCACGGAGAGGGCCTGGCAGCAATCTTCCTGGGGCAGACGGATCAAACGGCCGTCCTTGGTCCAACGGCGATCGAAACGCTCGACGACAAGTGTTTTCATGTCGTCGAACGTCATGATTTCTGCCTTGTTCACCGGCAGGCCCATGGCCTCCAGGAGCCGGAGGCAGAAGAACTCGTTCTCGACGCTGTTCGACAGGTCGATTCCGTTCGGCAACTGGCCGATCTGTGGCTTGAAAATATGCGTGGTCGGCGTTGTTCCGGACGGCTTGTGCCACTGACCATCGCGCAGGAGCAGGGCCGTCTTTTCCTGCGCCCCGGCCACGGAAATACGAAACGCATCGTCCGGTTCCAGGCCCAAGGGCGCGCGGCCAAGATTGCGCAGGATATGCGCAATGCCGGCCTCATCGACCGGCGTGCCGGACGGCTCGGCAAGGCCGGTGGGCAGATCGGCCATGCCCTCATCTGGCAGGAATTGGAGCGCTCCGACGCAGTCCCGGCCGATGGCCGCGAGCAAACTATAGGCATCGGTGCCGGACGCCCCCACCCGCTCGGCAACCCGTTTCAACAGGGCATCGGAATCCGGCAGGAGGTTTTCGAAGACCGCCCGGACCGGATCGCCGCTATAGGCATCCTCGCGCAGCGGTAGGGAAAGCGAGATCGGCAGGGTGTGTTCCCAGGCCAACCAGTCGGGGTCGTAGCGGAATTCCAGACCAGCGCTTGGCGTGCGGATCAAACGGCCGACCAGCCGATTGTTCAGCAGGACATTGAGCGGAATGCGGGTGCGCCGGCGTCCCATCAGAAGATATCCTCGATATCGGCGGGCGCGGCCTTGCGGCGTGGCTTGATTTCGAGTTCCAGATCGAGGGCCGCGAGAAGCTGGAGGATGGTGTCCAGCTTGGCTCCCGCATTGCCGCGCTCGATGTCCGAGATAGTGGACTGGCGCAGGCCAGCCTTCTCGCCAAGATCGCCCTGGCTCAGGCCTAGCCGTTTGCGGGCACGGCGCAGGGCATTGCCGAATTGCTGTTCGGTGCGCGCAAGCATGGGAGGAAGCGTGTCATCTTTCATGTTCTCAATATACGCTTAACCGCATAAAGTGTCAATATACTCTGTGGCGCATAAAATAGCTTTATCTGCTTGAACGTATGAAAAGGCCGGCGCCTGGATCGTCTCCAGCGCCGGCCAGGCAATGGGACAGGTTTTCACCGGGAGCGCTCGAAGCCGGCCTTGGCCTTGCCCG
>CAZLPU010000090.1:0-18294 GCA_964561475.1 uncultured Alphaproteobacteria bacterium
GGGCGGCGCAGTGGCGCCGGACCGCAGTCGTGGCCTTGAGCATGATGCGGATTAATTGCCTCAGGCGCTAACGGCACGGGTCGATCATAAACCCAGGACGAATTTGGCCATGATGTTGCGCTGGATCTCATTGGATCCGGCGTAGATGGAGGCCTTGCGGTAGTTCATGTAATACGGGGTGACCGGAGCGGCATAATCCGGACCCGGACGGGGTTCGTTGGTGCGCTCCCAGGTATCCTCGATGAAGGGCACGGCGTAGGTGCCCACGGCTTCCACCGCAAGTTCACTGATGGCCTGGGTCAA
Organism: uncultured Alphaproteobacteria bacterium; assembly: GCA_964561475.1. GTDB lineage: Bacteria > Pseudomonadota > Alphaproteobacteria > JAJFIK01 > JAJFIK01 > CAYUYV01. The sequence continues at coordinate 304 of CAZLPU010000090.1, forward strand.
TTCCGAGCCCCGGGTCTTCAGCAGGGAGCTTTCCGGCCCCGGGGGCTGACCCGCACTCAGACTGGCGAAAATGCGCAGTTCGGTGTATTCGAGCGCCGTGATCTGGATATCCAGTTCCTCGAGCTTGGCCCGGAAGTCCGGATCATTGATGAGCGGCGCGCCCTGGCCGTCCTCTTCGGCGGACGCGATGGCGCGTACTTTCTTCAGGGCACGGCGCAGGCCCGGGCCATAGGTGTTACCCCGCTCGAATTCCAGCAGATATTTGGCGTAGGTCCAGCCCCTGTTGACCTCCCCCACCAGATTCTCCTTGGGCACGCGCACGTCGTCGAAAAAGACCTGGTTGATCTCCTGCTGGCCGTCCACGGGGCCGTCCAGGGTGACGATCGGGCGTACACTGACGCCTGGGGAATTCATTTCGATCAGCAGGAAGGAGATCCCCTCCTGGGGCTTGGCGGCCTCGGGGTTGGTGCGCACCAGACAGAAGATCCAGTCCGCCCACTGGGCATGGGTGGTCCAGATCTTGGTGCCGTTGCACAGGTAGTGGTCGCCCCTGTCCTCGGCGCGCATTTGCAGGGAGGCGAGATCGGACCCGGATCCGGGCTCGGAATATCCCTGGCACCACCAGATATCGCTGGAGAGGATCGCCGGCAGGTGGCGCTGTTTCTGTTCCGCCGAGCCGAAAGCCATGATGACCGGAGCCACCATCTTGAGGCCCATGGGCACCACCGGCGGTACTCCGGCGGCGGACATTTCCAGATCGAAGATGTAGCGCTGGCTGGTGGTAAACCCTGGGCCGCCGTATTCCACCGGCCAGCCCGGGGCCACCCAGCCCCGCCGGTAGAGGGCCTTTTGCCATTTGATCTGGCCTTCCCGGTCCAGATAGCCGTTCTTGCTCTGGGCCATCTGGGCACGCAGTTCGTCGTCGTAGTTTTCCTCGATGAAGGCGCGGACCTCGGCCTGAAAAGCCTTGTCCTCATCGGTGAATTCAATCCGCATGGCCCTGGTCCTCCCCTGGTTATCGTCCTCGTGAAGGTGTCCGGGACCTCCTCTCCGCCCTTGGCGGGAAGGTCCCGGACGCCAGTGTTCTCAGGGTCTTATTTCTGTCGTCCCGGTCGCACTCAGGAAATCTTCTGCATGAAGCGCACGTCCGGGGCGCCGTCGAGCGCCGCGCCCATTTGCGCACCCAGTTCCCGGAAATGGGGCATCTGACCATGAGCGGCCAGGGCCTGGGCACTGGCGTATTGTTCCATGACCACAAAGTAGCCGGGAGCATCTTTCAGGGCAAAAAAGTCATACATCAGACAATCAGGCTCATTGGCGCGAACCTGGGCCTGGAGGGCCTGGAAGATCTGCACCAACTGGTTTTCCATGCCTTCTTTCGCCTTCAGGGTGGCGACAACGCCGACGACATCACTCATTTCGTTTCCTTTCCCAGGGTCCGCTTGGCTGGACACTCTGTTGACAACGGGCCCTGCGGCCCCCCTTTGGTCAGTACCCATTCAAATGCGCGGCCCACAGACCGGCGGCGCTGCCTCATCGGCGGGAACGGATACTCACGCCCCCTTGAATTCAGGAGGACGCTTCTCGAAGAAGGCGTTGACCGCCTCCGCATGATCTTCCGTATGGTGAGCAAGAGCCTGCATGGTGGCCGAAAGCTCCATGATCTGCTCGAAGCCGGTCTCGGTGCCCTGGCGCAGCAGGCGCTTGGTCATGCGCAGCACATCGGGGGGCTGGGCCGCCATCTTGTGGGCCAGCGCCCGGGCCTCGTCCATCAGGGTCTCGCCGGGCACGACACGGCTGATGAGACCCCATTCAAGGGCCGTCTGGGCATCCACCACATCTCCGGTGAACAGCAGTTCCGCGGCCCGGGCCATGCCGATCACCCGGGGCAGCAGCCAGGCACCGCCATCACCGGGCACCAGACCGATTTTCAGGAATGTGGCGCCGAATTTCGCGGTGTCCGCCGCGATGCGGGTGTCTGCAAGGCAGGCCACATCATTGCCCAGGCCAATGGCCGGACCGTTCACGGCGGCAATCACGGGCAGCTCGATGCCCCACAGGGAGCGGATTACCCGGTGGATATTGGTGCGGTAACCCTCCCTGATCATGGGTCCGGTGCCCGCAAAGGCGCCGCTGCGCTCGCGCATGGCGTGCAGGTTGCCCCCAGCGGAAAAGGCCGATCCAGCACCGGTCAGGATCACACTCCGGAGGGTCCGGTCCTCGTTGATGGCAGCGGCGGCGGCGGCGAAAACATCCCCGTCACCGGGCTCACCAAGCGCATTGCGGGTCTCCGGGCGGTTCAGGGTGAGGATCGCAACGGGTCCGTCGCGTTCCAGGATCAGCCAGTCGGCCATGGCAAGGCTCTCCATCATTATCCAGTGGCACCAATATCCAGTGGCATCACTGTGCGGTGGCGTCGGGCAGAGACATAGGTCAGCGGGGGTGAGGCTGCGGCCATCCTCCCTCCATGCCCTGATCTGCCCAAAGAAATGGTCGCAGCCAGCGTAAAGCGGTTCCCCACGAAACGGAACCATTGTGGGCAGGACGGCCTGAGACGCAGGTGCGGCGGCGAGACTTAACCCGCCCTTAGCGCCGGGGCCTTAAACAAATTCAAAATGCCGCGCGGGCGGGGTGCCCAGGCCTAATCTGAGAGCAGACCATGAAAAAAACGATGGCAGTCATGGCCAGCCGGTTTCGGTTTCCTGTCCAGATTTCCCGCGTGTTCCGGTCCCGCAAGCCCAAGGCATCCCTCGTGTCCCCGAGGCGGTTCCCGCTGAAGATGCTGCCCCTCAGGCTGCCCAACCTCACGCTGGCGCCCCTCAAGCCACCGGCCTTGGGCATTGGCGCAACCATCTTGGCCGCCTTTTTGTGCGTGCTCGCCTTGAGTGTGATGGTGGGTGCGGCAGGCCTCGGCGGTATGCGGATCATGAACAGCGCCTTCATGGATTATGAGCGGCTGGTGAAAGACGACGCCCGGCTCCGGGACCTGGAAGGCGCCCTGACCCGGATGCAGCTTCATGCGGATGATTATCTCATTTTCGGCGACGAGACCCATGCGGAGAACCTGACCGGGAGCGCGGCCGAGGCCCGTTCCATTCTAGATGAGGCCATGACCACCCAAGTGGCCGCGGCCTTAGCGCCCCTTGAGGCCCTGTCGGCGGAGTTGGGCGAATACGCCCTGATGTTCCAGGATCTGGTCGCCATGCGCAGAGACCGGAACACGGTGCTGGATGAAAAGCTGCCCGCGCTCATGGATGAGTTGAATGGGGACGCGGCGAAACTCAGCGCCCTGGCGGAATCCCTGGAGGCGCCCACGGTCATGGCCTTTGCCCGGACCGTCCGCATCGCCCTGCTCGACGCCCAGAAAGATGCCCGGCGCTTCTTCCAGACCCAGGATTACATCTACGTCAATCAGACCAAGCGCACATTGGACAACATCGAAGAAGCGATCGCAGAGGTCCGGCCCCTTCTGACCGCCCCTCCGGTTCAGGCCCTGCTGGAGCGCATCACCGCCAACATGGACGAATTCGACCAGGATTTCAGGCTGGCCTGGGATCTGTCCGGCGCCACGGATGCTCTCATCAAGGATGAACTCGCGCCGATGGAAGAGACGATCCGCACCTGGATTGGCGAGGCGACGCAGATGATCCAGGGGCGCAAGGACGAATTGCGCAAGGCCCAGGCGGACACCACCCGGCTCGCCTCACTCCTGGTGATCGGATTCGGTCTGGGGGCCGTGGCCGCCGGCCTCGCGCTGAGCCTCATGGTTGGTGCCCGGATCAGCCGGGCCATCCGCAACATCCGCGATACGATGGGCCGGATTGTCCAGGGAGAAACGGGCATTGAGGTTCCCGGCCGGGACCGGCGGGATGAAATCGGCCAGATGGCCGAAGCCGTCGAGGTGTTCCGGCGCAATGCCCTGGAAATGGTGCGCCTGAATGATGACCGTCAGGCAGCGGAAGAACGGGCCGCCCTCGCCGCCAGGAACGCGCGCCAGACCATGGCATCGGACTTCGAACAAGACGTCCAGACCATTGTGGAGGACGTGGTGCGGGCCACGGGAGAGATGGAGCAGTCCCTGAAAGCCCTGCTCGATGCAAGCCAGAACGTGGCCACGGACAGCACCACCGTGGCAGCATCCGCAGGCCAGACCGCCAGTGATCTGGACACCGTGGCCAGCGCCGCCCAGGCCCTTGAAACCTCGATCCGCACCATCTCCGGCCAAGTGGGTCAGGCCCGGGCAGTCACGGGACAGGCAGCCCGAAGCGCCTCGGAGGCCAGCGCCGTGGTGGAGCGGCTCTCGGCCATGGCGGCCCGGATCGGTGAGGTGGTGGAAATGATCTCGGAGATTGCCGCCCAGACCAATCTGCTTGCCCTCAACGCCACCATTGAGGCGGCCCGGGCGGGAGAAGCCGGACGGGGCTTCGCGGTCGTGGCGACGGAAGTCAAACTTCTGTCCGACCAGACCGCGAGGGCAACCGGGGATATCGCCGCCCAGATCAATGCCATCCAGCAGGCAACCGCCGAGACCGTGAACGCCATCGGCACCATTGCGCGCCAGGTTGACGATGTGAGCGGCATGTCAGCGTCCGTCGCGGAGGCGGTGGACCGCCAGACACGCGCGGTGGGGGACATTTCCCGCACCACCAAGGGGGTTGCGGGCCATACAAGCGCGGTCTCGGACGGGATCGAAACCGTGCGCCGCACAGCCACCCAAGCCGAGGATACAGTCTCAGGATCCCTCGAGGCCGCCCGCACCCTCCAGAGCCGGGCCAGCACCATGCGCGACCGGGTGGGCGCGTTCGTGGCCTCCCTGCGCGCGGCGTGACCGACATCCCGCCACTCAACCCACCCTGAACCGCCCATGCACACCATCCCCGGATGAGGCGTGTCGACGGGCGATCGACCTGTGTTAAACTCCCGCCGACCAATGGATGGTGCCGAAATGGGAGGGTTTGACCGATGAGACGCCGTAAAGCAGGGATGCGGGCGATGACTGCTTGCCTGTGCGCCCTTGCCGTACCTGCCGCCGCCGGAGCAGCGGGCACACTGGAAGCCTGGTTGGAGTCCATGGGGGAGGCTTACCGGGCCTGCGATCCCGATGCGGTCACGGCCTTGAGCACCGATGACGTCACGGGCTTTCCTGTGGTTGGTGGACTGACTTCCGGAGCGGGAACGTCCGGTATCGCGGAGTTTTGCGCCGGAGGCGGAGAATATGACATCGATCTTGCGGCACAGGAGATTGTCGACAAGGGCGACTGGGGTGTCATTGCCGGTGTGAGCACGGGTACGGCGACTTTTCCCGACGGTGAGGAAGTGGACGTCACCAACCGCTTCACCACGGTCATGGAACGCACCGCCGAAGGCTGGCGGATGATCCACTACCATCTCTCCCCATTCGGAACAAATCAGTAGATCCTCCCGGCCGGACTAGTCCGCCGGGTGGCGTCCGCACGCCCTCACCCGTCTCCCGCCCCCTCTGTGGAGACAATAGGCACGGGGAGAAGATGGGACGCGCAGTGGCTCGGGTCCCGGTCCGGCATCGGACCCACCACCATGTCACCTGAAATCCTTCAACGGTTCCAGTACAGAGAGGAGATCAACCATGCATGTTCTGCGCACACCGGACGAGCGGTTCAAGAACCTTGCCGGATATGACTTCGAGCCCCACTACACCGACATCACCGCTGATGGCACCACCCTCCGGGTGCATTATCTCGATGAAGGCCCGCGGGACGGCCAGGTGGTGTTGTGCATGCATGGCCAGCCTTCCTGGTGCTACCTTTACCGCAAGATGGTCCCTCTGCTGACAAATGCAGGCTACCGGGTGGTGGCTCCGGACCTGATCGGCTTCGGGCGTTCAGACAAGCCGGTGCATACGGAGGATTACACCTATGCCCGCCATGTGGACTGGATGAACCAGTGGCTGCGGGCGGTGAACCTGTCCGGTGTGACGCTCGTGTGCCAGGACTGGGGCGGGCTCATCGGCCTGCGGATGGCCGCCGAGCAGATCGGCCGGTTCTCCCGGCTGGTGGTGGCCAATACGGGCCTGCCCAACTCCAATGGTGTGCCAAGGGAACTCATAGAACTGGTCGCGCGGACCTATCCGGAAATTCCCATTCCCGGCCCGGCAATGGTGCGGGAGAAATTCGAGGCCGCCGATCCCCTGGCGTTTCTCTACTGGATCAAATACGCCGCCGAATATCCGGGTTTCTCCGCCAGGGGTGTCTTCAGCCTGTTGGGCGGCATTACCGATGAGCAGGTTCTGGCGGGCTACAACGCGCCCTTCCCCGACGAACGCTACCTGGCAGGCGCCCGGCGTTTCCCCTCCCTGGTGCCCCTCTTCCCCCATCATAAGGAAGACCGGGAAGCCAATGACCGTGCGTGGCAGGCCCTCTCCCGCTTCGAAGGCCCGGTTCTCACCGCTTTCAGTGATCAGGACGCGGTGACCCGTGGCGGCGAGAAAGTCTTCCAGGAGGCCATACCCGGCGCCAGGGGCCGGACCCACCCCACCATCAAGGGCGCAGGCCACTTCCTTCAGGAAGACAGTCCGGAGGACCTGTCCAATGCCATCATTTCGTTCATGAAGGAAACCAGCTGAGGGACCCTGTTGTAACGGGCCTTGCTGGCGAGGATAGGAGCCCCATGCAGGCAGGGACAGCAGGCGGAATTGATGGAAGGGCGTCCGGAAACGGGCGCCCTTTCTGCTTTTCAGGGCCGGCAAGCGGCTGAACCCCCGCACGGGCCTTGCCAGCAACTCACCCCGACCTGCATGATGTTGGTTCATGCAAGGAGGACGAAAACCAATGATTTCTGACCGTTTGCGGATCTTAATGGGGGCCGGTTTCGCACTCGGCTTGGCATTTGTGAATGGGTCCGGCGTTTTGGCCAATGATTGGGCACAAACCGGCGTGACCATGGAAGACAGCACCAGCGACTGGACCGGGCGGATCGCGCCGCCGGACTTTGCCGAAGTGATGGGCACGGGCCTGACTTACGATCCCGCCATCCCGGTACCGGCAGACGTGATCGGCCACGAGGTCGGCACCGCCATGACCCGGTACGACCGGCTCGTCGCCTATGTGAATGCCCTGGCGGCACGCTCCGAGCGGATCACCGTGGAGGTCATCGCCACCACCCATCAGCACCGGCCCATCCTTCAGGTGACCACCACGAGCCCGGCCAATCAGGCCTCCCTCGGGCAGATCCGTGAGCGCCATCTTGCCTCTCTGTCTTCCGAAGGGGAGACACAAGCAGGGGATGACCGGCCCGCTATCGTTCAATTCGTCCACGGAGTGCATGGTGACGAGATCAGTGCTATCGAGTCCTCCATTTTGCTGCTTTATCATCTGGCGGCAGCCCAGGACGAGACAACCCGCACCCTTCTGGACAACGCGGTCATCCTCCAGACCATCAGTCTGAACCCGGACGGATATGACCGGTATGCCTCCTGGATCAACAATCACCATGCCGCCCGGCCCAATCCGGATCCCGCACACCGGGAGCATGACGCCATCTGGCCCGCCGGCCGGGTGAACCATTACTGGTTCGACCTGAACCGCCAGTGGCTGCCGGCCACCCAGGTCGAAAGCCGCGCGGTGCTGGCCCAGGTCCACCGCTGGAAACCCCAGGTGGTCACGGATCTCCATGAAATGGGCGCGAATGCCACCTTCTTCTTCAGCCCCGGCCCCCGGGAGGGCCTTCATCCTTTGATGAATCAGGAGAGTTTCGATCTGACCCGTGTTCTGCACAAATCCATCGCGGACCAGCTCGACCGGGAAAGCACCCTTCATGTTACGGAGGAATATTTCGACGACTTCTATCTGGGCTACGGGTCAAGCTATCCAAGCCTTCTGGGCGCGATCCCCTTCCTGTTCGAGCAGAGCAGCACCGATGGCATCCAACTGGAGACGGAAAACGGGCTCAAGTTCTACGGCCAGAAAATCGGCCAGCAGTTCCGGGCTGCCCTGGCCCTTGCCACGGCGTCCATGGAAAACCGCGCCACACTGCAGGATTACCAGAGCCGGTTCATGGCCGCTGAACGCCAACAGGCCGCCGATGACGCGGTCAAGGCCCATCTGTTCACCTCAACCGATCAGGTCCGCCTAGCCGCGTTCGCCGATCTGCTGACGGTTCACGATGTGCCCGTGCGCCGCCTCGCCGCGCCCCTGACCCTGGGAGACCAGGTCTTCTCGCCGGAAACCACCCTGGCAGTGCCCACCGGGCAGGCGCCCTACAGCCTGCTCCAGGGCCTGATCGAAGTGCGTCCGATTACGGACAAGATCGAGTTCTATGACGTCTCCGGATGGAGCCAGCAACTGGCTTATGGTCTTGAGCACGCCACCCTTGGCGCGGATCTGTTCACGCCGGATCTTCTGGGTGCGGACGCGTCCTCGTTCGAACCGGCGAGCAAGGTCCCTGAGCGGACGGATGTGGCCTATGTCTTCGACTGGTCGCCCTTCACCGCACCCCGGGCCCTGAACCGGATCCTGGAGGCGGGATTGCGGGCCAAGACCACGCCGCATCCGGTCACGGTCGTGACAGCATCGGGCAGTGTCGATCTTGGACGGGGCACGGTGATCGTGCCCGTGGCCCAGGATGAGATGGACCGGGAGGCGCTGCACGACTTCATGACCAGGCTGGCGGCGGAAGATCATCTCCAGATCCACGCCGCCACGGCCTCGGTCACCCCCAAAGGCCCGGACCTGGGCGGCTTCGATATCGTGGCCCTTGAAAAGCCGTCGGTCCTTCTGGTCACAGGCTCCGAGGCCAGTCAGTACGACACCGGCGAAATCTGGTTCCTGCTCGATTACCTCATGGATATGAGCGTCACCATGGTGGATTCGGATCTGGTGGGCACCCGGGATCTCAGCCGCTACTCCCATATTGTTCTGGCAGGTGGATCCTACACGGATCTTTCCCATGATGCGGTGCGGGACTGGGTCATGGAGGGCGGCACCCTTGTCGCCATCCGGGGTGGCGCGGACTGGGCCATCACCCACGAACTGATGAAGGTGGATTATGCGGGCGAGAGCCCGGCCAAGAGCGAGGCTGGCGGGACTAGCGGGACCGGCGGGACAGGTTCCGAAGCCGCCACGGACGAAAGCGAACCGGAGATCGTGCGTCTTCCCTATGCGGAGAAACGCCTCTATGAAGCCCGCCGGCTCATTTCCGGCGCCATTTTCGAAGGCGATCTCGACATCACCCATCCCCTGGGCTGGGGATATGACAGCACCCGGATCCATCTGCACAGACGGGGCGTGCAGGCCTTCAAGGCCACGGGCAATCCCTTCTCCATGGTCGTGCAGTATGGGGCACCTGATCCGCTGACCGGCGGCTATGCCAGTGAGGAGAACCGGGACCGGCTCGCGGGCATGGGGGCGGTCATGGCTGATCGCGCGGGCGCAGGCAGCATCATTCTGTTCGCGGACGGCCCCTTCTTCCGGGCCTACTGGTACGCCACCGCCAAGGTGTTCATGAACAGCCTCTTCTTCTCCAAGGCATTCACGTCCCATGCCTCCGGCCCCTATGAGAAGGCCCGCTGATTAACGGCAGTTCGGCGCATCAAACCGTTGTCTGACGAATAGGGCCAACGGGACGATGGGCCTGCATGAGGACAAGTGCGGTCCCGCATCTTGGGCCCCGGCTTCGGGCTACCAAGGTGCGGGCTATCTAGGTGCGGGCTACCAAGGTGTGGGCCGGTCAATATTGAACCGATCGGCATTGAACAGGGAGTGCATGTGTGGGCACGGAAATTAATCAGATCCATTTTAAGCAAAGCGATTATCGGGAATTCTGGGCGCGGCTTCTCGACGAAACCAAAATTCTGAACGGCTGGTTCCGGGACCGGGACTTCGACCATCAGCCGGGCTTCACCGCAGGTCTGGAGTTGGAAGCCTATCTGATCGACGAAAATCAGATGCCGGCCCCCCGCAATAAAGAGTTTCTGGAGAAACTCGACCATGAGGATGTCGTCCCGGAACTGGCGAAATTCAATTTCGAGGTCAACGCTCCGCCCCATGCCATGGAGGGGGCCTTCTTTTCGGCCACCCTTGGGGACATTGAGAAGACCTGGGCCGCCTGCCGCTCAGCCGGGGCCTCCCTCGGGATCACTCCCGTCCTGATCGGGATTCTGCCGACATTGCCCCAGGACATGCTCGATGTGTCCTCGATGACCAAGGCGAAGCGGTATCAGGCGCTCAACGAAGCGATCATGAACATCCGCGCCCGGGAACCCCTGAGCATTGCCATCGAAGGCCGGGAAAGCCTGGAATACGATTGCACCGACATCATGCTGGAAGCAGCGTGTACGTCTCTTCAGGTGCACCTGAAATTCAACCAGGACGACGCGGTGCGGTTCTACAATGCAGCCCTCATAGCGGCCGCCCCCTTGATCGCCGCCAGCGGGAACTCGCCCTACCTGTACGGACGATGCCTGTGGGAGGAGACACGGATCCCCGCATTCGAACAGGCGGTCCTGACCGGCGGGATCCGGGATGCACAGGGCGGCGCGCTCAACCGGGTCAGCCTGGGCACCGGCTATCTTCGGCAGTCGTTCCTGGAGCTGTTCCTGCACAATCTGAGTTTCCCTACCCTTCTGCCCGCGTTGCAGGCGGAATCCGACAGCCTTCCCCACCTAAGATTGCAAAATGGTACAATTTGGCGTTGGGTGCGGCCGATTCTGGGTTTTGAAGACGACAATCGCCCCCATCTTAGATTAGAGCACCGGATCATGCCCGCCGGGCCCAGCCTGATCGACACGGTGGCTAATGTTGCCTTGTGCCATGGGCTGATCCTGGCCCTGGGCCGGCGGGAGCAGCCACCGGAAGACGTCATTCCGTTTGAAGATGCGCGCAATAATTTTTATGCGTGCGCCCGGTACGGACTCGGGGCATCTATACGGTGGGGAGGCAACGAAACCACCGTTCAAAGCCTCCTGTTGAACCATTTATTACCCGCCGCCCAGGATGCCCTGCTGGAAGAAGGCGTAGACAGGGACGATGTTCGGCGTATGTTTGCCGACATTCTGGTCCCCCGTCTGCACAGCGGTCGAACCGGCGCTGCCTGGCAGCGCGGCTTCATTGCCTATTCCGAGGCCGATTTCCAGGCCCTCATGGAACGCTACGTCGCTTTGCAGGTCAGCGGTGCCCCAGTCCACGAATGGACGCTGTGAACCAATAAGCAAAATCGGAACCAACGATGCAACTCGAACACCTGGATTACATTCCGGAGAAACTGGCGGATATATCACCGCGCGATATCAAGCAGGTCTTCCCCAGGCCGACCCTGATCAATGTGCCGGGCAAGCGGGATGAACCCGTTTTCATTTCCACCATGCTCCACGGCAACGAAACCACCAGCTTCCGGGTGCTCCAGCACCTCCAGAAGCGCTACGCACAAGCCCGCCCGGCCCGCAGTCTGATGATCCTGGTGGGCAATGTGGACGCCGCCGAAAAAGGCATGCGGTTTCTGGACGGTCAGCCGGATTTCAACCGCTGCTGGGCCAACGGCCCCGGGAGCTTCCATTCCATCACCCAGCAAATCCTTCAGGAAGCCCGGCGCAGGCGGGTCTTTGCCAGCATCGACATTCACAACAACACGGGCAAGAACCCGATCTATGGCTGTGTGAATGTTCTGCGTCCGGCGGATCTGCAACTCTCGGCGCTGTTCTCGCCGCTGGGGGTCTACTACATCAATCCGTCGACGACCCAATCCATCGCCTTCTCCCGGCTGTGCCCGTCCATCACCGTGGAGTGCGGCCAGAGCGATGAGCCGGAAGGGGTGGCCGCCGCCAAACGGCTGGTGGACCGGGTGATCGATCTGGACGGGTTCGACACCAGCGCACCCGCGACGGACAAGGTGAGACTGTATCAGACCGTCTCCCGGGTCATGGTCGATCCGGACTGCACCCTCGCCTTCGGCAAGGGAGAGGCGGATCTCGTTCTGCGCGAGGACATGGAAGACCTGAATTTCACCCTGCTGAAGCGCGGAGAGGTCTGGGCACGGACACCCGGTGCCGTCCTTCCCCTGAGGGTTTTCGACAACAACGACAATGATGTCACTGCCCAGTACTTCCATGTGCAGGACGGGGCCATCGTCCTCAATCAGGATGTCACACCGTCCATGCTGACCCCGGACGAGACCATCATCCGCCAGGATTGTCTGTGCTATTTCATGGACACGATCTGACCTGCACTCAGCCGTTCGTCTGAGTAGGGACAGTGACCGAGGGGGCTGCGGACGTTTAGAACATGAGGCGTTTAGAGCATGAGGCGTTTAATCCGCATCATGCTCAAGGCCGCGACTGCGGTCCGGCGCCACTGCGCCGCCCTCGCGGAGGCGCCTCGCGCCGTGAGCGAAAAAAACCAGAGCGGCGGCCACCCTGTTTAAAGGTGACCGTGACTTTGCGCCCGCCGCTATAATGGAGCGCAGCCCTGCCGGCCCCGGCGCGGCCCCTTGGAAGGGGTCAGAACCAGCCGATGCGGCGGAACACGGCGCCCATGGCGATCCCGGTCACCACGCAGATCCCGATCACGATACCAAAGCCGTGGATGCTTTCCGCCCAGGGCACGCCGCCGACATTCATGCCCAGAAGGCCGGTGATGAAGGTCATGGGCAGGAAGATGGCCGCCACGATGGACAGCACCAGCATGATGCGGTTCATCTCTTCCGCCTGCCGGTCCGTCAACTGATCATGAAGGACCGCTGCCCGTTCACGGGTGGCATCCAGTTCCTCCACCATCCGGGTCACCCGTTCGGCGGTTTCCCGCAACTGCAAAAGATTCCGGTCACTGAGGAAGTCGAACCCGCCGGCGGCGAGCCGGGCCAGGGCATCCCGCTGGGGACTGATGAAACGGCGCAGGATCACGGCGGTGTGCCGCAATGCGGCCAGCCGGGTGCGCAGGGGACCCGTGCCGGCATTGGCCGTCATCTCGTCTTCAAGTTCGTCCACCTTGTCACTGACGGCAAGGATCGCTGGTTCCATCCGTTCGGTCAGTCCCTCGGCCAGGGCGGCGATGAAATCTCCGGTCGTGGCGGGGGCGTCCCCCTCTTCCATCCGCATGCGCAGGTCCCGCACCGCCATGAGCTGGCGTAACCGCACACTGATAATTTCATGGGCATCCACCCAGATGCGGATGGAGACCATGTCCTCCGGATCGGCACCGGGATTGAGGTTCACCCCCCGGAGATTGAGAAGGGCGCCTGACTTGTGGGGTGTGCAGCGGGGACGGGTCTCGGCCGCCAGAAGGGCATCCTGGACCACCTGATCAAGGCCGCTCTGGTCCCGCAGCCATTGGTGATCCGCACCCTGAGTGTGGTGGAGGTGGATCCAGCGGTAGAGGGCATCCGTTGAGCGCTCTTCGGACCGGGGCTCAGGTGTGGCGAAGGCCCGGGTCTTTCCGCCTGGGAAAATTTCAAAGGCGCAAACGATATCCGTGTCGGTCACAGGTGCGGATTGCGCAAAGGGATCATCCTGCGGGATCGGTCTGGCGCCGGGAGATTGACGTGGGGATCTGGAGGCGGCGTCGGACATGGACGGATCCGCGCCAGCCACACCCCCAGGGCTGGCTGGCGCGTTCGTGTTCAGACCATGACGCTTAGAGGACAGCGGCGGCCTCGATACGGTTGTTGCCCGCCAGTTCCGTGTAGCGGCGCAGGTGATAGTCGGTGCTGCCGAACAGGGTGTCGATCATGGTCAGGCGCTTGAAGTAGTGGCCCACATTCAATTCGTTGGTCATGCCCATGCCGCCATGGATCTGCACGGCGGACTGACCCACGAACCGGCCGGCCCGGCCGACCTGCACCTTGGCGGCGGAGGCGGCGCGCTTGCGCTCCTGCTCGTCCGTGTCGAGCTTCAGGGCCACCATGTACATCATGGAGGTGGACTGCTCGTAATTCATGTACATGTCGACCATCCGGTGCTGGAGCACCTGGAACTTGCCGATGGCCACGCCGAACTGCTTGCGAGTCTTGGAGTATTCCACAGTGGTGTCCGTCAGCATTTTCATGGCGCCGACGGCTTCCGCGGTGATGGCGGCAATGCCCTCGTCCACGATCCGCTCCACGAGGGGCAGACCATCGTCGAGAACGCCCACGATGGCATCGCTGCCCACCTGGACATTCTCGAAGGTGACTTCGCTGGCGCGCTGGCCATCCACGGTCGGATAATCCCGGGTGGAGACACCGCTGGCGTTTTTGTCCACGAGGAACAGGGTCACGCCCTTGGCATCCCGGCGCCCGCCGGAGGTCCGTGCGGTGACCAGCAGTTTGTCCGCCCACGGCGCACCGATCACCACGGCCTTCTGACCATTGAGGACATAACCCGCGCCGGAGCGCCGGGCGGTGGTGGTGAGGTCGGCGAGATTGTACCGGCCCTGGGGCTCGGCGTAAGCGAACGCGATCACCAGGCTGCCGTCGATGATGGACGGAATGAGTTCCTGCTGCTGGGCCGGGGTGCCGCCAAGGCGCAGGGCCGTACCGGCCAGAACCACGGTCTGCAAGAATGGCTCGACCACCAGACCCCGGCCGAATTCTTCCATGATCACCATGGTCTCAATGGCACCGCCGCCAAGGCCGCCCATCTCCTCGGAGAAGGGGGCTGCGAGCAGGCCGAGCTCGGCGAACTGCTGCCAGTAATCCTGGCGCCAGCCGGCCTCGGAATTGACGGTGGCCATGCGGGTGTCGAAGTCATAACGGTCCGCGATAAAGCGCTGAACGCTATTGCGCAGGAGCGTCTGCTCTTCATTAAAAGAGAAATCCATCGGTATTGCCTCCCCTGGCATCATGCGGGCGGGCGTGAAAGCGCCCCTGCTCAGATCCTAACCGGTTCCCCGTGTGAGGGGGACGGGAAACCGGCATGCATTACGGCCTTTCTCCTGTCGTCCGGACGGGACGGCAGACTGGGCCGGGTCTTAGAGACCCAGCACCATTTTCGCGATGATGTTGCGCTGGATCTCGTTAGATCCACCGTAGATCGAGGCTTTGCGCATGTTGAAGTAGCTGGGCGCCGCGTTCGGAGCATAGTCCGGGCCGACGGGGAATTCGTTGGTGCCGTCGGGCAGGTCCTTTTCGAACGGGTAGCTGTAGTGGCCCACGGCCTCCACAACCAGTTCAGTCAGGCGCTGCTGAATCTCCGTGCCCCTGATCTTGAGGATGGAGCTTTCCGGCCCAGGCCCTTTACCGGCCGCTTCCGAGGCAAGGGTGCGCAGTTCGGTGAACTCCAGGGCGGTCAGATCGATTTCCAGTTCGGAAATCTTCCGGGCGAATTCCGGATCCTCGATGAGTTTGCCGCCTTCGCTTTCCTCGGTGCGGGCAATGTCCTTGAGGCGCTCCAGGCCCCGCTTGGAGCGGGCCACCCCGGCAATGCCGGAGCGTTCGTTGCTGAGCAGGAACTTGGCGTAGGTCCAGCCTTCGTTTTCAACACCGATGCGGTTCTCGACGGGCACTTCCACATTGTCGAAATAGGTCTCGTTGACCTCGTGGCCCCCGTCGATGGTGATGATCGGACGCACGGTGATGCCCGGGGTCTTCATGTCTGCCAGGATGAAAGAGATGCCTTCCTGGGGCTTGCGGGCCGTGGGGTCGGTGCGGCAGAGAACGAAGATCCAATCCGCGTGCTGGGCCAGGGTGGTCCAGGTCTTCATGCCGTTGATGATGTATTTCGTTCCGTCGGGGGATTTTTCCGCCTTGGTGCGCAGGGACGCCAGGTCGGAACCGGCGCCGGGCTCGGAATAGCCCTGGCACCACCAATGCTCGCCATTCAAGATGCGGGGCAGGTAGTAGGCCTTCTGCTCTTCGTTGCCGAAGGTGTAGATCACAGGGCCGACCATGGTGATGCCGAAGGGCAGCAGGGCCGGCGTCTCATAGTTGGCGGTTTCTTCCTGCCAAATGTAGCGCTGGGTCACGGTCCAGCCCGTGCCGCCGTATTCCTCGGGCCAGGACGGTGCGATCCAGCCCTGCTGATAGACGATCTTGTGCCATTCCAGGATTTCTTCCCGAGACAGATCGCGCCGGCCGCGCAGCCGGGCCGGGCACTTCTGTTCGATGAATTCGCGGACTTCCCGGCGGAATGCTTCATCCTGCGGTGTGAAATTCAGATCCATCTGCCACCCTCATTCATTCATAAGTGCACCGGCACGCCGAACCAGATCCGGCGGCGCGGGGTCAAAGATTACCTACGGCGGTATCCAGCCATGATGATAACTCCGGGCCAGCGGCACGCAACCGCACTGACGGTGCAGGGGCGAAAGCGGATCGCCGCAGGATGAGCGCTGGATCTACGGGACATTTAATCGCTGTCCCGCCCCTCTCATCTTCCGGTTGCCTCGCTCCGAAACCCGGCGTCATGGCCGAATCGGACCATCCGGACCGTTTCGCACCGGCACTTTTCCCGTTGAAGGATACCAAATCCCTATCAAAGCGCCCGAGAGACGCGAGTCCCGGCGCTTCACCCTCGAATTTTCGGGTGAACTGTGGCCACTTCGCGGTGGATGCCCGGTTTGGGTCAAAGTTTTCCCGTGAGCCACCAGCAATTGCGCCATGCCGGTGCCCCACATCCCTGGCCGCCCCGATCCCTGGCCGCCCCAGTCCCTATGCCCCTGCCGCGCCGGTCATCGGGGTGGCGACCATTGGGGCGGATGGAACCAGGCGGCGTTTCCGGTGCGGTGGACATGGTTCAGCACACCGCGCGCCGGGATCGTGGTCTCCAGGGCACGGGCCTCGTCCAGAGTGAACCAGCCCAGTTCGTCCGCCTCCTCACCATCGGCCTGGGGGGTGCCGGAAAAAACGCGCGCGGTGAACACAATGTTGATGTAGGCGACCTGATCCCCATGGGGATAGACCACCACCTCGTCGGACCCGCCCAGGACCGCGACGATACTCCCCACGTCCACATGAAGACCGGTTTCCTCCCAGGCCTCCCGGACGGCGGCGTCGGCAGGCTGTTCGTAAGGTTCGATGGCGCCGCCGATGGTGGCCCACAAGCCCGTGTCCCGGCGTTTATGGAGCAGGAATGCGCCGTCAGCCCGGAAAATCAGGACCGAGACCGCCGGCAGCATCATCAGATCCGTCCCCACCTTTTCACGCAGGGCCTTGAGATAGGGGGAAATCGTCATGAAAATTGTCCGTAGGCCAATGTCAATCGAGGGCGCCCAGGGAACGGGCAACGCCCAGGGCATCCCGTTCCACCCAGGCCTCGGTGATGCGCCCGTCCGCCACGGTCATCAAATTGATGCCGGTGAATTCGATGGGCTGGCCCGTGCCCTTGATGCCGAACATGGAGCCTTTGAGGGTGCCGGAGCAGCGCCAGCGGGTGGCCACCTTGCTCCCGTCGGCAAAAATGTCGAGCACCTCGAATTGCAGCCCGTCGATATTGGCGAAGAAGGACGCCACCCACGCCCTGAACTCCGGACGGGGACCAATGGTGGCGCCCGCACTATGGATGACGAAATCCTCCGCCATCAGATCGGTGATCGCCTCCACATCCCCGCCGATCCACACCCGGTCCCAGAAGGCCTGGACCACAGCCTTGGGGCTTTGCACCTCTTGCGCCCCAGGGGTCATTGGGGGCTCCGTTTGAGCCAGCACCGCGCCGGGCAAGGCCCAGAACATCAAGGCTGCGCAGAAAACCAACCGGGTCCGGATCATGACGGTCTCTCCTTCAAGCAGGGGAAAGCAAGGACGGGACGGGCTACCAGCCGAACAGCATATGGGCCATGAACCGACCGGGCAGCAGGGTGAATGCTCCCGCAATCACCAAGGCTCCGATGAAAAGGCCACCCATGCGCCTGCCATGGCGCACCCGGTCGCCCCGATAGATGGCCCACTGGCCCATGGGCAGGACGTAGAGTACCAGCACAACGAACAGATGGATCGGGGTGAACCCATAAACGCCACGCCGCGCTGCCTGTCGATCATCCATTGTTTTCAGAAAAAAATCACCCTGTGCTCCGGGTCACATCGGTCCTTGAGGGGCCGGGGCATAGTGAGGGT
>CAZLPU010000091.1:0-17850 GCA_964561475.1 uncultured Alphaproteobacteria bacterium
GATTGTGGCTTTCCATCTTGAAGACGACCGCCTGGCCGTCGCCGATATCCACCACGCCCGCATTCTCCCCCGGTCCCTGGATCACCTGGGGACCGTCCGTGGGCAGGGTTTTGAGCCACACCCGGGAGGACTTGTAGGAACAGTGTTCCGACCACATCACCGAGAAAATACCCAGTTCCGTGACGTTCGGCTGGCGGTTCATGGACCGCACGATCGTGCCGTACTCCGCTTCCGTCAGGCCGTGCTCGGCAACCATTTCCGGCGTGATGGCGGGCTCCTGAGATGCTGCGGGGTTGTCGCTCATGATGCGGCCCTTTCCTCGGAGATGCGGTCTTCCGGCATCCGGTTCACCAGGCTTTCAAACAGGCCCCGTCCGTCCGTGGAGCCGAGAACGGTCTCGATGGCCCGTTCCGGGTGGGGCATGAGGCCCAGAATACGTCCGGTCCCGTCGGTGATCCCGGCGATGGAGCGGGCCGAGCCGTTGGGATTTTCGCCGTGGTAGCGGAAGGCGACCTGGCCTTCGCCTTCGAGCCGGTCCAGAACGTCAGTGTCGGCGGTATAATTGCCGTCGTGATGAGCCACCGGGATCTGAAGGGTCTGGCCCTTGGCATAGGCGATAGTGAAGGGGGTATCTTGCCGCTCCACGGAAATGGTCAGGGTACGGGAGATGAAGGTCAGGCCCGCGTTACGGATCAGGGCGCCGGGCAGCAGGCCCACTTCCGTGAGGATCTGAAAGCCGTTGCAGATGCCCAGGATCATCCGGCCTTCCCGGGCCGCACCGCGCACAGCCGACATAACTGGGCTCTGGGACGCGATGGCCCCGCTGCGCAGATAATCCCCATAGGAAAACCCACCGGGCAGAACCACAAGATCCAGATCCGGCGGCAGTTCGGTCTCGCTGTGCCAGACCATCATGGGAGCCTGGCCGGTGACCTTTGTGAGGGCCACGGCCACATCCCGGTCGCAGTTGGAGCCGGGAAAAACGATTACGGCGGCGCGCATGGGCTCAATCCCCGATTTCGATGGCGTAGTTCTCGATCACCGTGTTGGCCAAGAGCTTTTCGCACATTTCCTTGACCGAGGCCTGGGCCTCCGCCTTGTCCATGCCGCTCCCGGCCAGATCGATTTCGAGATAGGTGCCCTTGCGCACATCCTCGAAACCGCCGAAACCGAGGCGCTTGAGGGCCTCGCCGATGGCCTTGCCCTCCGGGTCGAGGACGCCGTTCTTCCGTGTAATGTGGATGCGCGCTTTCATGATCCTCTAGGTCCTGATTGAATGGGAAAAGTGCTGGGCGGGAAACCCTCTCCGGCCGGGTCGGGTGCAGTCGGATGGTCTGGGTCGGCAGGTTGCCCGGATCCGGAAGATCTTCCGAATCCGGAGCGCCGGGAGGGGGCGATGTTCGGGGCGGGTTCAGGCGTGCCCTGAGGTTTGACCGTCGGAACCGCCGGAGGAGGTGTCTTTCTGGCCGTCCTTGGCGGGCATGTCACTGACCAGGGTGGGGCCTTGGGTCCCGTTGCTGGCGTTCTCCTGCAAAAGGCCGAGCCTGCGGGCTACTTCCCGGTAGGCTTCCGTCAGCCCGCCCAGGTCCCGGCGGAACCGGTCCTTGTCCAGTTTCTCGTTGGTTTCCATGTCCCACAGGCGGCAGGAATCCGGGCTGATCTCGTCGGCAAGGATGATGCGCATCATGTCG
This sequence comes from uncultured Alphaproteobacteria bacterium, assembly GCA_964561475.1. Lineage (GTDB taxonomy): Bacteria > Pseudomonadota > Alphaproteobacteria > JAJFIK01 > JAJFIK01 > CAYUYV01. Next base: position 1,692 of record CAZLPU010000091.1, read on the forward strand.
CCTTCATAGATGCGGCCGAACTCGATCTTGAAATCCACCAGACGGATCTTCACCCCCAGGAACAGACCATAGAGGAAGTCGTTGACCCGGATCGCCAGGGCCATCATGTCGTCCAGGTCCTGGGGGGTGGCCCAGCCGAAAGCGGTGATGTGTTCTTCCGAGATCAGCGGATCGCCCAGTTCATCGTTCTTGTAATAGAACTCGATGATGGAGCGGGGCAGGGGGGAGCCTTCCTCCAGGCCCAAACGCTTGGACAGGGACCCGGCGGCCACATTGCGCACCACCACCTCGATGGGGATGATTTCAACGGCGCGGATGAGCTGTTCGCGCATATTCAGACGGCGAATGAAATGGGTCTGGACGCCGATGTGGTTGAGCTGGGTCATCAAGTGTTCGGAGATCCGGTTGTTCAGCACCCCCTTGCCTTCGATGACCGCGTGTTTCTCGCTGTTGAACGCCGTTGTATCGTCCTTGAAGTGGGCGACCAATGTGCCGGGCTCAGGCCCCTCATAGAGGATTTTGGCCTTGCCTTCATAAATCAGACGGCGGCGGTTCATACCAGTCTCCATCGTCAGGGATGCCTTTTCACCACAAAAGGCGGGACCAGTAAAAGATTGGCCCTCAAAAGGCTGGCCCGGTTCGGGCGCACTCCCAACTTATTCGTAATTCACTCGGGCGTAAGCCACTCGGGACCCCGATGTCAGACGTCCCGAACCGTCCATGGGGCTTAAAGTGCGTGGGAGTCAACACCACACCCGACTTTATCTTAACCCCATCCGCTGGCCTTTGGGTGGCCGGTTTGGGTGGTTCGTATTGTTCTGGCCCGGATTTCGGGTTGAAATGCAGGGTAATGTGGCAGTCCTGCGGGTTGAACGCCCGAATGGTTGAATTCACCGTGGCGCGCCAGTAAGCAGACGGTCCCATCCACGGTCCGGGCGCGCGAATGGGGCGCACCGGACCGTCTCCGCCCGGCTTTCTACGGCATCCGACATCCATGGTTGTTGAGTTTTCATGGTTTCGGGGACCCGCCGGGCACCCCTCATGCACGGAGCGTTGGATATGTCCTCCAGCTTTGAAGACCGCAAGCGCGCAGCTGAAGCCAAATTCATCCAGGACCAGGATCTGGCCTTCAAGGCCCGGGCCCGGCGCAACAAGAAATTGGGCCTGTGGGCCGCCGAACAACTGGGTCTGACCGGCGACGATGCCCAGGAATACGCGAAAACCGTGATCACCTCCGATTTCGAGGAGCCGGGCGACGAGGACGTGTTCCGCAAGATCCGCGCGGATTTCGACGAGAAGAAAGTCGAGCTGTCCGATCACCAGATCCGCCGGACCATGGAAGAACTTCTGGTGGAAGCGGTGGAAGAACTGCACAAGGGGTAAGGGGAAACGGCCCTCGAGGGGCCATTCCAGATCACGGATGCAGGCGCTGATGTCCGGGGTCTGCGCCACCACCCTGGGTCACGGACTGATCCCATGCGCCCTCCTGACGTGAGCGGGAGGGCGCGCCGGAACCTCTTACAGCCTTTCCGGACTGCCCCGTTCGCGTCTTCTTCTTTCCCTTCGGCGTGCCTCTTGTCATGATGGCGGCGAAGACGCGTGTCCGGAGCCCATGGCGGCGGGATCCCAAATAAGGGGGCCTGTCAGGGGATCCGCAGGGGGCGCGGCTGTCGGATTGAGAATGGTTTGGAGGGATCCCCATGGTTGACGCACTCATCATCGATGCCTGCCGCACACCCCGCGGTATCGGCAAGCCCGGCAAGGGCGCCCTGACGGAAATTCACCCCCAGCAGCTCGGCGCCGCCGTGCTCAAGGCCCTGGCCGAGCGCAACAAGCTCGACACGTCCGAAGTGGACGACGTGATCTGGGGCACCTCCTCCCAGCGGGGCACCCAGGGCGGTGACCTGGGCCGCATGTCCGCCCTGGACGCGGGCTATGACGTCAAATCAAGCGGCGTGACCCTGGACCGGTTCTGCGGCTCGGGCATCACCACGGTGAACTTCGCCGCCCAGGCGATCATGTCCGGCATGGAAGACCTGGTGGTCGCGGGCGGCACTGAGATGATGTCTCTCCATGGCCAGCATTCCAGCGGCCAGCCCCCGATGATGGATGCGGGCAATCTGCGCCTGCGCGCCAGCCACCCCCAGTCCCAGCAGGGGGTCTGCGCCGACGCCATCGCCACCATTGAAGGCATTTCCCGCTATGCCGTGGACCAGCTCGCCTATGTGAGCCAGATGCGCGCCAACCACGCCATCGAGAACGGCTATTTCGACAAAAGCCTCGTGCCCGTCTATCACGAGGACGGCACCCTTGCTCTCGACAAGGAAGAATTCCCCCGGCCCCAGACCACCCTGGAAGGTCTGGCCAGCCTGAAGCCGTCCTTCGCCGACATGGCCGACTTCCCCTTGAATGAAGAAGGGCTGACCTACCGCAAACTGATCCTGGCCAAGTATCCGGGGCTGGAGATCAACCACATCCACCACGCGGGCAACTCCTCCGGTGTCGTGGACGGATCCGCCGCCGTTCTGCTGGCCTCCCCCGATTACGCCAAGGCCCACGGCCTGACGCCCCGGGCCCGGATCGTGGCCACCGCCAATATGGGCGACTGCCCGACCCTGATGCTGAACGCACCGGTGCCCGCGGCAAAGAAGGTCCTGGAGAAAGCCGGTCTGACCACGGACGATATCGACCTGTTCGAGATCAACGAAGCTTTCGCCACCGTGGCGGAAAAGTTCATCCGCGATCTGCACCTGGACCGGGACAAGGTGAATGTGAACGGCGGCGCCTGCGCCCTGGGTCACCCCATCGGCGCCACCGGCTCCATCCTGATCGGCACCATGATCGACGAACTGGAGCGCCGGGACCTGCACCGGGGCCTCGTGACCATGTGCGCCGCCGGCGGCATGGCCCCCGCCATCATCATCGAGCGGGTGTAAGCGATCCGTCGTTCCGCCCGGCGCCACGGGTGCCGGGCGATCTGATCTGGGTCATTTGGGCCAAATCACCTGCGCCAAATCATTTGGGCCAAGTCATCCGGGCCGGACGGGCGGAAACGCCCGCCCGGCTTTTTTGTGATTGGGGTCAAGCCTATCCACCCACCCGCGGGCTCCGGGCCGAGGACTTCTTGTTGGGGCCATTCCTGTTGGGATCATCCTTGGCCCGCAATTTCTTTTCCTTCAGGCTGCCGGCGATCTGGTTCTTGAATTCCTTGGCGAGCGCCCGGGCGATCTGTGCGTCTGCGGACAACCAGCGCAGGACGAAGTGCTGTTCCTCCAGATCGAACATGGCCACGAAGGGCCCGACCCGTTCCCGGAAGAGATCGTGATACCGCTCGATCTGGTTGTCGCTGAGACGGCCGAAAGGCCATGAGGGTTCCGCCGGGCAGTCCTTCACACTCCCGACCAGGGGCAGGATGGGGCGGAAGGACGAGCCGCCTTCGGTCTTGACCGCCTCGGGCATCGCCTTCAGGTGATCATCGGTCCACTTCTCAAAGACCGGGTTGTCTTTGTGGAGACGAAAGGTGTTGTTCAGGAATTCCCAGGCATTGCGCCGGCCCAGGAAGTAATCATGACGGCGGTATTCCTCGTCGAGGAAGCCCAGAAAGGCCGCAAGGCCCGAGGAACAGATGGCATCGTCCCCGGTCAGATATTCATGCTGTCCCGCATCTCCCCCGGCACGCCCGCCATCGGGTGCGGTGGGATCCGTGCGTGCGGGGATGACCATGAACCGGCTGAACACGTCGTCATCGGTGGCGAGGCTGAGCTGGGCATTGCCGAGTTGGAGTTCATTGCGCATCCGGGGCAGGATCCCCGTGGCCAGGGAGAACAGATCCGCCCCCTTTTCAATCCGGTAGGCCGGGTCGCTGACCAGGGTCTCCCCGGTGAAATCGATCCCATCATTGTCCACCGGATTATGGAGTGGGGCCACGAGCACCACGGCCCGGTGAGCGGTTTTCGAATCCCGCGGATTGCGCCCGATCAGGCCAGCCATGTTGGTGCGCGCCAGCTCAAGGGGCTCCACATGGGCCGTGCCCCCGTCCACGGCAATGAAGCTGTAGTCGATCTTATCGATGTTGTCCTCATACACCCCTGCTCCGTACAGGATTGACTTGTTCAACAGGGGGGCCTGAACGCTCAGGTCATAGGCCGGTTCGGGCAAGCGCTTGCCGTCCTTTTCCGTGATTTCCTTGGTCACCACGACCGGACGGTACAGGTAGTGCCGGAAAGGCCGGGTCAGAGTGACCGCCCGTAGGGCCAGAGGAAAGGCACCAGTGGCCACGGCGAAGGTGGCATAATCCGCGTTGATCGGTTCCGGCCCCATGTCGAAGGCGATAACATCCTTGGCAAGACTGTCTTCAGACGGCAGAGCGCCCTGGTAAAGCTGGATATGAATGAAATCGTCGTGCTTGCGGAAGGTCTGGCCCAGATCCCGCCCGCTCCGGTCTTTGCCGTATTTCAGGAAATAGGGCACACCCCGCATGTTGAAGAACGTCAGATAAAGATCCAGGGGATCGGCAACCCAGTCCCGCTGTTTCAGGGGCAGGCTGACACCGCTTTTGGCCGAGCCGTATTCGCAGGCCTGGGCGGCCAGGTTGTCGATCTGCTTGGTGTTCAGAATGGACCGGTAGGTCTTGGTATCCGACGAGCCCTCCGGCGCATTGGCCACAGCCCGTTCGTGGTCCTTCAGGTCCTTGGTGTCCAGGAACCGGTCGATATCGATGTCCTTTACCCAGGACGAGTAAAACAGGTTCTTTCCGGCCGTCTCCGGATCCGTGGCCGGAGAGACATGGGGGAAATCGAATTTCAGTGCCCGTCCCATCTGGGCTGCCACCATGCCCCCGCCGGAAGTGCCCGAGAGCACTTTCAGAACCACCTTATGGGGCGCGCCGCCGGGCAACTTCCCGGCCTCTTCATGGTACTGATCAAGAGCTTCCACGAGAAAATCGATAAAGCCGGCCGTATAGGCGCCCGCGGATACGGCACCCGCCAGGACAAGGCCGAATTCGAATGTGGTGTCACCGGTCTTTGACCGCTTGAGCCGTTCCCCCTTGAAAGTATCGTCGAAATCATCCGGTTTGGAGAAATAGGAAACGGACATGGGTCTCATCCTTCTTTACTGCAGGTCCGGTCACAGACAAATCTCAATGGGCGGTGCGACGGCGATGAAGGGCTCAGGCCCTCCAGTGAGAGACCTCGTCCAGAGAGAAACGGGGGGCAAGGGTCTGTCCTGAAAGGCCGAACGGCGCGAATCACCAGCCGGATTGACTATAGGAAAGGAAGCCGCGCTCAAATAAGGCACCAGCTGAGGCCAGCCGTAATAATGGCGAAGGGTCTGTGGGGTCAGGTCCCCACGAAGTAGATCATCACGATGATGAGTACGAGGATGAAGGCGAGAAAGCCGAAGCCGCCCTGGTCATGCTCCTCCTCCTCCAAGGAAAAGGCCGACACATGGTCATCGCGCGTTTGGGTGTGGTCCCGGCCGCCCACAGTGACCGTCACCTCCTTGAGATACCATTCCATGCCACGCAGGCGGAAATGGTCGTCCCGGGGCTTGTCCTTCTTGACCAGAAAGAACTGGCCATGGCGGATGTATTCCGTCCTGACCTGACCGGGCTTTGACCGGGAGGCTTCAATCCGTTCGGACAGGTTTGGGGCATACCCCTCGAAGCGCAGGGCGATCTGTTTCGGTGTCTCGTCCAGATTGATCACGGACACTTCCAGGCTGGCGGCCCAGTCAGTGGAATCGCCGCCCCCGAAATCCCGCTCACCCCGACTGGTGACGATCTCGACCCCGATTTCCTCTTCAATGCGAATGACAGCCATGGTGCCCTCTCTGCCCGTGCCTTCTGTGCCTTCACCCGAGGCCCCACACTACAATAGGGGGCCCCGGCTGTTGCATGACAGGGCGGCAATGGCGTGTCAGCGCACCCCCTTCACCGTGCTTCAGCGCACCCAGAAGCCAGGAGCATCGGTCCGGTAGCCCAAACACTGATAGGCCGCGTCCACGAGGCTCTGGCCCCGGGGGTTGAGCATCAGACCCTCGCCCATCTGGGTCATGGCATAGCCGAACGCCAGGCCGCATTCCGGATCCGCGAAACCCAGGCTGCCGCCCGCGCCCACATGGCCGAACGCCTGGCGGCCCATAATGACCGTTTCCTGATGACCCAGGGGCCGGTGCCGATTGTCCATGGACACCATGAAGCCCTGACCGAAGCGGCTGGGCATCAAGAGGGTCGCGTCCCGCTGGGTTGCCATGGAGACCGCACTCATGGCGGCAATCCGATCCGGGGACAGAAAATCCCAGCCGTTCAAGGATCCGCCGACCGCCAGGGGCGCGAACAGGCCCGCGAGGGCGCGGGCATTGGCGATCCCACCGCCGCCGCCCAGTTCCGCGGCGTGGGCGTCCCGGCTGTCCACCCCGGCCATGTGGCCCCCGTCATTCAGGATCGCGAGGTGGGAAATGGAGGCGGGGTCCGTCAGGATGGCCATGGTGAAATCGCTCAGGGGCGCGCCTTCTGGCGGCGTGTAGGGGATCATGGACGCCACCCGGTGTTCTTCGCTTTCGGGCAGGCCGATCCAGAAATCAAGACCCAGGGGCTCTGCAATCTCTTCACGGAAGAACGTGCCCAGGGACTTGCCCGAAACCCGGCGCACCAGCTCGCCCACGGTCCAGCCGAAGGAAATCATGTGATAGCCGTTGCGGGTGCCCGGCTCCCAGAACGGTTCCTCCGCTGACAGACGGGTGATCATGTAGTCCCAGTCATAGTAACCGCCGGGCTTGATCGGCTCCCGGAAGGCTGGCAGACCCACGGAGTGATTGAGCATCATCAGGACCGTGGCGTTTTCCTTGCCGTTCTGTCCGAACTCGGGCCAGTAATCGGTCACGGGGGCGTGGAGATCCAGTTGCCCCCGCTCGATCAGCAGATGGGCGCACAGGGCCGTGGCGGCCTTTGAACAGGAAAAGACAATGGAGACCGTGTCCTGCTCCCAGGGTGCACCGGATTGCGGGTCCTTCACCCCGCCCCAGAGATCCACCAGAGGTGTGCCGTCCACGGACAGACAGACCGACGCCCCCATCTCGCCCCGCTCATTGAAGTTCCGGATGAACTCTTCCGCCACCGGCATGAGCCTGGGATCGCAATAGCCCTCAACCCGGCCTCGCGCCACGTCCACAAGAATCTCATTCATCCGCTTTGTCCTTTCGTCCTTGTACTGGGTCATTTTCACTGGCGACCATGTAGCGCAGAGAGGATAACCCCAAAGATTCCGCGAACCAATCCGACGTCGCAATGCCCTTGGGTTGTCATTGCCGACAAAACCAATCGGACCGCCCTCTCCCAGTCGGGCTCGCGGCTTAGTCTTCCTTCGCCATCGAGAACGATGGCTTCGCATGATCTTCCAGGGACTTGAACAGCTCCTTTCGGGCTTCGCCATAGGAGCGGACAAGGGAGCCGATCCGTTGCTGTTCAGCCGTGGGTTTGTCGGAGGCAAAAATCAGAGTCAAGGACATGTAACCGTAGACATAGCGCTCGCCGATCGGAACCAGCCGTCCGTGAACCATGTCATTCAGCAAGAGATTGGGCGTCGAAAGAATGACCCCTCGGCCGGATACCGCCAGTTGCCGGGCGATCAGTGTACTGTTCACGGTCGTCACGGTGTTGATGGGGAGCATGCCGCTTCCGGTGCCATCCTCATCACGCACACTCACCCCCCGCGCCACCTGAACAGGCAAGCCAATAAAGTCGATGGCCTGGTCTCCACCGGGCTTGAGATCGTCCAGCCGCTCCGCCACCTCAGGAGCCGCCCACAATTTGAGGACGTAATTGTCCAACGTGTTTTCGCTTGTGGACGGATCATCCAGAAAGAAATTGCGCAGGGCCATGTCGACGCCTGCCTTCTCCAGGTCAAGGACCGCATCGTCCGCCACCACATTGAATTCGATGTCGCTCAGTTCTTCCTCGTAAAAGGACAGAAAGTCCGGGAGCAGAAGTTCCGCGACTCCGTTTGAGACCGTTGTCGTGACCGTAACCTTGCCACTTGTTTTTCGGGAGTCAGGGTCGAGGGCGGCTTGGGCATGGGCGACCATTTTCTCTGCATGCCGATGAAGCTCCCGGCCCCTGGGTGTCAATTGGGACTGATTTCCCGTTCGCAAAAATAGCGGCTCGCCCACTTCAAATTCCAAGTCTTTCATTGCAGCACTGACAACAGAGGGCGAAACACAGAGGGCCCTGGCCGCGCCGCGGATAGAATTCGCACGAACCACTTCAGTAAAATAGAACAATTGGCGCAGGTTTATCGTTTTCATGATGTTTCACTGGTTGCTTCAGGGAGCCGTAAAGTACACCAAACATGGACCGTTCGTCATAATCGAACGGAGTGTTCCATATTTTGAAGCTTGTCACTTTACGGATTTTTCATAGTCTCATACCTGCACCGAGCAACTTAAACGCGCAGGCCTGTGGGTGGGCCGCAAGACTCGGGTGAGGTCTGGCTCGTGAGATGGGATTTGAGCCGGGCCTTGCCCCTTGGAAAGCGCTCGGGATGACGTTTTCAGCAGAACCAATTGGGGTGCGCCGCTTGGCGCGGCTTGGGAGATCAAAATGGCGAACAGCTTACGGGACTTTATCACGGATGCAACTGCGACGGGCATTTCAGGTGTCGAGTTTGACGATGGTGTCGGCTTTTTCCTGAACGGCAGCAATCTGTTTTACCGCAACGACGAGGACACCGGCCGGACCGGGCTTGAGAATTCTGCCGGCGAAGGCCGGAACGGGAAATCGCTGGCGAACGGCGCCACCAATGTCTCGGATGAGTTCTCCGAAGGCAGTGTCCTTGACACAAACACCTCCATCACCGCCGTGGGCGAAGCCGAGAACGGTACGATTGCTTCCGGCCTCGTGTCGGATCGGGGGGAGGGCCTGGGTGTGGCAGGCCGGCGCGCAGACGGCGGGCGGGGAGAGCACCAGTCCCTGCGCGGGTCCCTGGACGATGATGAAAGCATCACCTTTGATGTGGGCGGCGCTTCCGACCAACTCGCGCTCAGCTTCCAGAATGTTCAGCATCTGACTGCTCGAGGCGAAAACAACGGTGTCGCCGTCGACGCAACCACCCAGCAGAGCGGGCAGACCTCCATTTTCCTCACCCTCGGCGATGACAATGGCGGTTCCCAGGAGATCGAACTGATCTTCGATCTGGACACCAATGAAGTCCTGGTGGGAGACACGATCGTCGGCACCATCAACACATCCAACGGCAATGACAGTGTCGTGGTCCTCGACGACAGCCTGATTAACGGCCATTTCACGACGGTCTCCGTCGCGGCCGGCGAAGGCACTGTCTTCAATCTGCAAGGTCTTGTAGCCGACCGCGCTGCACCGGAGCCGGTGGCGTTGGACGATGAGGACATCATCTTTGCCGAAATCGGTGACGGGTCGGCCAACACTGTCCTTGAACAGAACGGCGAGCCCTATGGCTTCGAGTTCGACAATCGCAATGGCAGAAATGGCCTGGAAGGTTCTTTCGTAACTGCAGACCAGCCTGAAAATGTCGAGAACCCGGATGACCGGGAGCGGATCGAAGTTCGGTTTCCTGTCGGCACCGATGTCGAAGAGGAAGATCTGTCTGTCTTCGAAATCGACGCCAGCGGCAATGTCGCCACCTACAATCCCACTCAAGGTGTGGGTGCTGGCGGCCTTGGCCGGGCGGAGATTGTGGACGGTGAATTTGTCGATTTCGTCGTCGACGATGGGGTGTTCGATCAATTTCTTGTCCAGCTGCGCGACTTTGATGGTGACGCAACGGATCTGACCATCGAACTTCTCGAAGATGGCGCCATTGTCGGAACGGTCACGCCTGAATTTGAGGGCATTTCCAGGGGCGCTGGTGTTACGGCGGATGTGTTCTCCGGTGGTTTCGACCTGGAGGGGGAGACGTTCGACGGGATCCGGATCAATGGAACGGACGCTGATGCGGACGGTTTCACCGTTATCGCTGTTCAATTCTTCAATGGCGATTTCAACATCACGGAAGATGACACCCTTGCAGGGGTCAATGTTGCCCTCACCGACGACAATGTGGGTGATGTGGTGGCCCCTAATGTCTTTGTCGATGGAGAGAGGAACCAGGACATTCAGGTTCTGGGCGTCGACAATGAGGGTGACAGTCTGTTCCGTGAGGAAATTGAATTCGGCAACAACAACAATGGCACCGATGGCGTTGAGGCCGGCGGTTTCGAATTCGATTACGAAGCGGTCAGTGAAGGTGTCGAGAGCTTCAATTCCAACCCGGGTGTGGGCGTGAATGCTCCGTCCGGCGGTGATGAAGCCGCTCTGATCGAATCCGGCGAGGTTCTGTCTGTCCTTTCCGACGCCGACGCCGAGACCGGTGGCGATGAGGACTTCACGGAAGGTGGCTTCACGCTGACATTCCGTGGCGAAACCTTACGGGACATCGACTTCGATGATTTCGAGCCCATGGTCGAGCTTTACAATGACGGCGCATTGGTTGCCGAACTCACCGGTCTGGATTATGAGACCAATCAGAACAACCAGACCACTTTCTCCGCCCAGACCGAGTTCAATGTGAGCGTGGTCAATGCCTTTGATGAGATCCGGTTCTACGGTGTCGACGGCATCGACTATGGTGTCAGTGAAGTGATCTTCGGTGACGCGGACATCATCGCCGGTCTCTGACTTGAAACGGTAATCAGTATGCGCACTTCCCTGACGAATCATGTCCGGGAAGCGCGCCAGGGGAGAGGCGGCCCGGAACCCGTCTCTCCTCGTCCCTTCTTTCCTTTACCCCTCTCTCCTTTATCTGTTGCGTTCACACGCCACATGACCAAGCGTTGCCCCGCTAGCCGCTACAGGGCTCCACTCACCAGGTATCGATCATGGGGCGTTTCTTGCCTGTTCTCGGTTGAGGCGGGGGGACGCAGGCGTGGGCGTTCAGGATCCAGGACCGAGTGTCCTTCGGGTCGATGACCGCGTCGATTTCCAGATAGGCGGCCATGTTGGTTGCTCTGCCCACCTCATAACTGCGGGCCACGAGCTTGTCGAACAGGGCCTGTTGCTCCTCCGCGGAGCCTGCCTCCTCCAGTTCCTTCCGGTAGCCAAGGCGCACGGCGCCCTCAAGGCCCATGCCGCCGAACTCGCCGCTCGGCCAAGCGGCGGTGAAAACGCTGCCGTGGAAACTGCCGCCGGTCATGGTCTGGGCACCGAGCCCGTAGCCCTTGCGCAGCACCACCGCGAAGATCGGCACCGTCAGGCTTCCGGCGGTGACGAACATGCGGGCGGCATGGCGTACGAGAGCGGTTTTCTCCGCATCGGGACCGACCATGATACCCGGCGTATCGCACAGGGAAATCACCGGCAGGTCGAAGGCGTCGCAAAGCTGGAGGAACCGGGAGGCCTTGTCCGCCCCGTCACTGTCGATGGCCCCGGACAGGTGCCGGGGATTGTTGGCGAGGAGGCCGAAGGGCTTGCCCTCCAGGCGCACCAGGGCAGTGATCATGCCCGGGGCGAAATGCTCGCGCAGTTCCACCACGCTGCCCGTGTCGCACAGTCCACGGATCACGTCCCGGATGTCATAGACCCGCAGACGGTTTTCCGGAATCACATGGCGCAGCTCCCGCTGGTCGGCGCAGTCCCAGGCGGGCAGGTTTCCCTGGAAATAGCTCAGCACCCGGCGGGCCATGGCCGTCGCCTGCTCCTCGTCCTCCACTGCAATGTCCACCACACCATTGGCGGTCTGAACATCCATGGGGCCCACATCCTCGGGCTTGAACACGCCCAGCCCGCCGCCTTCGATCATGGCCGGGCCGCCCATGCCGATATTGGAGTTCCAGGTGGCAATGCCGATATCCGCGCAGCCGAACAGGGCCGCATTGCCCGCGAAACACCGGCCATTGTTCACGGCGATACGGGGCGCCACCCCGGAGAGCCGGCCATAGGTGCGGAAGGTGGGCACATCCAGACCCGCCACCGTATTGGAATCCGTGTCGCCGGGGCGCCCGCCGCCGCCTTCCGTGAAAAAGACAATCGGCAGACGCAGGTCCTCGGCGATATGGAGCAGGCGGTCGGTCTTCTTGTGGTTGAAGGTGCCCTGGGTTCCCGCCAGCACGGTGTAATCATAGGCGAGCACCATGGTGCGCGCGGCCTCGTCCCCGAACTGGGCGCCATTCACCCGGCCCATGCCGCCGATAAGACCGTCCGCAGGGGTCCGTTCCATCAGGTCCTGGACTGTGCGGCGTTTGCGCTGGGCGGCGATGGCCAACGCGCCATATTCGATGAAGGTGCCCGCATCGCACAGATCGGTGACATTCTCCCGGGCGGTGCGCATGTTCAGCTTGCGGCGTTTCGCGACGGCCTCAGGGCGGTTTTCATCAAGCCCATAGGCGTGGCGTTCGAGGACATGCTGAAGGTCCGCCCGGATATGATCCGGATCCGGCCGGGCCTGATCCGCATCCACGCTGCCTGCCACTTCCGCCGGTTCCAGATAGGCCAGGGGTGCGGCCTCATAGACCGTATCTCCAGCGGCTCTGGACAGAACACGGATGAACCCGCTCCGGGGCGCACTGATGACATGCTCCATTTTCATGGCCTCAAGCACACAGAGGGTCTGGCCCCGGGCCACCGCATCTCCCTCCGTGACCTGCCATGCGACGATGGTGCCCTGCATGGGGGATGAGACGGGTACGGTGCCCGCCGGCCCTTTGTGATCGCCGGTTTCTGACCCGGGTCCGGCCTGTGGGGCGGTGGTGGGCGTATCGGCGAAGGGCAGGGGGGCCAGGGCCTCGGCGGCCGCGACCAACGCCCCTGCATGCCGGTCCACAAAGCGGGTATCCACGTCCAAGGCGCCTGTTTCGCAGGCCAGTTCCGGGCGGGCCAGCACGGCGCGCAGGAGGGGAATGGTGGTGGCCACGCCCTCGATCCGGCATTCCTTGAGGGCCCGGTCGAGCCTGGCGAGGCTCGACTTGAGATCCGGGCCGTGGGTGATGATCTTGGCCAGGAGGGTATCGAAGCCCGGATGGGTCTCATAACCGCCATAGCCAGTGCCATCCACCCGGATCGCCGGGCCGGAAGGGGGCTCATAGACCCGGATGACGCCACCGGAAGGGCGTACACTGCCATCCGCCCCGAGACTTTCCGTGTTGACCCGGGCCTGGATGGCCACCCCCCGGGGATCCGGCACCCGCTCCTGGTCCAGGCCGAGATCGGCAAGGGTTGCCCCTTCCGCCAGCCGGATCTGGGCGGCAACAATATCAAGGCCGGTGACCGCCTCGGTCACCGTATGCTCCACCTGAAGCCGGGCATTGGCCTCGATGAAGGCGAACCGGTGGGCGCCAGTTTCATCGGTCCAGACCAGAAACTCCATGGTGCCCGCGCCGCGATAGGCCGCGGCGGCCCCAAGCTCGCGCGCCGCGTGAAGCATGTGCGCCCGCAACCCATCGGGCAGGGCCGGGGCCGGGGCAATTTCCAGAATCTTTTGATGGCGCCGCTGCACTGTGCAGTCCCGGTCCCACAAATGGCTGACCGCGCCGGTGCCGTCCCCCAGGATCTGCACCTCGATATGGCGGGCCCGGAGGATCAGTTCCTCCACATAGAGGTCCGGGCGTCCGAAGGCGGCCTGGGCTTCCCCCGCGCACCGGTCAAAGGCTTCGGCCAGATCATCCCCCGGGCCGACGGCGCGCATGCCCCGGCCGCCGCCCCCATGGAGGGCCTTGACCATCACCGCGCCTTCAGGACCCAGACTGTCCCGGAAGGCAAGAGCCTCTTCAAGGCTCACCGCATCGTCCGTACCCCGCAGAACCGGGACACCCTGGGAGCGGGCAAAACCCCGTGCCGCCCGTTTGTCGCCGAACAGGGCCAGGGCCTGTGGTGAGGGGCCGACAAAGCGCAGGCCCGCGTCCGCGCACCGGGCGGCAAAATCCGCATTTTCGCTGAGAAATCCGTAGCCCGGATGGATGGCGTCACAGCCCGCCTCCAGGGCCGCGCTGACCAGGGCTTGGCCGTCCAGATAGGCCGCCGCGCCCCGGCCCGGCAGGGCAAGGGCCCGGTCGCACAATCGGTTGTGAAGGCTGGCGCCATCGTCCTGGGCATGCACCGCGATAGCTGTGATGCCCAGGTCCGAGGCGGTGCGGGCGATGCGGATGGCGATCTCGCCGCGATTGGCGATAAGCAAGCTGCGGATGGTCATGGGCGGCCCCGTCCCGGTTGGCGGGGTCCCGCAATCAGGTCCCCAATCCCACCAGTCTAGTTCGCCTGTCGCGGACCCGTCCAGGCTTGGGTTTCCGCGGACTGGAGGCCGTCAGGTGCGGTGAAGCCCACCCGGAAATTCAGGACCCCGCCCTTGGCAATCTCGACCATGGGGATTTCCCAGATCACTTCATTGCCGAACTGCTCTCCGGGAATGCTGACCTCGCCGATCTCCACCGGTTCAACATACTCGATGGGACCGGGCAGGGTGACGCCGAACACTGCACTATGGTCGGCAAACATCCGCTCAAGCATATCGATCTGGCTGCCGTCTATCCGGATTTCCACCTGGGGCAGGGATGCGTCTTCGTAAATGGTCCGCTCGAATACCGCCGTGCGCCCGCCAAACCCCAAAAGGCCGCTTTCTTCCACCTCAATCGCCATCCGTTCCGTGGGGATGCTGAGATCGGAGAGGCTGTTGAAATTGATGGTGTGCTCGTAAATGAACTGCCCGTCCCGGAAATACTGCCGGACCTCGCCCTGATTGTCCCGGCTCCGGATGATCGCCTCAAGGTCCAGATTCTGGGCATCCTCTGCCTGGAAAATCAGGGCCATGCGGATCTGTCCGCTGCCGTCTTCCCGCACCGCCACTTTATGTTCCGCGTCAAAACAGGCGGCCACCAGGAACACAAGGCAGGCTGCGGCCCCCCGGGCGGTCCAGGATTTCACGCGGGCAATCATGGACCGGTCGGCAAGGTTCCCGTCCCCACAGTCAATCGCATTCATCGGATTTCTCCTTAAAGGCCCCTTCCGCCTGTCACGGCCGTCTTGAGCCACAGTACCGAGGCAAGGGGGCAATCAATCCTTGAATATCCGTTCAAAGATGGTGTCAGTGTGGCGGGTGTGATAGCCCAGATCGAACAGGCTCGTCAGTTTGTCCGCATCCAGATGACGGGTTACGTCCTCGTCACCTTTGAGATTGTCCAGGAACGATCCGCCCTTCTCCCAGACGGGCATGGCATTGCGTTGCACCAGACGGTAGGCATCCTCCCGTGGCGTGCCTGCCTGGGTCAGGGCCAGAAGCACCCGCTGGGAATGGACCAGCCCGCCGAGCTGGTCGAGATTGCGCTTCATGCGCTCCGGATAGACCACCAGTTTCTCGATCACGTCCGCCAGCCGGTGCAGGGCGAAATCCAGGGTCACCGTGGCATCCGGGCCGATCATCCGCTCGACGCTTGAGTGGGAGATGTCCCGTTCATGCCACAGGGCGACATTCTCCAGGGCCGGGGTCACATACCCCCGCACCAGCCGCGCGAGCCCTGTCAGGTTCTCGGTGAGGACCGGATTGCGTTTGTGGGGCATGGCGGAGGAGCCCTTCTGGCCCGGCGAGAAATACTCCTCCGCTTCAAGAACTTCCGTGCGCTGGAGATGGCGGACCTCCGTGGCGATCCGCTCCACGCTGGAGGCAATCACGCCCAGGGTGGCGAAATACATGGCGTGGCGGTCCCGCGGGATCACCTGGCTTGAGACCGGTTCCGGGACGAGGCCCAGCTTCTGGGCCACATGGCTTTCCACCTTGGGGTCGATATTGGCGAAGGTGCCCACGGCCCCTGAAATGGCGCAGGTGGCCACTTCCGTCCGGGCATTGACCATCCGTGCGCGGGCGCGGTCGAACTCCGCATAGGCCTGGGCCAGTTTGAGCCCGAATGTGGTGGGTTCCGCGTGGATGCCGTGGCTGCGCCCGATGCAAACCGTGTCCTTGTGTTCCATGGCCCGGGTCTTGAGCGCCGCGCGCACCCGGTCGATGCCCTCCACCAGAAGGTCAGCCGCACGCACAAGCTGGATATTGAAACAGGTGTCCAGAACATCCGACGAGGTCATACCCTGGTGGACGAACCGGGCCTCGGGGCCCACATGCTCCGCCAGATTGGTCAGGAAGGCGATGACATCGTGCTTCACTTCCCG
>CAZLPU010000092.1:0-17838 GCA_964561475.1 uncultured Alphaproteobacteria bacterium
GAGCGGCGGCCACCCTGTTTAAAGGTGATCGTGATTTTGCGCCCGCCGCTCTAAAGGGGGGATCAGGCTCCGGCCTGACAAGGCACACGCGCCAAGGGAGGCAAAGCCTCTTGGCGCGGGACCGAAGCGTGGCACAGAAGGCGGGCAATAGGGGGTGTGGGGATCATGAGTGAGGTGTTTGGTATGTTGGGCAGGACCGGCTTCAGGCTGGGGCGGACCGCAGCCGCGGCAGGGCTGATGCTGTGCCTTGCGGCCTGTGGCGGCTTCAGTCTTTTCCCGAGCGAGCCCCCGGCCGTTATCTACGATCTGAACCCGGTTCCGGCTGCGCAAATGTCCGGGGTCCCCAAGGTCCGCTCACAACTGGTGGTCCAGGTGCCCACGGCGCCGCGCATTCTGGATACGGACCGAATTGCCGTCAATCTCGCCCCCTTCGAGCTGGGCTATTATGAAGGGGTGCGCTGGAGCGATCAGGCTCCCAGAATGGTGCAGAGCCGGTTGATCGAATCCTTCGAGGCCTCCGGCGGCATTGACCGGGTGGGGCGCCGGGCCATCGGCATTTCCGGCATTTTCGATCTCGTCACCGAGTTGCGCGCCTTCCAGGTTGAAAGCCGCAGCGGCTCCACGGCAACCGTCAAGGTGCGGTTCAATATGATCCTGGTCCGGCAGCCGGAGTCGACCATACTCCGCTCAAGGACCATTGAGCATGTGGTCGAGGCCAAGGGGAGCGGCTTCACGAATGTGATCAGTGCCTTCCATGAGGCTCTTTCCGCCGTGATTACGGATGTGGTGCGGATCAGTCTGGAAGGCATGGCAGAGTCGGAGGACGCAGCCGGTCTTTGATTTGTGGGGGCCTGCGGTATCGTCCCCCTACCGATCAACCCAGCGTCTTGATCAGAACGTAAACCCGTCATCCGGCATCAGCAGCGCGCCATCAGCGCAGCCGCCCATGAGGTCGCTCGCCAGAGGATCGGCAAAAGCCGGGGCGGGTTCGATCACCGTGCTGCCCGGACCTTTCCCATCATCCTCACCGGACAGTGACGGGTCCAACATGGCCGCCTTCTTGTTCTTGGCGGTCTCGTGACTGGAGAAGCTGAACTCGCCGTCGTCATCGCCCAGCAGGGAATCCAGGGAGAACGGCCGGTCGTCGTCATCTTTGCGGTGCTTGCGGGGCGGCAGGATGAAGGTGATCTGGGCCACATGGCGCACGACTTCGCTGGGTTCCTGGGCGAGGTGGGCGCGCAGGGCTTCCAGGGCCTCCAGAAGTTCCGGATCGAATTCGGCTCTCAATTCAAGGGCACTGAGCACGGCTTCGGCGTCATCGAGGGCAATGGTGTCCTCGGGCGCATCATTATGACGGCCCAGGAAAATCCGTGTGCCTTCGCTGTCCTTCACGATGGTCAGACTGACGGCGCGGTTGTCGCCAAAGGACTGCTCACCATTGCCGTCCTCGCCGGTGTCCACCGCATCGGACTCCAGTTTCAAGGTCAGGCGTTCCAGATGGATCCCGGTGTGCTGGGCCGCAAGCAGGTCGATGAGGGCATCCGCGTCCAGTTCCCGGTCCGCGTCAACCGCAGCCTCCTTGGAGTTCGGCGCGAAGAGAAAAGTGTCCTCGTCATCGGTTTCGGGGGAGGGCAGGGTCACCGTGGGGATGGGCTGGTCCCTGTCATCCTCGGTGCGGCTCTGGATGGTCTGCGTCGATGTGGTGCCGCGCAGCCCGAAGGCGCCGTTCTGGGTGGACAATCCGCCGGCCTTGGCGGCGTCGGTGGTGTTTCCGGCCCCATCCAGGGCGACGAGGGCATAGGCATCGTCCAGCAAAAGCCCGCCGTCCAGGTTCTGGTTCAGGGAGCGGGTCAATTCGGCCCAGGGCTCACCGTCCCATTCTTCGTTGGCAAAGGCCTCGGTCACGAAGAGAGCGCTGGTCAACTGAGCCAGGGCGGCAATCTGTTCGGTCAGGCGGCTTGGGGTCTGACCCCGGCCGGCACCGCCCGATGACGCGCCTTCCAGCATGTTCTGTTCATTGAAGCGCAGCCGGCGGCCCCAGCTCGACAGCATTTCGGCGGACATGGCGGCAATGCCGAGGATCAACCCGTTGGTCTGGATACCGGGGAGGCGAATGATCCGCGCGCTTTCCCGGCGTACCAGACCGCTCTGGGCCTGGGTCTGGGGCTCGATGCCATAGCCCTCCAGCAGCCGGGACACCGCCTCGGTCACGGTGCGGCTCTCAAGGGGGGTGGGGAAGATTTCCGCATCGGTGATGATGTGCCCGCCATTGCGGGCAATGTGAGCCACGACCTCACTGGTATCCGCGTCGATGAGGGCCGCCCAGGGTTCCTCCTGGTCGGTCATGCCGTGCTCAAGATCGAGGGGGCCGAAGGTTTGTTCCAGGAGGATGCGGGAGCGGATGATGTCGTTCCAGTCCCGGCGGCTCCAGCCGAAACCGCGCAAGGACTTGGCACCGGTGAGCGCGCTGGATGCAGAAAGCCCGGCCGGGCCCGCATCCAGAAGGCTCGTTTCTGATCTTTCCGGTCTGATCAGGCGAAGAATTGCCATGCCCCGGCTCCGTGCCCCGTTCCTTATCTCACTGCGTCAATCGGATGGGGGCATACGTTGCCATCTGCCCCAATTTCAATCCTGGATCCGATACCCGGCGCAACACTCTTGGCGTGAAGGCGTTCCACGGGTCGTTTCAGATTTCAGCTGCACCATTCATTTGAGGAGGAATGCGACAAATCTGAGACGTTGTCTGTGATGCCGGTCACAGAAGATCCCGCGCCGTTCCCGCAGACTGACATCAAGTGCGGTGACGTCAGGCGCGGTTGGCGCGCTTTTTCGGCAGGCGCACCGCGCCTTCCAGCATCCCGTGCAGCCCCGGTTCCAGGTGCTCAAGAACCGTCAAGGCGAAAGTCGCATTGTCGAGACCGAGGGCGTCGGCCCAGGGTTCGTAGAGATCCTGGGGGATCCGACCAATGCCGTTTTCGACCTGGCTCACGAAGGAGTAATAGCGCAGCCCCAGCTTTTCGGCGAGTTCCGCCTGAGTGAGACCGGCCTGCTCACGCCCTTGTTTCAACCAGCGTCCCAGGTCCCGGCGCAATGCCTTGATCTGGTCCTGGGAGCCCTCTTTGTGTTGTACCCGTTCAGCCATGGATCTTTGGTCTCCGGCAAACTCCATACTCTTCCTGACAAGGCACCATGAGGCACTGTTCCATGAAACGCAAGACCTGCGATTTCATGCAAGGCCTGAAACCCGCCTGAGACCTTGCTTTCAGGGCCACGGGCCGGGGCGAAGGGCTGCCACATGGAGAAAATGGCATCTAGCAAATCGTAAATAGCAAATTCTGCTTTACAGCCTTCAGGGAGAAGGTTACGGTCGTCTCAAGCTTGCCGCCGGGTTGAGAAAACGGTTGCGCAGGATGCAGCGTCCCGGGGGCCGGATGGCCGCCAGTCAGGGGTTTGCGGAAGACCGCTCGACCGGGATGGCGCGCGAGATTTGAGGAGTTTGAAAAAGCTCAGGAGACACAGGGTGCAGGCCGGCATGCGTATCTGTCCGGCCTGCCGGGAATTTCACGAACATGGGCCTGTCCGTCCCTCCGGGTGGGACTTTCGGTCAAGGCGGGTGCATCCCCGCGCCGGTTCTGGAGCGCATTGGTTCCTTTGCCGGGCCGTCTTGTCCGATACCCCGCGTCCCAGTCCCACCTGCCCGTCCCGTGGACAGGCGGGCCCCATGTACCGGCTTTCCGGGGCACTGGTCCCTTCGCCCCTTGCCGCCGGTCACTCTCGTTCCGCGTCACGCGGAGCCACACTTTGGGAGGCACGGGTTAGTATGAGTCCCGTTGCCTCCCTTTTTTTATCCGGATTTCGCTTTCCATGCAGATCCCGCCGGGCGGGATCTCAGGCCGTGATCCCAGGGCGGGGTCCCAGGGCGGGATCTCAGGGCGGTTACCCCGGGACGGTCGGAGGCCTGACGGTGCCAGTGCACGGGTTCAGGCCGCGATCCGGTCGATTTCCGCCTGCACCTCGTCCAGGGCCTCGGCAATATCTTCAAGAATGGCGGTGCGCGCGGCGAGACAGGCTTCTTTGCCCTGGGATCCGTGATCCATGGCTTCTGCAGTCTCCGCCAGATCCGCGAGGGCAAAGGCTCCGATGCCCCGGGCGGACCCCTTGAGGGAATGGGAAAGCGCATACCAGCTCACATCGGGCAGGGCCGGATCGAACTCGGCAAGCCACAGGCGGGCCTGGGACCGGAAGATCCGCAGAACATCCTGGCGGATCTGGTTGTCGCCGCCGGTATAGCGGTCCAGAAAAGCGTAATCGATGGGGCAGGGGCCGGTTCCCCCGAGCGGGGCCCGGGCAGCCATGTCGTGGGAGGGGGCCGACCCACCGGCGGACACGGCCTCATTATCTGTATAAAGACTATCTTTGGAAGAATTATCCCGGTCCGATGCATCATGCCCCGCCAAGTCAAGGGATCTGGCGTTCACGGACTGGGAAGGGTGACTGGAGGGAACGGATTGTCCGGATCGGACGAAGCCGTCTTCTGTCTGTTCATGGTTCTGATCGCCCATGATCCATTCTCCTTTTATGCCCCCGCATTCAAGGCGGCTTGTCGAATAAGCCCTGATCGACAGGACCCTCCATCACGATGCTTTCCAGCCATCCGGACCGCCAAGCCTGTCCGACCTCAAATCTCCGCCCGGCCAGTTCGTCAGGAAAGGCCGGCCAGTTCGTCAGGAAAGGATCGCCCTTTTGGAAAACATCGGATGCTGAGCGTTGACCGCTTAACCCAGCCGAGTACAAAACCCCTTAAATGCAGCAGAAATGAGTCTCCCGCCCCGCAAGGTCTTGAGCCCAGCAGTCTTGGGCCGTGTACTGGACATGCAGCAGGGCCGGGCCCTGGTTTCTCCGCATGCGCCCTGTGACGCGGATGTAAGCCAAATGCTACCCTAGCAGTGCTACCGTAACGCATTGGTTAAGCGGATTCTTAAGAGATGTATGCGCCCTGGGCTTTGGACCGGCCCAGGACCTTTTGGGGCCACCCTATGATCAAAGTCGCAAAATGGTAAGGATGCCGGCACAGTCCCATGGGCAGCCCCAGGGCGCGAATCGTTCATAGTGATACAGAATTGGGATTGGTCCATTTTCGACCGGCGCACCAGTTGGCTTTCGCCAGCCTGATTTTTTGAGTGATTGCGTGACGAATGGCGCCATCGGGCGCAGGATTGCCGCGCCCGGCAAGCGGTTTCCATGCCGGTCGGCTGGAACGGGCCGAGGGAATTGGCGGGGGGGGCTTGGCCTAAAGGCATGGTCCGGCCCGCTCCATGCAAGTATGCTTGCGCAACGCCCTGGTTCCGGCCCCCTGGATGGCTCCGTCACAAGGGAGCGCGCCGTAAAAGGACCGCGTCGGGGGACCAAAGATTGAATTGATCGTGTCTCACCACGGTGGGGCGCGCCCGTTCCGCGAGATCCGGCCCGTACCCCAGGCCGCTATGCCCCAGGCGGCTATGATTGGCCAAGATCAGTGGCCGCTCAGCCTGGATGCCCGGCCCGCTCAGGTCTGTCCCGCGGTGTGCATCCCTTGGTTGATGCGCGTGGTAGGGGCGGGGGCGAGCAGGGAACGGGACGGAATGATCCTGCCCCGGCGTATCGAGGCCCGCGCCGCCGCGTACAGAGTATGGAGCCCTCAAGAAATGCAGCGCCCCAACATGCCTGATGCAGACAGACCCCAATCCGCAGCCTCCGACCCGGTGGCTGGCGAGCGTTCTCTCACCGGTGCCACCGTTTCGGGGACCACCGCCCTTGCGCCCCAGCCAGTGACGCATGACAAAACGGGCCAGAATGAAACGGGCCAGAAAGAAACGGGCTCAGGCACCGGGTCTCCAACTGTTGGGACTGGCGCAACTGGTGCGACCGCGGCGACCGACGGCGGCCCCTTTGACCCAGGAGGCCCCTTCGACAATGTGATTGAAGGCCCCAAGCCCAAAACCAACCGGTTTGCCATGGCAGACCGGTCCGCAACCCCGTCGTCCTCCAACGTGCCGCCCTTTCGCCAGGACGCCCCCTTCACGGATCGCTTCAACGATCCGGTGGTGGATCCGGCAACGCAACGGGCAGCGGAGCCCCGGTTCCGGCTGGACGACCAGGATCTGCCGCCCCGGGGGGGCCGGACCTCGTCTTTCGATCAGGGTCTTGGGTTTGATCAGGGCTATGGCGATACGGGTTTTGGTGAGGCGAGCTATCGCGGCGATGACCGGCAACGTCGGCGCAAGAGCGGTCCAGGTGCATCCTATCGCAGCCAGGGTCCGCGGTTTCAGGACGGTGCGCGTTCTCAGACGGGCCGGTCCGGGCGGAGTTTTACCGGCGGCAGCCGCAAGGCGAGAGCCCAGATGCCGATATCGGGTTCCCGGTCCTCTGCACTCGGGCAAAGCCCCTCCGCGGGAACCCTTGCTTGGATTTTTACGGGCCTGTGGGTGGTGGGCGCCCTAGCGGTCACCCTGAACCGGATGGCCCAGGGCAGTGCCGCGTCCCAGGGCTTCGGCGACTGGCTCACCCTTGGGGTGGGCATTGCCGCGCCCTTGGCTCTGTTGTGGCTGGTGATGAGCCTGTACCGACGTTCCGTGGATTTGCGCCGGGCCGCCGTGTCCATGGACAAGGCCGCTGCCCGCCTCAACGATCCGGAGATCCGGGACGCCCGCCGGGCGGACATGGATATGGGGGCTGCGGCCTCCATGCGGGCGGAACTGGACCGGGTCAACGAGGCCCTGGATCAGGCCATGCGCCGGGTTGGCAGTCTGGAAGAGTCCCTTGCGGCCCAGACCAGCCGCCTCGATGACGCCGCCCGCCGGATCGAGGACCGGGCCCGGGCCGCCGGTGCCGCCCTCGAGGCCCAGTACGGCCGGATCGAGGATCTGGCCAAGGGGCTTGAAGCCAAGGCGGAAACCGTGGGCGAGGCCGTGGGCCGTCATGCGGGTGTGCTGACGGATGCGTCCACCAAGGCCGGTGAACAGCTCAGAAGCGTCCAGGCAAGCCTGGAGGAGCGGCGCAAGGCCCTGGATACCACCGCCAATGACGTGGTGCGCAAGACCCATGAAGCGGGGCGGGATCTGGAGAACCAGACCCAGAAACTGGACACCGCCGCCCAGTCCCTGTTCCAGCAGGCCGAAGCGGTCAACGGCAAGGTGGACGGTTACCGGTCCGCCCTGGATGCAACCACGAAGGATCTGGGCAGCCGCCAGTCGGAATTTGACGCGGTTCTCGACCGCCAGCGGGCAGCGATCGCCGCCATCGCGGACATGATCAAGGGTCAGGCCGGCGACATCGACCAGACCGTAAGCACCTGCATCCAGGACCTGCATCAGACCCTGGAACGGGCCAGCGGCCGGTCCGGCACCCTTGTGGCCGAATTCTCCGAACGCATCGCCGGACTGAGTGCCGCCGGTGAGGAAGCCTCCAAAGCCATCGAACAGGCCAGCGAAGCCGCCGCCCGGGCCTCGGAAAAAGCCCGCAGCGGCTTTGCGGCCCAGAACGAGGCGGCCCGCACCGCCCTTGAGGACCGGATTTCCGATGCCCAGGGCGCCCTGGAGCGTCTCGGGGACGAGACCGCCGCCCTGGTGGAACGCCAGGCAGCCCTTGCCAGCCAGGGGCTCGACACGCAAATCAGCCGGCTGAAGGAAACCATGGCGGCCCAGCTCCAGGAGGCCCGGTCCGGCCTTCAGGCGCTGCGTACGGAAATGGCCGAGACCATGGAAGCGGGCAGCCACAGCCTGCGGGAACGGCTTGCAGGGACCCGCGGCGAAGTGGAAGCCCTGGAGGACCGGTTCACCCGGTCCCTGGCCCAGAGCGCGGACGCCCTCGAAGGCCGGATTGGTATGGTCCGCCAGACGGTGGAGACCCTTCAGACGGATCTGGCCGCCGCCGTGGACCAGTCCAGTTCCGCCCTGGAACAGCGCCTGGAGACCGTGCGGGCCACCGTGGGCAGCCTCGAGGAGGATCTGGCCCGGGCGGCGGATGCCTCGGGCAAGACCCTGGAAGGGAAAGTGGACGGCGCCCGGGACCGGGTGGCGACCCTGCAAAGCGATCTGGCAGCCGCGATCGAGGCGGCGGGCGGTGTGCTGGAGCGCCGCCTGGAGACGGCCCGGAGCCAGCTCACTGCGCTCCAGGGGGACATTGACGCCGGGATCGAGTCCGGCAGCGAGGCCATGGCCGCCCGTCTGGCCTCGGCCCGGGAGGCCCTGAAGGCTCTGACCGGGGATCTGGCCCGGGCCCTGGAGGATGGCGGGCGCAGTCTGGACGGGCGCATCGGCGCGGCCCGGCAAGGGGTGAGCGCGCTTCAGGGCGATCTGGAGGCCACGGTCACCGCCACCGGCAGCGCCCTGGAGGCTCGGCTGGAGACGGCGCGGACCCGGCTGGAAGCGTTGCAGACGGACATTACCCAATCCGTGGACGGCAAGAGCGATGATCTGGCCCAACGGGTCA
Organism: uncultured Alphaproteobacteria bacterium; assembly: GCA_964561475.1. Lineage (GTDB taxonomy): Bacteria > Pseudomonadota > Alphaproteobacteria > JAJFIK01 > JAJFIK01 > CAYUYV01. The sequence goes on from CAZLPU010000092.1 coordinate 8,470, forward strand.
GTGCGGCCCGGGAAAGCCTGGAGGCGCTGAAGGGCGATCTGGTCAAGAGCGTGGAGACAACCGTTTCCGCCCAGACCACATCCCTGGAAAGCGCCGCGGCCCAGGCCAAGGGTGCCATTGAGGCGGCCACCAAGGACGCCTCTTCCGCCCTCAAGGGGCTAGGCACCGAGACCAGCCAGTCCCTCAAGGCTCTTCAGGATCTGAGCGACGGACTGGCCCAGCAGCTTGAGACCCTGCCGGAGCGGGCGGGGGAGAGCACCGCCAAGATCCGCCATCTGATCGAAGGCCAGGTGGCGGAAATCAAGCGCATCACCGACGCGGCCCTGGGCAAGGCCCGGGCACTCACCCGGATCCTCGACGAGCCGGATGAGCCATTCCAGGATGCGCCTGCATTGCCGGCACCGTCCCGGTCCACTTACGATGATCATTATGATCATCAGTCCAGAACCCAGGGCGATGGCCGGGAGCGTGTGGAGCGCGGGCATGGGGATCGGGAAGACCCTCACCGGAGGGGTAGTGGGCAGGCGGATCGCCAGCCTGACCAGCGCAACGGCCAGAGGCCGGAGACGGGCCGGGAGAATGGGAGAGGGCCGCGCCGTCCCATTCATCTGACCACCGATGGAGAAGACGGCCCCGATGATCTGGCCCGGCGGCTGGTCTCCGGCATCAAACAGGGTCCTGACAGTCAGAGTGCTCCTGATCCCCTCTCCGTGCGGATCGGCCAGGGACAATCCGGCGACAACCGCGGACCCCGCCGGGATCTGACCATCACGCCGCCCAATGCATCCTCCGCCAAGGGCGTGAAGGACCAGATGACCGCTGTGCCCCTCAGCCGTCCCGCCGGGTCCCAATCCGGTTATGGTAATGGCGGCCAAGGCAAGAACGGCCAGGGCAAGGCGTCTTCCGGCAATGGGTCCTCGGGCAAATCCATGGGCTGGCGGGAGATTCTGGAAAAGGCAGAGGCGGCTGAACGTCAGAGCACCAACGAACAGAAAGCCCGGGTGGACCAGTCGGATACGGCGCGGGCCTCTCTTCGGGTGGTGGAATCCCTCCAGGCCATGGCCATCGACCTGGACCGGGCCCTGGAGGAAGATCCGCCCTCTGATCTCCTCCAGCGCTATCTCAACGGGGAGCGCAATGTCTTTGCCAAGCGCCTCCTGTCCCTGGCGGGCTCGGACCTGACCGACAAGATCCGCCGCAAATACAGCCAGGACACGGAATTCCGCCAGGAGGTGAACCGCTACATCTCCGAGTTCGAGAACCTTCTGGACACGGTCTCCCGCACGGACCGTGAAAACATCCTGGCCGAGACCTATCTCACCAGCCAGACGGGCAAGGTCTACATGCTGCTGACCGGCTCGGTGGACCGGAAGCGGTGAGGGGGGCTTCAGGCACCCTTTGCGGATGAAACCGGCTTCATCCAGGCTTCGGCGCAGTCGAAGCCTGGATGATTGAGGGGGGCGTGGCGCGGGTTGCCTGTCTCCTGTCACGAACTGTTTTATGATGCTTGCAGATAATCTGTTTATTGATGAATTGATCGCCTGTCGCCCTTATCCCCAGTTGCCTATTGAGATTCACGACGTTTCTCTCGGCCCTCCCCGCCACCTCTCGCCACCCCTGACAACCTGACGTGCTCTGGCTTTCATTTCCCGTACTTACACCGGCCTCGCGGCGATGGAGCGTAGGGATGACGAGGTGGGCTGTGGGATTTGATGTGCCTTGCCGGTGAAAGTGTATTAAGGTAACGCCAATCGGAGGTTGATCGATGCGGGTGTAACCGCGTTTTTCGATCCCCCAGGGTGTTTGTCGGTCCATTGGAGCTTTCGCTCATCGGGCCTTCCGCTCATCGGGGATCCAACCGTCCATGATTTCGAGGTGATAGGCGGTATCACCGGGTAACGGAATAGTTGTGGGAACAGGGCGCCTCCGGAGAATACGGCGGTGCATTTGCAATAATGGGGTGTGGCATGAACACGGTACGGATGGGACGCGGGACGCGGATCGGGATCACGGCGCAGTTGATGGGGACCTCCATGCTGGCGGCGCTCATCGCAGCCCCTGCGGCATTTGCCCAGGACGCGCCCCCGGAGGCTCAGGGTGAAGAACGGGAAGTGATCGTGGTCACTGCCGCCAAACGCGAGCAGACCCTTCAGGAAGTGCCCATCGCCGTGTCCGTGGTGGGCGGTGAGGTCATCGACCAGGCCCGCATTCTCGACGTGAACGACCTCCAGACCATCGTGCCGTCGCTCCGGGTCACCCAGCTTCAGTCCTCGGCCAATACCAATTTCGTGATCCGGGGTTTTGGCAACGGGGCCAACAATGCGGGGATCGAACCTTCCGTGGGCGTCTTCATTGACGGGGTGTACCGGTCCCGTTCCGCCTCGGCCATTTCCGATCTGCCCAATGTGGACCGGGTGGAAGTGTTGCGCGGCCCCCAGAGCACACTGTTCGGCAAGAACGCCTCCGCCGGTGTGATCAGCATCGTGACGGCGGCGCCTGAGTATGAGTTCGGCGCCTGGGGCGAGGCCTCCGTGGGGAATTTCGATTTCTATCAGTTCCGCGCCGACGTGACCGGTCCGATCACGGACAAGCTCGCCTTCCGCCTCTACGGCAGCGTCAACCAGCGGGACGGTTATTTCGAGAATCTCGACGATGGTGAGGACTTCAACGACCGGGACCGGTGGGCCCTGCGCGGCCAGCTCCTGTACGAACCCCTGGACAATCTCTCTTTCCGTCTGATTGCGGATTATGACGAGATCGATGAAGTCTGCTGCGGGGTGAACAATCTGGTGGACGGGCCCACCGGCGATGCCGTTCGCCTTCTGGGCGGGGAACTGGTGAGCGAAGATCCCTTCGCCCGCCAGCAGCACATCAATTTCGATTCCATCAACGAGATCACCAATGGCGGCGTCTCCCTTCAGGGGGACTGGGACCTGGACGGGTTTTCGGTGACCTCGATCACGGCGTACCGGGAACGCACCCTGTTCACCGATCAGGACTCGGATTTCACCAGCGCCGACCTGATCGGCCGGAACGATCTGGATGAGGATATCGATACCTTCACCCAGGAATTGCGCATTGCTTCCACCGGCGCCGACAACCGCTTCGACTGGCTGATCGGCGGGTTCTATTTCGATGAAACGGTGCGCAACGAAGGCGCGCTCACCTATGGCAGCGATTTCCGGGCCTATGCGGATATTCTGTCCGGCGGCGGCTTCACCGGGGTCGAACCCCTGCTCGGTGTTCCGGCGGGTACGTTCGGTGCCGAGGGGCTTGGCGAGGCGACCCGGTTCGGGCAGGACAACACGTCCTGGTCCGTCTTCGGCCAGATCGACCTTCATGTGACCGACCGGCTGACCCTGACCGGCGGCCTGAACTACACGATGGACGAAAAGGATGTGTTCGGGCAAACCACGTCCACGGACGTCTTCTCCCTGCTTGATTTCGAGGCCATCGGCTTTGGCCAGCTTTTCAGTGCCCTGACCGGGGGGGCTGCCCCCACGCCGGAAAACTTTGCCGCCTTCCCTGAGCAGGCCCAGCTTGCCCAGGCGGGCAGCACCACCCAGTGCTCACCGGACACGGCACCCTTGTGCAACGCCCTTCTGCCCCTCCAGCCGTTCCAGTTCCTGCCCGCGGTCACCGGCTTTCCCAATTCGGTGGAAGACGGTCAGTCCAAGGACGATAAGCTGACCTGGACGGCGCGGGCGGCTTTCGATGTGACCGACAACATCAATGTCTATTTCAGCGCCGCCACGGGCTTCAAGGCGTCCTCCTGGAACCTGTCCACCAACTCCCGGCCGTTCCCCGGGGACTTCGACGAGATTGTCGCCCAGGGGCTCGCCACCCCCAATCTCGTGGCGGGCACCCGTTTTGCCGGTCCGGAAGAGGCGCTGGTCTACGAAATCGGCATGAAGGCCCAGTTCGATACTCTGGCTTTCAACCTGACCCTGTTCGATCAGACCCTGGAAGGGTTCCAGTCCAATATCTTCTTCGGCACCGGTTTCGTGCTGGCCAATGCGGGGGAAACCTCCGTACAGGGCGTGGAATTCGACGCAACCTGGGACCCGATCGAGGAACTGACCCTGACGGCGGCGGTGACCTATCTCGATCCGGTCTATGACAGCTTCGAGAACGCCCAGGGGGTGAACGGCGTGACCGACCTTTCCGGGGAGCGGCCCGCGGGCATCCACGAATGGAGCGTGGCCCTGTCGGCCACGTACACGAAGGAACTGTTCGACCATATCGGCTTCATCCGCGCCGACTATCTCCATGAGAGCGAAGTGCAGGTGGTTGACAACATCTCCGAGGACGTGGCGTCCCGGGAGGTCAATCTGGTCAACATGTCCGCGGGCATCGCGCCGGTGAACGGGTTCTGGGAACTCCAGCTCTGGGCCCGGAACCTGACCCAGGATGATCATCTGCTCACTGCCTTTCCCGCAGTGGCCCAGGCGGGCAGCATTTCCGGTTACCCGAACGCCCCCCGCACCTTCGGCGCCACAGTCCGCGTCACCTATTGATCGGGAGGCAGGTAAAACGTGCGGCCTTGAGGGTGTCAGGGCCGCACTGTCGATCCTGACTGGACATGATGCCGTCCTCTCTGCTCCTTATACGGAGCAGAGAGGATGACCGGGCCTACGGCGGCGCAATGCCTGATCGCCCTTTAGATGGGGAGGGTGTGGGGTCTTTGTTGTATCAAACGCCCAGAAGACGTGTCTCGAATGCCTTCATGCCGTTTCGGGAAAACCGGACTGCGCGGGAGCCCTGGTCCCGCTTTGCCCAGCCCAACTCTTCAATCCGGGCATAAAGGGCACGGCCGAGGCTGCCTGCCAGATGGGAGGTGCGCTCGCTCCAATCCAGGCACTCCCGGCACAAAGGCGCCCTCGCCCGGGACAGGGCCATGCTGTCAATGCCGAATTCCCCCATAAATCCGTGTCCGGACCGGGTCAGCTCCAATGATCCGTCGCCCGCCGTCAAGTGGCCGGCATCCATAAGGTGTCTGTACAGACGGGTGCCGAGTTCACCCGCCAGATGGTTGTAACAGACCCGGGCTTCGCGGAGCGCGGCATCCTTCGGGCCCGTGCGGGTCCGCAAATGGCCGTTGCCCGCCGCAAGACCCATCAGCGCCTCGAGCACCCCCGCCACATCGTCATTGGCCAGAGCAAAATATTTGTGCCGCCCCTGTTTCCTGAGCGAAAGCAGGCCCCCTGCCTCCAGTTTTGCCAGATGGGCGCTGGCCGTGGGCAGAGTCACGCCTGCTTCCCCCGCCAGCTCCGTGGCCGTGAGTGCCTTGCCTGCCATCAGGGCAGTGAGGATGTTCGCCCGTGCCGGATCGCCGATCAACGCGGCGATGGGGGCAATGTCCGGTCCTTCTTTCATGGTTCGATGTTGACCGAAGCATCCGCGCGCCGCAAGGGGCTAAACCGGGGCTACCGGAAAAGGAGCTTTGCCATGCTGACATGCATCATCCGTTATCACATCGACCCGACGAAAAAGGCGCAGTTCGAGCGCTATGCACGGAATTGGGGAGAGGCGATCCCCCGGTGCGGCGCCGACCTGATCGGCTATTTCGCGCCCCATGAGGGGTCGTCCACCCTGGCCTACGGCATCTATTCCATCCCGACCCTGGCCGATTATGAGGCCTACCGGGAAAGACTGGCGGCTGATCCTCTGGGGCAGGAGAATTATGCCTTCGCCCAACGGGAGAAGTTTCTTCTGTGGGAAGACCGTACCTGGCTGAAAATCGCGTCACGGCCCCATGGGGATGCCGGATGATCGCGGTCCTCTTTGAAGTTCAGCCGGCTGAAGGGATGCGGCAGTCCTATCTCGATATTGCCTCGTCTCTCAGGCCGGTTCTCCATGAAACGGAAGGTTTTATCTCCGTGGAGCGGTTTCAAAGCCTGAGTGATCCGCGGAAGATCCTGTCCCTGTCGTTTTTCGAGGATGAGGCGGCGGTCCGCCGGTGGCGGACCCTGTCAGCCCACCGGGCCGCCCAGACCCAGGGGCGGTCTGTGGTGTTCGCGGATTACCGGTTGCGCGTTGCCGAGGTGCTCAGGGATTATGGATTGTCCGACCGCGCCCAGGCTCCGGCCGACAGTCGGGCCGTGCACACCATATTGCCAAAACGGACCGGGTGACGGCATCATGGAAACCGGCTTTCGTCGGCAACCAAACAAATGGCAGATCAAAGGGAGGACGGGACATGGCGCGGTTCGACGGCAAGACAGTCTGGATTACGGGGGCGTCGTCGGGGATCGGTGCGGCCCTCGCCCAGGCTTTCAGCGAAGAGGGCGCCTTTCTTGTTCTGTCCGGGCGCCGTGAGGACGCCCTCCAGGGCGTGGCCGAGACCTTGCCGGCGGAAAGTCTGGTTCTGCCCTTCGAGGCCACGGATTACGATGTGCTCCCGGAGCGAATCGCGGCGGCCTGGGCCTTCAAGGGACGGGTGGACATTCTGGTCAACAATGCGGGCGTGACCCAGCGCAGTCTTGCGATGGACACCGCACCGGAGGTTTACAGCACACTGCTCAATATCGACCTTCTGGCGCCGATCTGGCTCACCCAGCTTCAACTAGGCCGCATGGCGCAGGCCGGGGGCGGGCATATCGTGGCCATCAGCTCCGTGGCCGGACGGGTCGGCGCGCCTTTGCGTACGGCCTATTGTGCCGCCAAGCACGGGCTGATCGGTTACATGGATGCTCTGCGGGCGGAGGTGGACAGGCTCCACAATATCAAGGTCACCAATATTCTGCCGGGCTCGGTCGCCACCAATGTCTCAAGGAATGCTCTGACGGCGGATGGCTCCCTGAGGGGCCGGTCCGATGCGGCCATCGACGGGGGCGATGATCCCATGGATTGTGCCCGGGCGATCCTTGATGCAGTGGCCGCAGGGGTGCCCGAACTCATCTATGCCAAGGGCGGAGAACTGGATATCGCCAGACTGCGCCACGAAAACCCCCAGGCCTATTTTGATCTGATCGGGGACATTGGCGTGCAGGTCGCCCAAAACCATGCATCGGAATCCTCTGACTGACGGGGCTGTCTTTGTCTTCTGACCCTCGCGTCCCGCGTGCCAACAAATGGATGTCCTTTGCTGAACGCATGGTGCAAGGACACCCTGCCCAGTCCCGTGGATCTGGAAATGTTTGGCGCTCACCGTGACCGTCAGGGATCGGTTACAAGGCCCGGGCCTCATCTGACTGCATGAAACCATCATTCTCATCAGAGTTTAACCTTAACGGGATCCATTAAATCTGTATGATGGTGTAATTCTGTAACAGGGAGGGCTCGATGATCGCACGTATTCTGGGTTATGGTGTTTTAACCTTGGTTGTTCTGCTGGTGGGTTTGATCGTGGCGGGCCTCGTCATTCGACCGGCAGACCTGCATGATTTTCAGTCAGAAGACTTTTATAAGACCAGTGCTGCACAAACCTCTCCTGGTGATACTGGCCTGCTGGCAGATCTGACCTTTGATCAGAACCTGGGCGGCAATTTGGCAGAGGTTTCGTCCCTGGACGTGCATGTCTACCCGAATTTCATGCCCGAGATCCGACGCTATGCCTGGTATCCTTATCGGGCTTCGGATCGCCTGACGGTGACCCAATCCTGGAATGGGCCAGTGGCGTCGGTCACCCTGAACGGCGAGCCGCTTTCCCCCACAACTCCCATTGAGCTGAGCGCGCAGGACCATGGGCGTGAGTTCGTGCTCTCCGCCGAGACAGAAGATGGTGCCCGCCGTGCCAATTACGTCATTCTGGTGATGCCCCATACCTTCCCGCCCCTGAAGACAAAAATCAGTTCCGTAGAGGATGTGGCACCAGGGATCATCACCGGCATGCAGGCGGCTCCCAATAACCCGACCTTCCCGCCACAGAGAATGATGCGGTTGTCCCTGTATTTGAACGGTGTCGTGGGTACCATCAACACCATTCGCAAATCCCAAAAGCAGCGCTTTGACGATTTCATCGCCGCAGATCTCGCCGCCAGCCTGGATTTCGAACACCGGGAATATCTTCCTTACGTGAATTTCGTGCTCGACAAATTCGGCACGCCTCTCAAATACGACAACTATGCGCCACGTTTGATCTACTTGCCGATTACAACCGAGAAGGATGAAGGACTGCTGCCCGAACACGGTTTCATCTACAAGGAAATCGCGATGGACACGGCGGAGAACTTCGCCGAGGCCATCACCCGCAGTTTTGTCCAGGGCAAAGGGGAGCCCACGGCGACAGAAATTCCCCGTCATATCGACCAGTTTGATGATGGCCACCATATCGACGTGACGCCTTGGGACACGATCCAGAACCTGTTCTACCGGATCCACCCAGCTGGAACTGAACTCAAGAATGGCGAGACGTTGGACACGAACGTGACCAGCACCTACCTCGTGGAACTCGACCGGGAAGGAAATGTGGTCTTCGAATGGGATTCGATTGATCATTTCCTGCCGGATCAATCCACCAGCTACCTGCCCAAAGATCGCTATGCGGAGTGGGATTATTTCCACACGAATGGCATCCGATTTACTCCAGACAATGAGCAGTTACTTATCTCCGCACGGTATTTGCGCGCCATCGCGAATGTCGATTACCCGTCGGGCGAGGTGAACTGGGTCATCGCCGACCCCGCCACCCCTTCCAACCAATTCACCTATATCGGTGATCCGCTCGGGGGCATCAGCACACTCCATGCCGGGATCATGCGCGGTGACGAGTTGTTCGTTTTCGACAATGGCCACTACGACACGCCGGAGTATCGCGAGGGGTCGATTATCTACGGCGCACCCATCCAGACCCGGCACGACTACACCCGCGTCGTCTCCTACAAGATTGACGAAACAGCCATGACCGCGACCTATCAACGGGAATGGACCTACCCGGAGCGGGTGGTGCGGACCGCGGGCTATCTGATGTTTGTGCCGCGCACGGATGGTCAGGAGAATTTGCTGATCAGCTGGGGATCCGGTGGTGCCTTCACCGAATTCAGCCCCGACAACCGGCTGATCCTGTCCACTGATACGGGTGGCATGACTTACCGCTTCTACAAAATCGATATTGATCACTGGATGCAGTAAGACTCTGCTTTCAGGGCATGCCCGTGGGGCATGGAGAACAAGAGCCGATTCCGTTGGTACGGGATCGGCTTTTTTGCATTCTGAAAGGTCCGCATCGCAAGGAGGGGCAGGATCAGGTCTGGCATCGGGCCGCGCCAGCCCTATGTGACGTCATGAGAAATGCCGGGAGGTCGTTTACCATTTCACCCGACAAGTTCTGCAAGACACCAAGTGACTTGAAGCCACCAGCGGAGCGGCTCTGACGCTCTAGTTTTTTCGCTCACGGCGCGAGGCGCCTCCGCGAGGGCGGCGCAGTGG
>CAZLPU010000093.1:0-17680 GCA_964561475.1 uncultured Alphaproteobacteria bacterium
AAAAAACTAGAGCGGCGGCCACCCTGTCTAAAGGTGATCGTGATTTTGCGCCCGCCGCTCTAAATACCGTCTCGGGACGGATCAGCGCGGGTGCAGGGTCACGGGCAGGTCGGTGATGCCCCTGATGAAGCAGGAGCGCAGATATTTGGGCTCGCCGGTCACTTCCACATGCTCGAACCGCTTCAGGATCTCTTCCCACAGGACCCGGAGCTGCATTTCTCCCAGGCGCATGCCAAGGCACCGGTGAATGCCGAAGCCGAAGCTGAGATGCTGCCTTGCCCTGGGCCGGTCGATCATGAAGGCGTTCGCGTCGTGGATCTTCTCCTCGTCCCGATTGCCCGAGACATACCACATGGCGACCTTGTCGAACTTCTTGATCTTCTGGCCACGGATTTCCGTGTCTTCCATGGCGGTGCGGCACATATGGGCCACCGGCGACTGGTAGCGGATGATTTCCGAGACCATGTTGGGGATCACCGCTGGATTGGCCTTGAGCAGATCATACTGCATGGGGAACTGGTTGAGGGCGAGCACCCCGCCGGAGATCGAGTTCCGGGTCGTGTCGTTGCCGCCCACGATCAAGAGAAGCATGTTGCCCAGATATTCATTGGGCGTCATTTCCCGGGTCGCCTCACCGTGGACCAGCATGGAGATCAGGTCGTCGCCCGGGGTCGTCGCCTTGGCCCGTTCCTGGCGGATACCCTCGAAGTATTCCCAGCACTTCCAGAGTTCCTGGAAGCCTGCTTCCATGGTCTCGAAATATTCCGGGTTGGCCAGCCGTTCCACCGTGTCGGACCAGTGGATCAGCTTGTGGCGGTCTTCCTGGGGCACGCCCAGAATGGTGGCCAGCATCCGGCCGGTCAGTTCAACGGAGACCTCCCGCACCCAGTTGAATTCCTTGCCCACGGGCAGGCTGTCCAGGATGAGGGCGGCCCTTTCACGGATCAACCCTTCAAGCTCAGCCATGTTTTCGGCGGTGAATTTCGGCGTGAGCACCTTGCGCTGATCATCGTGCTTGGGCGGGTCTTCCTGGATGAACATCGGCAGGTGAAAGGTCGGGTCCGGCTCCCCCTCCATGGGCCGCTGGCCCAGGCGGATCCCGCCATTGCGGATGTCGGACGAGAAAATCTGGTGGTTGGTGTCCACATAGAAGATGTCGTCGAACTTGGTGATCGACCAGTAGGGTCCATGCTGACTGTCCGCACAGTAATGGACCGGTGCCTCTTCCCGCAAACGCTCGAAATAGGGGAGCATCTTGTTGGCTTCGAACAGGGCGTCATGGGCGACGTTCAACTGCTCCAGGGGGACCGAATAGGGATCCTGATTGACATCGATCTGCCATTGGGATGCCGTTTCGGCATTGGACCTTTTGGGATCGAATTGGTTCGTTTCCTCGGACATGGGCCTCGCGCCTCTTGACTTGGTGTCAGTTTGCCAGTGGATGCCGGTTTCCAGCGCGTATGCACGGGCCTGACCGCACTTCGGTCCAGACCGGGAAAACACACAAAACCGGCATTCATGTAAGTGTCTTAACCCTGCTTGCGCAGCCTCGAGTAGGGCCAGGCCCTCGCAACCGGTTGGGCAACCGGTTGGAATGCTAACCATGCCCGCATTTCCTGACAATATCTCCAATCAGGGCCAATCCCGTGAACGCCTCTGCGCCGGTGTTCTCAAGAAAGCGGGGAGAAGCCGGGCAATTGCCGGGGGAGCCTGCCAGGCGCCGTTCACCTGACCCCATTCACCGGTTCAGACCAAAAAAAGCGCCGGATGATCAGCATCCGGCGCTCTGGATCTCTCGGCAAACGGTGCGGACCGGTCAGCCGGTGTTCTGGGCCCGGACATCGAGGCCCAGTTCCCGCACCTTGCGGTAGAGGGTGGAGCGGCCGATCCCGAGCCTGCGGGCGACTTCCGACATGTGGCCTGCATACCGGTCAATCGCCAGGCGGATCATCTCGCCTTCAATGTCTTCCAGGGTGCGCAGATGGCCCGTGTCGTTGACAATCCGGATCCCGTCGGAGGATCCGGCCTCGCCATCCTGATCGCCGTCAACCGCACCCATGCCATAGGCTGCGGCCAGGCCTGTCCCCGATTGATCGGTGAAGGGCTGGTCCGGCTGGCCGGATGGGGAAAACGGTGCGGGATAGGGCGCCGGAGCCGATGGGGGAGACGATTGAGAGGAGGCAGGGACGGCGAAGGCCGGTGCGCCTGCGGGGTTTGCCGTGCCCTGAACAACGGGGTGTTGCACCGGCGCGGTGGCCTGGGTTTCGAATGCGGACGGGGCCAGGGGCCGGGCCTGGGCGAACTGGGCGATCTGGGGGAAGTCTTCCAGGGTCAACTGGTCCCGGTCGCACAGCACCACGGCCCGGAAGACCGCATTCTCAAGCTGGCGAACATTGCCGGGCCAGTCGTACCGGCATAGAAGATCCAGGGCCGCCGGATCAATCCCCTGGAGTTTCTTGCCTTCTTCCGCCGCAAAACGCTGGACGAACAGGCGCACCAGATCCGCGATGTCTTCCCGGCGCTCGCGCAAGGAGGCCACGTCGATGGGGAAGACATTGAGGCGGTAATACAGATCTTCCCGGAAATCCCCGTCCCGGGCCATGGCCAGAAGGTCCCGGTTCGTGGCGGAAATGAACCGGATGTCCACTTTCACCGGCTTCTTGGCGCCCACGGGGTCGATTTCCCCTTCCTGGAGGGCGCGCAGCAGTTTCACCTGCATGTCCGGACGCAATTCGCCGATCTCGTCCAGGAACAAGGTGCCGCCATTGGCCTCCTGGAACTTGCCCGCATGCTTGTCCGTGGCGCCGGTGAAGGCCCCCTTCTCATGGCCGAACAGGATGCTTTCCACGAGGTTTTCCGGGATGGCGCCGCAGTTCACGGTCACGAAAGGCTTGCCGGAGCGCTCGCTCTCCCCCTGGATCGCCCGGGCGATGACCTCTTTGCCGACCCCGCTTTCGCCGCCGATCAGGATGGGGATGTTCGAGCCCGCCGCCCGGCGGCCAAGCCGAACCACCTGCTGCATGGCCGCGCTCTTGGCGATGATGTCGTCGAAGGTCATCTTGCCCTTCTGACGCTTGGTCAGACGGTTGATTTCCGAACTGAGGGCATTGAGACGCAGGGCATTCTGGATGGAAACCTGGATCCGCTCGGGCGCTGCCGGTTTGACCAGGAAATCATCGGCCCCCGCCTGCATGGCGCTCACGACTGTGTCGATGCTGCCCTGGGAGGTGAGCACGATCACCGGCAGATGGGGCCGCTTGGGCTTGATGTCGCTCAGGACCACGAGCCCGTCCACCTGGGGCATCACCAGATCGAGCAGTACGAGGGAAATGTCTCCGCCCGTGGGGCCGGCCAGAAGGTCCAGGGCTTCCTGGCCGCCGCCGGCCTGGGCCACCTTATGTCCAAGACGGGTGATCACCGCCTCGATCAGGCGGCGCTGGGTGGGGTCGTCATCCACAATCAGAATGGTCTGCGTCATCGGATATCCTTGGGCTGGCCATGGTCAGCGTGAAAAATGGGGGAGCACTGACAGCCCAAGGGAATCCGTGAAGGCGCCGCAGTTCCCACTGCAACGCCTGCCCAGTCCCCTCGGCCGCCGGATCGCCTCACCCCCTTCGCCAGGCGCAACTCCACTCCGGTGGTCGTCTCGAAGCTCGCGAAATCCGATTGTGTTCAAAAATGGTAAAGAGGCTCTTAACCGGTGCCCCGATTCGGCACGGTTTTTTGCGGGTGCAGTTGGTGGACCGGGTCGAGCGTGCGAGAGATCCGGCGACGGCGCGGATCAGGACTGGGGAGGGGAAGCGTCCAGTTCCTCGTCTTCGGTGGGCGTGTCGTCAAGCGGGCTTAAACCCCGGAGGATGGTCTCGTATTCGACGAAATGGGAGAGCTGGCGCATCCGCCAGAGTCCGGCGAAAAAGACTGTGACAAACGCGGAATAGATCAGCAGCACGATCAGGAAGCTTGCGCCGCGCATTTCCCACAATGTCGTCACCATCTGAGGCGCGATCTCATTGAGCGCCAGGAACACGGCGATGGGACCTGTCACGAATGCGAGGGCGATAAAGCGGAAGGAATACTCACCGCGCCGCACATTCATCAGCGCCAATTGATGCAGAACTTTCAAATCCGGCCCATTCAACGAGGCCATGAGATCATGAGCTTTTTGCTGGTCTTTCGACTGCAACAAACCGCTGATCAGGTCGTTCCCGAAATAGGCCCACGCACTGCGCGAGAATGTGGGAGTGACCAGAAGGCTTGAGGTGGGGAAGGCCCGGGAAAGCCGCCGCCAGACCTGGAAGACGCGCTCCATGTCGGCTTTCGGCGGCCCCAAGTTGGCCTCATGGGGGGCATCGATGGTGTCTTTGCCGGCCTCCCGAGGGGTTTGCGGGGGAGGCGGCCCGTCGGGTTCGCGTGTCATGGCTTTCGTCCTCAAATCATTATCGATTGCCGCGCTTTCGTCATCCGCGCCGAAGGGGGCATGGACACAGCCCTGCTCCCTCCCCATTTGTTAAGCCCAATCGGCCCCCAGGCCGCAAAATCATGCCCCGCCATCTGTCCGTTCGGACCAGGGAGATGTTAACCGACCATGACGATTGCCAAGACACCTTCATCCCTCCCCGTCTGCCACGCCGCCGCCCAAAGCGGGGCCCTGGACATGGACAGTCTGCCTGAATGGCGCCTCGACGACCTTTATGCCGGCCTGGACGATCCCCGGATCCAGGCGGATCTGGCGGCTCTTGAAGCGGACATCGAGGCGTTCGCCAAGGAATTTGCCGGCACCCTGCCTTCCGTGGCGGCGGACGGCACCCTCGGCGGCGCGGTCATGCGCTATGAGGCGATCGAAGAGCGGATCGGGCGGTTGGGCAGCTTTGCGGGGCTTGTGTTCACCACCAAAAGCTCCGACCCGGCCCGGGCGAAATTCTATGCGGACATGCAAAACCGCCTGACCACCTTGTCGAGCGGGCTGCTGTTTTTCGAACATGAGTTGAACGACATCGACGACGAGGTGCTGGAGCAGGCCCTCAAGACATCGGCCCATCTGGCGAAATACCGTCCCTGGCTGCGGCGGTTGCGCCTCTTGCGTCCGTACCGGCTCTCCCAGGATCTGGAGCGGCTGTCCCTCGAGCGCTCGCAAACCGCACGCACCGCCTGGACCCGCCTGTTCGATCAGACCATCGCCGGGTTACGGGTCACCGTCGATGGCGAGAAGCTCACCCTTGTGGAGGCCACCGACCGGCTCACGGATCCCGACCGCTCCCGCCGGGAAGCCAGCGCCAAGGCCATTGCCGACGGGGCGGCGGAAAACCACGATCTTTTCGCGCTGATCTTCAACACCATCGTCAAGGATCAGGCCATTGACGACCGGTGGCGGGGGCTCGCTTCTCCGACGGAAGGCCGCCATTTGTCCAATGATGTGGATGGTGAAGTGGTGGAAGCCCTGAGCAGTGCGGTGCAGGACGCCTATGGCCGTCTGTCCCACCGTTTCATGGCCTGGAAGGCCAAGGCCATGGGCCTGGAGCGGATGAAATACTGGGACCGGATCGCGCCCCTGCCCGGCGGCGATACGGCGGTCATCCCCTGGGATGAGGCCCGGGACCGGGTGCTCGGCGCCTTTGGCCGGTTCTCTCCCACCATGGCTGATATCGGGGCCCGGTTCTTCGACAAAGGCTGGATCGATGCGCCGGCCCGTCCCGGCAAATCCGGCGGGGCCTTCGCCCACCCGACCGTGCCCAGCGTGCATCCCTATATTCTGCTCAATTATCGCGGCAAATCCCGGGACGTGATGACCCTGGCCCACGAACTCGGCCACGGGGTGCACCAGACCCTGGCGGCGGAACAGGGGCTGATGCTGTCCAACACGCCCCTGACCCTGGCGGAAACGGCCAGTGTTTTCGGTGAGATGCTGACCTTCCGTGCCCTGCTTGATTCAGAGACCGATCCGGCCCGGCGCCGGTTCCTGCTTGCGTCCAAGGTGGAGGACAAGCTTGGCACCGTGGTCCGTCAGATCGCGTTCTATGAGTTTGAAAAGGCGGTTCATTTCGCCGTCCGGGACGGAGAGTTGACCCCCGATGAGTTCGGCCGGCTCTGGCGTCAGACCCAGGACGCAGCCCTTGGCCCGATCATTGATCTGGAAGGATATGAAGGCTACTGGAGCCTCGTGCCGCATTTCATTCACACCCCGTTCTATGTCTATGCTTATGCCTTCGGCGACGGTCTCGTGAATGCGCTTTACGACCTTTACGATCAGAGTAGTGAAGGCTTTGTCGAGCGCTATATGGAATTGCTGCGGGCCGGCGGAACGAAGCGTTACGATGAAGCTCTCAAGCCGTTCGGGCTCGATGCCCGGGATCCGGCCTTCTGGAACCGTGGCCTTGATCTGATTGAACGGATGATTGACGAGCTGGAAGCGATGGACCGGTAGGCGCCCATCAGGCCCGGCGCCGGATATGGGCTTGGATCAGGACAGGCGGGTGCCATGGCGGATGAAAAGGCGACTTTCGGCGGGCGGATGGCCCGGTATGCCCGGGTCGGCGCGGGCGTCGGCGGGGTTGCGGCCCGCTATGCCGGGGCCCGGATCTTCGGCGGTCCCGACCACGCCCGGCATGCGGCTGATCTGAAAATGGCGCTGGGCGGGCTGAAAGGCCCGCTCATGAAAGTGGCCCAGATCATGGCCACGATCCCGGATCTTGTGCCCCCGGAATATGCCGAGGAACTGGCGGAGCTTCAGACCAATGCGCCGCCCATGGGGTGGGCCTTCGTGCGCCGGCGCATGCGTGCGGAACTGGGGCCGGGCTGGCAGAGCCGCTTCAGCGCCTTCGAACAGGAGGCTGCTGCTGCCGCGTCCCTGGGGCAGGTTCACCGGGCGTCTCACCCGGACGGGCGCAAGCTGGCTTGCAAACTTCAGTATCCGGATATGCAGTCGGCGGTGGAAGCGGATCTGAGCCAGCTTCAGGTGCTTTTTTCCATCTACCGGCGCATGGATGCGGCCATCGACCCCTCTGAAATCGCCCAGGAACTGGCCGAACGCCTGCGCGAAGAACTGGATTACGGCCGGGAAGCCGCCCATATGCGCCTCTACGGGGCCATGCTGGAGCCGGTCCCGGAAGTCACCGTACCTGAGGTGGTGGAGGATCTGTCCACGGATCGTCTTCTGACCATGACCTGGCTTGACGGCTCGCCCATCCTGGCCTTCAAGGAGCACCCGCTTGAGGTGCGCAACCGCCTTGCCCAGGCTCTGTTCCAGGCCTGGTGGCGGCCCTTCGCCCGGTATGCGGTGATCCACGGAGACCCCCATCTGGGCAATTATGCCGTACGCGGCGACGGTGACGGGATAAACCTGCTGGATTTCGGCTGTGTGCGGATTTTCCCGGCGAGCTTCGTCCGAGGGGTGACGGATCTCTACCACGGTCTCCTGCGGGATGACCGGGACCTGATCGTCTCGGCTTATGAGCGTTGGGGTTTTTCCAGCCTCTCCAACGAGCTGATCGAAGCCCTGAACATTTGGGCCCGGTTCATCTATCGCCCCCTGCTCGATGACCGGGTGCGTTCCATTGCCGATGGCATTTCACCGGGCGAGTATGGCCGCCGGGAAGCCTTTGAGGTGCACAAGGCCCTCAAGGAGTGTGGTCCGGTCACGCCGCCCCGGGAGTTCGTGTTCATGGACCGGGCGGCCATCGGCCTGGGCGCGGTGTTTCTGCACCTGGGGGCGGAATTGAATTTCTACCGCCTGTTCAACGAAGCCATAGAGAACTTCTCCCTGGACGGTGTGGCCGAGGCCCAGGCCGCAGCCCTTGCCCGGGCGAGGGTGCCCGGACATGGGGTATCATAAAACTTCAGGCCGGCACTTTGGTAAAGGTCAGAACCGTCCGCTTACGGTAAAGCGTGCATTGAGGGGGGCGCCGACGGTGGCCTGATGGGTGCTGTGGGCGTTGGGAAAGTAGAGCGTGTCGGTCAGGTTCTCCAGATTGACCTGGACGCGGAGTGTCTCCGAGACATCGTAGAACACTGCAGCATCCACCCGGGTGTAGCTGGGGAGGACGGCGCTGTTGCTGTTGTTGATGAAGCTTTCGTCCTGGTAGACCACCCCAAGACCGACGCCGAGATTTTCCGTGATTTGATAGGCTGTCCAGAGTGAGGCCATGTGCTCGGGCAGTTCCCGGGGTGTGAGCCCTGTGGGGCCGCCGCGATCGACAATTTCCCCGTCCAGGTAGCTGTATCCGGCGGCAATCGACCAATTGTCCGTAATCAGGCCGAGAAGCTGGATTTCGAACCCCTGGGTCTCCGAGTCGATGACATCCAGTGTTTCCGGATCATTGTCGGACACCTGGGGCGAGCTTTGCTCGATCTCGAAAAGGGCCGCCGTCAGGCTCAAGCCGGAACTGAAATCCCATTTGATGCCCACCTCAAGATTGGTGAAAGTGTCCGGGTCCAGACGGTCGTTGTCTCCGTTGATGTTGGCGAACTGCTCGCCGCTGCGGGGCAGGAAGGACTCGCTGTAGCTGCCATAGATGGAGATGTTCTCTTTAGGCTTGAAGATCACGCCGAGCCGGGGGGAGAATTCTTCATCGGTCCGGCTCCGGGTTTCATTGGCCGGCACATCGAAAACTTCAATATCAAAGCTGTCGAACCGGACCCCGACAACCAGATCGAGCCAGCTGGTGATCTGGATCTCATCCTGGAAATAGGCCGAGAAGACGGTAAGATCAGCTTCCGTATCGTCGTTCAGATCCGTGGAGAAACTGTTTGTGGTGATCAGGCCGTCCGCATTGATGCCTGTCCCGCCGCGAAGGGAGAGCGGGCGTTCGATAAAGAACTGTTCGTTATCATCCTGGGTCTGATCGAAGAACGAATTGAATCGATCATTGTTGTTGACGGTGTCGATGTATTCGACTCCGGTCACGATGGTGTGCTGTAGCCAGCCCGTGGTGAATTCACCGATCAGGTCGCCGGACAGGATCAGGTTTTCCCGTTGTGTCGTGTCGACATATCCATCCAGCGTGACAATATCCGGCGTGTTCGCCTGGTCATAACCGGATGCATAGAAGTTCTGATAGAACTTGTCGTAGTCGCCGTAGAAGGCACTCAGACGGCCTTTGATCGCCTCTGAAAACTGGTGCTGCAGAATGGCCCGGAACAAGTGGGCCTCAAGCTCCGTGGTATTCAGATCCGAGTCGCCAAAGACGATGTCTTCGAATGCTTCAACGGGCCGTCCGTCCGCACCCGTAGGAATACCCCGGTCAATGAACCGCTCATGGTTCACATACTCGTAGGAGACATCGAGGATGGTCGCCGAGCTGAACTGAACCTTGACCGTAGGATTTACACCGAAACGATCCCCGTCATAGAAATCGCGGTGGTTGTCCAGGCTTTCATACATTGCGTTGAGACGGATGGCTGATCGATCGCCGATCCCATAGTTGGTGTCCAGCTCAACGCCGAACTCCCCGAATGTATTGACGGAGGCCTTGTAGCCGGTGAACTGCTCACCGAGCACACCCTTTTTCGTGACCCGGTTCAGGATGCCGCCGGTGCCGCCGCGCCCGAAAAGAAGGGCATTGGGTCCACGGAGGATCTCGACCTGCTCGAGATTGTAGAGCGGGCGATAATATTGAACGTCATCCCGAACGCCATCGATGAAGAAGTCAGCCGTCGAACGGACGCCCCGGAACACGATGGCATCCCGGTGGCCTTCCCCCTGGGAGGTGTTGACCCCCGGGGTGTAGTCCACGAGGTCGCCGATGCTCGTGAAACCCTGCTGGGTGATCCGGTCCGATGTGATGATCGACAGGCTTTGCGGCACGTCGATGATCGGCGTGGGCGACCGGAGGGCATTGACCTGATCAGTGTAAAGATACTGTCCCGTCACCAGGACCTTGTCGGTCAAGGGCATCCCGGCGGCGTCCTCCGCCGCCTGAGCCACGTTGAATGCCGCGGCGACGGTCAGGGATAAGGCGGTAGCGCCGGACAGGCGAAGAGGAAAACTCGACATCTTTGGGCCCCCATGTGGTCAATAGGCGGCACCATAAACAGTCAACATTGAAAATCAATCGCAAATTAAAGTGCTATGTGTTGTGGGCCTTGCCAGATCTGTCCGGTGGTGATGCCTGGTGAAAGGGGGAGGCCCTAGCCCCTGTTTCCTTGATATTTACGCGCATCGGGCCTGGGTTGGCCCCCCAATGGCCGGGACAAAATCCACTCCCGCGCGAGGCGCAACGCCGGTAAAAATGACACCGAGTGGCAATCTCATTCTGATTGTGCGATCTCCGGTGTATTCTCCCCTCTGCTGAGGAACCTTTGCTGTTTCCGGCCGATCGGGCGCCGGTTTCGGGCCACCCTTGACCCGGACAACGGGGTTTTGAACAGTGCTGGTCATCTTGTCCCCGCTTGCTGGAGCCAACCACCATGACCGACGATCTTCTGGCAGACCGTGCCTACGAGATCCCCGAGGGGTTCGTACAAATGAACTGGGTGCGGGGGTTCGGGCGGCAGATGGGGCCCCTGTTTGAGCGGATCGAGCCGGACGGGGAGTATGTGCGGGGCTTCTATGTGGCCGAACACCATGCCAACGGGATGAACAACTGCCATGGGGGCATGCTCATGGCTTTTGCCGACGTGGCGTTCGGCCATTGTGTGTCGATCAAGCATCCGGATCATTTCTGGGTCACCGTGCGCCTGCTGACCGATTTCGTTTCCGCCGCAAGGCTGGGGGACTGGGTGGAGGGTACCGGCGAGATCACCGGGGAGGACGGCGATGTGATTTCCGTCCGGGGGCGGATCTGGTCCGGTGATCGCACGGTCATGACCGGCACCGGTGTGTTCAAGCTGCTGGGCGTGCGGCCCTGAAATCTGGACCCAACCCTGAACTGTGAACCCGGCCCATTCCCACAACAAGGAGCCATTGCCGTGATCACCGCCGCCTACGCCCAGCTTCTGGCCCGCTACAATCAATGGGCCAACACGGTCCTTTATGACCATGTGGCCGCCATGCCGGAGGATGCCTACCGGCTCGACCGGGGGGCCTTTTTCGGCTCCATCCACGCCACCCTCAACCATATTCTGGTTGCCGACCGGATCTGGCTGAAACGCTTTACCGGAGAGGGCGAGCACCCGGACCGTCTTGATGCGGAACTCTTCGCAGACCTGGCGTCCCTGCGCGCCGCGCGGGATTTGGAGGATGACCGGATCATCGCAGCCATGGGCCGGTTGCAGGATCAGGATCTTGCCGGAACCCTGGAATACCGCAATATGGCGGGGGAGGCCCAGGCGAAGCCGCTTGCGTTCACCATTGGGCATTTTTTCAACCATCAGACCCATCATCGGGGCCATTGCCACTGCATGGCGTCCCAGGCAGGCTACAAGCCGCCCCAGTTGGACCTGCTGTATTACCCGGGTGTCTGAACGGCCCTCTCCGGTTAAGGGTGGCCCGCGCAAAGGTGGCCGACTCGAGGTGGCTGGCGCTTGGGTGAACAAGGGCCTTGGAGACAGGAAGGCGCATTGAAGCCGTGAACACTTCATCTTCCGACGACAAAAGCCGCATGCAAGCCGTCGACCCGGTTCCGGAAGGTCCCAAACAGGGGCCCTTGGCTCCCTTCCGGGGGGAGCGGCCGGCGGCGCCGAACTGGTTCACCCGTGCCGTGGCTCAGATCGGGCGTCCGGGCACCGTGGAGGTGGAAGGGGCGGTGATCAGCTACACGACCTGGGGGCATCCCGACAGCCCGGGGCTGCTGCTCACCCACGGCAACGGCGCCCATGAACACTGGTGGGATTTCATCGCTCCATACCTGGCCCGGGACTATCACGTGGTGGCCATGACCCTGGGGGGCATGGGGGACAGCGACCAGCGGAATACCTACGCCATGGATCTGTTCGCCCGGGAGCAGATGGCTGTGTGCGAGGCTGCGGGCCTCTTCGACCATGAAATCCGCCCGATCATCGTGGGCCACAGTTTCGGGGGCTTTGTCACCATCCTGACCGGCGCCCTCTATGGGGAGCATCTTGCGGGCACGGTCCTGGTGGACAGTCCGGTCAATCCGCCGGGGCCCTCCCATCGGGGACCGCCCCGGGAGGTGCGCCCCCACAAGATCTACGAGGATCTGCCGGCGGCCCTGGCCCGGTTCCGGCTGGCTCCGCCCCAGGCCTGCGAAAACCTCTACATCATGGACTACATCGCCCGGCATTCCCTGAGACAGGCGGACGGGGGCTGGATGTGGAAGTTCGATCCGCACATATGGCAGCGGTTTTCCATCGGCGACATTTCCGATCGCCTCCGCCAGACCCGGTGCCGCATCGGCATTTTCCGGGGCGAGTATTCTGCGATTTTCCCCGCAAGCGTGGGGGATTACATGTTCAGTCTGCTGGGGCACGCGGTTCCGGTGATCGAGATCCCCGAAGCCCGTCACCACATCATGCTCGACCAGCCCCTGGCCTTTGTCGCGGCGTTGCGGGCGCTGTTGACCGACTGGGATCACTCCCGTCCCAACCGGATCGTGGGACCCATGGACGACCCTCTTGCCGATCTGCGGGATCCTTAACCAAAGTTTGGGACCCGTTGGGACCCAATGGGTTCTTGTTCCCGGGCGCGGCCTTGTTATGATCCGCCGCAATTCTGGACCTTTTTTGCAGACAGGGGCGTGGCATGGTGGATCGGCCTGACCATACCATTGGTGGTTCTCACGGGACGACCGGGGACCATCCTGATGACGGGCATGGGGATCACGACATGGACACCGGATATGAGGTCGGCACCATGGATATGAGCGAGCACGAAAGAACCTGGGAAGGCTTCATGTCGGCCTTCAAAGTCGGCAGCCTTCTCGTGGGCGCGCTGGTGACCTGGCTCGTGATGGTATTCGCCATGGGCTGGGGTATTTTCGGATCGCTGTTTCTCGTCATCGCGGCTTCGGTGATCATTGCGATCCTGTTCGGCTGAGCCTCCTTCGGAAAGAGTGATGCCGCGCGGGCCGGTGTTTGCGCAGCGAACTCTTTGACGGGGCCTGCCCGGCACGGTCTGATGTCCTATATTCTGAGGGAAGCCGAACCCAAGGGGCGCCCGGGGCCGCGAAAAGCGCACCGCTTTGCGGCCTGAGGTGGCCTGCCTGCCGCTCCGTGTGAACAGGGCTCAATCGAAAAAGGACCGTATGCCATGAAAATCGCTGTGCCCGCGGAAAGCCGGGAATTCGAGACACGGGTCGCCGCCTCCCCTGAAACCGTGCGCAAATTCGCCGGCATGGGGGCCCAGGTCCTGGTCGAAACCGGTGCCGGGGCAGCAGCGCGCATCACGGATGCCGCCTACCGTGAGGCGGGTGCGGAGATCACCGGCGATTACGCATCCACGGTTGCCGGTGCGGATCTCGTCCTCAAGGTCCAGCGCCCCACGGCGGAAGAGACCGGCGCCCTTGCCAGCGGTACCACCCTGGTCTGCCTGCTCAATCCCTTCGGTGACCGGGATATCGTCGATGCCCTGGCCGCCCAAGGCGTTCAGGCCTTTGCCATGGAATTCCTGCCCCGAATCACCCGGGCCCAGTCCATGGATGTGCTGTCCTCCCAGGCCAATCTGGCGGGCTACAAGGCGGTTCTGGAAGCCGCGACCCTGTTCGACCGGGCCTTTCCCCAGATGATGACGGCCGCCGGGACCATTCCCCCGGCCAAGGTGTTCGTCATGGGCGCAGGCGTTGCCGGGCTCCAGGCCATTGCCACCGCCAAGCGTCTGGGCGCCGTGGTGAGCGCCACCGATGTACGCGCCGCGGCCAAGGAACAGGTGGAAAGCCTCGCGGCCAAGTTCGTGATGGTCGAGAGCGAGGAAACCGACGGGGCGGAAACCACCGGCGGCTATGCCCGGGAGATGAGCGAGGACTACCGAAAGCGTCAGGCGGAACTGGTGGCCCAGCACATCGCGAAACAGGACATTGTGATCACCACCGCTCTGATACCCGGCCGTCCCGCGCCGGTTCTGGTCACCGAGGCCATGGTGCACTCCATGTCTCCCGGAGCGGTGATTGTCGATCTCGCCGTGGAGCAGGGGGGGAACTGCCCGTTGACCCGCCTGAACGAAGTGGTCGACGTGAACGGTGTCCGGATCGTGGGTTTCGCCAATACCCCGGGCCGGATCGCAGCGGATGCATCATCCCTTTACGCCCGGAACCTGTTCAACTTCCTGGGGCTGATGATCGACAAGGACAGCGGCGGCCTCAATCCCGACTGGGATGATGAGATCCTGAAGGCCACTGTGGTAACCCGGGACGGCTCCGTGGTGCACCCCTCCCTGAACGACGGCCAATCCCGTTAAGGTTGTGGCCCATTGCCCGGCTCGGCAAAGCCGGGCCATGATCGGGGTAGTGTAAGCCCGGCAAGGGAAAGAGGGGGGCAGCCTTGGTCAATCCGGTTCTCGAAGTTTCCCATGTCACGAAAACCTATGGTGATTTCACCGCGGTGAACGATCTCAGCTTCTCCGTGGAACCAGGGTCCATCTTCGGTTTTCTAGGTCCCAACGGCGCGGGCAAGACCACGACCCTGCGCATGATCCTGGACATCATCCAGCCGACCCAGGGGCGGATTTCCGTTCTTGGCGCGGACTCCGCCCTGACGGTGCGCAACCGCATCGGCTACCTGCCGGAGGAACGGGGCCTTTACAAGAAAATGAAGGCCCGCCAGACCATCGCCTATTTCGCCCAGCTCAAAGGGCTGAAGGGATCCGAGGCAAAGCGCAGGGCGCTGGAGTTGCTGGAGCGCTTCGGCCTTGGGGATTTTGCCAATAACAAGATCGAAGCTCTCTCCAAGGGCATGGCCCAGAAGGTCCAGGTGCTCAGCGCGATCGCCCATGAGCCGGAACTGGTGATCCTGGATGAGCCTTTTTCCGGTCTCGATCCGGTCAATCAGCAGGTGCTGGAAGACATGATCCTGGATCTGGCCAACCGGGAGCGGACCATCATTTTCTCCACCCATGTCATGCAGCATGCGGAACGCCTGTGCGACCGGCTCATGCTGATTGCCAAGGGTCGGCGCCGCTTCCTGGGCACCCTGGCCGAAGCCCGCCAGGAGATGCCCCGGCGGATCCGCATTGAGACCGGCGATTCCGTGGAGGCAATCCGGGCATTGGACTTTGTGGTGTCCCTGGAGGCGGACAAGACCGTGCCCGGGCGCTACGAGGTGGATCTGGTCCAGGGCACGGACCCGCAGAGGGTGCTGAAAGCCTGCTTCGATCAGGGAATCAGCCTGCGCCAGTTCGATCAGAGCGATCCGCCCCTTCACGAGATCTTTGTTCACATGGTGGGCGATCAGGCAGCGGAGGATCTAAAGCCATGACCGCGATCCGTCTCGTCGCCTGGCGCGAATACAAACAATACGTCACCACACGGGGTTTCTGGATCAGTCTCCTGATGTTCCCGGTGTTCCTGGCCCTCGGCCTGTTCCTGCCCTCCATTCTGGAGAGTTCCCAACCCACCCGCCATTTCGTGCTCATCGATCAGTCAGGACTGTTCGAGGATGCGATCGAGGAGCGGTTCGAGCGGCGCTACCAGCAACAGGTGCTGCGCGCCCTCGTGGTGTATGCGCAAGTCTTCGCCACTCCGGAGGCCAAGGACAACAATCAGATCCCTGAGATGTTCCGGGATCCGTCCAACCTGGATGTGGATGCGTTCCTGGACCAGGGTGGGACAAGCCGGGCGATCGAGAAAATCCGCCCCCATTTGATCGAGAATGCGCCGCCCTTTTCACCGCCCCGGCGGCTCTTGCGGGAAGTGCCGGTGCCGGCGGGTGTGGACCCCCGTGCTTCCCTTGAAGACATTGCCGCAGCCATCGCGCCCTACCTGACCGGACAGAGACAGATCAGTGTGGATGGGGACGGTGAGGAGTTGTTCGCGGCCATTCTGATCCCTGCCGAAGCGGCGGGAGCGGACTGGTCTGAAGCCGTCATCGAATACTGGAGCACCAATCTCGGGGATGGCGACCTGCGCGATGAGGTGCGTGCAGTGATGAACGATATCCTGCGGGAACGGGAATATGCCAGCCGGGGCATCGACACGGCGGTGATCGACGAGGTGCAGGATCTATCCGCCCAGATCAACAGTTTCGACCCGCGCCGGGCGGAAGCCGAGGACAGCGCCATCGGCCTTCAGGACCGGCTGGAGCAGTTCATTCCCTTTGCTCTCGCCTATGTGTTGTGGGTGAGCCTGTTCACGGTGTCCAATCTGCTCCTCACCAATGTGGTCGAGGAGAAATCCAACAAGATCATCGAGGTGCTGCTCTCCTCGGTCACGGCGAATGAACTGATGATCGGCAAGCTGATCGGCGTTCTGGCGGTGGGCATGACCACTGTCCTTGTGTGGCTTTCGCTCTCCATCACCGCATTCGCCGCTCTGCCCACGGGCAATTCCGCTTTCGGCCCGTCCCTGGTGAACCTGTTTCTGACCACGCCGCTCCTGCCCGCATTCCTGTTCTACTTCATTATGGGCTATGTGATCCTCGGCGCGGTTTTCCTGGCGGTCGGGGGGATGTCCAGTTCCCTCAGCGACGCCCAGACCTATCTGGGTCCGCTGACTTTCGTTCAGATTGTGCCGCTCATTCTGCTTGCCTTCATTTTCCGGGATCCCAACGGCGTGCTGGCCAGCTTCATGTCCTGGGTGCCGATCTATACCCCCTACATCATGATGATGCGGGTCTCCGCCGATCCGCCCCTTTTCGACATTATCGGCACGACGGTTCTGATCATTCTGACGGCCTTGTTCATCCTGAATGCCATGGGCCGCCTTTTCCGCCGTTCCATTCTGCGCACGGGCCAGCCGCCCAAATTCATGGAGATCTTCCGACTGCTGCGCCGGGGTGAGTAGCTGCCCACGGGGAAGCGGGGAGGGTCTGGCGATGGAGAACACCGGGCTCGAACGCCTTCCCCTGCGGTTTCTCGCCATTGTGGAGCGCATCGCGGCCCTGGAAGGGCACCCGGACTATCGGGGTGCGTTCCTTTTTGGATCCCTCGCCCGTGGAGACGTGACCGAGCGCAGCGATGTGGATGCCCAGGTGATCACCGCCCGGGACAATCCGCGTCTGGATGTTCTTCACCCGGTTTTCGACGGCATCAAGGTGGACATCTCCTTCATGTCCCTGGCCCAACTGGAAGCGGAGAGCCATCGCCAGGCCCAGGGCGGACGCAGGCCCATGCTGGCCCAGGCGCGTATCCTGTTCGACCTGGGCGGGGCGGTCGCGGCGTTGCAGGACCGGGTCAAGCTGTTTCAGCCGCCCCCGGTTGAAAGGCGGGACCTGCCCCAGATCCTGTTCGACCTTCACCATATGGACGACAAGGTCCGCCGTCTGGCGGGCTTTGATCCGGAGGCGGCTCATCTTTCCATGCATACGGAGATCGAAGGGCTGTTGAAAATCCACTACCGGCTTCAGCGCCGGTTCCACATGGGCAGCAAGCAGATCCTGGGTGATCTCACGGGGTGGGATCCGGATCTGGCGGAACTGGTGCGCGCGTATCTCACGGCGCCTTTTCCCGACGGCAAAATTGCGGTCTGGACACGGATGATAGAGCGGGTGCGCCGTCCGCTAGAAGGTGTTCAGCCCTTTACCGAGAACCCCTACATCTCACAAATGTCGAAACAGGGGTTGAGGCAGCTCGGTTTCGAAAGCTGACCTAGTGACCTGGGTGGCGAATAAGTTTAATAATTCTCCAGGCATGATGGAGGCT